>DASVDF010000025.1:0-100280 GCA_036381215.1 Woeseiaceae bacterium | reverse complement strand
TTCGGCGCGCCGACCGCGGCGCAGGCCGCCGCCTGGCCGGCGATCCGCGCGGGCGGGCACACGCTGCTCGCCGCGCCGACCGGCTCCGGCAAGACGCTCGCCGCGTTCCTCTCGGCAATCGACGATCTCGTGCGAGAAGGCGAGGCCCGCGGGCTGCCGGACGAGACGCGGGTGCTGTACGTCTCGCCGCTGAAAGCGCTCTCGAACGACATCCACAAGAACCTGGACGAGCCGCTCGCCGGCATTCGCGATGGGCTGCTCGAAAGCGGCAAGCCGGACGTCGAGATTCGCGCGCTGGTGCGCACCGGCGACACGCCGCAGCACGAGCGCGCGAAGATGCGCCGCACGCCGCCGCACATCGTTGTGACGACGCCGGAATCGCTGTTCATTCTGCTCACGTCGGAATCGGGCCGCAACATGCTGTCGTCCGTGCGCACCGTGATCGTCGACGAGATCCACGCCGTCGCCGGCACCAAGCGCGGCGCGCACCTTGCCCTTTCGCTCGCCCGCCTGGACGCGCTGTGTGCGGAGCGGCCGGTGCGCGTCGGCCTGTCCGCGACGCAGAAGCCGATGGAGGCCGTCGCTCGCTTCCTCACCGGCGCCGAGGACTGCACGATCATCGATACCGGCCACCAGCGCGAGCGCGACCTCGCTCTCGCGCTGCCGCGCTCGCCGCTCGAGGCGGTGATGGCGACGGAAGTGTGGACCGAGCTGTACGACCAGCTCGCGGAGCTCGTGTCCGCGCACCGCACGACCCTGATCTTCGCCAACAACCGCCGCCAGTGCGAGCGCGTGGCGCGGCACTTGGCCGAGCGCATCGGCGAGGATGCGGTGACCTCGCACCACGGCAGCCTGTCGCGCGAGCACCGGCTGGATGCGGAGCAGCGGCTCAAGGCCGGCAAGCTGCGCGCGCTGGTCGCCACCTCGTCGCTCGAGCTCGGAATCGACGTCGGCGACGTCGATCTCGTCTGCCAGCTCGGCTCGCCGCGCGCGATCGGCGCCTTCCTCCAGCGCGTCGGCCGCGCCGGCCACGCGGTGCACGCGACGCCGAAAGGCCGGCTGTTTCCCCTGACCCGCGACGATCTCGTCGAATGCACCGCGTTGCTCGATGCCGTGCGCCGCGGCGAGCTCGACCGGCTGTCCCTGCCGGACAAGCCGCTCGACGTGCTGGCGCAGCAGATCGTGGCGGAAGTCGCCGGCCGCGAATGGAAGGAAGACGAGCTCTACGCGCAGTTCCGCCGGGCCTGGCCTTATCGCGATCTCACCCGGGAAGAGTACGGCGACGTGGTGCGCATGCTCGCCGAGGGCTACACGACGCGCCGCGGCCGCCGCGGCGCGTACCTGCACCGCGACGCGGTCCACGGCATGCTGCGCGCGCGCCGCGCGGCGCGCATCACCGCGCTGACCAACGGCGGCGTGATCCCGGACCAGTTCGACTACGACGTCGTGCTGCTGCCCGAAGGCTACAAGATCGGCACGCTGAACGAGGATTTCGCGTTCGAGAGCATCCCGGGCGACATCTTCCAGCTCGGCAACACGTCGTACCGCATCGCGAAGGTCGCGCAGGGCAAGGTGTTCGCGGAGGACGCGAAGGGGCAGCCGCCCAACATCCCGTTCTGGTTCGGCGAGGCGCCGGGTCGCAGCGCCGAGCTCTCGCAGTCCGTGAGCCGGCTGTGCCGCACGCTCGACGACCTGCTCATCGACGGCGAAGGCGCCGCGCTCGCATGGGCGGAGGGCGAGCTCGCGCTGCCCGAGCCGGCCGCGCGCCAGCTCGTCGAGTACGCGGCGGCGGCGCGCGCGGCGCTCACCGTGCTGCCCACGCACGAGACGATCGTCTTCGAGCGTTTCTTCGACGAGGCAGGCGACCAGCACTTCGTGATCCATTCGCCCTACGGCTCGCGCATCAATCGTGCGTGGGGGCTCGCGCTGCGCAAACGCTTTTGCCGCGCCTTCAACTTCGAGCTGCAGGCCGCGGCGGACGAGAACACGATCGTGCTCTCGCTCGGCGCAACCCACAGCTTCGACCTCGAGGAGGTCACGCGCTACCTGCACTCGGCGAGTGTGCGCGAGGTGCTGACACAGGCGCTGCTCGACGCGCCGATGTTCGGCACGCGCTGGCGCTGGAACGCGAGCATCGCGCTCGCGGTGAAGCGCACCTGGAACGGCCGGCGCGCGCCGCCGCAGTTCCAGCGCACCGACGCCGAGGACCTGCTGGCCGTGGTGTTCCCGGACCAGCTCGCCTGCGCCGAGAACCTGAGCGCCGGCTATCGCGAGATCCCGGAGCATCCGCTCGTCAGGCAGACCGTCAAGGACTGCCTCGAGGAAACGATGGACGTCGACGGGCTGGTGGCGTTGCTGCGCCGCCTGGAGCAGAAAGAGATCCGGATCGTCTGCCGCGACCTCGCTGCGCCCTCTCCGCTCGCGTTCGAAATCCTCGGCGCGCGGCCGTACGCGTTCCTCGACGACGCGCCGGCGGAGGAGCGGCGCACGATGGCGGTGCGCCAGCGCAGCGTGCTCTCGGTGGAGGAAGCGGCGGCGCTCGGGCGGCTGGACGCCGAGGCCATAGACAAGGTGCGCGCGGAGGCGTGGCCCGAGCCGCGCACCGCGGACGAGTTGCACGATGCACTGCTGGTGGCGGGTTTCCTGACCGCGCGCGAGGGCGAGGAAGGGCGCACGGCCGGGCTCGAGTTCGGCTGGAGGCACCTGTTCGCGGAGCTGGTCGACGCGCGTCGCGCGACCACGCTGCGGCCGCCGGACGGCGAGGTGCTGTGGGTGGCCGCGGAGCGGCTCGACGGGTTCCGGCACCTGTGGCCCGGCATCGCGGGCGAGCCGGCGATCGACGCCATCCCCGATCCCGCGCTGACCGATGCGGACGTCGTGCTGCGCGAGATCGTGCGCGGCCGGCTGGAAATCTCGGGGCCGGTAACGGCAGCGGCCATTGCCGCCCCGCTCGGCCTCCCCCCCGAAGCGCTGGGGGCTCCGCTGCTCGCGCTGCAGACCGAAGGATTCGTCATGCAGGGCCGTTATACAGGCGGCGCCGACGTCGAGTGGTGCGAGCGCGGGCTGCTCGCACGCATCCATCGCTACACGCTGAAGCGCCTGCGTGCCGAGATCGAGCCGGTGCCGCCCGCGGCGTACTACCGCTTCCTGCTCGCCTGGCAGCACGTCACCGGCGAGGCGATCGAGGGGCCGGAGGCGCTCGCCGCCGTGCTCGAGCAGCTCGAGGGCTTTCCCGCCGCCGCGGCGGCGTGGGAAACGAGCCTGCTGCCGCTGCGCGTCGCGCATTACAACAAGGAGTTGCTGGACCGGCTGTGCAACGCCGGGCGCTTCGTGTGGACGCGCCTCTCGCCGCGCGCGGTTGCGGCCGGTGGTGAAGGCAGTGCGCGCAACCCGACGCCGGTGCGCAACACGCCGATCGCTTTCGTGCCGCGGCCGCACATGAAGCACTGGCGGGCGCTGGTGCCGGAGAGCGGCGGCGAGCCGCTCGGCAGCGCGGCCGAGCGGGTGCTGGACGCGTTGCGCGAGCACGGCGCGCTGTTCTTCGCGGATCTCGAGGAAGCGAGCGGGCTGCTGCACGCGCAGGTGGAGACGGCGCTCGCGGAGCTCGTCGCGCGCGGCCTGGTCACTGCGGATACGTTCGCCGGTCTGCGCGCGCTCATCACGCCCGACCTGCGGCGCGCCGACACGCGCCGGCAGCGGCGCCGCGCGCGGGCGGCGAGCGTGGAGGATGCCGGGCGCTGGGCGCGCGTGTTCACCGGCGCCGCGAAGCCGGAAAGCGACGATCACGTCGCGCACATCGCCTGCGTGCTGCTCCGGCGCTACGGCGTCATCTGCCGGCGCGTGCTGGAACGCGAGCCGCTCCTGCCGGCGTGGCGCGAGCTCTTGTACGTGTTCCGCCGCATGGAAGCGCGCGGCGAGGCGCGCGGCGGGCGCTTCGTGCAGGGCATGAGCGGCGAGCAGTTCGCGCTGCCGGAAGCCGTCGGCGCGCTGCGCGAGGCGCGCAAGCACGAGAGCAGTGAAGCCGTCATGCTCTCCGCCGCCGACCCCCTGAATCTCGTCGGCATCGTCACGCCGGGCCAGCGCCTGCCGGCACTCCCCGGCAACCGCCTGCTGATCGAGAACGGCGTGCCGGTGGCGGTGCAGAGCGGCAAGCAGGTCGAATTCCTGAAGGCAGTCCCCGCCGCGGAAGAATGGACGATCCGCCGGCGCCTGATGGGCCCGTTCGGGGATCCGGGAACCGCAACCGCGCGCCTTTCGCAGGGCCGAGGCGCTATCCCTTGATGATCATGGGCAGGATCGTCTGCACGGCTTGCGACCTGCCGACGGGCGCCATGAAGAACGTGAACAGGTTGGCGCCGACCGCGACAAACGTTGCGGGGTGGCGGATCCGCCCGTACCGGTGTGCGGCCCAGAAGGTGAGCGCAATGATGATCAACACCGAAACGTAGATCGGCGCCATCACGTCGGTCACCGAGTCAAACCCAACGATCCTGAACCACGCCAGCTGCAGCCCCCTGCCGAGAGCAGGCATCATGATGATGAAGACCGTGGAGACGAGCCACCATGCATGATGCTCGGTTTCCTTTCGGTGCAGGATGCCTTGCAGCACGGCATAGATGAAGGCCGTTATCAGGACGATTTCGGTGACCGCGACACCGTAGAAGAACCACGGCCCGATCGGGCCGAACCGTTCGGGGAATTGCAGCGTCCGCTCGGCGGTCACCATGTCCCTGTGCAGCATGCTGAGCGCGGTGAGCCCCACACCGCCGGCCAGGAACATGCCGATGATCCCGTTGGTGCGGTGCCTCGGCAACGCTCCGTGGGTCGCGTAGTACGGCTGGATGATCAGGAACAGGTACCAGAGCGTGGCGATCACGTAATGCACGTGCACCGCCCATGCGTTCTCCGCGAAGTCGCCCCAGTAATCGGTGAAGATCCCGACCTGCATGACGATCATCGGAATGATCATCCACTTGTGCAGATCGGCGTACCGGGCAAGCCTGCCGGGAGCAGCGATCGCCGACGGTGTGTGCACATCAGGGACGGCGGCGGCCTGAACTTTCATCTCCGTACCCCCGCTGAATGGAGCGTTTTCCGGTGAAAACGCCGAGCAACCCGGCCGGCCTGGGAGTCGGATTTCCGGCTTTTGGCGCCGGGTACAATAAGTGTAGGCCCGGCCGGGCGCGCCGGGTGACAAACGTCAACAGCGGGATGCGCGCTTGCCGCGGGTCGCGGCGCGATGCACCGCCAGCCGAGAGGCTGGCCGTGACGCTCAGGCTCCCTCAGTCGTCGCCGCCGTTGTCATCCAGGCCGTCGTCATCGTCGTCATCGTCGCCGTCTTCGTCGGGCGTCGTGGGATCGTCATCGTCGTCATCGTCGGCGTCGTCCAGCATTTGCCCGCGGATCTCGCCGTTCGGAAACGTGTCGGTGTGCACGTTCGCGTAGACCAGGCCATCGCGCATCGCGAATGCGAGTGAGACCAGGTTGTTCACCGGCCTGCCGATGATTTCGGTGCAATCCTCTCCGGTGTAGTCGGCGTTGGTCAGCCTGCCGACAACCGCGACCCCGTCGAACGTGAGCCGGCCGGGATTGACCAGCCCGAACACGATCGGGCCGTTCGCGCCTGGCGGTCCGCAGTGAAAGTGTGCCGCGGCAAAGGTGTTGGTCAGCCCTTCGATCACGAGATGCACGTCGAGCACCGTGTACGGGGCGTTGAAGTCCGCGTCGATCCGGCCGCGGGCGCCGCTGCCCGTGCCGCCAGGTACGAAGACATCCTGGTCGTCGACCACGACTTCCTGGTCGCCCGACAGCGTGGCCTCGAAGTCCTCGTCGTCATCCGCATACGCGAAGCCGAACACGCCGACGAGGGAGAGCGGAAGTGCGGTGGAAATGGCCTTGAGGCCGGCCAGCGATCTCATGCGCTTGCCTCCTGCCGCTGTTCTCGCAGCGGCCGGTCGGCTGGGCGCCCAAACGAAACCCGCACCGCGGGCGCTGCCGAGTACTGAAGCGCCCGCGGTGCGGGAATGCTTCAAGCCTAGCTCACCCGCGAGTCGCCGGCTGGCTTATTCGATTACGTTATGCCAGAGAACCGCACCTGCCCCCGTGCAGGAGCGCGCGTCGCGCGCGACCGGCGATGCCGCCTCACCCGACTGTGAGCTTTCTGAGCCCTCTCGCGCGCGAACGAACGAAGGCACTTCGGTTACGACCAGTACCAGCGGTCGAACGGCAACGTGTCGGTGCGTGTGGCCGTGCTTCTGGCGGTCGCGGGAAACCACCCGAGGTCACGTCCTTCCCCGTCGGGAGTCTGCGCGCAGCGGGCGCGCACGCCGCGCAGGCCGAGCTTCTTCACGCGCATACCGATCGGCTGGCATTTCGTGCGCGGCACGATGCGGCCCTCGCGGTCCCGCGGGTAGGTTGCCGGCAATCCTGCACCGCGCACGCCGGCCGGTGTGTGCACGTCGCACACGTCCTGCGCGCGCGGCAGGCGGGCGCCAACCAGCACCGGCGCATGTTCGGGCCGCAGGTCCTCGGGCTCGTACGGCCAGCGCGCGATGAACGCGCGCAGGTTCAGGCGCGCGGTCAGGTGGTCCTCGTTCAGATACAAAGTCGGAAAGCTGTCCGGCGGGTTCCAGCGGCCGCCGCACTCCGCGGCGAAATCCGGGTCGAGCGGGTTCTCCCACGTGGGATCGGCGATGCGCCACCACGTCCAGCCATCAGGAAGTCGCTCACGCTTCAGCGGCATGCCGACGCTCCGCGCACCGGGGAAGGGACTTCCGCCGCCCGGCGCCGCCCGCACGGACACGCCCCGCCAGCCGCTTCCGTCAGCGGCATGTGAGTGCTCACCCGCGGATCACCTAGCCGTGCGCCTCCGCGAAGCGGAACATGTCGCGGGTGGCGCGGAGCAGGGCGCGTGTGTCCCCGGCGGCGAGCAGATCGAGAAGCGAGCGGCTGCCGAGCTCGGGCACCGGACGCCGCACCACGGCCGGAATGCGCTCGCGCTTCAGGTAATGCACGAGCAGGTCGGTGGCCGCGGCGAGATCGGCGATGGCTTCGGCGCGCTCGGCGGGCACGCCCTGCCGCAGCCATTTGCTGAGCGCCTGCCGCGACACGCCGAAGCAGCGTGCCGCCTCCGAGCGGCTCAGGTCCCAGACGGAGAGCACGCGCGCGAAGGACTGGGCGGCGCGATGGCGGTCCAGGGATTCGGCGAACTCGTCCAGCCAGCCGCGGTCGTCGCGCTGCTCGGCCGCGAGCGTGGCGGCGGCTTCGCGCGGATCGAGATCCGTCAGGTGCAGCTTGAGGGCGGGACGGCTCATGCCGCAACCCTAACGCAACCGCAACCCAACGTCAACCTGAAGGACGTGGTGCATCGCGGACGGTCCAACGCTGCAACGGTCGCGGCAGGCCGGCGTTTCATCGCGCGCAATGCGCGCTCCTACAGCGGGATGGCCGGCACGCGGGCCGGTTACCAGGTGTAGCCGAGGTTCAGGGCGAGCTGGCGGCCGACGGCGGGGGTGCCGGGGAATTGCTGGTAATCGTCGTCCGTGAGGTTGTCGGCGATGAGCGCGATTGCGAAGCCGTCGCCGTCCGGCGGCTCCCAGGCGATGCTCGCGGACGCGAGCAACGCCTCGTCGCCGTTCGTGCGCAGCGGGTTGTCGCGCTGCACGCGGTACTCGGAATCGAGGCGCAAGATCACGCGCTCGGTCCAGCGCCAGGTCGCCGCTAGCGTCGCCCGGTGCCGCGCGTAATTGAGTGCATAGAAGCTCGCGTCCAGCGCCGCGGAACCGAAGTCCGCGTCCTTGTCGAGCCACGTGTAGCCGCCGGCGAGCTCGACGCGCTCCCAGCGCCGCGCGAGCAGCGCCTCGATGCCCAGCACCTCGTCGTCGACCGGGTTCGCCTGGCGCGCGAAGGGCGACGTCCGGCTGTAGGTCCAGTCGACGAGATCGGCGTCCTCGCGCCGGAACAGCGTCAGTATGGCGCGGCTCTCGCCAGCGTGGTACTGGAGAGACAAGGCGAGCTGGCGCGCCGTTTCGCGCCCCAGCCCGGGATTGCCGCCGAACAGCCCGGAAGGGCCGGACTTCAACGCGGTGTAACCGGGCACCTGTGTCGTCACCGCGTAATCGAGACCGACGATGAAAGCACCGCGCTCGAGCGCGATGCCGGCGAGCGGCGATACGGCACCGCCGTCGCGACTGGAGCGATCGAGCGTCGCACCGGTGCGCAACGTCACGCGGCGGTCATCGGACTCGTACAGCGCAAACGACGGCACGACGGCGAGCTTCACATAGCGACGGCTGTCGAAATCCCCGTTCGTGAGATCCGTCGAGCGCACCAGCTCGTCGGCGGTGAGCTGGCCGCCGAAGCGCCAGTCGATGCGACCGGCCCGCAGCAGTCCCTGGAAGCCCAGCGCAGAGACGAGCGTCTCGTGCTCGAACGCACCGGGGACGCCGGACTCCTGCGTCGTGCGGTCGAAGTCGTAGTCGTCCTCGAGGCGCCGCCGATAGGCTCCTATCTCCAGCCAGCCGCGATCGAGCTCGACGCGATGGTTCGCGAGCATGAGAGACGTTCGCGTGCGATCCGTTTCCGGCAGGTTCGCAAAGCCCGTGTATGCGCCGGGCCAGCCGTAGAACTTGTCCTGCCAGGCGACGACGACGTCGCTCTGCGTTGCCTCCGTCGAGCGCTGCACATGCAGGTTGTAACGCGCGAAGTCGTGATCGCCGAAGGCCCGGCTGCCGTCGCCGCTCGAGAAGGCGACCGACGCGGCGGCGCCGAGCCCGGCGCCGGAAGCGCTCGCGTGCGTGCCGGCGATGCGCAGGGCCTGGTAGCGCAGCGCATCGCTGCCCGTGCCGAGCGCGAGCGCGCCGCTGGCATCGACAGGTGCAAGGCGGTACGCGATCGTGGCGACGTTCGAGTTGAAGCCGCCGAGCGCGTTGTCGATGCCGGTCAGGACCCTTGGTGGCGAGAGTGAGGCCGGATCGATCGGCAATTCGGCGGTGTAGTGGCCCGTCTGCGGATCCATGAGGGTGACGGCGCCGACGGCAATGCCGGTGTTGTCGAACACGCCGCCGCGCACCGCGATGTCCGCCTGGCCTTCGGGAATGCCGCGTGACTGGAGCTCGGTGCGCGGGTCATAACGCAAGGCGGTCGCGATCACCGGAAAGCTGCCGGCCGGCTGCACGTTGGCAACCGGGCTCGCGCTGACGACGATCTCCGCTGCCGCGGGATCGGCCGCGACGACGGCGGCGAGCAAGAGGTGAATCACGCCGTGTCGCACCCGGTGCCGCGCGTGCACCCCCGCGGCCGCTGTTGCATGCGCATGTGCCCCCCTGACAGGCTTCGAGGCGCGCGAGTATCAGCGAGGCGCAACGGTTGTGCAACCGTAGCGCGCGGCCGCCGGCGCGTCTCCGAAACGCGACACGTACGCCCGAAGGATTTCCGATCGCGCTCCGTCTGACGGTATGCCCGGATGTCCGGGCTCGACCCGCCAACGGATGGAGCCGTCTTGAGCAAGGAAATGTCGGCCCGCGCGTACTACGCGCAGGGGCCAGCGCCCCAGGCTCGGTTCGAGCTCGTCGACCGGGACTCCCCGTCGCGGCCCGCCGTGGAGGAAAGGATCCGGCGGGGTTTCGCCAGACATTTCGGGGCTCGCATCTCGGCATTCATGCCTTACCTGCTGAACTACGAGGACGCAATGGTGACCGGCGTGCTCGGCTTCCGCCCCGCGGCCGAGGAGCCGCTCTACCTCGAAGCCTATCTCGAGCGGCCCGTCGAGCAGCTCATCGGCAATCTCGTGCGCTCGCCGGTGTCCCGCGCCGACATCGTCGAAGTCGGGCAGTTCGTCATCGACGATCCGGCCGGCGCCGCCGCGATGTTCAATCGACTGGTGCCTTTGCTTCGCGATCGTGGCCATGCGTGGATCGCGTTTACGGCGACGCGGAGCATACGCCGGCTGCTCGAAGGCGCCGGACTCCGCGGCCTGGTCATCGCCACCGCAAGCGAGGACTGCGTCCGTCGCGCGCCCGATGCATGGGGGAGCTATTACGCGCGGCAGCCGCAGGTGGTGGTCGGCAAGCTCAATGACCCGGGCGGGGCATGGTGCGCCGCCCGCCGGAACTGCGGGCGGGTTCTCGTCGCAGTCGACTGAGCTCCGTGTCCGCAATCATCGATGCGCTGTGGCGTGCGCGGCGTGGCACGCGCGGGACGGCGGCATTGGTCGGCGCCGATGGCGCCCTGTCCTACGGCGAGCTGGCCGAGCAGGTCCACGCGCTCGCGGGGCGGCTGCGGAGCGCGAACGCACGCGCAATTGCGCTGCTTGCGGAGAACGGCATCGACTGGATCATCGCCGATCTCGCGGGTCTCGCCAGCGGCGCGACGGTGGTCCCCGTCCCGCCGTTCTTCAGCCCCGCGCAGGTGTCGCACCTCCTGCGCGCGGCCCCGCTCGACACGCTGCTGGCCGACCGCGCGGGCCTGCCGCAAGGCAGCGGGTTCGTTGCGACGGGCGAAGCGTCCGGATCGCTCGCGTGGTACCGGCGTGAGCGCACGCTCGCGAGCGCCGGTGAGGGGATCGCGAAGGTGACCTTCACGTCGGGCAGCACCGGCGAGCCGAAGGGCGTGTGCCTGGGGCGCGAAGGCATCGAACGGACCGCGATCGGGCTCGCGCAGATGCTGCGGGATCTCGGGATCCGCCAGCATCTGTGCGTGCTGCCGCTCGCGACGCTGCTGGAGAACGTGGCGGGCGTGTACACCGCGCTGCTGCTCGGCGCGACGGTGCACGTTCCGCCGCTGGCCGCGGTGGGGATCGGCGGCTCGAGCTCGGTGGACGGGCCGGCCTTGAGGCACGCCATCGACCGCACGGGTGCGCATTCAGTCATCCTGTTGCCGCAGGTGCTGAAGGCGCTCACGCGCGCCGCCGCGGGGTGGAACGACAATCCGCTCCGCTTCGCCGCGGTGGGCGGCGGCCGCGTCGCCGACGCCGACATCGATGCCGCGCACGCCGCCGGCATCCCGGCGTTCCAGGGTTACGGGCTGTCCGAGTGCCACTCCGTGGTGGCCTGCAATCGGCCGGGGGCGTACCGGCGCGGCAGCGTCGGACGGCCACTGCCGGGCATCCGGATCGACGCCAGCGATGACGGCGAGCTCCTCGTCCGCGGGCGCTCGATGCGCGGCTATCTCGGCGAGGCGCCGCTCGCCGGCGAAGCCCCGGTGAGCACCGGTGACCTCGGCCGCGTGGACGAGGACGGCTTCGTGTACATCACGGGGCGCAGCAAGAACGTGTTCGTCACGAGCTTCGGCCGCAACGTCTCCCCGGAATGGCCGGAAGCCCTGCTGCTGCACGAAGGCGCGATCGTCCAGGCGGTGGTGCACGGCGAAGGCCGTCCCGAAAACGTGGCCATCGTCGTGCCCGCCCACTCCGGCATCGGCCAGGCCGCCATCGCCGCCGCGGTGGCACAAGCCAACCGCGGGCTCCCCGATTACGCGCGCATCGGTGCATGGATCGTCGCCGACGAGCCGTTCACACCGGCCAATGGCCTCGCGACCGCGAGCGGCAAACCGCGCCGCGGCGCCGTGCTCGCACGCTACCTGCCCGACGACTCCGCTTTCTCTTCGCCACGGAACCTGCAATGAGCTTCATGACGACCCTCGCCGACGCGACCCGTGCCGAGCGCGCCTTCCTTGTCGAATCGCCGATCATCCGGGACGCATTGCGCGGCGACATCACGCGCGCGCAATACGTCGCCTATTTGCGCGAGGCGTATTTCCACGTGCAGCAGACGGTGCCGCTGCTCATGGCCTGCGGCGCCCGCTTGAGCGACGGCAAGGAGTGGCTGCGGGAGGCCATCGCGCACTACATCGCGGAAGAGTACGGGCACGAGCGGTGGATACTGGACGACATCGCGAACTGCGGCGCCGATCCGGCGATCGCCTCCGACGGGCAGCCTTCGCTCGCGACCGAGCTGATGGTGGCCTACGCGCACGACACGATCGCACGCCGCAATCCCGCCGCGTTCTTCGGGATGGTGTACGTGCTTGAAGGCACCAGCGTCGCGCTCGCGACCGAAGCGGCGAATGCGATCCGGCGTGCACTGGGGTTGCCGGAGACCGCCTGCCGTTATCTCCTGTCGCACGGCACGATCGACGCCACGCACGTGCAGTTCCTCGAGTCGCTGCTGGAGCGCTTCGAAGATCCGGCCGACCGCGCCGACATCGTGCACGCGGCGCGCCGCTTCTACCTGCTCTACGGGCAGATCTTCCGCACGCTGCCGGACCGGAACGAGGCCGGCTCGATGGAGGAGCTGCGATGCGTGGCATGAAGGTGGGCGAGCTGTCCGTGCTCCTCACGGGTGCGTCGGGCGGCATCGGCCGCGCGGTGGCGCTCGCATTGGCCCGGCGGGGTGCGACGCTCGTCGTGACCAGCCGAAACGCCGCGCGCCTCGAGCAACTGTGCGAGGAGATCCGGGCGGCCGGGGGGCGCGCGCACCCGGTCGCGGCCGACCTCACCGCACCGGACGGTCGGCGTCGCGTGATCGCGGAAGCGGCATCCCACGGGCCCGTGAGCGTGCTCATCAACAACGCCGGGACCGGCGCCTTCGGGGAGTTCGCGCGCCAGGGCGACGACGACATCGAGCGCGTCATCGTCACCAACGTGCTGGCCACCATGCTGCTCACGCGGTCGTTCCTGCCGCTGCTGAAGCAGCGGCGTGGAGCGGTCATCGTGAACGTGGGCTCGATCCTCGGCTCGCTGGCGCTTCCGGGCCAGGTCGCTTACAGCGCGAGCAAGTTTGCGGTGCGCGGTTTTACCGAGGGCCTGCGGCGCGAGCTCGCCGGTAGCTCCGTACGGGTCGTATACGTGGCGCCGCGCGCCACCGACACCCCGATGAACGGCCGCGAGCTGCGGCGTTTCAACGAGCGTTTCGGCGTCGCTACCGATCTGCCGGAACGGGTCGGGGAGAAGATCGCCCGCGCCGTGCTGCGCGCTTCGGGGGAGCGGTATTTCGGCTGGCCGGAAAAGCTCATCGTGCGCCTGAATGCGCTGTTGCCGGCCATCGTCGACCGCGCCTTGCGCAAGCAGGCGCAGTTCGTCATTCACCACCCGGACGAGAGCGAGCCGCCCCTCGTCCTTCCGCAAGGAGCAGAGCAATGAAGACCGTATCGCGACGATCCTTTTTTGGCTGCACGACGGCCGCCATGGCCGGCGCGCTGCTGGTGCTCGCCGCCGCGCCGTCCCTGGCCGGCGAGACGTTCGAGGCCGCGCTCGCGGACATACAGCACCGCTGGGCAGAGGCGAACTATCACGAGCATGGCAAGGAGCAGAAACGGGCGTTCGACAACCTGCTCGACGATGCGCGCGATCTCGCGAGCCGGAATCCCGAGCGCGCGGAGCCCCTCATCTGGCAGGGCATCGTCGCGAGCAGCTTCGCGGGCGTGAAGGGTCCTTTCGGGGCGATGGGGCTGGCCAAGGAAGCCCGGGATGCGCTCGAGGCCGCGGAGGCGATCGACCCGACGGCACTCGACGGATCGGTGTATACCAGCCTCGGCGCTCTCTACTACAAAGTGCCGGGCGGCATCATCGGCTTCGGCGACGACGATCTCGCGCGCAGGTACCTCCTGAAAGCGCTCGAGGTCAATCCGGACGGCATCGATCCGAATTACTTCTACGGCGAATTCCTGTACGAGCAGAAGGAATACGCGCAAGCCCGGCAAGCGCTGCTCCGGGCGCAGCACGCCGAGCCGCGTGCCGGCCGGGAAACCGCGGACGCGGGCCGTCAGACCGAGATTTCGACGCTGCTCGAGAAGGTCGACCGCAAGCTGGGCAGCAAGGGCTGAGGCATCAGCCTGAACGGTGGACCTCGGCTTCCAGCGCGACCGGCGCCTTGAGCGAGTTCGTGATCAGGCAGTTCTCCTCGGCTTTCTCGAGCAGCCTGCGGGCGCGTGCTTCGTCGGCTCCCGCGGGCACCTCGAGCACGGCGTGCACGCGGTAGCTTATGAACTGCATCCGCCGGTCCTCGCGGTCGAGCACGCCTTCGACTTCACACGACAGCGAGGTCCACGCGAATTTCGAGGCCCGCGCCACGGCCTTGAAGCTCAGCACGAAACAATCCGCAATGGCGGCAACGAGCAGCGTCTCGGGCGACCAGTGGTCGCCGGGGCCGCCGAATTCGGCCGGCGAGGCCGATTCGAAGCGCGAGAGCCCGGGGCTCGACAGCGCGACGAAGCCTTCGGGGGACGACGCGGCCCCGACGCGGTAGGTATGAGGCAACTCCTGCATGGGTGGCTCCTGGAAGGGTGCACTGGCGCCTCCATCGACGTGGAGGCGCGCTACGGACTTGCAAGCCGCTCACCGCCGGATGCGGCGGCCATCCTCCAGCGTAACTGAGCCCGGGCGGCGTACCGGCCGCGGTGTTCACGCCGGGCGAAGGAATTTCGCGGCGGGGGCGTCCAACCATTCGGGCCTGGTTTCAGGAGAGCCAACATGTCCCGAGTCACCGTCGGGCTCGCGCCCTGCGCCGCCCCTGCCTCGATCGGTCTGATACTGTCCCTCGGTTTTGCCGAAGCGCCCACCGCCGCGGCCGAAACCGCCTGCGAGCGCTCCGCCCACGACATGCTGGCGGCCTGCAAGGCCGAAGCGCGAAACGAGCTCTACGCCACCCGCGCCCGCTGCCGGAGCATCGCCGCGGACGCGGTGCGCGAGGAGTGCTTCGAAGAGGCGCTCGAGGAGCGCAAGGAGGCTCCGGAAGCCTGCCGCGCCGTCCACGCCGCCCGCCGCTCCGCCTGCGACCTTCTGGACGAGAGACGCTACGCGGATCCGCTGCTCGATCCGGACACCGTATTCATCGATCCGGACGCCGTCCCGGCGGTTTATCCCCCGAACCCTTACCTGTCCCTCGCCGCGGGGCACACCTACGTCCTGCGCGCGGGCGAGGAAGGCGAGGAGACCGTGGTCGTGCACGTCACCGGCGAGACGCGCGAGATCGAGGGCGCGGCGTGTCGCGTGGTGCTCGATGCCGTCGTCGAATCCGCAGTGGACGAGGGCGAGATCGAGTACGAGGCCGTGGAGGTCACCGACGACTGGATGGCGCAGGACGACGTCGGCAACGTCTATTACTGCGGGGAGATCTCGCGCAATTTCGAGGACGGGGTGCTCACCGATCTCGAAGGCTCGTTCGAAGCCGGGCGGGATCTCGCGCGCGCCGGCGAGCTGATCCGCGCCGTGCCGGCGGCCGGCGACGCGCACCGCCAGGAATACGCGTTGGGCGAAGCCGAGGACATCGTGCGCTACGCCGACACGATGACCGCACCCGGCGAGGCAGAAGGCGGCGACAACCCGGCGTTTTCCTGCGTGCCGGCCCGCTGCCTGAAGACAATCGAATTCTCGCCGCTCGAGCCCGAATCACGCGAATTCAAGTACTACCTTCCGGGCACGGGGTTCGTGCTGGCGGTGGCGCTGGAAGAAGGTGTGGTCACCGGCGAGCGCGAGGAACTGGTGTGCGTCGGAGAATCCCTCGAGGTGCTGAACGATCCGGCCTGCGGGGTCGAAGATCCGGAAGCGCTGCTCGAGGCACTCTGCGCGCAATCCGCCACGTTCTGCCCGTAGGAGCGCGCACCGCGCGCGATCGAACATCGATTCGCCCCGGCCCACGGCTCTGGCACCGATCGAACGTTGATTCGGCCCAGGCTCACGGTCCTGCCGCCGATCGGTCGCGCGCGATGCGCGCTCCTACAGGAGCTCTGCGATGATCGCGGCGGCGCGGTCGGCGCCGTCGGTTTCTATCGGGCGGTAATCGACCGGCGCGCCGATGCGCGCGGCTATGGCGGCGGCGAGGCGCTCGGGCGTTGCCTCGTCCCAGGTCATGCGGCGGCCGGCGCGGTGGTGCTGCAACCGGTGGTGGACGTGGAAATTCTGCTCGAAATGATGGCGCAGCGGGATGTAGATGAACGGCGTGCGCGAGGCGGTGAGCTCCATGCAGGTGGTGAGCCCCGACTGCACGATCGCGAGATCGCAGGCGGCGAGATGCCGGTAGAGCTCGTGCACGTAGCCGTGCACGTCGAGGCCGTCGCGGCGCCGGAAGCGCGCCGGATCGATGCGCGGGCCGGCGACGGCGATCATGCGCAACTCCGGCACCTTCGCCTTCGCCGCCGGGAACGCCTCGATGACGCGTGACAGCAGATGGTCGCCGACACCGGAGCCCCCGACCGCGACGACGCACACTTTCTCGTCCGGCCGGTAACCGAGCTCGGCACGCAGCAGCTCGCGCTCGCCGAGCGCCGCCGGATCGAAACCGGTAATGTAGCCGGTGAAGGCGTAATGCTCCTCCGTCCACTCGCGGATCGACGGCAGGCCGGGTCCGAAATCGTCCTCCACGATGTCCTCCGGGTTGCCGACGAACAGCGCCGCGTCCCGCACGCGCGGGTAGCGCGCAATGTGCTCGATCATCTCCGCGTTGTAGTCGGCCGTGAGATACGCCTCGCGCTCGCCGCCGTCCGGCATGGGCAACCAGCCGACGAAATCCGTCGACCAGACGTAGGCGAAGCGCTTGAGCTCCGGGTTCTCGTGCAGGAAGTAGTCGACGTCCCAGGCTTCGTCGCCCACGACGAGGTCGTAAGGCGTCTCGCTCACGACGTCGTGGAACACCATGAAATCGGCGACGAGAATCTCGTCCATGCGCCGCCACGCCTGGAAGCAGTGCAGGTCGTGCTCGCCGGCTTCCGATTCGAGGTGCGCGGACTCGCTCGCCAGATGCCGGCTCGCCGGGTGCACGCGCTCGCCGTAGGCCTCCAGCACTTTCGTCACGGGGTGCTGCGCCAGCCAGTCCACCTTGACGTCGGGATGCCGGCGCCGCAGCGCCTGCACGGTCGCGAGATCGCGCCGCACGTGGCCGAGACCGATGGGCGACGAAATATACAGCACGCGCCGCTCGCGTACGCGCCCGCGCGTCCAGCGCGGCGGCACGGCCGCACGGCCCGCCACGCGATCGACGAAGCTTGCGATCAGCCGGTTGACCTTGACGGGATCGCGCGAGAGCGGAATGTGCCCGGCGCCTTCGAGCAGCACGAGCTCACCGCCGGTGGCCTCCGCAAGGGCCTGGCCACGCGCCGCGGGGATGATGGCATCGTCGGTGCCGTGAATGACGAGCACCGGACCGCGCACACGGCGGCACCATTCCCGGCAGGTCGCCTCGTCGACGGCGGGCGCGTGCGACTCCGTGATCAGCACTTCGGGCGTCGTCTCCATCGCCCAGCCGAAGGCGTCTTCGCGCTGCTTGGTCGAGTGCGGCTCGGTGAAACACTGGCTGAAGAAGAACTCGAGGAAGTCCTCGTAATGCTCGCGCCAGTACTGCGCGTTGTATTTCTGCCAGCCCTGCGCGGGCTCCGGCGGCGCATCGTGGAATCGCACGAACGACTGGCGGCGTTCCTCGGTCATCGGCGGCAGCGGCACCGCGGGCCCGACGAACACCTGGCCCAGCACGCGTTCGGGGTGATCGGCCGCGAGCTTGAGCGACCACTGCGAGCCGCGGGACAGCGACACGAGCACGGCTTTTTCAGTGTCCGTCGCGTCGAGGACCTCGCGCGCGGCGGCGGCGACCGACGCCACGGAGTAGGCCCGCGGATCGATCGGACGATCCGACCGGCCGTTGCCGGGCCCGTCGAAGGTGACGATGCGATAGTGCCGCGCAAGATACGGCACCTGCATTTTCCAGAAACGCGCATGCACGATCGTCCACGTCGGCAGCAAGAGCAGCGTGGGCGCGCCGGCGCCGAACACCTCGTAACCGATCCGCACGCCGTTCGCCTCGATGTGACCTTCACGATCGGGGAGGCGGGCGCGCATGCTCAGGTCCCGGCGGTCTCGAGCGCGCGGATGAGGTCGCCGACGCGCCGCAGCGCGGCGCGACAGGGCATCTCGCTCTCGGCAATGCCGAGCAGGATCATGGACTCGGCACCCAGGAACGCGAGCCCGACGAGGGTCGCGATCTCTTTCGCCCGAAAGCCGCCGAGCGGCCCGAAGTCCGCGAGCAGTTTTTCGATGACGCTCGTCAGCAGGCGGAACCAGCCGCGCAGGTCGTCCCGCACCGCCGCGGCGATCTCTTCATTGGACCAGCCCGCGGCCGCCATCTCCTGCAGCACGCGCACGTAGCCGGATTCGAGGTCCTCCTCGAGGTAATCGCAAGCCTGCTCCCATTGCTTCCAGAGCGGGCGCGTGTCCTCGTACATCGCTCGCTGGCGTTCGAGCAGCCGCGCGTTCTCGCGGGCGAGGAGCGCGAGCACGAGGCCGTGCTTGGAGCCGAAATGATAATGGAGCTGCGAGAGCGCGACGCCGGCGCGCTCGGTGATGCGGCGCGTGGAGAGCTGGGCGTAGCCGGTCTCGAGCAGGCACTGGCGCGTGGCATCGAGGAGCGCATCGCGGACTTCCCCTCCGCGCACGGTCTGGTCGGCGATGGCTGCCATGGCGTCGGCCTTCAATTCGGTCGCTCGACCGAATCATCCGCCCGCCGAACGTCCCGGTCAAGGCGCCCCGGCCGCAAGCGCGCACGCGCCAGCGCAGCCGAACGGGTCACTGCAAAGGCGGCGCGGCGACAGGATGAGCTCGCGGGCAACGCGTATGCCGACGGTCTGCACTCGCGCGGTGACCGGGCCCCTTCAGTGTCCGTCGTCGATTTCGACGAGCTTGGTGCGGGAGGCGTGCCCGCTCTTGATCCGTACGCGCGATTTCGGGACGTCGAAGTAGCCCGCCACCAGCACGACGAGCTCGGCGTTTGCCTTGCCTGCGGCGGGCGGCGCCTTGAGGCGCGCGTGCCAGCTCCCGTCGCTCTCGCGCACGAGCTCGCTCGTCTTCGCGTTGGGCTTGACCTTGACGGTGATTTTTCTCATCCCGGCCCCGACGTTCGTTCATGCCCTGCAGGAGCGCGCATCGCGCGCGACGGGATCGCGGTCGCGCGCACTGCGCGCTCCTACCCCGCGCTCGTCTCCAGCAGCGCGAGCAGGCCGGCGAGGAGCTGGCGCGGGGAGGGCGGGCAGCCGGGGATGTGCAGATCGACCGGCACCACCTTCGACACGCCGCCGACCACCGCGTAGCTGCCGGCGAAGGCGCCGCCGTTCGCGGCGCAGTTGCCGACCGCGACGACCCATTTCGGGTCTGGCGTCGCGGCATACGTGCGCTCGAGCGCTTCGCGCATGTTCTTCGTTACCGGGCCGGTGACGACGAGCACGTCCGCGTGGCGCGGCGACGCGACGAAGCGCAACCCGTAGCGCTCGAGATCGTAGAAGGCGTTGTTCAGCGCGTGCAGCTCGAGCTCGCAGCCGTTACAGGAGCCCGCGTCGACCGCGCGGATCGCGAGGCTGCGGCCGAGCCGCCGGCGCGCTTTGCGCTTGACGGCCGCCGCGAGCTCCGCCAGCGCGTCTTCATCGGGCGCCGGCGGCGGCTCGGTGAGCGGCCCCTTGAGCAGGCTGTCAAAAAGCAGTTTGCGCATGGCGATGTTGGGTCACAGGTCGTGCCCCGAGTACGAGCAGTTGAAGGATTTGTTGCACAGCGGGAAGTCAGCGATGATGTTGCCCTCGATCGCCGCCTCGAGCAGCGGCCATTGGAACCACGACGGGTCGCGCAAATGGCAACGCTCGATGCGCCCGTGCGCGAGCCGCAGCCAGGCGAGCACGTCACCGCGGAAACCCTCCACCAGCGCCACTCCCTCGCCTGTACCCGCGGGCAGCGTCACCCACAGGTCGCCTGCGGGCAGCCGTTCCAGGATCTGGCTCACCAGCGAGAGACTCGCGTCGACCTCCAGCATGCGGATGCGCACGCGCGCATCGACGTCGCCGGCCGCGAGCACCGGCACCGGGAACGCGAGCCGCGGGTACGGCGGATAGGGCGCGAAACGGCGCGCGTCGAAGGCACGGCCCGACGCGCGGCCGACGAAGCCGCCGGCCGCGTATTGCCGCGCGAGCTCCGCGCGCAGCACGCCCGCGCCGCCCGTCCGGTCCTGCAGCGAGGCGGTGTTCTCGTAGAGCTCGCAAAGCGCGGGAAAGCGCTTCCCGATCTCCTCGATCGCCGCGGCGATCGCGGCGTAGCCGTGCGTCTCGAGATCGCCGGCGACGCCGCCCGGCAGGACGCGATCGCGCATCAGGCGGTGCCCGAACGCCGCATCGCAGGCGCGCAGCACGCGCTCGCGCAGCACCCCGCAGTGCGCGTGCAGGATGGCGAACGAAGCGTCGTTGCACACGGCGCCGATGTCGCCGAGATGATTGGCGAGCCGCTCCAGCTCCGCCATCAGCGCGCGCAGCCAGTGGGCGCGCGGCGGTGCTTCGACCCCCAGCGCGGCTTCCGCGGCGCGCGCGAAGGCGAGTGCGTAGGTGACGGTGCTGTCGCCCGAGGTCCGGCCGGCCAGCTCCGCGCCGCGCATCAGGTCCACGCCCGCCATGAGCTTCCCGATGCCCTTGTGCACGTAGCCGAAGCGCTGCTCGAGCCGCACCACCGTCTCGCCGTTGACGGTGAAGCGGAAGTGCCCCGGCTCGATGATGCCGGCGTGCACCGGCCCGACCGGCACCTGGTGCAGGCTCTCGCCTTCGGCCGGCAAAAACGGGTAATCGGCGCCGGTCGCCGGCACCTCTGTCGCGGCGCCGAGCGGATGCAGCACGCCCCAGCGATCGTGATCGAGCCACGGCCGCGGGTCCGGCAGCCCGGCGCTTTCGAAGCCGAACAGATCGCAAATCGTCCGCTCGAGCCGGAGCGCCGGCGGGTGCACGGCGGCGAGCGAGTCGAAGCGCCCGTCGGGGCATGCGAGCGTGGCGACGAGCAGGCCCTCGTCATCGGCAATCGCGGCGTGCACCTGCCCGGTATCCCCCCAGAAGCCGAGCAGGCTCCACCTGCCGGCCGCGAGCTCGCGGCCGAGCCAGCGCCATGCGGCCGTATCGACCACGACGCGCGGCCACGGCCGGTGGCCGGCCACGCTGCCGGCGTCCGCGGCGAAATCGGCGAGGCTCTCGTAAGCGGGCAGGGTGCGCGTCATCCGAGCAGACCCGCGACGTAATCGAACCAGGCGACGAGCGGCGCCGGCAGCCACACGCCCGCAATCGCCACCAGCGCGAGGTGCGCGTACAGCGGCGCGAACGACATCTCGGAGCGCGCGACGCCGCCGCGCGGCTCGCCGAACGCGAGCCCGTTCAGCCGCAGGAGCAGCGCGCCGAACGCGACGAGAATGCCTGCGACCAGGAGCAGCGCGAGCCACGGCTCGCGCGCGAACGTCGAGCTCACCAGCAGGAACTCGCTCATGAAGATGCCGAGCGGCGGCAGGCCGGCGATTGCCACCACGCCGATCACCAGCCCCCACCCGAGCCACGGATGGGTCGCCGTCAGGCCGCCGATGTCGGCGATCTTCTGCGATTTCTTCACCTGCGCGACGTAGCCCACCGCGTAGAAGATCGCCGATTTCGTGAGGCTGTGCATCACCATGTGCAGGAGCCCCGCGAAATTCGCGAGCGGCCCGCCCATGCCGAACGCGAAGGCCATGATGCCCATGTGCTCGATGGACGAATATGCGAAGAATCGCTTCACGTCCGAGCGGCGGTACAGCATGAACGCCGCGAACACGAGCGATGCGAGCCCCATGGCGACCAGCAGCGGCCCGGGCGCGATCGCCCCCGCGTTGCCCGCGAGCAGCATCTTGAAGCGCAGCAGCGCGTACAGCGCGACGTTCAGCAGCAAGCCGGAGAGCACCGCGGAGATCGGCGTCGGGCCCTCCGCGTGCGCGTCCGGCAGCCACGCGTGCAGCGGCACCAGCCCCACCTTCGTGCCGTAGCCGAGCAGCAGGAACACGAACGCGACGTTGAGCAGCGCGGGGTCGAACGCGGCGACGTGCTTGACGAGCACGCTCCAGACCATCGCGTCCGCGCCTTCGCCGACCACCGGCTGCGCCGCCATGTACACGAGGATGGTGCCGAACAGCGCGAGCGCGATGCCGACGCTGCCCAGGATGAAATACTTCCAGGCCGCTTCGAGCGCCTCGTGCGTGCGGTAGATGCCGACCATCAGCACGGTGGTCAGCGTCGCGATCTCGATCGCGACCCACATGAGCCCGATGTTGTTCGCGACCAGCGCCAGGTTCATCGCGAACACGAGGAGCTGGTACATCGCGTGGTAGAACCGCAGGTATGCGGGCGTGAGCCTTCCTGTGGCGAGCTCGTGGCCGATGTAGCCCGCGCTGAACACGCTGGTCGTGAAGGCGACGAACGTGTTCAGCACGATGAACACGATGTTCAGCTCGTCGACCAGCAGGTAGGCGCCGTGGCTGGGCAGGTCGGTGGCGAAAAGCGAGGCGGCGGCGGCCAGTGTCAGGAAGGAGGCGACGACGCTCAGCCGCGAGGCGAACCTGTAATCCGGCAGGAACGCGAGCAGCGCGGCCGCCGCGAGCGGCAGCGCCAGCACGAGCAGCAATGGATTGCCGAAAGGCGCGTTCATCCGCGCTCACCCCGGTGCAGATCGAGCGCCTGCACGTCGACCGTATCGAAGCGCTCGCGTATGCGGAACAGGAAGATGCCGATCACGATCAGCGCGATCAGGATGGAGAACGCGATCGAGATCTCCACCACCAGCGGCATGCCCTGCGCAGCGGAGGCGGCGAGCACGAGGCCGTTCTCCATGGACATGAACCCGACGACCTGGCTCACCGCGTTGCGCCGCGACACCATGAGCAGCAGCCCGAGCAGCACGACCGCGAGCGCGAACGCGAGATCCTGGCGCGCGAGCGGGTCGGCGCCGGTCGTCACCCGGAGCATCACGATCATCGAAAGCGCAACCAGCGCGATGCCGACGAGCATGGTGAGGCCGATGCCGACTACCGTCTCGATCTCGCGATGGATGCCGAGGCGGCGGACGATGCGGTGTAGCGCCACCGGCACGATCAGGCCCTTGAACGCCAGCGCGATCGCCGCCGTGACGTACAGGTGCGGCGCTTCCTGGATGTACGCCTGCCACGCGACCGACGCCGCCAGCGCGAACGCGTGCAGGGCGAACGTGTTGATCAGCGCCGGCAGCCGGTCCTGGTAGAGCTGCACGAAGGAGAGCAGGACGAGCGTCGCCGCCAGCATGTGCGCCACCTCGAACGCGAGCCGATCCATCAGCACGCCTCCGCGCTGCGGGCATGGCGCGCAATGCGCGCTCCTGCGGGGGGCGGCATCACAACGTCCTCGACAGGAACAGGAGCAGCGTGCCGAGCAGACCCAGCATCAGCGCCGCCCCCAGGAACTCCGGCACGCGGAACACCCGCATCTTCGCCACCACGGTCTCGAACAGCGAGAGCAGCGTGCCGAGCGCCAGCAGCTTGAGCAGCCAGGCGGCGCCGCCCGCGATGAACGCCAGGGGCCCGGCGTCCGCGGCCGCCAGCCCCCACGGCACGAACACGCAGCCGATCAGCGAGGCATACAGCAGCAGCTTCACGGACGCCGCCAGCTCGATCATCGCGAGGTGCCGGCCCGAATACTCGAGCACCATCGCCTCGTGCACCATCGTGAGCTCGAGATGCGTCGCCGGATTGTCGACCGGAATGCGCGCGTTCTCCGCGATGGCCACCATCACCAGCGCGACGAGCGCAAGTCCGAGCGTCACGCGCAGCCCGACCTCCGGCGAGGCCATGAACTCCACCACCGTCGCGAGCTGCGTCGAGCCCGCGACCAGCGCCAGCGGGAACACGATGAGCAGCATCGCGGGCTCGGCGAGCGAGGCGATCATCGCTTCGCGGCTGGAGCCGATGCCGCCGAAGCTCGTGCCGACGTCGAGGCCCGCCAGCGCGAGGAAGAAGCGCGCGCTGCCGAGCAGGGCGATGATGGCGATGAGATCCGCCGTCCACGAGAACACGAGCCCGGCGGCGAAGGTCGGCACGAGGCTAGCCGCCACCCACGTCGCACCGAAAATGAGGTACGGCGCGGCGCGGAACAGCCAGGACGCGTTTTCCGCGACGACCGACTCCTTACACATCAGGCGGTATAGCTCACGGTACGGCTGGAACACCGAAGGCCCCTTCTTCCGCTGCAGGTGCGCGCGCACCTTGCGCACGAAGCCGGTGAAGAGCGGGGCGGCCGCGAGCACCAGGCCCATCTGCACGAGCTGCACGAGGACATCCCGCAGGAGGGTGAGCGTCACAGCCACAGCGCGAGCACCACGAGCAGCGCGACCAGCGCGAGGAACACGAGGGCGAGATACCGGCGCACCGTCAAGAACTGGAACCGGTTCAGGTGCTGCGCGACCCCGTTCACGGCCAGCGCGACCGGTGCATAGAACGTCTCCCACACGACATCCGTCATGTCGACGTGCAGGCGCGCGGGCCGGCGATCGCCCGGCGCCGGCATGTGCACGTGCTCGCGCGCCCGGAACACGAGCGTGCCGAACACCCGCCGGATCGGCTGGGCGAAACCGCCGGCGGTGTACTGCGTGCGCGGGTCGGCGAGCGGAAAGCCGCAGTCCCACGCCGGCCCGCGCCGCAGGCCGCGCGAAGCAAAGCGGTGCACGAGCAGCGCCGCGAGTCCCGCGGACGCGGCGATGAAGACGAACAGCAGCAGGCCGTTGTAGGAGCTCCGCCCCTCGGAAATCGGCACCAGCGAGAGCCAGGGCATGTCGGCCTGCGCCGGCAACTGCGCCGCCAGCAACCCTTGCGTCACCGGGGCGAGCGCGTCGACCGCGACCCCCGGCAGGAGCCCGAACAGAAGGCACAGCGTCGCGAGCGTGAACATCGCGACGAGCGAAAAGCGATCGGTCTCGCGCGCGTTCGCCGCCACGGGGGAACGCGGTCTTCCCAGGAACACGATGCCGAACGCCTTGACGAAACAGGCGGCGGCGAGCGCGGCGGAAAGCGCGAGCAGCCCGCCGACGGCAGGCACGGCGAGCTTCAGCCCCCACTGCGGCAGGTCGGGGCTCTGGAGGATGGCCTGGAACGTGAGCCACTCCGAGGCGAACCCGTTCAGCGGCGGGAGCGCGGAGATGGCGACGCAGCCCGTGAGGAAGGCGAGGGCGGTCCACGGCATGCGGTGAATCAGCCCGCCCTGCCGCTCCATGTCGCGCTGCCCGGTGGCGTTCAGCACCGCGCCCGCGCCGAAGAACAGCAGGCTCTTGAAGAGCGAATGGTTGAACACATGGAACAGCGCGGCGGTGAGCGCGAGCGCCGCGGCGAGCGCCATGCCGTTCGCATCGAACGCGAGCGCGAGCCCGAGGCCGATGAAGATGATGCCGATGTTCTCGACTGTGTGATATGCGAGCAGGCGTTTCAGGTCGTGCTGCATGAGCGCGTACAGCACGCCGAGCGCCGCGGTCGTGCCGCCGGTGATGAGCACCAGCATGCCCTGCCACCAGCTCACGGCATCCAGCAGGTCGAACGCGATGCGCACGAACGCGTACACGGCAACCTTGGTCATCACTCCGCTCATGAGCGCGGAGACGTGGCTCGGCGCGGCCGGATGCGCGAGCGGCAGCCAGGCGTGCAGGGGCACGATGCCCGCTTTGGAGCCCGCGCCGGCGAGCGCGAGCAGCAGCACGAGCGCGGTGACGAGCGGAGTCTGCGTATCCGCGCGCAGGGCGGCGAAGCCATAGCCGCCGTCGGCGCCCGCCAGCAGGCCGAACGCGAGCAGCAGCGAGAGCGTGCCGAAGCTCGCCATCACGAGGTACACGTACCCCGCGTGCAGGTTCGCGGCCTGGCGATGGTGCGAGACGACGAGCGCCCACGAGACGAGCGACATGAATTCCCAGCAGAGCAGGAACGTGAACGCGTCGTCGGCGGTGACGACGAGGTTCATGCCGGCGAGGAACGCGGCATAGAACGGCAGCACGCGGCCGGGGGCCTGCTCGTGGCGGCCGTAACCGAGGGCGTACAGGCTGGCGACGGCGCCGCCGAGGTTCACGACCACGAGGAAGAACGCGGCGAGCGCGTCGATGCGGAAATGCGCGCCGGACCACGGCAGCCCGATCGGCAGCGAGGTCGCCACGGGCGCGCCGCCGGAAGCGGCCCTTGCGAGCTCGCCGACGCCGACCGCGGCGCCGAGCGCACACGCGGCGATGCAGACGCCGTAGACGAGCGGCGCCGCGCCGCGCCGCCCGCCCGAAAGCGCCGCCGCCACCGCCGTGGCCAGCAGCACGGCCACCGCCACCAGCACGATGTTCACGAAAGCTCCCGCTGCAGGAGCCAGCATCGCGCGCGACAGGACGGCAGGCTGTAACGCGATGGTCGGTCGCGCGCGATGCGCGCTCCTGCAACGGGCGTCGTCATTCCGCCGGCGGCAGCAGCCGCACGCCGCGCCCCCCGCCCTTGCTCTCGGCGCCCTCGCCGATCAGCTCGATGCCGAGCTGCTCGAGCCCGGCGATCACCTTCATCAGCGATTCCACGTTGCCGCGCACCACCCCGTTGCTCGCCTCCATGCGCTGGATGGTCGGCACCGACAGCCCCACGGCCGCCGCCAGCGCGCGCTGGTCCATGCCCAGCAGGGCGCGCGCGGCGCGCAGTTGTGCGGCAGTGATCATCGGGAAAGAATTTTCCGGGCTCTCAGGTGCCATTACTCAGGCGTTGCGCATCATAGAGGATGTTCCATCTATCAATCAAGATGTCTTCGACCCCTGTGAATGCATCCCGCGACAGTGTGAGTCCCGGCCCGCTTTTTGCTTCAATGCGCGGGTCCCCGGGTTCCGCTCCCGGGAGCCTGGGCAATGAGCACCGGAGGCACGGATGCTGTCGGCGCAAAAGCGATTGAAGAGGCGAGTGCTTTACCCTGCGCGCGGAGCGCTGCGAGCACTGGCCTGGCCGAGCGGCGCGCGCGCCGATTTCGTGGTGGCCGGCGCGCAGCGGAGCGGGACCACGGCCCTGGACTCGTACCTGCGCCAGCACCCGGACCTCGAGATGGCGCTCCTGAAGGAGGCGCATTTCTTCGACGACGAGCGCCTGTTCCGCGGGCGCGAGCCGGCGTACTGGAAATACCACTCCTTGTTCCCGGCCTGGCAGGAGGACAAGGTGTTCGGCGAGGTGACGCCGATCTACATGTACTGGAAGCCCGCTTTCTCCCGCATCGCCCGCTACAGCCGGAAGATGCGGATCCTGATGATCCTCAGGAATCCCATCGAACGCGCTTATTCACACTGGAACATGCAGCTGCGGGACGGCGATGAGACCCTCCCGTTCGCCGAAGCCATCCGCAAGGAAGCCGGGCGAGCCAAAAGTGCCCCGCGCAACCAGCGGCGCCGGTTCTCCTATGTCGGCCGGGGCTTCTACTCGGAGCAGATCGAGCGGGCGCTCCGGCGTTTCCCGGACGAGCAACTGCTCGCCGTGCGCCAGGACGAGTTGCAGGCCGATCCCCAGGCCGTGATGAGCCGCGTTTTTCGCTGGCTCGGCGTCCGCGACTTTGTAATCGAGCCGCGGCAGGTGAACTGCGGCAGCTATGCGCAGCCGATGCGGCCCGAGGACCGCAACCATCTGCGCGACGTCTACGCCGACGAGATCCGAAGGCTCGAGCGCCTTCTCGGCTGGAACTGCGCCGACTGGCTGTCGTAGGAGCGCGCATCGCGCGCGACCACGCGGCGGGCCGGCGTGCGGGGTGCGGGAACGGCAAAGCGGCGTTTCGGAGCCGCCTGGAGGTTCAGTCGCGCGCGATGCGCGCTCCTGCGCGGGGCGTTCGGCGGGTCATAGCGACGAGCGGGTCTGCATGCTGCGGGCTTCGTGCTCGCGCTGGCACTCGAGGCAGCGGATCGCGGCCGGGTTGGCTTCGAGGCGGCCCGGATCGATGCGATCGCCGCAGGCGATGCAGATGCCGTAGTTGCCTTCGGCGAGGCGCTCGAGCGCACGGTCGATCAGGCGCAGCTCGCCGACGTCACGGGTGACTTCCGCGAGATTCATGTCGGCGACGACATCCGCCCACGCCTGGTCGCCCGGGTCGGCGACGCGTTCCGCGAGCTGTGTGTAGGATTCGTTCTCGTATTTGCGGAGCTCGCGCTGGATGTCGCGCCGCAGGTAATCCGCGCGTTCCGTGAGCCGCGTCTTGATCCCGACGACCTCGTCCCGGCTCAAACCGTCCTCGCGTTCTCGTGACGGCGTCGAAGGCATGCCGCGCGTTGGTCGTACCCGTTCCGGCGGCGACTCGCGACCGGCGGTGCGGCCCTCGACCAGCTCGTCGTCCGTGTAGTCCTCGCCCTCCGCGTCGTCTCCCGGCAGCCCGCGGTGCTGCAACCGCTCGCTGCGCCGGTCCTCCGCGATGCCGCGCCGTTCGCCCGCCGAGCGAATCTCGCTGTAATCGAGGTCGTCGATCTCGATGTCGTCGACCGGTCCCGTCCAGTCCTCCGGTGGATCGCTCACCTCGATGTCCCAGTTGCGCCACTCGTCGAGGCTCACCTCGCCGATGTCGCCGTCGAAGTTCTGGAACTCGACCAGCGACTCGTCTTCGTCCATTGCGGTCACCTGGAACAGCGTGCCGTCGTCCAGGTGCTGGTACCAGTTGCCGACGACGGGCTCGATGTCGTTCTCCATTTCGCCTCTCCTGGCGGTCAGTACCGCAAGCCGGCGATGGCCATGCCGCCGCCGGGAATCTCCGCCGCGGGCACGGCGTGCACCGCAGCGCCTTTCAGCCAGCTCTCGACCGCCGCGCGGTCGAGCAAGTCGTCGTCGCCCGGCAGCGGGCGCTCGTGGCTCTCGATGCTGCGCTCGCCGTCGTCCCAGCGGCCCCAGCACTCGCGGTCCATCGCAACGAACAGCGTATCCACGCGCCCGTCGCGCGCCGCGCGCACGATGTCCGCAAGCTCACGGCTCACCGGCGTCTGCGCGTCGCTCTGGTCGAGACGCGCGAGTGTCTCGGCACGCTGGCGCTCGAGCTCGCCCTCGACGATGGGCCAGGCCTTCGCGTGCAGCGCTTGCCGGTCCAGGTCCTCGACGTTGCCCTCGACTTCGCCAAGGATGCGCTCCGCGCAATCCGAGAGCCGGCGGTACATGGCGAGCAACGGGTTGTCGCCGGCCGTGATCAGCGGCGCCTCGTCCGCCTTCCAGAAGCGCTCCAGCCCGTCGGCTACCGCGCGCACGAACTGCTCCTGCTCGGGCTCGACGTCGTCCTTGCCGGCGCCCATGCCGTGATAAACCGATGTATCACCGCCGCGGCTGGTGGAGTGGTAGCGCAATTGCTTGCCCGCCGGCTGGCCGCCGGTCACGTCCGTCAGCCGACGCGGCACGTCGGGCCCGACGTCCACATCGCTCACCGTGCGCTCGTCGCCGACGTACAGGCGCACGTCCTTCTGGCTGAGCGCCAGCAGCCAGAACCGGCGCCGGCGCGACAGTGCTTCCAGCAGCGGCTTCAGGTGAAAGCGGAAATTGACCACGGCAAGCTCCCGCACGCGAAACGGCAGCGCGACGTGCTCGAGGAACCCGCGTCCGGCGAACACGGCGAAGCCCTCGCCGTGCTCCTTCCACATTTCCTTGTCCAGCGACGCGTTCGTGACCGCCTTCGTCAGCAGATCCGCATCCGTCGCCGCCATCCCGAGCGCCTCCAGCCGCGTGCGCGCCTCTTTCAGCAGGTTCTTGAGCCGGATCTCGTTCTTCTGCCGCTGCTCGACCTTCAACGTCGTGGGCAGGTACAAAGACAGCAGCGGACCATCGCCGGTGTGCGCGGCAAGGGACTCGACGAGCTCTCTCGAAATATCGGCAGCCATGACCGCTACCGCCGCTATCCGGCCGTCGTCTCGCCGCCGAGTTGCGGCAGGACGTGGCCCGTGACGTAGCCGGAATCGGCGTTGCTCGCGAAATACACGTACGCGGGAGCGATCTCCTCCGGCTGCGCCGGGCGCCCCATGGGCACGTCCGCGCCGAACTGCTCCACCGATTCGCCCTTCTGCTCGGCGGGATTGAGCGGCGTCCAGACGGGGCCCGGCGCGACGCAGTTCACGCGGATGCCTTGCTCCACGAGATTCTGCGCGAGCGACTTGGTGAAGGCATGGATCGCGCCCTTGGTCGCCGAATAGTCGATCAGTCCCTTGGCGCCCTCGAGGCCCGTGATCGAGCCCGTGTTGATGATCGAGGCGCCGGGTTTCAGGTGCGGCAGCGCGAAACGGGCCATGTGGTAGTAACCGAAGATGTTCGTGCGGAACGTCTGCTCCCACTGCCCGGGTGAGATGTCCTGCAGGGTCTCCTGGTGCTTCTGGAAGGCCGCGTTGTTGACGAGGATGTCGAGGCGGCCGAAGGTCTCGACGGTGCGTTCCACCGCTTCTTTGCAGAACTCGGGGTCCTGCACGTCACCGGCGATGAGGAGCGCGCGGCGGCCCTCCTTTTCGATCGCCTGCTTCGTGTGCTCCGCGTCGGCCTGCTCCTCGTCGAGGTACACGAGCGCCACGTCGGCGCCCTCGCGGGCGTACATCAGCGCCACCGCGCGGCCGATGCCGGAGTCGCCGCCGGTGATCAGCGCCGCCTTGCCGCGCAGCTTGCCGGCGGGGCGGTAGCTCCCGGCCTCGTAGCGGGGCGCGGGGTCCATCTTCGCTTCGAGCCCCGGCGGCTCGAGGTCCTGGGGCGGGAACGGGGGTTTGGGTTTGCTGGCCATAACGGTCTCCTGCGCGCGGTCCGTGCCCTCCGAATGAGATTCAAGTTCCATGCCATGCATCGCCCGGAGTCCGCGGGAGCGCGCGGCGCGCGGTGGCAAGAGCGGGCGCGAAGGGGCGGATCGGGGATCGGGTCGCGCGCGATGCGCGGTCCTACAAGACCGTGTAATTCGTGCGGGCTAGAATGACGATGCGCCGGCGGGAACGCCCATGGACGAAAACCAGGAAGTCGAGGAGCGGCAGCGCCTGCGCTCGCCGCTGGTCTACGAGATCGTGCGGCGCGAAGCGGAGGTCGAGCTCGCGCGCCCGGCCGTGTCCTTGTGGTGGTCCGGCGTGGCGGCCGGCATCGCGCTGTCGGCCTCGCTGCTCGCCGAGGGACTGCTGCATCGCTACCTGCCGGATGCCGCGTGGCGGCCGGCGGCCGAAAGCTTCGGTTACTGCTTCGGCTTTCTCGTCGTCATCCTGGGGCGCCTCCAGCTTTTCACCGAGCAGACGGTCACCGCCGTGCTGCCGGTGCTCGCGGACTTCTGCACGCACACGCTGCTCCGGACCGCGCGCCTGTGGTCGATCGTGCTGGTCGCGAATTTCGTCGGCACGCTGCTGACGGCGATCATCACGGTGCACATCGGCACCACGTCGGCGGAGAACCTCGTCGCCATGCTCGAGGTCGCGCGCGAGTTCGCGGAGCTTACGCCCGTGCAGGCAGTGGCCTATGGCATACCGGCGGGGTTCTTCATCGCGGCGATCGTCTGGATGGTGCCGAGCGCGGAAGGCGCGGCATTCTGGGTCATCGTCGTCGTCACTTATCTCATCGCGCTCGGCGGGTTTGCGCACGTCGTGGTGGGTTCCGCGGAGGTGTTTCTGCTCCAGGTCGCGGGCGAGCTCGGCGTCGCGCAGGGGCTTTTCGGGCTGATTCTGCCGAGCCTCGTAGGTAACATCCTGGGCGGCACCGGCCTGTTCGCGATGCTCGCGTATGCGCAGGTGCAGGAAGAGCTGTAACCCCCATGGCATGGACAAGGAGTGCCGGCATGTTCGTAGCCGTGTATTGGTGGCGCGTCCACCCGGGCAAGGAAGCGCAGTTCCGCGCGGCCTGGCGCCGCGGCACGGAGCTCATCACCGCGAAATACGGGAGCCTCGGCTCGCGGCTGCACGAGAACGCGGACGGGCGCTTCGTCGCCTACGCCGAATGGCCGGACGAGGCGACCTGGCGCCGCGCTTTCGATGCGAAGATGCGCTACGACGAGCCCGAGACGCGGCGGCGCTTCGTGGAAGCGATCGCCGAGACGCCGCCGGGCAACGCGCCGGTGTTCACGATGACCGTCACCGACGACCTGCTCGACCGCGCGCGGCGCATCGGGCCGATCGGTACCCGATGACTGGGCTGTTGAGCCCCTACTCGAGTACACCACTTTGGACGATAGCCACTCGAACGACGTGGTGCGCCCGGGCACGCGCGAGCTTGCCATCGGCGCGCGGGACGGCTACCGGCTCGCGGCCACGTTGTACGCGGCCGGCGCCTCCGGCGACACCTTGGTACTGATCAATTCCGCAACGGCGGTGCCGCGCGGCTTCTACGGGCGCTTCGCGGAGTTCCTCCAGCGGCACGGGTGGCACGTGCTCAGCTACGACTACCGCGGTATCGGCGGCTCGAAACCGCCCAGGCAGCGGCCCCCGTAGGAGCGCGCACCGCGCGCGACCGAACCTACCAGCAGTCGTTCGCGTCGGTGGTGCTGCTGTCCTGCGAGCCCTGCGCACCAGACTGCGTGAGCACCAGCACGCCGCACTCGGTATCCTCGGCCTGTGTGCCCTGCGGCGTCGCCTTCAGCGTGAACGAGGCGGCATTCACCTCGCCGCTGATCGCGTAATGACCTTCGGCGGAAGGCACCGGCAGCGCCACGCTGCAGCTCCCGTCGTCATACCGGCCGAAACGCGTGTAGCAGCGCTCCAGCGCCTGCGCCGTCTCCATGAGCTGCGCCTTGCCGTCGGCCCGCTTCGTCTTGCGCACCGAGCTCTGGTACGAGGGATACGCGATCGCCGCGAGGATGCCGATGACCACCACGACGATCATGAGCTCGATGAGGGTGAAGCCGCGCACGCGGCTCCTGCCTCTCCGCGCATTACGGAACTCAGTCTTCATACATCACCTCAGTTGCCGCCACGACTGGCGCCCCAGGCCGACGTCGCCGCGCTCCGAAATCCGGATCAGCTCGCCGGACGAGCCGCTCATGATCTTCACTTCGTCCTGGTTCGCCCCGACGCCCGCGATGATCGCCGGAGTCTTCACGATGTTGATGTCCGGCGCGATGCCCGACGGCGGAACCCGGACGGTTTCACCGTTCTCCGTCACCGTAATCCAGTCGGAATCGTCGAACAGTCCGTCGTCGTCGAGATCGAACACGGCGTACTCGAGCCGGCCGCCCGTGAAGGTATTCAACTCCATGAGCCAGCTCTCACCGCCGAAGGCGCACGCGTCGGGATTCGGGATCAGCGTCGCGAAGATCACACGGTCGCCCCGCACCGTCGCCCGCGACACCACCCGCTCGCCCTGCGGGCCGGGGCCGCCGTAGGTGCTCGACCAGGCCAGGTCGAGATACCAGCCATCGTGACCCGACTGCATGTCGTTCGCGGTGACGGCTCGTGTCATCGTGCCGTTCACCGCCACCTGCGTGATGATCGACTGCCCGAGCAGGTCGCCGCGTGAGACCGCCGTGCCTTGGTCGATGATGCCGTAGAAGGTGTCGACGTCCGGATCGGCCGGCACCATGTTGTCTCCGACGCGGTAATAGCTGCCGGTACCGAAGAAGATCGTGTGCAGGCCGTCCTCGTTGAACGCGGAGGAGAGCGGTGCCGTAATCGCCTGTCGGGTGCCGTTCGCGTCCGTCGCGACGAACAGGGGGCCTTTGAGACTCTGCGGCAGTCCCCACTGGTTGGTATTACTGGTCTTCAGGTCGAAGCGCCACAAATTGCCTTTCGTGTCCCCGACATAGATACGGTCCGCCACCCGGTCGCCGTTCAGGTCCGTGACCAGCGGCGCCCCGAGGTCGCCGCTGTTCGTGGCAACGATCGTCTTGATGATGCTGCCGTCCGCGGTATCGAGGATCCATATCTTCCCGTCGGCCACGCCGGTGTCGTAACCGCTGGTCACGATGACGCCGAATTTGCCGTTCGGCAGCGGTGCAACCGCCGGCTGGCCGATCGTGTAGCCCATGTCGGTATGCTCGAATTCCCAGAGCACGTCGTTGCTCGTGATGTTCGTCGGGTCGGTAATGTCCAGCGCAAAAACGCTCTTGCCGCCGGCGCCCGTCGCACCCACGACGATCGTTTTCCAGCTGCCGTCGACCAGCGCGTCGGCGACGCGCGGGCTGCTGTCCACGTAGAAACGATGTGAATACGCAGGCTCCGCCAGCTCGTAGAGATTCTGGATCACGGCGTTCGGGACGAAGGCGAACAGCTCCTGTCCGCCGCCGGAGCCCAGGCTCGCGTCGAACCCGTGCAGCATGCCGTCATTGGCGCCGACCACGACCATCGGCGGCTTGGTCTGGTAGACCGTCGACTGGCGGTAGGTCCGGTAGGCCGCGCCCACGCCCGTGCCCTCGAAGGCCTCCGACTGGTCGAGGAGGAAATAGCCGAAATCCTGCTGATGCGCGAACTGCGGATCGGAATTGACGATATCGCCGAGACGGCTGTCGCGACGGCGATAGGAACCGGAGGGGCCCTCCTGCAGGCGGGAGCCGCGAATCCAGGCGAGCCGCTCCTGGCCGACCGTCGCGCTCAGCAGGGTGGTGCTGTTCGGGTCGTCCCGCAGGTAATCCTGCTGTGCGGTGGTGAGGTCGGTCCATTCGAAATCGGCTCCGGTCTTCGAGACGGAGGAGCCGTCTCCGACGGCGACCGGCGGCGCGGCCGTGAATATTTTCCGCAGCCCGATCTCGGTATTCGTCAGCGCATCCAGCTCGTCGGCGGCGTTCCAGGCCGGCGTGAAATCGATCGTGCCGTCGGAATTGATGCGGAAGGCCCGCAGCTCACCGCTCCAGTTGGTGCTGTCGAATGAAGCCTGGAACACGGCGGTATCCGAATCGAGTCGCGTCGAGTTCGCGGCAACGGCCGCGGACGATGCGACGCGGTCGGCGATGTTGCTGAGCACCTGTGAGAATTTTTCACTGATTTCCGACGGCCGGCGAGCGCTCAGCATCGCGCCGCGGCTGTTGATCGTCGCGTGCCACAGATCGTCGACCGCCGACGGGTGCCGGACCGGGAAGCTCGTGGGCCACGCAGGCGGATTCGTGTAGGGATCGGACGTCGCGGCGGTATCCACGCCGTAAATCTGTCCGTTGTTTCCGAGCAGCACGCCGAAGCTGCCCATGTGCGGATCCTCGTTGCAATCCAGCGACGGATCGGGATCGGCTCCGGCGCAGGCCTGCGGGACGTTCACCTCGCCGTCATCCAGGTCCGGGCGCAGGTTCGTCTTGTAGTAGTACATCGCGATGTCTGCCATGGTCCCCGAGGCGGTATCCTCGAAAGGCGCGCCGAAGCCGGCATCCTCGTTGCCGGCGATACCCGTGGTCGGATTCGAGTACCCGTCGGTGAACAGAGCGGTGAAGTTCTGCTGGCACGAAAGCGTGATCGGCGCGTCCGCATCCGTGCGCTGGTACTGCTCACCTGCATGATCGAGAGCCTCACGGTTAGGCGTGCCTCCGTTGCCGATGGACGTGAGCACTTCCTTGAAAAACGCTTCACGCTCGGCAGCGGCCGAGAGATCGTGCATGCTGACGTCGACGCGGTTGTTGATCCGGAAACTGGCGGCGTTCAGGCTCGAGGTCTTCTCGAACGAGGCCGCGATGCCGCCGCGCGTGGCCAGGTGCCGCTTGCGGTAATAAGTGAACCAGTTGGCGAAATTGCCGATCGCGGCGTCGTAGTCCGCGGCGTTCGAAAAGTTTTCCGGCCGGATCTCGTATTTCACGAGATCGGGCAACGCCGCGCCGGGAGAATAGCCGGTCGCCGCGGTAACGCCGACGTAGCTCGAGTATTCGGCGGGCAGCTCGGCCTCCGCGGACACGTAGAACGTGGCAGGGAAGTAGCGGATGCCCACCCAGAAATCGCCCGACAGCGGCTCGTCCGTAAGCAGGGTCTTCCAACCGCACGAATTGGAAGCGAAGGAAGGCTTCGCGCAAACCCGCAAGCCGGCGGGCAGTGTCATTCCCGAAAACATGCGGAACACGTGGTTTTCCGCCGCGTCTTCTATCTCGGCGGTCAGGTCGAAAGTCTCACTGCCGAACACCGGGTCGGTTTTCGCGGCGCGCGGATCGGAATCGGAGAACGTGTAGCCGCCGACGTCCGGCCAGGGGACGTACGTCTCCGTCGGGTTGAAGTAGGCCGCGTTGTATTCGGGCGAGCGCGCGAAAGCGAAACGGGGTATCGGCGGCACGGCAAAGTGATCGTGTTTGTCGTCCGGGTAAGCACGCCGACCGGAGCTGATGCCGGTGCCGTTCGGAAACAGGTAGACGTACTTCTTCCAGGTGTCGCTGACCGCGCCGTCGCCGTTGAAGTTGATGACACCGGCTTCGCGGTCGTCGGTCTGGTTGCGGCCGACGAAGCTCTGGTCCCACACGTGCCACCACAGCGCGCCGTCGTTGGTCGGCATCAACACTTCTGAATCCATGCTGCCTGAATCGTCGATGGCCAGGATGAGATTCGGATTGACGGCGACGTTCAGAAACAGCGGCGATTGAGCGATCTCCGCCCAGGCAGGCGCGGCAATCAGCGCCGGCAGCGCCGTAATGACGGTCATGGCGGCGGCCGACAGCAGATGGACCAGCCTGGCGCCTGGCGCCGCCTGGCGAGAAAGCTTCGTCAGATCGTGGTTCATGGCTCGACCATCCCTAGCGACTGCGATATACGCTGCGCAGCACGACGGCAGTGATCGGATCGCCGTCGTCGTCGACGGCGGCGCCGTATCCCACGGCCGTGATGCGGAAGTAATAGATTTCCTCGACCGGCGTCCCGGTTTCCGTGCTGACGCCCGCCGGCCGGATGGAGCTCAGCTTTTCGACGTAGTAGTGCGCCGTCGGTAAATCCTCGATCGCGACGTCGAGCACGCCGGCGCCCTCGGCGAGCGGGGCCGACGCCCATGCGGGGGCGGCGCTGGAGTTGATCTGGTAGAAGCCCCCGGTGTCGTTGAACTCCGGCAGGTCGTCCTCATTCAGCAGGTAATCCTCCCCCTCACGCAGCGCAGCTTCCGCGCTCTGGAAGCCGATATTCCAGTCCCTCTGGTTGCCGGCCATGCGCTCCTGCATGGTCGAGGTGCGCATGGACGCCGTGCTGAGCAGCGTCATCAGCAACAGGAAGATCAGCGCGACGATCAGGGCGGCGCCGGATTCGCGCGCACGCTCGGGCATTCGGTGGTGCATTTTCCGGAGCTCCACGGGCATGGCGGTCAGGGCAGGCGATTGCGCACGCCGACCGTCGTCGAGAAGACCTGGCGCAGGCGCCGGTCGTCGACCGGGTCGAAGGTCATGGAACCGAGGGTGTAATCGGCCGTGTCCGCCTCGGTGCCGTATTCCTCGGGCGCGCGCGCGAGCAGCGAAATCTCGACGCTCACGACCTCCAGCCAGTCGGTGACGCCACTTGCCGGAACCCAGCTGTTCACGCCCTCGTTGTTGTCGGTATCCAGGCCATAGCGCACTTGCAGCGTCTCGACGTTGGCGACGAGCTCCTCCGACTGAAACCCGGCCGTGCTCGCGCCCTGCAACGCCAGCCTGCGCTGAAACAGCGCCGGCGCGCCGTTCGCGCCGACGCCGATGTAGAACGCAAAGGCCTGCAGGCGCGCGACCTCGGCGCCCAGACCGTAATCCTGCTCGGACGGCCAGTTCGGCAGGGCATTGCCGGGGACGAAAGTGGTGCCGCCGCCGTTGCTGTGCACGACGTTCTCGCCCGTCGAGTCGATGTTCGTGACCTGGAATATGGAGGCCTTGTGGCAATCGGTGACGACGAGGATTTCGCCGATCTTGAAATCGTGCGGCGTCGAGACGAAGAGCTGCGCTGCGTTCGTGAACGGAGATACCAGCGACATCCCCGCGCCCGAGACGCTGCGCAACACCAGCACGTCGCTGCCCGGGATCACCAGCCCGTCGAGCTCGGTCGGCAGGCTCGGCGTCCAGGCGTTCTCGTCGGTGGAAGCCGCCGGGTTGGTCGCAGCCGCCGCGTAATCGGCGCCGTCGCCCGTGCCGTTCGAGTCAAAACCGGTGATGCCGTTCTCGACGTCGTCACGGAACGAGCTGGGCGTGCTCAGGTTGTTGAAGATCGCGACGTCCGAAATGCAGCCCCGGTAACCCGCCATGCGCGTGTTGTACGCGATGTGGTCGAGCGCGTAGCGTGCGTTCTCCTGGATGCGCGAAAGGCCTTCGTTGAATTCGTAGGTCACGCGGTTGCCGAGAAACACATTGACGATGCCGGCCGTGAGTACGAGCGCAAGCACTAGCGAGACCATCAGCTCGACGAGTGTCAGGCCGGCCTGGCGCCGCCGGTCAATGCGAATAATGCTGCTCATAGCGACGTCGTGAACTCAAAGGGGGTGGGATCGGTCCCGTCGCGGTCGTCGTCCCACTGCACGGACAACGTGAACTCGTTGCCATTGCGGGTGACGGAGCCGTTGCCGAGCGGCAGGCGGCACGCGAGCGCCATACGCCAGATGGCAATGTCGTCCTGGGGCACGCTGCCATCCAGGTTCGGCGCGGCGCAGTCCGGGGCCGGATCGAGCAGCGCGGCGTCGTAATCGCCGGCGAGCGCCGCCGGGCGGTTCGCCCGCATGCGGTCGGCCAAACCGTACGCCAGCGCGGTCGCCTGCGTGCGGTAGTACGCGCTCGTGTTGAACGTGAGCGAAAGCGTCTGCAGGCCGGCGAGCCCCAGCAGCCCTATCGACAGGATCAAGAGCGCGACGAGGATCTCCACCAGCGTGAGGCCGCGCTCGCTGCGCGGGTCGTGCAGCCGCGGCATCGGGCGCGCCTTGCGGCGCATTGTCACGTACGGCGACATCAGCAGCTCAGCAGCGCGACGGCGATGCGGCCGGCCGCATTGACGGACACCCGGCGCGCGTGCTTGCCGGTGCAGTCCGGCACCTTGATGTCGAACGTCGTGGCGGAACCGGTCAGGGCGCCGCGCGAGCCGAAGGACAGGGAATTGACGCCGCCCGTGACCACGTTCGCGCCGCCGCTGCGCTCCGCCCAGACGCGCAGCACGTTGCCAGCGGCGTCGCGCACGACCCACCCGGTGCTCCAGTCGGTGCTGCCGTTGCAGCTCGCACCGTTCGTCGTGCTGCACACCGTCACGGCGCTGCCACGCCGCGTCGCCTCGCTGCGCGCGAGGTTCAGCGCGGTGACGAGGTCGTTCGTGTGCGTGGTCGCCCGGCTGTTCTGCACGAAGCCCATGAAGCCGGGCACGCCGAAGGAAAGAATGATGGCGGCGACGGCGAGCGTGACGATCAGCTCGAGCAGCGTGAAGCCTGCATGTCTCTTCGTGTGCATCCCTGAATCCCGCGAGCATCCCTTGCGTGGGCGGCATTGTGTGTACTGGATCGCACTTCCGGACGTGACGCAGGACGCAGATTGGCCCCTTGAGGGCGGATCTCCCGACGAGCGGCGCTTTAACGCAGATGAGCGGCGGCACGAGAAGCGGCGTGACGCCGCCTTCTTTGACATAAAGGAAGGGTCGTGCGCGAGCCGGCGCTGCGCGCCAACCCTTTTTGGAAGGATTTTCCGTCCGACGTAACGTGGTGATATGTCGCTAGCACCTACCGCTGGTCGTTCGCCTTCTGCCGCTCATCGCCTGATTCTCCGACCGACGAGCCTCTTGTGATGCGGCACACGGCAGCGCATTCCAGCGCGGCTGAATACTCCGCCGCACCTGCAACCGGCACGGCCAGGCGGCCGGCGTCGAAAGCCTCGCACCAGGCCGAATGGATTCGAAAATGGTTATGGAAAAAACCGGACAGCGCGGCTTCACCCTGCTCGAGCTGCTGACGACGATCGCCGTGCTCGCGGTCGTGCTGGGGATCGCCGTGCCTTCGATGCGGAGCGGTGCCGAGAAGCGGCGGGCCATTGCCGCGGCCGAGGAGATCTACAGCGAGATCCAGCTGGCGCGTTCCGAGGCGATCTCCCGATCGCAGCCGATCTACATGAACATTGCGGAAGGTGCGGACTGGGCCATCGGCATCAGCAATGACGCTGCCTGCGACCCGTCGGACAACGACCCGGCCTGCGCCCTGCCCGACGTCACGAACAGCAACCCGATCACCCATCGCTTCACGTTCGCCGATCACTCCGACGTGAGTATCGCGACCTCGACCGGCCAGATCACGTTCCAGTCCCAGAGGGGCACTGCGACGTCGGCCACCATAGACGTCACGTCGACGGGCGACATCGGGTACGTGATGAGCGTGGTCGTCGGCCCGTTGGGGCAGATCAGCATCTGCTCCTCGGACGCCGACCCGGGCAAGCACGTCCCAGGGTACGACCCATGCAGCTGACCCCCTCACGCGTTCGCCAGCAGGGTGTGACCCTGGTCGAGCTCCTGATCGGGATGGCGGTCGGCCTGATCGTCATCGGTGGAGCGATCGCCATGTACGTCTCCTCCGTGCACAGCAGCAGCGAGACCCTGAAGAGCAGCAAGCTCAACCAGGAAATCAGCACGTTGCTGCACGTGATCGTCGACGACGTCCGGCGCGCGGGCTACTGGGGCACGCCGGACATGGATGAGCTCAGCAAGAATCCATTCAGCCAGCAAGGCGCGACGGCATTGCTCGTGCGCGACGACATGGTGAACGACGCCGCGCAACCGGCCACCGGGCAGGGCTCCTGCCTCGTATACGCCTACGACGCCACTTACCTGGCGGGAAACGTTCCTGGAGTCATCGAGAGCACGGATCTTTTCGGCTTCCGGCTGAACGGCTCGGTCGTCCAGATGCGCCGCACGGGCGTGGTGGACGGCGTCGATTGCATCGGCGGGACCTGCACCAGCTGCACCAACGGCGTGTGGGAAAACGTCACCGATCCCGACCTGATCGAGATCACGCAGCTCACCTTCGATCTCGGGAACTCGAAGTGCCTGAGCGGAGCCGAGCCGAACACACTGGATGACGACGGTGACGGCACCGTGGACGACAGCGATGAATACGATTGCTACCTGACGGTTCCGGCGAACGGCAGCGGCGTGGCCACGAAGGAGACGCGTGAGCTGCTGGTAACCGTTTCCGGCCGGCTGGCCACGGATCCGTCCACGCAGGCCACGGTATCCCAGAGTGTCACCGTGCGAAACGACCTCTTGCGTATCAGGTGAGACGGCCATGCATGCGGATTTTCGACACAGACCGGCTCCCGGCCCGAAGCAGACAGGGTCTGCGACACTGGTAATGTCGCTCGTCCTGCTGGTGCTGATGACCATGGTGGCCGTTTACACGGGACGCACGGTGCTGCTGGAGGAGAAGATCGCCGGCAACGATTTCCGCGCGCGCCAGGCGTTCGAGGCGGCGGAATCCGGGCTCTCCACCGCCGTTGCCTACATGGCGAGCGGGTACGACAAGGACAATGACGGCAATGCCGATCCGGTCATCGATACGGACGACGACGGCATCGGCGACGTCAATGCTTTGACGTTTTCCGACAACAGCAGTGTGACGGTAACCGTGACCGGGGCCTTCCCGGCCTTCGCGCTGCAATCCGTCGGCGTCAGCGACGATCTCACCGCCACCCGAACCGTCCGCACGAGAATGTCGACCGTGGATGTGCTGCCGAATGCACCCGACAACCCGTTGACGGCGCGCGGATCCGTCGCCATCGACGGCTCCGCCACGATTCACAACCCGGAGGGCCACTCCACTATCTGGAGCGGTGGCGACGTGGACCTCGGGGCCAATAATTCCACCGCGACCGAAGTCGCGGATCCGACCGATTCGAACTACCCGACGTGCATGGACACGCCGATGACCTGCAGCCTGACGCCGTCGTCGAGCAAGATCGCAGTGGGCCTGGACGTCGTCGAGCACGATGCGTCGCTGGCCAACCTGACCGCGGAGCAGATGTTCTACAACTTCTTCGGCACGACGATGGACATTTTCCGCGACAGCAGGGTGACCCGGGAGGTGGCGCCGGCCGATGCGAACAATCTCGCCAGCGCGAGCACGCCCGGCATCAATCTGGGAGTGGGCGAAGTGATCTGGGTCGAGGGCGACACGGTGCTCTCGAACTCGGTCACGGTGGGTTGCAGCGTGGCCCTGAGCGGCAGCGCAACCTGCCCGAGTGCCAGCGTGAACCCGACAGTGCTCATCATCAACGGCGACTTGACGACTTCGGGCACGCCGAATTTCTACGGGCTGGTGTACGTCACCGGCCACATGGAGATGAGCTCGAATACGACGGTAACGGGCGCCCTCATCGTGGCCGGGGATACCGTCAACCACGGCGGCGGAAGTCTCGACGCCTGGTACAACTCCGCGGTCCTGAATCAGGTTCGTGACAACGGTCCGCTGGCCGGAGCCCCCGGCAGCTGGCAGGACTGGTAGATCGGAGCACCTCCGAAGGATGTCTCAAATGAACTCGTCCACCCTGTTCCGGCAAAGAGGCTTCACGCTGACCGAGGCGCTCGTTGCCTTTGCCGTTACGGCGACCGGGCTGATCGCGGTCGCCAGCTTCGAGGCCGGGCTGTTCTCGTCGAGTGCACATAGCAAGGCGCGAACGGAGGCGCTGTCGCTTGCGCAGCAGAAGATCGAGCAGTTCCGGGATTACACGCTCGCCAGCGAAGACAGCTTCATTGACGAGAACGGCGACGGCGTCATGGATGCCGACGGCACATACTCGGATGATCCGATCAACGGCCAGAACGCGCAATTCACCCGGTCCTGGGAGCTGACGACGAACAGCCGGGGGAAGCAGATCGACGTGACGGTGTCCTGGAAGGACAGCGCAAACAAAACCCAGTCGGTGATGCTGGGTGCGGAGGTCAACTGGACGTCACCGCGTGCCGGGGTGGATCAGATCGCCTCACTGGCGGACGCCATGGTCCCGTCCCCCACCGGGCGTGCCGAAATCGGCGATGGCACCCTGTCCGATTACCCTTCCGATGAAGTGACGCGGATCAGCGGACCGGGCGAGGACGGCCTGAGCACCTACAGCCACGACGAAGACGTCTTCCTCGTGGATTCGAGCGGCAAGATCCTGCTGACCCTGCTGGACGCCTGCTCGAGCGCCACGGGCTCGTGCAAGGACTTCGTGAAGATTTCGGGCACGGTGTACGTGGACAGGACGAACACGAGTCAGGAAGCGGAGGACATCCGGGTCGTCGCCGCCGATGCCGCGCACTGCCAGCGCTGGGTGCCGACGGGCACGCTCGCCAATCCCCCATCGACCGCGACCGGTAACTACCGTTATTACAATTACACCTGCTATCTCGGCGGCGGCTGGCACGGCAACATCGGCTTCGTCACGACGGCGGGCCTGCGGCAGCGCGACAAGGTCTGCCAGGGCGATCCGACCTCCACGAATACGTGGGAGCAGCCGGTCATTGCCTTGCGGCGCGCGTACCGGGGCATGATCTACACGACGGATGGCGAGGAAATCAAATACCGTTCGCACGGCATCAAGGACGGCGCCGTCCTCACCGGCCAGGATTTCGTGTTCACGGAGCTCGCTCCGGACAAGACGGAAGGCACTTATTGCGTCGGAAGCAATGCGCCGATGACGCGCACCGACTCGGCGAGCGGCACCCTCTTCAGGGATGTGCCCACGGATTTCGTCTGCCTGAACGCGGACGATAACGGCGATTCGGTTCCCGATTACCTGGACGGCTTCGATACGGCCAGGTACGAAGCCGATGCGTACTGCCCCTATGATCCGACGGATCCGCCGGTGAAAAACCACGAGATCAGCGGCACGATTTCCGTCCTGTCGGTAACGACGCTCGACCTGGGCGGGTTCAGCATCGTCACGTCGGACGGGCCGAACAACTGCAGCTGGGTGAGCCCGTTTGCGGCGATCACGGGCGGGTACTCGGCCACCTATGTCTGCGACGTGTACGACTGGGGTTCCGGCTGGACCGGTTCCGTGGAAGTCCGGCCCGGTTCGAGTGGCGTGAGCTGTCCGACGTCGCCGGCTTCCTACTCGTCCCTCAAGTCGGACCGGACGCTGGATTTCGCATGCGAGAGCCTGGACGGGCAATGAACATGAAACGAACCCGCGTGCGGGGCATCACGCTGATCGAGCTGCTGATTGCGCTCGTGATCGTGGGGATACTGGCTTCCGTCGCCTACCCCGCCTGGCAGAGCTCGATCCGCAAGTCCCGGCGCGCCGACGGTCACGCCGCGCTGATTGCCGTCCAGCTTGCGCAGGAGAAGCTGAGGTCCAGTTGCCGCTTCTACGCCCAGAACCTCGGTGCCGGCAACGCCTGCGGTGCGAATGCGGCAGGATCCACGATCGCGGCGCAGGCGGCGAGCCCTGACGGTCATTACACGATCACCTTGAGCGGGGCCAGTGCGACCGGCTACACGGCCACGGCAACGGCCGTAGGGGACCAGGTGAAGGACGAGGCCGGCGGCGTGACCTGCACGCTGGCGATCACCGTCAGCGCGGCCAACCCGAACGGCGTGCGCTCACCCGCCGACTGCTGGTAGTCAATCGGGCTCGCCGAAGCGCAGCCAGCCGGTGATCGCGAGGCGCGGGGCGCCGGCGAACGGCGCGACGATGCCGACGCTGTGCTTCTGCGGCACGGCGAGCAGGTTCAGCGTATTGAAGCGGGGCATCAGCCCGTGGCGGATCTCGCCCGCTTCGTCCTGGAGCAGCAGGTAGCCGCCCCAATCCGGTTTCCAGGCCGGTGTGAAATTGAAGATGTACGCGGCGCGGCGGTTCTTCGTCTCGTGCGCATCGTCGTGGGTGGTGAGGAAATGGCCGGGCAGAAAGCGCGTCGCCTGGGCGTCGGCGAACGCGATGTCCGCGCAGCCCGTCGCCGCGCGCGCGAAGGACAGGAACGGCTCGCCGTTCAGCCAGTCGTCGAACGCCTGCAGCAAATGGCCCTCGTTCAGGCCGGCCTTCCTGGCATCGTGGACCGGGTAGTTGTTGTAGCAGTACTGGAACCCGTCCCGCGCCTGTGCGTAGATCGCCTGCCGGAGCTCGTCCATTTTCGCCTTCGGCAACCCCGCGAGCTGCGCCGCGGCGAGATCGATGTGCTTGCCGCGATCGGCGAACACGAGGTTCCAGGTCGTGTCACGGGCGAGGCAGCCGTGCACGCGCGCCGCGTCGTCGTGCTCGAGGACGTCCCTGACCTGCACGAAGCCATGGCTCTGGAAAGCCCGGCGCAGCGCGTCCGTATCGTGCCCGGACCGGAGGCGGAAGCTCATGCCGAGCCCCGCGCTGCGCCCGCCGGCGCGCTCGCAGTGCTGCCCTCCGACCCGTCGACGAGCGCGTCGATTGCCGCGATGACCTGCTCCGCCGTGAGCGTCAGCATCAGCCGGCAGCTCCGCTGCCGCTCGCGCCGGCGCAGGCAGTCGCCCTGGCGGCAGGTCGCGCAGGGCACGTCGGTCTGCACCACGACGACATTGCCGGCGCGCTGCGTTCCCGGCGCGGGGAACGGCGTGGTGTCGAACCGGCCGTCGCGCGGCCACGGCCCCCACACCGCCGGCGGCTCCGGTCCGAACAGCGCCACCGTCGGCGTGCCCGCGGCGGCCGCCAGGTGCGAGGCGACCGTGTCGGTGCCGACGTAGAGCTGCGCCCGGCGGAGCAGCTCGGAGAGATCCGCGAAACGCAGGCGGCCCGCGAGGTTCAGCGGCCGCAGCGGCATGTGCTCGATCGTGGCCTCCAGATAGTCCAGCTCGCTCGCGCTGCCGTCGCCGGTGAGGACCAGCGCGAAGCCGCGGCGGTCGAGCGCCGCCGCGACGGCGCCCCAGCCCTCCGGCGTCCAGCGTTTGTGCGGCAGGCCGGGATTCAGGTGCAGCACGGCGAGGGGCTGCCAGCGGAGCTCGCCCAGCAGGCGGTCGACCACCGCCGGCGCTTCGGGCCGGGCCGGCAGGACGCACTCCGCGGCCGCCGCGACGCCGGCCTTTGCGGCCAGCGCCGCGTTCTGCGCGAGCGTGTGCGTGCGCCAGTGATCGTATTCGACGTACCCGGTCGTGAGCCTGCGCTTCCAGGCGTCGCGGCCGGGCGGCACGATCGCGTAGCGCCGCCGGCCGGCGAGCACGGCGTAGAGTACGGCGCGATCGGTCCACTTGGTCGAGAAGGCGAGGTCGTAGCGGCGGAAGATCCGGCGCAGCAGGCGCAGGTACTCGCCGAAACCAGGGTGCTTGGACGCGGACAGCACTTCGCGCACGTCCGGGTTGCCTTCGAGAATGTCGGCCTGCCCGCTGTAAACCAGCACGTCCACCGCCGCCGCCGGGTACGCGCGCCGCACGGCCGAGATCAGGGGCGTCGAGAGAAGGATGTCACCGTGGGCCGGACCGGCCACGACCAGGACTTCCCGTGGGTTCGCCGTTCGGCTCGGCATCGGCGGCTCTACCGTCCTGTCCCGTAACCGGATTGACCGCGTGATCCGGGCAACCCGTTGACCGGGCAGGACACTGGCAACCCGCGGCTCATCACCGCACCATTATACAAGGTGCATTGTCCGCCCCTCCCGCACGGCCGGCGTACCCGCCCGCGTTGTAAAGCGCGGCGGGCGCGACGAGAATGCGCCGCAGCCCGTCACCGGAGAAGTCCTTGGCCCCATCCGCCGTATCCCGCACGCCGCAGGCGCTGGCCCGCATCGAAGCGCTGCTGGCCAGCGATCCGGCGCTGGCGGAGAGAGAAGCCGGCCTGCTGCTCGCCGCCGACCCGGGTAATGCGATGGCGCGCCTCTTCCAGGGCATCGCCCGGCGGCTGCTCGGCCAGCCGGCCGCGGCGATCGAGGTGCTCGAGCCGTTGACCCAAAGCGCACCGCAAGCGCCGCTGCCGCACCTCCAGCTCGGGCTCGCGCTGCGCGAGGCCGGCCGCAAGGAAGCTGCGGCGGAGGCGATCCGCCGCGCCGTCGCGGTGAAGCCGGACTTCGCCGATGGCTGGCTCGCGCTCGCGGACCTGCTCGTCTCCATGGACGACCGGCAGGGGGCGGACCGGGCCTTCGGCAGGTACATCGAGCATTCCGCCAACGATCCCGGCCTGCGGGAGATCGCGCAAGCGCTCTCGGAGAACCGCACGGCGGACGCGGAAGCCGCGTTGCGCGCCCACCTGCAGCAGCATCCCACGGACGTGCGGGCGACCGCCATGCTGGCGGAGGTGGCGCTCCGCCACGGGCATTACGAGGCGGCGGAACGGCTGCTTGCAAGCTGTCTCGAGCTCGCGCCGAGTTACCGGCAGGCGCGCCACAATTACGCGGTCGTGCTGATGCGGCGCGAGAAGCCGAACGCCGCACTCGCCGAAATCGATCGCCTGCTGATCGGTGAGCCGGACGGCGCAGAGCTCAAGAACCTGAAGGCGGCGACGCTGCAGCGCATGGGTGAGTACGCACGCGCCGTCGAGGTGTACGAGGACATCCTCGCGCGGCGGCCGGCCGAGCAGAACGTCTGGGCCAGCCTCGGTCATGCGCTCCGCACGCTCGGCCGCATGGACGAAGCCGTGCGCGCCTATCGCAAAGCCACCACGCTCAAGCCGGATTTCGGGGAGGCGTGGTGGAACCTCGCGAACCTGAAGACCTATCGTTTTTCCGATGCCGATCTCGAGGCCATGCGCGCGCAGCTCGCGCGAGCGGAGCTCGGCAGCGACGATCGCCTCGGTTTCCACTTCGCGCTCGGCAAGGCGCTCGAGGACCAGGGCCGGTATGAAGAGAGCTTTCGCCAGTATGCCGAGGGCAACCGGCTGCGACGCGAGAAGATCCAGTACGACCCGGGAGAGCTCAGCGCGTATGTGGCGCAGGCAAAGGCCCTCTTCACGCCGGACTTCTTCGCGGCCAGGGCGGGTTGGGGCGATCCGTCGGATGCGCCCGTGTTCGTCGTCGGCCTGCCCCGCTCCGGATCGACGCTGGTCGAGCAGATCCTCGCGAGCCATTCGGCCGTCGAGGGAACGATGGAGCTCACGCACATCGCCGATATCGTCCGCTCACTGGCCGAGGCCCCCCGGGGCGGCAAGGACTATCCCGACGTGCTGGCCGATCTCGATGCGAGCCGGGCGCGTGAGCTCGGCGCCGCCTACCTCGAACGCGCGAGCGTGCAGCGCAAGGCCGGCGCCCCCCGGTTTATCGACAAGACCCCCGCCAACTTCCTGCACATCCCCCTGATCGCGCTCATCCTGCCGAACGCGCGCATCGTGGACGTACGGCGCCGGCCGATGGCGTGCGGCTTCTCCATCTTCAAGCACCTGTTCGCGCACGGGCAGCCCTTCGCCTACCGGCTGGAAGACATCGCCGCGCATTACCGCGACTATGTGGACCTCATGGGCCACTTCGATGCCGTCCTCCCCGGCAGGGTTCATCGCATGGCTTACGAGTCCCTCGTCACCGACACCGAAACGGCAATCCGCCGCCTGCTCGAGTTCTGCGGGCTGCCCTTCGAGGAGGCCTGCCTGCGGTTCTTCGAGAACCCCCGCGCCGTCAGCACGCCAAGCTCGGAGCAGGTGCGCCGGCCGATCTTCTCCGAGGCACTGGAGCACTGGCGCCATTACGCGCCATGGCTCGATCCGCTCGCGCGCGAGCTCGAGCGGGCGGGCCTCCACGAGCCGCACTAGACGCTTTCGGACCCCGGCCGCTCCGCATGTTGGTTCCGCGCAACACACGGCTTATACCGATTGCTCCTGATAGCGGAATGGCATAAGCTTCGCCGCTTAGGCCGCCGGCTCACGCCTGTCCGATGCTCGCAACGGCACGCGGCAGCCGGCGAACAAGACCAACCCCAGGGGAGTCGCCATGTCACAGAGAAAGCCTTTGGCCGCGGCCGTGCACCGTGCGTTGTCCGGTGTTGCGCTCGCGACCACTGCGGTCGTTGCCCCGGGCCTGACACATGCCCAGGCCCAGCCGCAGAGTGGTGAGCTCGAGGAAATCACGGTTACCGGTTCGCGCATCGCCACCGACCCGAACCTCATCTCATCCAGCCCCGTTTCGCAGATCCAGGCCGAAGAGCTCACCTACCGCGGTGTCACGCGCGTCGAGGACCTCGTCAACGACCTGCCGCAGATCACGCCCGAGTTCACCGCGAACGATTCGAACGGTGCCACCGGCACCGCGACGCTCGACCTGCGCGGCCTCGGCTCCGACCGCACGCTGGTGCTGGTCAACGGTCACCGCATGGGCTTCGGCGACCCGTCCGTGCTGTCGCCCGACATCAACCAGATTCCCGGTGCGCTGATCGAGCGCGTCGAGATCCTGACCGGCGGCGCCTCCTCGACCTACGGCTCGGACGCCGTATCCGGCGTCGTCAACTTCATCATGAAGGACGACTTCGAGGGCTTCCAGCTCAACTTCCAGTACGCCGGCTACCAGCACAGTCAGGGCAATGACGGCGTGCAGAGTGCGATTGCCGACATGGGCTTCGAGCAGGCACCGGACGACGTCACCGTCGGCGGCACCACCGACGTCAACCTGCTGATCGGCATCAATTCGCCGGACGGCCGCGGCAACATCACGGGTTACGCGGGTTATCGCAAGATCAATGCGGTGCTGCAGAGCGAGTACGACTTCAGCGCCTGCGCGCTCGCGAACACCGACGACAACTCGTTCGCCTGCGGCGGCTCCGCCACGCGCTTCCCGGCGTTCATTACGGACTTCGACGGTCAGTATTACTCGGTCGAAGGCGACCAGCTGGTCGAGTGGGACGGGACGTACTACAACTACGGCCCGCTGAACTATTTCCAGCGGCCGGACAAGCGCTTCACCGGCGGCATGCTGGGGCACTACGACGTAACGGAGCACCTGACGGGCTACGCGGAATTCATGTTCATGGACGACCGCAGCCGCGCGCAGATCGCCCCGTCCGGCGCGTTCTTCGTGACCAACACCATCAGCTGCGCAAACCCGTTCCTGTCGCCCGAGTCCCAGACCCTGCTGGGCTGCGACACGGATGCGGACGGCGTCGTGCCGTTCTACATCGGGCGCCGCAGCGTCGAGGGCGGCCCGCGCGTCGACGATCTGCGCCACACTTCGTTCAGGTCCCTGGCGGGCATCCGCGGTGACATCAACGACAACTGGTCGTACGACGTCTCCGCGAACTTCTCGCGCCTGTCGTTCAGCGAGACCTACCTCAACGACATGTCGACCACGCGCATCATCCGGGCGCTGGACGTCGTTGCCGATCCGGACACCGGGGATCCGGTGTGCCAGTCCGTGATCGACGGGTCCGACCCGAGCTGCGTGCCCTGGAACATCTTCCAGGAAGGCGGGGTGACCCAGGAAGCGATCGACTACCTCGTGCTGCCGCTGTTCTCGCGCGCGGACCTCGAGATGGACCAGATTGTCGCCTTCGTGAACGGCGATCTCACGGACATGGGCATCGTGAGCCCGTGGTCCGGCGACGGCGTCGAGTGGGTCATCGGTGCGGAGTATCGCAGCGAGACCTTCGAGTTCAATCCCGACAACGGTTTCCAGACCGGCGACGGCGCCGGCCAGGGCGGACCGATTCCGCCGGTCGCTGGCGAGCAGGACATCAAGGAATTTTTCACCGAGTTCCACGTCCCCCTCGTCCAGGATCGTCCCGGCTTCCAGGACCTGTCGCTCGATCTGCGCTATCGCAACTCCGACTACGACAGCGGCGTCAACGCCGATACCTGGAACGTCGGCGGCGCGTGGGTGCCGGCGAACGGCATCAAGCTGCGCGCCAGCACCTCGCGCGCGGTGCGCGCGGCGAACCTGCGCGAGCGGTTCGAGCCGCAGAGCCTCGGTCTGTGGAGTGGCGTCGATCCCTGCGCGGGTGCCACTCCTGAGCTCTCCGAGGCCGCCTGCGCGAACACCGGCGTGAGCGCCGCGCAGTACGGCAGCGTTCCGCTCAGCCCGGCGCAGCAGTACAACGGACTGTTCGGCGGCAATCCGGACCTCGATCCCGAGAAGGCGGATTCTTTCACGGTGGGCGTCGTTCTCACTCCCGAGACGTTCCTCCCCGGCCTGACGTTCAGCATCGACTACTGGAACATCGAGGTCGAGGACGCCATCAGCACCGTCGATCCGGAGTTCATCATCCGGCAGTGTGCGGCGACCGGTGACGCGGCCTTGTGCGGCCTGATCAACCGCGGGGCCAACGGCAACGTCTGGATCAACCAGTCGTCGATTACATCGACGAACGTCAACATCGGTTTCTTCGATGTCTCCGGTATCGACTTCGTCGGCAGCTATCCGCTGGAGATCGGCGGGCTCGGGAGCGTCGACCTGGCCTTCCGCGGCACCCTGCTCGAGAAGTTCGACGAGGAGCCGGTGCCCGGGGCCGCGGTGAACGAGTGTGCCGGCGAGTACGGCGGCAGCTGCGGCCGGCCACGGCCGGAGTGGAAGCACACGTTCAACGCCGTGTGGTCCACGCCGTGGGACCTTGATGCTGTCCTCGGGTGGCGCATGGTCGGTGCCGTTGACTCCTTCGTTGCCGACGAACCGGACGTCGATGCCGAAAATTACATCGATCTCTCAGCCACGTACTACGCCGAGTGGTTCGGCAGCGATCGTGGCACGGAGCTCAGCGTCGGCATCAGCAACCTGTTCGACAACGATCCGCCTGTCAGCGGGTTCCTGGGGGGCGTCAGCTTCGCGAACGGCAACACCGTGCCGTCGACGTGGGATGCCCTCGGCCGCTACTACTTCGTCGGAGTCACCCAGAAGTTCTGAGCGGCAGGCCAACCTGAAGCAAGGCAAGCGGCGGGCGAAAGCCCGCCGCTTTTTTTGTCTTCGCTATAATGGCCCTCTGACCGATTCGCCCGCTCTCGCCATGGCCGATCCTTCCCCCGCCAACGCCCGTTCGCGCTTCGTGCCGCTGCTCGAGCGGGCGCTGGCGCTGCAGCAGGCGGGCAAGACGGACGAGGCGATGGCCGTCTGCCGGCGGGTGCTCGACGAGGACCCGGCCAACCCGACGGCGCTGCAGTTCCTCGGCGTGCTGCACTCGCAGCGCGGCGAGTACGACGCGGCCGTCGAGTACATGCGGGCGTCCCTGCAGCTCTTCCCGGAGCAGCCCGAGGTCGCGAGCAATCTCGGCAACGCGCTGTCCCGCAGCGGCAAACCCGAAGAGGCGATCGACAGCTACCGCCACGCCGTGCGCCTGCTGCCGCGTTACGCGGACGCCTGGCGCAACCTGGGCCTGGCCCAGCTCGAAACCCGCCGCTTCGCGGACGCCGTCGAGTCCTTCCGCCGCTGCCTCGAGCTGCGCCCCGACGATGCGGCGGCCTGGCTCTCCCTGGGCAACGTGCACAAGCGCCAGCAGCGCTTCGCGCAAGCGATCGAGTGCTACGAGAAGGCGCTTGCCCTGAGACCCGAATACGCCGAGGCGCACCACAACATCGGTGTCTGCCTGCGGCTCATGAGCCGCCCGGCGGAGGCGCTCACGCATTACGAAGCCGCGCGCCGCGCGGGGCTCGATCGCGCGGAGCTGCACTACAACCGGGGCAACGCGCTCGTCGATGCCGGAAACGTCGACGCGGCGATCGAAGCCTACCGCGCCGCGATTGCCCGTAATCCGGCCGACGCCGCGAGTCATCGCCATCTCAACTCGCTGCTGTGGCAGCAGGAGCGGCTGGACGAATACCTCGCGTCCTATCGCGAGGCGCTCGCGAAAGACCCGCGCGCGCTCGAGTTGAGGCTCGCCTACGCGGTGGCATTGAACCAGGACGGCCGCTTCGAGGAAGCCGAGCAATGCCTGCTTCAGGCGTTTGCTTACCGGCGCGATTCGAGCGAGCTCGTGAGCCTGCTCGCCTACACGCTGGAGAACCAGGAGCGCTGGGACGACGCCCTCAAGCTGCACGCGGCCGCCGTCAACATGCCCGGCGCCAACCCGAACGACAGGATCAGCTACGCGCGCGCGTTGCTCGCCCGCGGCCGGCCGGACGAGGCGCTCGTGCACGCGAAGCTCGGCGCGGCCAGCATGCCGCAGAACCAGCGCGCGCTGGCCTATCTCGCCCTGTGCTGGCGGCTACTCGGCGACGAGCGCGACGCCGTCCTCAACGACTACGACCGGCTGGTACGGGTCTTCGACGTGCCGGTCCCGCGCGAGTTCTCGAACACCGCGGAGTTCAACGCGCGGCTCAACAAGGTGCTCGGCGAGCTGCACTTCGCGAAGCGTCATCCCCCCGAGCAGACCCTGCGCGGCGGCACGCAGACCGGGGGCGACCTGCTGGGGCGCGCCGAACCCGAGATCGCGGTGCTCGCGGGTTCGCTCCGCGAGTGCATCTCCGAGTACATCGCCGGGCTGCCGGCGGACGCCGCGCACCCGTTGTTCTCGCGGCGCAGCGAGACGTTCGATTTCTCGGGTTCGTGGTCGGTGCGGCTGCGCCGCGCCGGTTATCACACCATGCACATCCACCCGCTCGGGTGGATCAGCTCGGCGTATTACGTGGACGTGCCGCCCGAGATCGAAAGCACCGACGAGCTGGGCGGGGGCATCAAGTTCGGCGAGCCGGACATCGACCTCGGCGAGCAGGGCGCCGCCCGCCGTCACATCCAGCCGGCCACCGGCCGCCTCGTCCTGTTCCCCTCCTACATGTGGCACGGCACCGTGCCATTCGAATCCGACCGGACCCGCACCACGGTCGCCTTCGACGTGATTCCGAAACTGCGGAACCGCTGATGGCTTCGGCGCAGTCATTCGAGCAGGCATTCCGCCGGGCCCGCGAGCTTCAGGCGCGCGGCAGTCGCGTGAAGGCCGAGCGTTTATACCGTGAGCTCCTGGCGCGCGGCGATCAACGCGAGCTGGTGCTGCGCGGCCTCGTCGACTTCTACATGGAAAGCCGGCGCGCGGATGACGCGATCCTGCACCTGGTCGCGCTGACCGAGGAGGTGCCGGACAGTCCCTACTACTACGGAAGGCTCGCCGGGCTGCTCGACGGGCTCGGCCGGACGGAGCAGGCCATTGGGCATTACCTCCGCCTGCTCGAGCGCCAGCCGGACCTCGCGGACGTGCACTACAACCTGGCGTTGCTCTACAAGAAGGAGAAACGCTGGAGGGACGCGATCGCCGCCTACGAGCGGGCACTCGCGCTCGGCATCCCGCGCCCGCACGAGGTGCATTCGAATCTCGGCGTGCTCTACTCCGCGATGCGCCGGCCCGACGAGGCAGCGGACAGTTACGAGCGCGCGCTGGCGCTCGAGCCGGACTACGTGCCCGCGCTCTTCAACCTCGGCGGCCTCCGGGAGGAAAGCGGCGACCGCGAGCGATCGCGGGTGCTCTACGAGCGCATCCTCGAGCTCGAGCCGCACCACGCCGGCGCGCTGGCCCGGCTCGTGCACGCGTCCCGCATCGAGAGCGGCGACGACCCGTTGCTGACCGCGATCGACCGGGCGCTCGCCGCGACGCAAAACGATGCGGCCGGCCAGGAGGAGCTGCTGTTCGCCCGCGGCAAGGCGCTGGACGATCTCGGCCGCTACGACGAGGCGTTCGCGGCCTTCGCGTCGGCGAATGCGCTGGGCAAGCGGCGCCTCCCGCCGTACCGGCCCGAGGCCGTGGAGGCGGCCGTCGGCCGGATCATAGACGGTTGCGACCGCGCATGGCTCGAGCGCGTGCAAACCGATTCCCCGCACTCTCCGATTTTCATCTGCGGCATGTTCCGCTCCGGCTCCACGCTCATCGAGCAGATCCTCGCCGCGCACCCGGCGATCACCGCCGGCGGCGAACTGGAGTTCTTCCCCTGGCTCACCGCGCGCCGCCTCGGCCTCTGGCCGGACCAGGCGCTCGCGGCGCCGCGCGAGGCGCTCCAGGCCCTCGGGCAGGCGTACACGGAGCACGTGCGCGAGCTGTTCCCCGACGCCGGGAACGTGACCGACAAGCGTCCGGACAACTTTCTCTATCTCGGGCTGATTCGCGCCGTCTTCCCGGCCGCGCGCATCGTCTGCACGCAGCGCGATGCGGCGGATACCTGCCTGTCGATCTGGTTCCAGCAGCTCGGCGGGCTGACCTACGCCGCCGATCTCGCGCAGATCGCGCACTATCACCGCCAGCACGAGCGGCTGATGGCGCACTGGCGGGAGCTCTGCGGCGACGCGCTGTACGCGGTGGACTACGACAGCCTGGTGCGCGATCCGGAGCCGGTCGTGCGCGGCCTGCTCGAATTCCTCGGGCTGCCGTGGGATGAGCGCTGCCTCGATTTCCGCGATGCGGAGCGGCCCGTGCAGACCGCGAGCGTGTGGCAGGTACGCGAAGCGCTGCACGCGCGCTCGAGCGGGCGCTGGCGCCACTACGCGCCGCACCTGCGCGGCATCGCAGGCCCCTGGCACGACCTGTAGGAGCGCGCATCGCGCGCGACCCAGAATGCAACCGTACGAGCGCGCATTGCACGCGACCTGCGCGGCACTAACCGGAGGAAATATGCAACAGCCGGCCCGGTACGCCTCGGGCATCATCGCCCTGCTGACAGCGACGGCGGCCATCGGAGACGGCGTTCCCGACGCGCTGCGACGATGCGCCGCGATCGACGAGGATGCCGCGCGGCTCGCCTGTTACGACGCGTACGTCGCCGGTGCGCGCGCGGCGACCGCCACCGCGAATGAGCCGCCCGCCGCTTCCGTGCCTCCCGATCCAGCGACCTCGGCGGCCGAACGAAGCGCAGACGCCGAGGCGCGCTTCGGGTTGCCGACGGCGCCGGAGGAAGAGCCGACGGAGATCACCGCGAAGATCACCGACATCGCCGAGCGCGCGTACGGCGAGCGCATCTTCACCCTCGACAACGACCAGGTGTGGGTCGAGGATTCGCGCGCGCGGACGCTCAAGCTCGAGGTCGGAGATACCGTTCGCATCAGTGCGGGATTGTTCGGCTCTTACCGCCTGCGCGGCTCGGGCAACCGTTCGACGGGCGTCGACCGCATCCGCTGACGCCCCGTCCCCGGCGCGCTGCCGTCGCGCCGGCATATCGCCATGTGTGCACCCTTAATTCGTGACGACCGTGACATGCGGTTCTCCGGGCTGTCTTCCGCACCGGTCGAGTGAAGCTGGCGCCCGTGCGACGTCACGCCCTGCTCGGGCGCTCCCGACTGGCGCGCGACCTGGACGAACACGGTCGACTTCGAATAATGGCAAGCACCTGCTGCTGAACGAAGCAGAGCGGCCCCCTCGGGGGCCGCTCTTTTGCCTGGTGTGCCGGTACGCGACAGCAGGCCGCCGCGCACCGGAACCGCGGGGCTTCAGAACCGCTGCGTCAGGTTCACGAACCAGTAGCGGCCGAGCGCATCCCAGGTGGCCGGGATCGTGTTGCCGTTGCCGAATACGGACACGTTACTGAACAGGCCGCTCACCGGCGGATCGTTGTCCAGCACGTTGCTGACGCCGGCGGTGATCACCGTCTCCTCCCCGAACCAGTCGGCATAGTAAGTCCCGGACAGGTCAAGGTAGTGCTGCGCATCCGCGGTGTAACGGTCCAGGATGAACTCGTCGACCGCGCCGACGTAGCGCCATGCGGCGCTGACGGAGAGATTGTCCAGCGGCGTGGTCCAGACCGCGTTCAGCAGATGCTTCCATTCCGGCCGCGGCCGTTCGCAGGAGCCGCCCCACTCGCCCGCGCATTGCTCGACGTCACCGCCGGGCACGGGCTGCTGGTCGAACTTGTCGAGCCACGTGCCGCGGAACGACAGGTCGAATGAGCCGAGTCCCCCCGCTTCGAAAGCATAGCTGCCGACGAGGTCCACGCCGGATACGTCGAAGAACCCGATGTTTACTTGCGTGGAGACGACGGCGTTCTGGGCGAGCCACAGGTTGCCGTTCGGGCCGCGGCTGATGAGGCCGCAGATCGTCGGATCACCGGTGGCGGCGCACTCCCGGATCAGGAACTCGGGCTGGATCTCGTCGATCGCGTCCTCGATCTCGATCTTCCACCAGTCGACGCTCAGGGTCAGCCCGTCCAGCCACTGCGTGGGCGTGAACACCGCGCCGATGGTGTACGAATCCGACTTCTCCGCGTCGAGGTCGGGGTTGCCGCCGAAGATGGCGTTGTACTGTCCGGCAGGGTTGGACGGCACGGAGCCGTACTGGGCCGCGGTGACCCCGGTGTTGGCGCACTCCTCCGGCGACAGCTCGGGAGTGTCACCCGCGCAGGGATCCGTGCCGCCCCAGAGGCCGAGGTTCTGCGGCTCGAACTGCTCGCGGATGTTGGGTGCCCGCACCGCGCGCGAGTAGCCGCCGCGGAACTTGATGCCCTCGTAAGGCACCCACGCGCCGCCGATGTTGTAAGTGTCCGCGCTGATGCCCGTGCTGTAGTCCGAGTAGCGATAGCGGAGATCGAGAGACAGCGACTCGAGAGCCGTGAGCCCCTCGGCGATCGGCACCCGGAACTCGGTGAACACCTCCTTGATGTTCTGCGAGCCGGTGACCGGCGGGATCGGGCCGCCCTGCCCGGCGCCGTCGCCGCTCTGGAAGCCCTGGTCGGGATTGAAATCGAAGGACTCGTCGCGGTACTCCGCGCCGACCACCATCTCGATACCGTTTTCCGCCCACGGACTCACCAGGCCCAGGTCGGTAAGATCGCCCTCGACGAAGCCCACCATCTGGTCCTGGTTGAGCTGCGCGTTCGAAAAGAGCGGCAGCACCAGGTAGTCGATCGCCTCCTGCGTGACCCCGTCCGTCTGGAAGATGTTCCATGGCACGCAGGTCGGATCGGAGCCGTCGATGACCGACTGGCAGACCGGTTCGCCCGTGGTCGGATCGGCGACGACGTCCAGTGCCCGGATGATGCGGGTCGTGGACATGTCGTTCTGGTATGTTTCGCTGAACGTCAGGCGCGCAAAATTCGCGAACACGTCGTAGTTCCAGTTGTCGTTGATCGCGCCGCGGACGCCGGCCAACGAGCGCCACGACGTGTGCCTCAGGTCGTCGAAGCGCGGCCCGCCTTCCACGGCACGCCGGCCGATGTAAAACGGCACGACATCGTCATCGCCCGTACACCCGAGCGCCGCGAACTGCTGGTCGGACAGGAACGCGTTCGAGCAGTTGATCGTGCTGGTCACGAAGAACGCGCCCGAAGGTGCAATCTGGGCGAGGCTGCGATCGTCCATGAACATGAATTCGGCGTAGCCCTCGAGGTGCTCGTCGACTTCGTACTTGCCGAACATGCCGCCCGTGTAGCGCTCGTCCGGCCGCTGGAAGTAATTCAGAGGTCCGAAGTTGTAGTAGCTGCCGTCCCAGGGCACGAACTCGTCGCCTTCCACCGAGAAATACGTCCCGCTGAAATCGGTGATGAGTGCCGGGAACCGGGTGGCCGAGCCGGAGCACACGGTGCCGTCGAAGTCGCCGCTGTCCAGCGCGCAGGCGCTGAAGTCGCGGGAATCCTGGGTGATCGCGTTGATGTCGCGATACCCGAGATAGCCCGTGAGGTTGCCGCGGCCGTCCTCGCTGTTGACGCCGACGATCAGGTTGATGCTCGTGGTTGCGCCATCGGTGACGTCGTCCGGCGCCTGCTCGAAGCCGGCGGCGTCGATCTGTTCCTGCACGCTGTCGTTGCCTTGACTGTGCTGGTAACCCGAAAACTGGACGTCGACCTGGAAGCCCTCGAAGTCGTCCTTCATGATGAAGTTGACGACGCCGGCCATGGCGTCGGAACCGTAGGTGGAGGATGCCCCTCCGGTGAGCAGCTCGACCTGGTCTACCAGCGCCCCCGGGATCTGGTTCACGTCGGGCGCGAGCACGAACGGATCGCCGAAGCCCATGCGGTGGCCGTTGACGAGGACCAGCGTGCGGTCGGAGTCCAGACCTCGCAGGTCGAGGGTCGCCGTGCCGGTCGCGCCGTTCGACTCGTTGGCGGACAGTTCCGGCGTGATCTGCGGCAGATCGTTGATCAGGTCCTCGACGCGCGTGATGCCGCGGTAGGTCAGCTCTTCGGAGCTCACCTGCGAGACGGGGCTCGAGGAGATCAGGTTGGGGTCGGTGGCGATACGCGATCCCGTGACAGTGATCTCTTCCAGCTCCTGGTTGGGCTGCGGTTCCGGCTGCTGTGCGGCGACAAGCGGTGCGTAGCTCCCCGCCGTGGCAACGGCACCGAAGCACAGCGCGCGACGCACGGCTTTACGGATCGTGTAACTGCTGTTCATCGACGTACTACTCCTTAGGAACAACGAAGCACGCACGCCGTGGCGCGCGTATGACCGGACAAGGAGGTGGGCGCAGCGACGAGGGGGCGCGCCGACCGGATGCAACTTTAGGAGACCAGGAAGAGCTTCCTGTGGCGATCATGATACGACCGCAAATGCGAAATGCGCAAACTTATGTAAAAAACGACGCGGCCGTGGGAGTGCCCGCTCCGGGCTCTTCGGAGTTGTTGCGCCGGCGCCCGCGGGGCCCGACCGGCGGAGCTAATGCCTTGTCCGACAAGTGATTCGCGGGTCCGCTGTGGCGCCATGGCAACACTAGCTGCCGCGGCGGCGGGCGCCGGCCGGGTGCGACAGAACAAAAAGCTATAAGCGGGCGGGGTTTCCTTTCGGCCAAAAAAAACGGCGGGCTTGCGCCCGCCGTTCTTCCGCTCCGATACCGGGCCTACTCGAAGGCGTAGGTCGCCGAGACGAAGTAGCGGCGTCCGAGGACGTCGTAGGTCGACGGATCCGTGTTCGCCTGCTGGCTGGTCGGGTAGATGATCGGATCCTCGTCGGTGAGGTTCGTCACACCGGCCCGGAGCCGCAGTCCCTCGAGCATGTCGCTGAACGTGTAGCCGAGCGTGAGGTCGAGGTATTCGACCGCGTCCAGCTTGAACGTCGTGATGTCGAAGTCGCGCATCTCATCGATGTGGCGCCACCTCAGGTCCGCATCGAGACCCTGCCAGGCGTAGCCGACGCTCGCCGTCCACTTCCACTCGGGCAAAGCATCGAAGCCGCTGCCCGCCGTGCCCGCGTTCTCGGTGAACTCCTCGCCCTGCACGGTCGTGTCCTTCCAGCTGTCGAGGTACGTCGAGACCCACTGCGTCCGCAACGTACCCGGGCCGGCTTCCACGCTGTAATCGAACTGCAGGTCGATGCCCTTGACCTCGAAGGCAGCGATGTTGCGGTCTACCTCCAGTGCGTTGGTGATGATGCCGGTGCCCGGCAGCCGCTCGAAGAAGCCGCAATAGAAGTTGTCGTTCGACATCTCCGGGTTGAACCGCGGATCGAAGCAGCGCGACACGAACACGTCGGCGTCGATGGAGGCGATCGCATCCTCGATCTCGATCTGGTAATAGTCGATCGAGGCCTGGAAGCCGTCCAGCATGCCTTCGTCGGGCTGGAACACCAGTCCGATCGTGTACGTGTCGGCCGTCTCCTCCTGGAGATCCGGGTTGCCGCCGGACAGCCCCTGGAACTGCGAGTTGGCGAAGTTGTACGAGTCGACCACGGCATCCGGGATGCCCTGCGCCACGCACAATGCCCGCGCCCGCGGGTCGTCCTGCGCACCCAGCACGAAGCCTTCGGGATCGTCGAAGTCGTTCGAGCACGGATCGCCGAGGCCCGCCGCCGGGAAGTTGATGACCGCCGGCCGGAACAGCTCCGAGATGTTCGGTGCACGCACGGCGCGCTGGTAACCGCCGCGGACCATCACCGCGTCGTTGACCTGCCACAGGCCCTCCGCCTTGTACGAGCTCATGTTGCCCGCCACCGAGTGGTCGGCGAAGCGGTAGCCCAGGGTGACGTCGAACGACTCGATTGCCGGCATGTCGGAGAGCAGAGGGAACTGGGCCTCGAGGTAGATCTCCTTCGAGTTCGTCTCGCCGCGCACCGCGTCCGCGGCGTTGAAGCCGACGATGTCGGTGCGCTCGTTGCCGAACAGCGGGTCGACGCTCACGGCACGCAGCGACGGGTCGGGCAGGAGCGTGAACTCGTCGCGCTTGTACATCACGCCGACCGCGCTCTGCACCTCGCCGGCCGGCATTTCGAACAGCGGCCCGGTGACGAAGGCCTCACCGACGATCTGCCCGACGGTCGTGTCGTTGACCGCCCCGAGCGTGAAGAACGAGGCGCACTCCGGCGAGATCGAGCCGATGCCGAACGGGTTGATGGCCTCGCCGCAGATCGACGCGCCGTGGTCCTCGGCCAGCGAGAGTTGCTCGAACAGGCTGCGGGAGACGTTGCCCTGCTGGAGCTCCTCCAGGTCGACGTTGCCCCAGGACGCGTAGGCATCCCACCTCCAGTCTTCGGCGAGTGCGAGGTCGCCGGTCGCGCCCGCGGTGATCTGGATGACCTGGTAGCTGTCGCTCGCAATGCGCGGTCCGGACTCGATCATGCGCTTGCTGATCTGGAAGGGCGCATCCGGGTCGGGTCGGGTCGCGAGCAGCGCCGCGACGTCCGCGGGCAGGTTCGGGTTGTCCGGACGGACATAGACGCCCGTGAGCGGCGTCGGGGCCAGTGCCTGGTCGGCCTGGTAGTCCGCCCACAGCACCTGCGTGTAGAGCTCGGTGCTCTCGTTCAGGTGGAAGCCCGCGCGGCCGAAGAACGAGGTCCGCTCGAGCGGCAGCTGGAGGTAGTTCACCGGCGAGAAGTTGTAGGTGTACTGGGCCGGGTTCACCGGTTGCTGCGGCTCGTTGGGATCCCCGGTGAAGTTGATGACCGGCGCCACGTCGAACAGCGAGCCGTCCGGGTTGAAGCCGAAGTTGTGGCCGGGCTGCGCCGAGCCCGCCACGTAGCTCGGGTCGTGCGCGCCGAAGTAGGCGTCGAGCGCCCCCTGGGTCGGCGCGTTCGTGCCGATCGCGTTCCACACGCCCTGCCGGATCGTGGACGAACCCACGGGCTCGAGGCTGTCGCCGTCCCAGGCAAGGGCCACTTCCGAGAACGGACGATCGCCGGCGAACACCTCCTCGCGGTCCGCCCAGTTGATGGTGCCGAAAACGTACGCACGGCCGTCGTCCGACTCGACGCCGCCCGTCACCCCGAACGAGACCGTCTGGCCGTCGTCCTCGGACGTGATGCCGTAGTTGGACGTGAGCTCGAGGCCGGTGAAATCGCGGGTCTTGATGTTGACGACGCCCGCAATCGCGTCGGATCCGTACACCGCGGACGCGCCGCCGGTGATGATCTCGACGTTCTCGATGATCGAAGCGGGAATCAGGTTCAGGTCGACGACGCCGGTGGCGTTCGAGGGCACGATCCGGTGTCCGTCCAGCAGCACGAGCGTGCGGCTCGTGTCCAGGCCGCGAAGCGCGACGTTCGCCTGGCCGTTGTTCGACGGGTTGTTCGAAGTCGTCGTGATCGCCGGCACGAACTGCGGCAACGTGTTCAGCACGGTCTCGATCGTGGGTGCACCGGTCTGCTCGAAGAGCTCGGCGTCGACGGTCGAGATCGGGCTCGCGGACTGGTAGTCCTGGCGCACTATGCGTGTGCCGGTGACGGTGATCTCCTCGAGCTCCTGCTGGGTGGGCTCATCCTGGGCCATGGCGCTCGGAGCGTGCGCTCCTGCCGTGGCGATGGCCCCCATGCAGAGCGCGTGGCGAATCGCTCTGCGTAATGCACGGTTGTTGTTCATTCGACTTACTCCTGCAAATGACGCGCGCGCAGCCCTGCGCGGCGATTTCGGGGGCGCGGTCCTCGTGGCCGCGCGGGAGGCCGGCCGGTCGTCCCCCAAGGGATGCCGGCGGCCCTTGTGGCAGGAAGGTTACGACTTGCAGCCGTTCTGGCAATCCGTCAGCGCGACGCAACATGCGGCTCGCATGTCAAGGCAAACATGAACTTCCGCCGCCGCTAGGTCGCAACAAGCCGACGATTCATGTGCTTATGTGGCCGTTTCCGGATGCGTGTCGCGCATACGCCACGGCAGCTCACCGAACGCGTTATGCCATAGCGATCTAAGTCACCGCCCCGATCAGGCGGCAATGACCGCGCGCTTGCGCAAGCGCCGCGTTGCTCTACGGGCGCCGCAGGAGCGCGCATTGCGCGCGATCAGACGCGAATGGTGTGCTGTGCGAGCGACGCGCGCGATGCAACGGCCGGTCGCGCGCGATGCGCGCTCCTGCGGGATGGGATGCGACGGCCGGTCGCGCGCGGCGCGCGCTCCTAGGGGATGGGTTCGTCGAGCAGGAGGGCGCGCACGTATCTCACCGGCGGCGAGCCGAAGGACAGTGCACGATCGTGGTAGCGATGCAGGTCGAACTCGTCGCCGCGCGCGCGCTCGACTGCCTCGCGCATGTCGCGGTGTTCCTGGTAACCGACGAAGTAGGTCGAGAGCTGCGTGGACGTGAGCTCTGCACGTGTCCATTTGCCCGCCGCCTCGCGCTCTTCCTGGAACGCGCCTTCGATCATGAGGCGCATCGCCTGATCGCGCGTCATGCCCTCGACGTGGATCGCCTGGTCGATGATCGCGTTGGTCACCGTGCGCAGGTACCACTTCAGGTTGATGAGGCGCATCAGGGGATCGCCGTCGAGATAGCCCGCGTCGATCGTGAAACGCTCGGCGTACACCGCCCAGCCCTCCACGAACGGCCCGGACCACAGCACCGCCCGCAGCGTCGAGGGATAACGGTTGCTGTGCGCGAGCTGGAGATAATGGCCCGGCATCGCCTCGTGCAGCGTCAGGTTGTGGATCGAATACAGGTTGTATTCGCGCAGGAACGAACGGATCTGCTCTTCCGTCCAGTCCTCCGGCAGGGGCGCCACGGCGTAGAAGGACTTCTGGCCCTGGTCGAGCGGCCCGGGTGGATCGAGGTAGGCGACCGCCACGCCGCGCTGGTACTCGGGCATGACGACGATCTCGATCGGATCGTCCGGCACGCTGACGAGATCCTTTGCACGCACGAATTCGGTGGCCTGTGCAAGCGTCTCGCGCGCCGTCTCGACGATGCGATCCGGCTCCGGGAGGTGCCGGTAGGCCTGCTCCAGCGCCGCCCGGATCACGACCTGCTTGAAGGCCTCGTCCGGCCTGTCCGGGAACGAGGTGTAGGGATGCAGGTCCGAGTAGATCGCCTTGGAGATGCGAAACATCTCATCGCGTACCCGCACGTATTCCTGCTCGGCGCGGCGGCGGATTTCCCGGCGCGAAAGCGGCGACTGCAGTGTGTACGCGAGCTTGGCGTCGAAGAGCCGCGCGCCGATGCGGAACTCCCCTTTTGCTTTCGGCAGGAGATCGCGCTCGAGCCATGCCTGGTGCGCGGCCAGCGCGTCGCGGGCGCCGGCGATCGCGGCTTCCAGTCGCTCGGCTGTTTCCGGCGAGACCTCGCCCGTGCGCGGCACGAGCATCGTGTCGATGATCGAGTTGACACCCTGGTTCTGCGACAGCGCCGTCCGGGCATGCACTTCGGGAACCCGCGCCGGCTCGAGCGCCTCGCGTACCTGCGCGAGAAAGCGCGGGAGCTGCTCCAGGCGCGCGGCCGCATCGGCCATGCGCTCGTCGAGCGGCGCGAAATCGCGCGCGAGCAGCGTGTAGAGCGAGTTGCCGGCGAGGTTCACGTAGACGAGCGGATTCCAGGCCCACTCCTCGAGCACCTCGAGCGAGAAGATGCCGGATTCGAGCTCGTTCCTGAGCAGTCCGGCGTCCACCTGGTTGGCGCGCGACAATTTCGAGCGATCGATGCCGTCCAGCGCGTCGAGGTACTGCCGGTACAGTGCGAGCCGGCGCCCGCGGGCCGCGGCATCGACCTCGTCCAGCCGGTCGTCGTAGCGGTGATCGCCGATGGCCGTTGCGGCCACGGGCGAGAACTCCGGCAGGTCGGAGAGGTAATCGGCGGCGAGCTTTTCGAACGTTTCGTCGGCGGGTGCCGCCCACGCCCCGCCGGCGGCGACGAGCAGGAGACAGGCGGCGCCGGCGAGTCTCATGCGGCGCCCGGCTCGCGCCCGCGTGGAATGCAGCGGGCTATCGCAGCTTCTCCCGCTCGATCAGCTCGTTGACGATCTCGATTACCCGCCCCATCGGGTCCGCGCCGCCCGCCTGGCTCGGGCTCGTGCGGTACTTGCCGTTGACGATGAGGGTCGGCACGCCGGTGATCTGGTAGCGGCGCTCGAGATCCTCGGCGACGCGCAGCTTCTGCGCGACCTCGAAAGAGCTCCACGCCGAATCGAACTGCTCCGCGCTGACGCCGTTGCGCTCGAAGAAAGCGCGGATGGCCTCCTCGGAGGCCATCCGGTTGCCGCGCTCGTGGTACTCGCGAAACACTCCCGCGCGAAATGCCTCGGGATTCTCGATTGCGCCGTTCTGGACCAGCGCCTGCTCCGTGTAATAGAGCTGCGCGTGCAGCTTGACGAGCGGATTCCAGGTCGCGGGAATGCGCACGAAGCGGACATCGGCCGGCAGGTTCGCGGCCCAGCGCTGCATGTACGGCTCGAGGTGCAGGCAATGCGGGCAGCCGTACCAGAAAACCTCGGCCACCTCGATCTTGTCCGGCCCGCCGACCGTCGGCTGGGTCGGCACCAGCCGGTCGAACTCCTTGCCTTCCTGGAACTTCCAGTCGCGATCGGGCTCGCCGTCGGCTCTCGCGAGCTTGATGGGCTCGTCGTCCGGCTGCGTCTCCTCGGACAGGCCGGCCGATTCCTCGAGCACCTGCGTCTGCGCGTTCTCCTCGGCGGCGGCGGGCGCCTCGTCGCTCGGCGCCGCCTGCTCCGCGGCCGGCGGCTCGCCCGCGGGATCGCCGGCCAGCTGCGGCTCGGGGCCGCGGTTGCACGCGCCGAGCAGCAGCACGGGAAGGAGAGCTATCAGCGCGCGCAGCGTCATGGGCATGCCCCCGGACAGAACGGGCTTCATTGGAGTCCCTGCACGAACGAGGCGACCGCGAGGATGTCGTCTTCCGAAAGCTTTGCTGCGATCTCGCGCATCACACGGGTCGGCTGATCGGATTTGCGTTTGCCGCTCGCGTAATCCCTGAGCTGCTTGGCGACGTAGGTGGCGTACTGGCCGCGCAGCATGGGATAGGCCGCTGCCGGATTGCCGCGCCCGGTCGGCTCGTGGCAAGCCATGCAGGCGGCCGCGCCGCGCTCGGGATCGCCGCCGCGGAAGAGCGCGGCGCCCTTGTCGACGGTTTCGGGATCGGCCACCGTCTTCGGCGCCGGCTCCTGTCCCGCGAAGTACACCGCGAGATTGCGCATGTCCTCTTCGGTGAGTGCCATCGCCTGCGGCGTCATCAGGGGATCGGAGCGGGCGCCGCTCTTGAACGCTTCGAGCTGCTTCACGATGTACGTTGCGTGCTGGCCGGCGAGGCTCGGCCACTGCGGGTTGACGCTGTTGCCGTCCGCTCCGTGGCAGGCCGCACAGGTGACCGACTTCGCCTTGCCCGCATCCGCGGAGCCTGCGACGAGCTCCTGCGCGTTGGCGAGCATGGCGGCCGGGAGCAGGGCGATTGCGCACGCGATGTACTTCACTATCATGTCCGGGCCGTTTCCTGAGGATTGGGCGAGCGGCTCCGGGCAGTCTGTAGCGCCGCGAGATGCAACCGCTCGAGCGTCATTAAAGCCGGAAATTATACACGGATCGGGGCCTCTTCCCATGTCGCAGTACAGCCATGCGCGCTTCCTGTCGAGCGCCGCCGAGCTCGCGCAATTTCCGCGCGACACGGGCGTCGAGGTGGCTTTTGCCGGCCGCTCGAATGCCGGCAAGTCGAGCGCCATCAATGCCATCCTCGGGCGGCGGGGGCTGGCACGCACGAGCCGCACGCCCGGCCGCACCCAGCTCGTCAATTTCTTCGTGCTTGGCGAAGGGCGGCGGCTGGTCGACCTGCCCGGCTACGGCTATGCGCGCGTCTCGGAGGCGATGCGGCGGCGCTGGGGCGAGCTGCTCACGCGTTACTTCCGCGAGCGGCGGAGCCTCGCCGGGCTGTTCCTCATCATCGACGTGCGGCGGCGGCTGACCGATCACGATCGGCGCATGCTCGCGTTCGCCGCGGATTGCGGGCTCGGCGTCGAAATCCTCCTGACCAAGGCGGACAAGCTGTCGCGCGCGGAGGCCGCGCGCGCCCTGGCCAGGGTGGCGGGCGAGGTGGGCGAAGGGGCGGGCGTCGTGCTGTTTTCCGCCGTCGACGGGAAGGGGGTGGAGGAAGGACGCGAAGCGCTGGAACGCATGCTGGCCCGGTGGACGGAGCGGCCGGCGGCCGGACAAAAAAAAATCCCGGACCTCCGAGGCCCGGGATAAATGAGAGCAGCCGGATTGGGGTGACCGGCTGCAAGCCTGCAAAGGGAGGAAAGCAGGCGAGTGCTTCGCACTCAGCGGGTTTGAGCCCGCCCCCCGCGGAAAGTTCCCGCCCGCCCGAACCCCGCTCCCGCCATGAATTCCGCCCCCGCAGGAGCGCGCACCGCGCGCGATTCATCGATCGCAATCGCGCGCAATGCGCGCTCCTGCGACCCGCATTCAAACCTGGGGCGCCCGGTCCCGTATCACGCCAGGTCGTGGCGGCAGGCGTAGGCCGCGGCCGCGGCGCGCGAGGCGACGCCGAGCTTCCCGAAGATGTTGCTCACGTGCCGGTCGACGGTCTTCTCGCTGAGACAAAGCTCCGCCGCGATGCCGCGGTTCGTCTTCCCCGCCGCGACGAGGCGCAGGACCTGCAGCTCGCGGCGCGTCAGGCCATGGGCAGCAGCGGCGCGCCTCTTCCCGGCGAGCGCGGCAGCGCGGGCGAGATCCGGCGCGGCCCCGAGCTGCTCGAAGGCCGAGCGCGCCGCCTCGAGCTCGAGCGCGGCGCCCTCCTCGTCGCCGAGCGCGCGGCAGGCCTGCGCAACGCCGACCCGCGCGCGAGCCGCGGGGTACGGCGCTTCGAGCTCCTGCCAGGACCGCGCGGCGTGCGCGAGCGCCGCCGCCGCCGCCGCGGCATCGCCGCAGGCGAGCGCCACCTCGCCGCGTGCGTGCACCGCCGTCGCGAGCGCCAGCTCGGTCTCGAGGTCGTCAGCCATCGCCTCGAGCTCGCCGCACGCGGCGCGCGCGGCATCGAGGTCGAGCGCGGCGAGCATGATCTCGACGGCGGCCGCCAACAGCCGGATCCGTTCGAAGCGGCGCGTCGCCGTGGCCGTCGCGCGGCGAATCGCGCTTGCCGCGAGATCCGCACGCCCCTGCGCGAGGCGCAGCAGCGCGAGGCCGGGTTGCGGGTCGCTCCCGGCACGGCTCGCCTGGCGGTAAGCCTCCTCGGCGGCGTCGAAATCGCCCCGCAGGCGATGCACCTCGCCCGCCTGGTAGAACGCGGCAGCCGCCGCGCGGCCGTTGGCGGCCTCGACGCTTTTCTCGGCCGCCCGCCGCGCTGCTGCGATCGCGTCCGACCAGGCGCCGTGCAGCGTGAAAATTTGCGCGCGATGCGCCAGGCAGGCACCGGTGAACGCCACCATCTCGGGTTGCGCATCGCACCAGCGCGCGAGCGCGATCGTCCACTCGCGTGCACGGCGCGTCGCGTGCACCTGCTGGTAAGCCTCGATGACGCTGCAGTACACGAGGCCCGTCATGATCGGCGACAGCCTGCCCGAAGCGACCCCCACCATGGCTTCGTCGAGCACTGCGAGGCCGCCTGCGATGTCGCCCTTGCCGAGCAGCGCGCGCCCTTCGAGGTGACGCGCGCACACGCTCAGGCTCGCGTCCCCGCAGTGCTCTCCGATGTCGCGTGCCCTCGCCGCGAGCGAGCCGGCGCGCTCCCACGCGCCCGCGCCGAGCGCCTGCTCGACCTCGGGCAGCAGGAGGTAGCCGCGTTCGGCACAGTCCGTTTCCTCGGCGACGAGCCGCGCGGCGCGCGACAGCCAGCCGCTCGCGTGCGCCGCCTCGCCCCGGAACAGCAGCCGGAGCCCGAGCCAGAACGCGGAGCGGGCGGCGTCCAGCGCGGCGCCGCCGGCGAGGTGCGCCTCGTATGCGCGCTCGAGCGTCGTGAGGTAGTCGTCGTCGCGCCCGACTAGATACGCGCAGGTTGCGAGGGATTCGAGATCGTTGGCGGTGAGTGCCGCGTCGCGATCCGCGGCCATGAACGCGTCGAACGATTGCCGCCAGGCGCACTGGCGATAGAGCGCGCGGCCTGCTTCGAGCCGCTCTGCCGCGTCCCGCTCGCGCTCCGACTCGCGCTTCGACTCGCGCTTCGATGATCGCAAACCGCCCATTGGCATCGCCCGGCCTGTCTGCACGCGAACAGCCTAACGGATCGGGGCGGAGGGCGCGAGCAACGTCCGTGCTGGGCGCGCGCACCCTCTCATGACGCGACGGACGCCGCTCGCGGCGCCCGCGGGACGGCCGCTATCCGGCGGGGGCGCGGCCGCGGTCCCGGTGCCGCCGGGGGACGAGTCAGGCGGCTTGGCCCTCGCGGCGCTGCGCGAGGTGCTCGACGACGTGGGCGGCATCCGCGCCGACGCCGGCGAACACCGAGGACGGCTCGGAATAAAGCCAGGGCAGGCCGACCGCGTACAGGCCGGGTGCCTCGGTCACGCCGCGGCGATGGCGCGGATAGCCCCACTCGTCGAAAACCGGCAATTGCACCCAGCCGAAATCGAGCCGGTAGCCGGTCGCCCAGACCACGTTCGTAATGCCTTCGGCAGCGAGGTCGAGATCTGTCACGACGGGCGGCACGAAGTCGCTGCGCGGCGGGCGGTCGTCCAACGGCGCGTCGATGGCGGCGGCGGCGATGAAGGCATCGAACAGCGGTTTCAGCTCTTCGTCGAACGTCGCGTCGGCGAAGGCGAGGCGCTCCGCGAGATCGTCGCTGAAGCGCACGCGCGTGCCGTCCGCCGTTTCGAGGCGGCCGTACAGGCGCAGGCCTTGCCGCGCGAGCGCGCGCAGATCGATGTCGTGCCCGCCGTCGGTTCCGGAGAGGTGCGGGTTGCAGCCGAACCGCGCAGCGGGCGAGGGCAGGTCGTCGACGGTCGGGAAGTGGACCCCGTAACGTTCGCCTTCCTGGAAGCTGTGCAGCAGCCACCAGATGACGTCGCGCCCGCGATAACGGCGCGGCGCGCTCGCGCACATCGAGACCGCGAGGTGCACGTCGCGGCCGCTCTTCAGGAGCTCCTCCGCGATCTGCGCGCCCGACTGGCCGCTGCCGACCACGAGCACGCCGCCCGGCGCGAGCTCTGCGGGATTGCGATAGTCGTTGGAATGGAGCTGCCGGATGTGCTGCGCGATCGCATCCGCTGCGGCCGGGATTTTCGGGCGCGGATAGGCGCCGGTGGCGAGCACGACGTTTCGCGCGACGAAGGTCACGGAGCCGGCGTGCGCCGCGAAGCCGGTGCCGCTCTTCTCGAGGCGCTCGATGCCGGTGCCGAGCCTGACCGGTGCGCGGATCGCCTGCGCGTACTCGCGCACGTAGCCGGCGACGTCGTCGCGCGGCATGAAGGCGTCCGGCTCGGGACCGGCATACGGCATGCCGGGAAGCAGCAGCGTGAAATTCGGCGCCACGAGGCAGAAGCTGTCCCAGCGATCCGGCCAGCTGCCGCCGAGCTCCGTGCGGCGCTCGACGGCGAGGTGCTCGATGCCGGCCTGCGTCAGCCAGTAGCTCGTCGCGAGACCGGCCTGGCCGGCGCCGATCACGAGAGTGCCGATCTCTTCGCGTGGATTGCTCATGGGGTGAACCGTACGCGCGTGCCGCTGTGCGCGCGTCGGGGAAATCACCCATTTTTTTGGACCGGTGCGCTTCGCCGCAGAAGCCCGCCATGCGGGCGACCGAACGCAGGCACATAACCAAACGAAGCCACGGACGAATGAAGGCACAGCGCCAAACAAAGGCACGCTATCACCGAGCATTATTCGTGAACGGCACGACTCCCAACGAGCGGAGCCGTGGCCGAGAGGGACTCCCACGGCCACGGCTCCGCCCCGTTTGCGATGGTGCCGTGCGTGAACGATGCTGAAGGGCCAGCGTGCCTTCGTTCGGGGTACGTGCCTTCGTTCGGTCGCCCGCGTGGCGGGCTCCTACGGGGTCAGTGGGCTTCGTCCCAGTTGCGGCCGGTGCGGGCGTCGACCTTGAGAGGCACCGAAAGCGTGGCGGCGGCCGCCATGCGTGCCACGACTTCCTCGCGGATGGCGTCTGCCTCGGCCTCGGCGACCTCGAGGACCAGCTCGTCGTGCACCTGCATGATCATGCGTGCGGGCGCGCCGCTGGCGCCGATCCAGTCGTGCACCGAGATCATCGCGCGCTTGATGATGTCGGCGGCCGTGCCCTGCATGGGCGCGTTGATGGCGCTGCGCTCGGCGTACTGGCGGCGCTGCGGGTTGCGGTCGTTGATCTCGGGCAGATACAGGCGGCGGCCGAACAGCGTCTCGACGAAGCCCGCGCTGCGCGCCTGCGCGCGGGTGTCGTCCATGTAGCGGCGCACGCCCGGGTAGCGCTCGAAGTACAGGTCGATGTATTCCTGCGCTTCGCCGCGGCCGATGCCGAGCTGGCGGCCGAGGCCGAAGGCCGACATGCCGTACATCAAGCCGAAGTTGATCGCCTTCGCCGCGCGCCGCTGGTCGTGCGTGACGTCGCCGAGCGGCGTGCCGAAGACTTCCGCGGCGGTCGCACGGTGGATGTCGAGCTCGTTGGCGAACGCGGCGAGCAGGCCCTCGTCGCCGGACAGGTGCGCCATGATGCGCAGCTCGATCTGCGAGTAATCGGCGGCGAGCAGTAGCGCGCCCGGCGGCGCGACGAACGCCTGGCGGATGCGCCGCCCTTCGGGCGTGCGGATCGGGATGTTCTGGAGATTCGGGTCGGTGGAGGAGAGCCGTCCCGTCGCGGCCACGGCCTGGCGGTAGCAGGTGTGCACGCGCCCGGTCGCGCGCGAGATCTGCTCCGGCAGGCTGTCGGTGTACGTGCTCTTCAGCTTGGAGACGCCGCGATAGTCGAGAATGAGCCGCGGCAGCTCGAAGTCGCGCGCGAGCTCGGCCAGCACGTCCTCCGCGGTCGACGGCTGGCCCTTCGGCGTCTTGCGCAGCACCGGCAGGCCCTGCACGTCGTACAGGATCTCCTGCAGCTGCTTCGGCGAGCCGAGATTGAACGGCCCGCCGGCCAGCTCGTGCGCGCACGCCTCGATGTCCTTCATCTGGCGCGCGAGCTCGCGGCTCTGCAGCTTCAGCATGTCGCGGTCGATCAGCACGCCCGCGCGCTCCATCGCGAACAGCACCGGCAGGAGCGGCTGCTCGATTTCGGCGTACAGCTTCCCCAGCGATCCGATGTGGCCGAGCTCGCTCCACAGGTGCTCGTGCACGCGCAGCGTGACGTCCGCTTTCTCCGCGGCGTACGCGGCCGCCGTGCCGACGTCCACCTGGTCGAACCCGATCTGCTTCGCGCCGCGCCCGGCCACGTCCTCGTAGCGGATCGTCTCGATGCCCAGGTAGTGGCGGGCCAGGACGTCCAGCTCGTGCCGCACGGCGACGCTGTTCAGCACGTAGGACTCGAGCATCGCGTCGAACGCGATGCCGCGCAGCGTGATCCGATGGTTCGCGAGCACGTGCGCGTGGTACTTGAGGTCGTGCCCGACTTTTTTGCGCGCCGGATCCTCTAGCCAGTTTTTCAGAGTCGCGAGCACGGCGTCGCGCGCGAGCTGCTGCGGCGCGCCGGGATGGTTGTGCGCGAGCGGGACGTACGCGGCTTCGCGCGGCGCGATCGAGAACGAGATGCCGACGATCTCCGCGCGCATGTAGTCGCGGCTCGTGGTCTCCGCGTCGATGGAAACGAGCGGCGCCGCCTCGATTTTCTCCAGCCAGGCTTCGAGCTCGGCGGAAGTGAGGATGGTTTGGTAACGGCCTTCGCGCGGCACCGGCGCCACCTGGGCCGCCACCTGGCCGAGCTCCGCCGTGACCTGCTCGTCGAGCTGGCGCAGCAGCGCCTTGAGCTCGAAGGCGGCGTACAGCTTCCGGAGGTTCTCGACGTCCGGCGCCTTGCGTGCGAGCTCCTGCGGCTGGAACGGCAATGCAACGTCGGCATGGATGGTCGCGAGCTCGCGCGACAGCCGGAGCTGGTCGATGTGCTCGCGCAGGCTTTCGCCCACCTTGCCGCCGATCGCCTCCGCGTTGGCGATGATCGCATCGACGCTGCCGTACTCGTTCAGCCACTTTGCCGCGGTCTTCGCCCCCACGCGCGGCACGCCCGGGATGTTGTCGGAGGTGTCGCCGACCAGCGCGATCCAGTCGATGATCTGCTCGGGCCACACGTCGAACTTGGCCTTCACGCCGTCGCGGTCCAGCACCGAGCCCGTCATCGTGTTCACGAGGGTCACGTTGCCGTCGACGAGCTGCGCCATGTCCTTGTCGCTGGTCGAGACGATCACCTGCATGCCTTGCGCCGTTGCGAGCCGGCACAGCGTGCCGATCACGTCGTCGGCTTCCACGCCCTCGACGCGCAGCAGCGGCAGGCCCATGGCCTGCACCGCGGCGAGCAGCGGCTCGACCTGCGGCGAGAGATCGTCCGGCATCGGCGGGCGGTTCGCCTTGTATTCCTCGAACAGGGAATCGCGGAAGGTTTTGCCCGGCGCATCGAAGACCACGGCGACGTGCTCGCTCGGCTCCTCGCGGCACAGCTTGTTGATCATGTTGAGCACGCCGAACAGCGCGCCCGTGGGATCGCCCTTCGACGAGGACAGCTTCGGCAGCGCGTGGTAGGCCCGGTACAGGTAGGATGAGCCGTCGATGAGGACGAGGCGGTTACTGCTCATCGCTCTGGTCGTCGTTCTCGTCCTGCGGGTTTGCGTCCTGCGGGTCTTGTCCGTGGGGATCGCCTTCCCCGGGGGGCGTGGCCGCGTCCGGCGGCTCCTGGCCCGGCTCTTCCACCCCCTCGCCCTGCTCCTGCCCCGCGAGCTCGTCCGGCAGCACGATCCGGCCCTCGCTCGGGTCGCCCGGCAGAAAGAGCGGCCCCTTCTGGCCGCAACCGGCGGCGGCAAGCAGGAGGCACAGCAACGTGGCGCAGCGGAATCTCATGGCAGGCAGGTCGGCCAAAGCCGCATAGCATATCGCATGTCCGAGCGCGCATTGCGCGCGGCCGGCCGTTCGGTGGCTCGCGCGCGATGCCTGCCCGGCGCCGGCGCCTGAAGCCAACGAATCGTCCAGCACCGGTCAACGTTCGCGGCGGGCAGCGACGCGGCGATAGGCGTCGCGGAAGGGGATGCCTTCGGTCGTCACGAGGCGGTTCGCTTCCTCGGCGGCGTGAATGCCGTCAGCGAGGAGGATCTTCTCCGGCACGAATTTCACGCCGGAGATGACGTGCGCCATGACGTCGATGCTTTCCGCGACGAGGTCGATGGAGCGGAACAGCGGCGGCTTCAGGCGCTGGAGGTCGCGCTGGTAGCCGGACGGGAGTTTCGCCGTGATCATCAGGCACTCGTCGAGGCAGGCAGTCGCGGTGGCCGAGCCCGCACGGAGCAGCTCCAGGACGTCGGGGTTGCGCTTCTGCGGCATGATGGATGAGCCGGTGGTCACGTCCGGCGCCAGCTCGATGAACCCGAACTCCTGCGTGTAGAAGAGGAGCAGGTCGGCCGCGAGTCTTCCCAGATCCTGCATGACGAGAGCCAGCTCGAAAAGCAGGGTGCACTCGGCCTTGCCGCGCGAGAGCTGCACTGCCGTGACAGGCGCCTGCGTCTCGGCGAAGCCGAGTCTTCGCGTCGTCGCCTCGCGGTTCACCGCGAGCCCCGGCGTGCCGTAGCCGGCGGCGCTGCCGAGCGGGTTCCTGTCCAGGCGCCGACGCGCGGCTGCGATCCCGGCAACGTCGTCCTCCACGGCCTCGATGAAAGCGCCGCACCACAGCTCGATCGACGACGGCATGGCCTGCTGCATGTGCGTGTAGCCGGGAATGACCAGATCCTGCTCGCGCCGGGCAAGATCGCGCAGCGCGTCGCAAAGGGCGCCGAGGCGGCTGGTGATGTCAGTCGCCGTGTCCAGCAGGTAGAGCCTCAGCGCCGCGAGCAGCTGGTCGTTGCGCGAGCGCCCGAGGTGCACGCGCGCGCCCGCCTCGCCGACGAGTGCGGTGAGCCGGGCCTCGAGCGCGGTGTGCACGTCCTCGTCCTCGAGCTCGATGTGCCATTCGCCGGCCGCGTGCTGCGCGCCCAGCCGTGCAAGGCCGTCGCAGATGCGCCGGCAATCTTCCGTCGCGAGCAACCCCGCCTCGGCCAGCATCTCGGCGTGCGCGATCGATGCGCGCACGTCGTAGGGCACGAGGCGCTCGTCGAGCCGATGGTCCTCGCCGGCGGTGTAGCGCAACACCCGCTCGGCGAGCGGCAGGCCCTTCTCCCACAGCCTCACGCGCGCTCTCCGGCCGAAGCCTGCTCGGCGGGCGTGAGGGCGGCGATGTCGTCGACGATGAGCGTGCCCGTGCCCTCGTTCGTGAACACCTCGAGCAGCAGGCTGTCCGCCAGCTTGAACGAGACGACGTGCACGCGCGCGACGCCCTTGGCGAGCGCCGCCTCGATCGCCGCCACCTTGGGCAGCATGCCGTCGGCGATCGCGCCCGAATCGCGCAGCTTGCCGAGCTCGGTGCGGTCGATGTAGGAGATGAGCGACTGCGGATCGCGCACGTCCCTCAGGATCCCCGGCGCGCCGGTCGCGAGGATCAGCTTCTCCGCGCCGAGCTCCGCGGCGATGGCCGCCGCCACGGTGTCCGCGTTGATGTTGAGCAGCGTGCCGGACGCATCGCAGGAGAGCGGGCTCACGACCGGCATGAGGCCGTTGTCGAGCTGCTTTTTCAGCACCTCGGCGTCCACCCCCTCGATGTCGCCGACGAACCCGTAATCGACGGTGTCGCCGCCGTTGCGCCGCACCGGCGGCCTCCGGTGCGCGCGAATCAGGCCCGCGTCCACGCCGCTGATGCCGACGGCGGGGATCTCGAGATCGCGGCAGGCCGCGAGCACGCGCGTGTTGATGAGGCCGTTCAGCACCATGGTCGCGACGTCGAGCGACGCGCCGTCCGTCACGCGCCGGCCATCGACGAACTTCGTGTCGAGCCCGAGCGCGTCCGCGAGCTTGCTCGACTGCGGGCCGCCGCCGTGCACGAGCACGACGCGGATACCGACCTGGTGCAGGATGCCGACCTGCTCCATGAACGCGCGCGTGGCCGCATCGTCGGCGAAGATTTCGCCGCCGACCTTCAGCACGAACACCTTGCGCTTGTAGAGGCGGATGTAGGGCGCCGCATGCTTGAGCGCGGAGACGACCACCGCGCGCTCCTGTCCCGACCTCACGACGAGGCTCCGAGCATGCGATGCAGCACCGCCATCTGCGCCAGCATGCGGTTGCGCGCCTCGGCGATCACGACGCTGCGCGGGCCATCGAGCACGCGCTCGGTCACGACGACGTTGCGGCGCACCGGCAGGCAGTGCATGAAGCGGCAGTCCTCGGCGGCGGATTCGAACCACGGCTCGTCGACGCACCAGTCCTCGAGCTGCCGGCGCGCGTCCTGGTCCTTGAGCTTGTCGCCATAGTGCTTCGTGGACGACCAGGATTTCGCGTAGATCACGTGCGCGCCGGCGAGCGCCTCGCGGCGGTCGTCCGTCTCGCGCACGCTGCCGCCCGCCGCGCTCGCGGCCGCGGCCGTTTTCTGCATCACGGGATCGGGCAGAGCGAAACCTTCCGGGCGCAGCACCGTCACGTCCATGCCGCGTCTCGCCGCCATGTAGAGCGTCGACGCCGGCACGGCGAGCGGCAGCGCGAGCGGGTGGTAGGCCCAGCTCAGGACGAACTTGCCGCCGTTCGCGGGTACCTCGAGGTCGTCGAGCGTCTTCCAGTCGGCGAGGCTCTGGCAGGGGTGCTGCATCGCCGATTCCATGTTGACCCACGGGGTGCCGACGAGCTCCACCATGGAGAGGAACTCCGTGTCCGCGAGGTCGTGCTCGAGATTGCGGCGCTCGGCGAACGCACGGATGCCGATCGCGTCGCCGTAGGAAGCGATCACCGGGATCGCCTCGCGGATGTGCTCCGCGGCGGGTCCGTCCATGACGATGCCCGGACGCGTCTCCAGCCCGTGAATCGACATCGACGGCGAGATCACGAACGAGCCGCCGCCGAGCCGCGTCATTGCCGCCTGGAAGGAGGCGAGCGTGCGCAAGCTGGGGCTCAGGAACAGCATGGCGAACACCTTCCCGGTGAGCGCCTGCGGCTCGGGCTGCCTTTCGAGCCGGCCGGCGAGCGTGAGCAGCTCGCGCAATTCGCCGTCGGAGAAATCGGCGAGGTCGTGGAACGCTTGCATCTTTTTTCCTCTCAGGTCCAGGCGGGCGCGGGCGCCAGCAGCCCTGCGGTTTCGGGCAGGCCGAACAGCCGGTTCATCCACTGCACGGCGCCGCCCGCGGCGCCTTTCAGCAGGTTGTCGAGCGCGCAGGTGACGACCACGCGCCCGCGCGACTCCGCGACGCCGATCCGGCAGTAATTGCTCGCGACGACGTCCTTGAGCTTCGGCGCGCCGTCGACGATCTGCACGAACGGCGCATCGCGATAGGCATCGCGGAAGATCCCGGTGAGATCTTCCGCGGTGGCGCGGGTCTCGAGCTGCGCCTGCAGGGTCACGTAGATGCCGCGCGCGAACGGCCCGGAGTGCGGCACGAAATGCACGAGCGCCGCGCGGCCGGCGGTGTCGCGGATCAGGTTCTCCATCTCCGGCGCGTGGCGGTGCGCGTAGGGCTTGTACGCGTACAGGTTCGAATGCCGCTCCGGGTGGTGCGTGCCGGGTTGCGGTGAGCGGCCCGAGCCGGTGCTGCCGGTGGTGCCCGTGACGTAGAGGTCTTCGCCTACCGCGGCGGCCGCCACGAGCGGCACCGCGGCGAGCAGCACCGCGCTGGTGAAGCAGCCGGGGTGGCCGACGTGCCGCGCGGTGGCACTGGGCAGGTGCTCCGGCAGCGCGCAGCAGAACTCCTCGAGCAGGTCCGGGGCGCCGTGCGGCGCACCGTACACGCCTTGCCACGCGTCCGCGTCGCGATAGCGGAAGTCGGCGGAGGCATCGACCACGTGCGCGTCGATGCCGCGTTCCGCCGCCGCGCCGAGCGCGGCCCGGATCAGCGGCGCCGATGCGCCGTGCGGGGCGGCCGAGAACAGCGCGAGCCGGGCACCTGCTTCGACGCTGTCGATCCAGGTGTCGTGCGCATCGAAGCACTTTTGCGGATACAGCGGAGCGAGATGCGGGAACGCCGCCGCGATCGCGTCACCGCCGCGGCTCTCGGAAACCGCGGCCGCCAGCCGCAAGGTCGGGTGCTGGCCGAGCAGGCGTAGCAGCTCGCCGCCGACGTAGCCGGTCGCGCCGAGGACGACGGCCGATATGCTCATGCCGCCGCCTCCGACTGCGCGGCGAACCCGAGTGCTGCCGCGATCCGGTCGCCGAGCGCCGCGCCGGCGGTGAGCGCATTGATGGCGGGCAAGGCCAGGCCTGTGCGGATCTGCTCGATGCCGACGGCGTTGTCCGTCGCCGGCCCGCTGACGACCGCCGGCTCGATGCCGTACTGCTCGCGCAGGATCTTCGCGCCGCCCCAGGCGGCCACCGGATCGTTCGCGCACAGGACGACGACAGTCAACGCGGCGCGGATCGCCTCGTCGGCCAGGATCGCATCCACCCCGTATGCGCCGAGCAGGCCGTCGCCGAGCTCGACCACGATCGCGTCCGGCTCATGACGCGCGAGCACCGAGAGCAGCGCGCGCGTGAGCGCGGGGCCGTTGGCGCGGGTCGTGGCGACGACGCCGAAATCCGAAAAGAGCATCGTTTCCGCGGCGCCCGCGTCCTGCATCGCGAGGATGTCCCGCCGCAGCGAAACGCCCGTCGCCTTGCACGCGGCGACGTGCACGCCGTGATGGCGCAAGCGGCTTACGATCGCACAGGCCGCGGCCGTCTTGCCGGAGTCCATGCAGGTGCCGGCGAGCGCGACCACCGGCACGCCGCGCACGTCGAGCGGCGCCGCGGGATCCAGCCGGGTGGCTCCGGCGCGCGCCGGCACGCCGATGCGCTCCCCGAGATAGGGGAAGTCGAGCACGGTGCCGAGCACCTCGCAGTCGAACGGCTCACCGACCTCCGGGTTCACCGAATCGCAGATGCCGAGCACCCCGCCGATGTTCAGGATCTGCACCGACGCGCCGACGGGCAGCGACTCCGGCAGATGCCCCGAGTAGCCGAAGAGCGCCTTGCGGTGGCCGAGCGCGCCGACGATCACGTCGCCCGCGTTCACCTTGGCCATGCGCCCGCTGGTGAGCTCGAGCTGGTTGTAACGGGTCTTGTTGTTCCGGACGCGCACCGCGACCAGCACGCCTTCCTCGCAGGGCACGTCGTCGGCGACCCGCAGCTCGCGCCCGAGGTTTGCGTGCTGCGCCACGGACGCGATCTTGTCGGCAAACACCGTTCTCATCTCAGAGCCCCCCTGCCGCTCGCGTCTGGAGCATTCCGGGCAGCGCGAGGATGCGCGCGTAGCCCTGCGCGTCCTCAGGCGTCCATTCGCCCGCGGCCTCTCCGTACACGCCGCGCGTCGCCGCGAGCAGCGAATGCGGCGAGGTGACGCCGGTGATGAACAGGTTGCCCGGCCGCAGCATGAAGCTGACGGCGCCGCTCACGCGCTGCTGCGAGGAGGCGAGCAGCGCCTCGACGTCGCGGCACGCCGGGTCGAGCTGCCGGCCTTCGTGCACGAGATCGCCGTAGATCGCGGCGACCTGGTCCTTGATGCGGAGCTGCGGCGCGGAGAGCACGAGCTTCTCCAGCTCGCGGTGCGCCGTGATCAGCACTTCCGCTGCCGGCGCCTCGAACGCGACCCGCCCCTTGGTGCCGAGCACCGTGTCGCCTAGATGGATGCCGCGGCCGATCGCATAGTCGCCCGCGAGCCGTTCGAGCTTGCCGATCAGCGCCACGGGATCGAGCATCTCGCCGTCGAGCGCCGTCGGCACCCCGCGCTCGAAGACGAGCGAATGCTCCGAGGCGGGCCGCGGGCTCGTGAAGGCATCGCGTGACAGCACCCACGCGTCTTCCGGCAGCGAGCGCTCGGAGGCGAGCGTCTCGCGGCCGCCGATCGTGATGCCCCACAGCCCGCGGTTGATCGAATACGCGGAGCCCTGCGGCGGCAGCGGCAGCCCGTGGCGCTCGAGATACGCGAGCTGCTCCGGGCGCGCCCAGCGGTTGTCGCGCACCGGCGCGAGGATCTCGAGCCCGGGGTAGAGCGTGCGCAGCGCCACCTCGAAGCGCACCTGGTCGTTGCCGGCAGCGGTGCAGCCGTGCGCGACGGTCGCCGCGCCGCGCTCGCGCGCGATGCGCGCGAGGCTCGCGGCCTGGAGCCCGCGTTCGGCGCCGACGCAGAGTGGATACAGGTGTCCGCGGCGCACGTTGCCGGCGATGAGGAACTTCAGCACGTCCGCGAAAAAGGCCTGCTTCGCGTCGATCAGCAGGTGCTCGACGGCACCGAGCGCGAGCGCGCGCGCTTCGAGATCCGCCGCGGCGTCGGCGTCGAGGCCGCCGGTGTCGACGGTCACGGTCGTGACCGGGCGGCCGTACGTTTCCGTCAGCCACGGCACGCAGAAAGACGTGTCGAGGCCGCCGGAGAACGCGAGGATGATGGGAGAGTCGTCGCGGCCCACTGGTCGCTCCTTTTGCTCGAGATGGAGTTCTGCTCAGACGCGCCCGGTAGCGCGCTGGATGCGGTGAATGAGCGCGCGCTGTGCGCGCGCGTTCGGCGTCGCCGTGAAGATGGTGTCGTCGCCGCCGACGTTGCCGACGATCTCCGGCCAGCCGGAGCGGTCGAGGGCGAGCGCCACGCGTTGCGCGGCGCCGATCGCGGTCCTGATCACCAGCAGGTTCGCACCGGCCGGCTGCAGCTCGCGCAGCAGGCCGGCCACCTCGTTCAGCTCCGCGTCGCCGCCGGCCGCCTCGGACGCGCGCAGCTCGTAGCCCGCCGGCGTCTTGACGGCGCCGAGATCGCGGAGATCGCGGCTGACGCTCGATTGCGTGGCGAGAAAGCCGCGCGCGGTCAGCGCGTCGACCAGCTCCTGCTGCGTGGCCGCCGGGCCGCTCTCCAGGAGCTGGCGCAGGGTCTCGCGCCGGTCGGTACGTTTGCGAAGGGGTAGTGGCATGAGCGGTAGTGAATAATTATGCGCATAGAATAAACATCATGCGCATAGCCCGTCAAGCCCGGCGGGCTGGTAAGATGCCGCCCTCGCGTTCCCGGCGCGGGGGCGCGTTGCCTGCGCCGAGTCCGGCATGCGCGTCGAGATGCCGGCCGCATTTGTCCCAGTCCGAGGAGCACCGCATGAGTCGGCCGGATGCCGTCGAAGTCGAAACCGGCGGGAGCGTCACCCGCAGCGTGATCTGGCTGCACGGGCTCGGCGCCGACGGTCACGATTTCGAGCCGATCGTCCCCGAGCTGACTTTCGGCGATGCCGGCATCCGCTTCGTCTTCCCGCACGCACCCGTGCGCCCGGTCACGATCAACGGCGGTATGCCGATGCGTGCCTGGTACGACATCGTGAGCCTCGATCGCAGCCGGCCGCAGGACGAGCAGGGAATCCGCGCCAGTGCAGGACAGCTCGTGGAACTGATTGAACGCGAGCACGCACGCGGCGTCGCGTACGAGCGCATCGTCGTCGCGGGTTTCTCGCAGGGCGGCGCCATCGCGCTGCACGCAGGCACGCGTTCCCGGCAGAGGCTCGCCGGTATCATTGCGCTCTCTACGTGGCTGCCGCTCGCAGCGACGTTCGAGCCAGAGGCGGTCGCCGGCCGCGCCGTGCCCGCCGCCGACCTGCCCGTCTTCATGGCGCACGGCAGCTTCGATCCGACCGTGCCCATCGCTTTCGGCCGCGCCTCCGCGGAAACGCTCAAGGTTGCCGGCTTCCCCGTCGAGTGGCACGAATACCCGATGGGCCACGCCGTCTGCCCCGACGAGATCGCCGACATCCGCCGCTGGCTACACGAGGCGCTGCACCTGTAGGAGCGCGCATCGCGCGCGATCGATCGCGGCTGTGCCCGGACCTCGTCAATGCGACGTTTGGTTGCGCGCCATGCGGGCTCCTACGCGGCGAGGTGGAAGTCCTTTCGGGTGTCGCCGAGGGGAAGGCCGGCGGGATCGAAGCGGCGCTCGTGCAGGGTGATGTAGCCGTCGTTGCGCGCCAGCACGACGGTGGAGCAGCGCGTGCCGTAGGCGGGCGTGACGACGAAGGGCGCGGCGATGGCGCGCAGCGTGGGCTGCGGCAGATCGTCGGCAATGGCGTCGGCGATGTCATCAGGGCTGCCCGGCTCGCGGTCCGCGAGCAGCGCGAGCAACGGGTCGACGCCGACGCCCTCCGCGAGCACGCGCTCGAGCCGCGCTTTCGCCCGGACCAGCTTCGGCCAGGGTGTGTCGAGCGACGCATTGCTGAGTCCGTACACGCCCGGCGCGAGCACACGCGGCGCATCGCCGCGATTGGAGACGTAGACGAGCTCGCCGTCGCCGCTGAGCGTCGCGGCGAGCAGGCTGAAGCCCGCGTACCGACCGTCCAGCGCGGCGGCAAACGCCAGCGCGTTCTCCTCAGCCCCAAGAAAGCGCGTGACCAGCTCGCCGCGCGAGCGCAGGCCCGATTGCGGGCGCAGATCCTCACGGTAATTGGTCACCGTCGCGAACCGGCCCGAGCGTGCCATCGCGAGCCAGGTGCCGCCTGCTTGCAGGTCACGCCCGCCGAGCACCTCCGGCGCGTCCGCCCACCAGCCGAGCGGGGCGGCCGGGCGGGAATGGAACTCGTCGCGATTGCCGGCGAGCACCAGCCGGTAGTGCGGATGCGCGCGCCAGGCGAAGACAATGAGGCACACGACGCGTCAGCCGCGGCGCTGTGCGGGGTGGTCGTGCTCCTCCACCCAGTCGTCAACCAGGCGGCGCGCGATGGACAGCCGATAAGGCAGCAGCGGATAGCCGGACTTGAGCTCCTTCACGGTGAACCACTTCGCGTCGGTCAGCTCGCCGTCGTTCAGCGCGATCTCGTCGGTGAGCGCGTCGGCGATGAAGCCCAGCATGAGCGAGGACGGGAACGGCCACGGTTGCGAGCTGTGATAGCGGATGTTGTGCACGGAGATGTTGGTCTCCTCGAGCACCTCGCGCTGCACCGCGTCCTCGAGGCTTTCGCCCGGTTCGACGAAGCCGGCGATGGTGGAATAGCGGCCTTCCGGCCAGTTGCCCTGTCGGCCGAGCAGGCAGCGGTCGCGGTCCGTCACCAGTACGATGATCGCGGGATCGACGCGCGGGAAAATGCGGATGCCGCACTCCGGACCGATACACACGCGCGTGTTGCCGCCGGATTCGGCCCGCGACAGCGCGCCGCAGCGCCCGCAGAACCTCTGCGACTGGTGCCAGACGACGAGGGCGCGCGCCTGGGCTACGAGGTTGGCCTCGTCGACGGGCAAGGCGTTGCCGAGATAGCGCAGGTCGTGGAACTGGCCGATGTCGCCGAACGGCGGCTCGTCCTTCGCGTCGATCGATACGGCGAACGCCGGCCGGTCGCGGTACATGCCGAGGAAGATCGCGTCGGGTTCCCTGAGCCACGGCTCGACATCGCGGCGGGGCAGCAGCACCGCGTGCAGCGGCTCGCCGCTGGCCAGGCATTTGTCGCCCCACACCGGGACGAAAACGGTGTTCTCGGCGGCGAGGGCGGACTTGAGCCAGGCGGTGTCCTCTCGTCGATGCCCCGAGCGGTCGACGAAGGCGCCGGCAAAAACATTGTGGCCGTTCAAAGGAAATCCCGGTAGCTGACACTCATCCGCTGGCGCCCGCGGCACCCGCAAGTTTACCGGAATCCGCCGCGACGCAGCACGCGCACGCCGCGCCACCCCCGCGTTCCGCACGCGCGGCCGTGCGCGTTACAGGCGTCCGGTGACGGAATAGAGCGGCTCGAGCAGCCATTCGTAAAGCTTGCGCCGCTCGCCGACGAGATCGGCTTCGACGCGCATCCCGGGCAGGAGCGCGTGCTGCTCGCCGTAGGCCAGGACGAACTGCTCGTCGAGCGCCACCGTCACGCGGTACGGAGCGCCGGCGGGTCCGCCCGCGACGGCGCCGCCGGTCAGGGCGGCGAGGGCAACCGGCTCGAGCGCGCTCTCCGACACGTTGACGACCGTGCCGTAGCGCGGACCGAACTTCTCGTGCGGAAACGCCGGGTAGCGCAGCAGCACCCGATCGCCCGCGGCGACGAAACCTACCGCCATGCTGGGCACGAAGAGCTCCGCCTGCAGCGTCGAGCCGTCGGGCAGCACGCTGAGGAGCGGCTGCCCGGCGGCCACGGCCTGCCCCGCCTGTGCGATCGCGCTCACGACGACGCCGTCGACCGGCGACGCGACGAGCACCTCACCCGCTGCTTCGATCGCGATGCGCTCCTCCTCCAGGCGAGCGAGCTCGGCGGCGTGCTCCGACGCGCGCACCTCGGCCTCGAGCGCGAGCTCGCGGGACCCTTGCTCGAGCGCAAGGATCTCGCGGTCGAGCGCGGTGGCGCTGCGCTCGAGCCCGGCGAGCGTTGCCGCCTGCGCGAGCGCGGCCTCCTGCTGCCGCGCAAGCTCGAGCTCGCTCACGAATTGCTGCGCCGCGAGATCGCGCAACCGGGAACCGAGCCGCTCCGCGATCTGCAGGCGCCGGCGCTCGAGCGCGAGGGACGATGCGAGCTGCGCGCGCTCCCGCCGCAACGCCGCGAGCTGGTCCGCCGCGCCCCGCTCCTGCGCATCGAGCAGCCGGAGCGCGGCTGCGTAACGGTCGCTGAGTGCCGCCCGACGTTCCGCGATGCGCGCAAGGCGCGCCGCCGTCGTATCGCCGCTGCCGGGGCTCGCGCGCGCGGCGCTGATGACGAGCAACCCATCCCCACTACCGACGTGCGTGCCTTGCGCCGGCGGGGAGCGGGCGAGCGTGCCTGCCGCCGGCGCCACGACGGTCACGAGCCCCGCGTCCGGCACGAGGCGGCCCGCGACGTGCGAGCGGCGAGCGAAGCTCGCGCTGGCGAGAAAGACGAGCACCGCCGCGGCCGCGAGCAGCGCGAAAGCCGCGAGCACGCGCACTCCGGGCGGCTGCGCGAGCGAGATCTCGCCGAGCCAGCTCGCGCGCTGCGCGGCGAGCGCTTCTGCGCGGAACAGCGCCTCCGCCACGCGTCACGCGACCGCGCCGGCGCGCGCCGCCGCCCGCGCGCGCGTTTCGCGCAGGCGGCCGTCGCGCAGCACCAGCACGCGGTCGGCGGCCGCGATCGTTTGCGGGCGATGCGCGACGATGAGGCGCGTCATGGTGAGCCGGCGCACCGCGCCGTTGACGATCCGCTCGCGCGCTACATCGAGGTGACTCGTCGCCTCGTCCAGCAACAGCACGCGCGGGCACCGGTACAGCGCGCGCGCAAGCATCACCCGCTGCTGCTGGCCGCCGGAAAGCGTCGTGCCCATGTCACCCACGAGGCTGTCGTAGCCCATCGGCATTGCGGCGATCTCGTCGTGCACGGCCGCCAGGCGGGCCGCCGCTGCGATGCGTGAGCGCTCGCCCGGACCGTCGCCGATCGCGATGTTCGCCGCGATCGTGCCGGCGAACAGGCGGTCATCCTGCAGCACGGCGCCGACGCTGCGGCGCCAGTCGCGTGCGCCCGCGGCGCCGATGTCCTGCCCGCCGATGCGGATGCTGCCGCGCGTCGGCCGGAGCAGTCCGCCGACGAGCTTCACCAGCGTCGTCTTGCCGCCGCCCGAGGGGCCCGCGATCGCGACAGCCTCCCCGTGCGCGATCGAGAATGCGACGTCGCGGAGCACCCACGGCTCGCTTTCGGCGTAGCGGAACCACAGCCCGCGCACTTCGATCGTGCCGCGCTCGATCGTCGATGCGCCGCCGCATCCCGCAAATTCGCGGTCGGGCCCGGTGAGCACGATGTCCGCGAGCCGCTCACCGTGCAGCCTGAGCATGCGGAGCTCGAAGCACTTGTCCACCAGCGCGGCGACGCGTCCGGCGAACTGGTCCTTGTAAGCAAGACAGGCGACCAGCATGCCGGCCGAGAACCCGCCGTCCAGCACGAGCCGCGCGCCGAGCCAGATCGCGGCGATGCGCTCCAGTCCGAACACGAAGGTGCTCGCGCCGCTGAACACTAGCCCGAGCCGCGCGAGCGCAAGCTCGTGGTTGACCGTTTCCGTCATGAGATTGGCGTAGGCGGCCTCGCGTTCCTCCTCAACGCCCGCGAGCCGAAGTGACGGCATGCCGCGCAGCGATTCGAGCAGGTGCGACTGCTGGCGCGCGGCGCACACGAGCTGCCTCTCGGTCGCATCGCGCAGCGGGCGAAAGCCTGCCGCGCGCAGCCCGAGGTACGCCGCGACCGCCGCCGCCGACAAGGCCGCGAGTGCCGGGCTGTACAGCCACAGCATGCCGAACGTCACGATCGCCATCCCGCCGTCGACGAGCGCTTCCACGAACGACGTGGTGAGCGTGCGCTGGATTGCGCGCACGCTCCCCGCGCGCGAGACGACGTCGCCCAGGTGGCGCTGCTCGAAGAACGCGAGCGGGAGCCGCAGGAGGTGCGCGAACACGTTGCCCATCCACTGCAGCCCGAGGGTCGCCGACAGGTGGCTGACCGCCCAGCCGCGCAGCGCCGCGATGCCGGTACGGAGGAGTAGCGCGAGAGCGAAGCCGATTGCGAGCACGCTGAGCAGCTCGCGATCGGCCGAGAGCAGCACGTGATCGAGCACCCACTGCAGGAAGAACGGGCCGAGCACGACGAAGAGCTGGAGGCCGAGCGACAGCGCGAGCACCAGCGCGAGCGCGCGCGGCAGGCCGCGGATTCCACCGGTGAGCTGGCGGATCGAGATCGTTTTTCGCGCGCGCCGCGGCGTGAAAGAACCCGTCGGTGCGAGCTCGAGGGCCACGCCGGTGAAATGCGGCGAGGCCTCGGAGATGCGGAGCCGGCGCCGGCCTGTGGCCGGATCGAGAATCACGAGCCGCGAGCGGGTCGCGCGCGCCAGGACGACGAAATGGCGCATGTCCCAGTGCAGGATCGCGGGCAGCGCGAGGCCGGACAGCTGGCCGAGCTCCACGGAGAGGGGCCGGGACCGGAAGCCGAGCCTCGCGGCGATCCGCACGAGGTCGGCGAGGGTGGCCCCCTTGAGCGAGAGCGGAAAGCGCCGGCGCAGCTCGGAGAGATCCGTGCGATCGCCGTAGTGGCGGCAGACCATGGCGAGGCAGGCGAGGCCGCATTCGGCGGCCTCGGATTGCAGCACGACGCGCTGGCGCGCGCCGTCGAGGAGAAAGCGGCAGCGCGCGGCGCCATGCGGCGGGTTCATGCCAATCGTTGCTCCTTCTCCGTGGCATCGTGGACGCCCGGCCGCCGCTGCCGCTGCCGGCCCTCGGGTCGCGGCGCTCGGATGCGCGGTGGCTTTGAACGCCGGCGAAGTGGTGGCGGCCGTGGGTCGCGCGCGATGCGCGCTCCTACAGAGGGGGGAGATTAGGGGGCAGTCTGCGGGACAGCCGCCGGCGTTTCGCGGCGGTTCGGGGAGATTGGGTCAGGTGGTGCGCACGCCGGGGTTGCGGGCGAAGATCCGGCCGCCGGGGCGGCGCACGCGGTGGTTCGCGATCTCGCAGCTCGGGCAGCGCTTGTGATCGATCGCGTAAGAATCCTGAACGTATGCCGCGTGGCACTCGTGGCAGTCCGCGAGATACAGCTCGTCGTTGTGCGAGATCGTCTGCAGCAGGTTCCAGGCCCACTCGAAGGTGATGCGCGGTGACGGGTGCAACAGCAGGTAGGTTTCGTAGGCGCGGCACAGGCGATGGCCGTACTCCACGTCCGGCCGCGGCCAGCACGGCTGGATGCGCTTGGCCGCGTCGATCCTGAGCAGCAGGCTCGCGCAGAACAGCGCCACCAGGGTCGTGGCCTCGAGCTGGTTCAGCGGGTTCCTGACGAACAGCGAGACCTGGCGCGGCGATTTGCCACGGCGCCGGCGCACGCCGGAGCTGTCGCCGTCGCCGAAATAGGTGGTGTAGAGCTTGCGGATGCGGTCGTCGGAAAGCCCGGTGCAGGCCTTGATCGTACGGGTGCGGGCCTCGTGCCGGATCATGCGTAACGCGAGCTCGAACTGCAGGCGTTCCGCGGCGTACCGGTTATCGGTCAGACGCACGATTTTTCCCCCGACATGCGAGATTCTACCCATATATAGTACACTCGCAGACTATAGGATCAACACTGGGTTGGCAATACGAAATAGTGTTACTGGCCGGATCGGGCCAAAACAGCGGAGGCTTCGACGATGGAGTTCATGGGTCCCAGTGCCGCCGACTTCGACAACGTGGCCTCCCTGAACCGGGGATTCCTGATCCTGCTGCGCCGGGCGCCCGGGCGCTGCCTCACGGGATTGCGCGCGGACCTCGCAGAGAGGCTGCGCACGCTCAGCGCGCACGAGGCCGAGCGGCTGGCCGGGGCGCCGTTCCTGCTCATGTCGTTCCGCGAGCGGGACAGCCGTTTCTGGGAAGTGGCTTTCGCCCGGCACGCCAACCCCGATCTGTTCGGTACCGGCGCGTCCGGTGACGTGGCGCGGCTCATCACCGGCGGCCTCGGGTTCCTGTGGCAGCTCGCGCGTCACAATCCGTACGCCGCGCGCCTCGTCTCTGGCGCCGGCCTGCACTGGTGCGAGCAGCTCACGGAGCTGCCCTTCCTGCATCTCTCCGGCTTCGCCGCGCTCGGCGACGAGTTGCTCACGCTGCGCGCGGCCACGGACGGCGAGCTCTGGTCGAAGCTCGTCTCGCGCGGAGTCAGCCGCGAGGAGCACGTGCGCCGGGCGGCGCACATCTCGGCGCTGCAGACCGTGCTCACGCGCCCGTCGCTGGCCGCACCGCGCGCCTGGCCGGCCGCCGCCTGCGTGACGCGTGCGCCCTCGCTGCAGGTCGCCGACGACGGGTAGGGCCGCGGTGCGTATACAATACGCGCCTTCATGCAGGCCCTCTCCATCCGCAACCTGAGCAAGACGTACCCGAACGGGGTGCGGGCGCTCAAGGGCATCGACTTCGACGTCGAGCCGGGCGATTTCTATGCGCTGCTCGGCCCGAACGGCGCCGGCAAGAGCACCACCATCGGCATCGTAAGCTCGCTCGTGAAGAAGTCCGGCGGCGAGGTGCGGGTGTTCGGGCACGACATCGACCGCGAGCTCGAAGCGGCGAAGCGCTGCATCGGTCTCGTCCCGCAGGAGATCAACCTCAATCTCTTCGACACCGTCGAGAGCATCGTGCTGAACCAGGCCGGCTACTACGGCATCCCGCGGCGGCTGGCGAAGGAGCGGGCGGAAAAATACCTGAACGAGCTGCGCCTCTGGGATCGCCGGCAGCACGCGGCGCGCGAGCTGTCCGGCGGCATGAAGCGGCGCCTCATGATCGCGCGCGCGCTCGCGCACGAGCCCAGGCTCCTGATCCTCGACGAGCCGACCGCCGGCGTGGACATCGAGATTCGCCGCTCCATGTGGGATTTCCTGCGCCGCATCAACGAGGCCGGCACCACCATCATCCTGACGACCCACTATCTCGAGGAAGCCGAGAACCTGTGCCGCCACGTCGCGATCATCGACGACGGCCGCATCATCGAGAATGCGAGCATGGCGCGCGTACTCCGCAAGCTGCAGCGCGAATCCTTCGTGCTGAGCCTGAAGGACCCGCTCGATACGGCTCCCGAGCTCGCGGGATTCGAGGTGGCGCGCACGAGCGAGTACGAGCTCGAGGTGACGGTCGACGCGGAGCACGACCTGAATGAGCTGTTCGAGCTCCTGAACGGGCAAGGCATCCGCATATTGAGCCTGCGCAACAAGGCGAATCGGCTGGAGGAGCTTTTCCTCGGGCTGGTCGAAGGCCGGCAGGCGCCGCGCCCCGCGGCCTGACGGAGAACCTCATGGATCTGCGTTTGAATGCCGTCGCGCTGCAGACGATCGTCGCCAAGGAGTTCAACCGCATCGTCCGCATCTGGCTGCAGACGATCGTGCCGCCGGCGATCACGATGACCCTCTACTTCGTCATCTTCGGCAGCCTCATCGGCCGGCGCGTCGGCAGCATGAACGGCTTCGATTACATGCAATACATCGCGCCGGGGCTGGTGATGATGTCCGTCATCACGAATTCCTACGGCAACGTGGTCTCGTCGTTCTTCGGCGCGAAGTTCGCGCGCCACATCGAGGAGATGCTCGTCTCCCCGATGTCCTCTGCGACCATTATCGTCGGCCACGTGGCGGGCGGCGTGATCCGCGGGCTGATGGTCGGCGGGCTGGTGACGCTGGTGGCGCTCGCGTTCACGGAAGGATTGCACGTCGAGCATCCGTTCGTCACGGCCTCCATGGTGCTGCTCACCTCGGTCGTGTTCTCGCTGGCGGGCTTCATCAACGCCGTGTTCGCGAAGAAGTTCGACGACATCGCCATCGTGCCGACGTTCGTGCTGACCCCGCTCACCTACCTCGGCGGCGTCTTCTACTCGATCTCACTGCTGCCGGAGTTCTGGCAGAAGGTGTCCCTGTTGAACCCGATCCTGTACATGGTCAACGCCTTCCGCTTCGGCGTCCTCGGCACCTCCGACATCGAAATCGGGCACGCTTACCTTATAGTAGGAGTGTTCGTGATCCTCCTCTTCGGCGTGAGCTTCGCGCTGCTCCAGCGCGGCATCGGCATCCGGGAATGAGCCAGCCATGTGCGGTCGATTCGCTTTCTATTCATCCAGCGACGCGATGGCGGAGCTGTTCCGCGCCGAGCCGGTCGGCAGCGTGGAACCGCGCTGGAACATCGCGCCGACCCAGGACGTCGCCGCGGTGCGGCAGCGTGAGCCCGGCCGGCGCGAGCTGGTCAACCTGCGCTGGGGGCTGGTGCCGTACTGGGCGAAGGACCCGTCGATCGGCAACCGGCTGATCAACGCGCGCGCCGAATCGCTGGCGGAAAAGCCGGCGTATCGCGAGGCCTACCGCAGGCGGCGTTGCCTCGTGCTCGCCGACGGCTTCTACGAGTGGCGGCCGGGGCCGGACGGCAAGATTCCATGGTTCATCTCACTCGCAAGCGGCGAGCCGTTCGCGTTCGCGGGGCTGTGGGAACGCTGGCGCGACCGGGAGCGCGGCGAGGTGCTCGAGACGGCCGTGATCGTCACGACGGCGGCGCAGGGCTTCATCGCCGAGCTGCACGACCGCATGCCCGTCGTGCTCTCGCGCGAGCAGGGCGACCGCTGGCTCGCCGGCGAGGAAGGCGTGCTCGAGGCAGCCGCCGCGCATCCGCCGGCGCTGCGTGCGTGGCCGGTCGACCGGCAGGTCAACAGCGCGAAGCACGAAGGCGCGGAGCTGATCGAGCCGGTGGGCGACACGGTGCTGCGGTGAGCCGCATCCGCACGAAGCGCACTTACGAGCCGGCGGCCCGCGGCGACGGCAAGCGTTTCCTGGTCGAGCGGCTCTGGCCGCGCGGCACGAAAAAGGAAGCGCTCGAGCTCGATGCCTGGCTGAAGGACGTGGCGCCCAGTCCCGAGCTGCGCAAGTGGTTCGGTCACCGGGTGGAGCGCTGGGACGCTTTCCGCGAGCGCTACACGGCCGAGCTCGACGCAAGGCCCGACGCCTGGCGGCCGATCCTCGACGCCGCGAAGCAGGGCAACGTGACGCTGCTCTACAGCGCGCGCGATACGGAGCACAACGCCGCGCGGGTCCTCTGCGAGTACCTCCTCCGGCACCACGCCCGATGAGCGCTGCCGCTGCCACAGTGCAGCGGGATGCCCGGACAACCGAAAACCAGGAACCGCAGGCATGCAACTGGCCGATCTCGAAACGCCCGCCCTGCTGCTCGACCGCGAGAAGGTTGCGGCCAACATCGAGCGCATGCGTGCGCATCTTGCCGCTCTCGGCGTCGCGCTGCGCCCTCACGTCAAGACGGCGAAATGCATCGAGGTCGTGCGCGCGGCGCTCGCAGGCCAGCCCGGTGAAATCACGGTGTCGACGTTCGTGATGGCGGACCTCGGTGTCTGCCGGGACAGCGGCATCGCGTTGTCCGTGCTCGTCTGCGTGATCGGGCACCAGCACACCGCCTATCACGTCGTCGAGGGAACGAACCCGGAGATTCGCGCCACCTGGAGCCGCTGCAACGGCTGGTGAACCTCGCGCTAGCGCGACAGGAAGAAGGCCGTCCCCTGCTGCTCCAGCACCACGCCGCGCGGCAGGATCTGCTGCACGACCGGGCCTTCGGCGAGCGCTTCGCCCTCGCGGTAGCGATGCATGTTGACGACGACGAAGCGGTCCGCCGCGCGCTCGGCGTACACGTGCAGGTCGAGGTGCAGCGGCGGCAGGCTGAGGTCGCCGCGCGCCTGGAGCTCGAGCAGCGTGGGCAGCGCGTCCGTATCGACCGCCCCAGGCGTCGACCGGCCCGGGCTCCGCACCGGAGCGTCCGACGGCGGGTCGCGCCGCGGCGCGGCATCGGTCGATCCGGCGGGCGCCGTACCGGCGCTCCCGGTTTCCGGCTCGGCTGCCGGCGGGGGCTCGGCGCGGTGCCGTTGCTTCGCCTCGGCCACCAGGTCGGAGAACGCCGGGGCCTGCGCCCCGGCCCCGTCGTCGGGAACCTCGAGCCGGCGCGTGACCGTGGCGCTGTCTGCCTCCGTCCCGGGCCGGAGCAGCAGCACAGCGAGCGCGCCGAGGTTCAGCACCAGGAGCCCCGCGAAGGCCCACAGCCAGCGCGGCGTGCGGGCCGGCGGGCGAGACTCGGGGATGTCCGCGACGCCGGGCGTGCTCTTTTTGAGCCGCTCGCTTTCGGATTTCTTGAGCGCGTCGAGAATGAACGACATCAGAGCTAATCCGGGGCGACGAGGCGGGGCGTGCCTTCCGCCGCGCCGAGCAGGGAGCTGATGAGGATCTGCGTGCGGGCGCCGGCGACGCCGTCGACCTGCAGGCGCTGGCTGCGCTGGAATTCCTTGAGGCGCGCGGCGAGCTCCTCGTCGAAATAGCTGGATTCGAGGCTCGCGGGCCGGTAGTCCGGGTCGATCGCCGCGAGGCTTTGCCGCAGCCACACGACGTTGGCATCGGTCATGCCGGGCCGGATGACGTCCAGGACCCCCTCGGGCGGCCGCCAGACCAGCAGGTATTTCCCGAACCAGAGATCCGAGATTGCGTCGAGCGGGTAGGTGTAGCGCCGCTCGCCGATGGCCAGCGTGCCGCTTTCGCCCGCGATGCCGACGAGCACGACGTCGTGCTCCTGCCCGCCCGAGTCCGTGAGCGTAAGGACCACCGGGCGATCGAGCTGGCGGATGCCGCTCAGCGATCCGCGATCGAGGTAGCAGCGCAGGCCCGCGGCCTCGGCCTGCGCGCACGCCGTCCCGCCTTGCGGGTGATACTCCGCGCCCCACAGCTCGAACAGCGTCGTCATGGCGGCCGCCGTTGCCGTGGTCCCGGCGCGCGCTTCGCGCAGCACGGTCTCGAGAGCCGGGGCCGGCGGCGGATCGGGCGCCTCGGCCGGCGGCGGATCGGAAGACTCGCCGCCCGCAGCGACCTCCCCGGCGGCGGAAGTGGCGGTCGCGCCGTTCCCCTCCGCACCGGCCGCGGCTTCCGCTGCGAGCGTCGGGGCGGTTTCGGTGGCGCTGTCCCCTTCGAGCACGGACCGGATGCCCGCGCCGACGAGCACGGCGCACACGACGCCGACCACCGGCATCGCCCACTTGAGCAGCACCGGCGTCAGCCGCTGGCCGGACACTTCCTCCGCCGCGCGCCGGATCGTGCGGCGGTCGACGACGCGCGCCTCGCGGCTGTAGGCGCCGAGCAGCGCCCGGTCGCAGATGACGTTGATGATTCGCGGGACCCCGCCGGACAGTCGGAACACCTCGCGCTTCGCGCCCTTGTCGAAGATCTCCCCGAGCGCGCCCGCGACCTTGAGCCGATGATCGATGTAGCGTGCCGTCTCCTCGCGCGACAGCGGCTCGAGGTGGTAGCGCCCGGTCACGCGCTGCGCGAGCTGGCGCAGGTTCGGCTGCGACAGCATCTCGCGGAGCTCGGGCTGCGCGATGAGGATGATCTGCAGGAGCTTCTGCCGCGAGGTCTCGAGATTGGTGAGCAGGCGCAGCTGCTCCAGCACGTCGGCCGACAGGTTCTGCGCCTCGTCGATCAGCAGGATCGTGCGGCGCGCGCGCGCGTGTGCATCGAGCAGGTAACGGTTCAGCGCGTCCACCAGCGCCTTGGTGCCGTCGCCCGCGGGAGGCAGCGGGATGCGCAGCTCCTCGCAGATCGCGACCAGGAACTCGGTCGAGGTGAGGTTGGGATTGAGCACGAGCGCGACGTCGACCTCGGCCGGGATCTGCCCGAGCAGGGTACGGACGAGGGTCGTCTTGCCGGTGCCCACTTCGCCGGTGAGCTGGATGAAGCCCCCGCTCTCGGTGACGCCGTACACGAGGTGGGCCAGACCCTCCCCGTGCCGCTCGCTCATGAACAGGTAGCGGGGATCGGGGGTGATCGCGAACGGCTTGTCGTTCAGGCCGAAGAATCTGGTGTACATGGGACCGGGCGGTGACCGCCTCTCTGGGACACGCGATTCATGCTGCTGGCGTCCGGCATTCTATATCAGCGGGTGTCCGTTCCGGGCTCACTGCTCGCGCTCGACGATGTAGCGCGCGAGCCAGCGCAGCGGCTCGGCGGCCGGCCCGAACGAGTCCAGCACCGAGAGCGCCTCGTCCAGCAGCCTCGCGCAATGCTCGCGCGAGGCCTCGAGGCCGAACACCGAGGGCCACGTGGCCTTGCCGAGCTTCTGGTCCTGCCCGGCGAGCTTGCCGAGGAGTCGGGTTTCGCCCTCCACGTCGAGAATGTCGTCGCGAATCTGGAAGGCGAGGCCGATCAGGCTTGCGAAACGCTCCAGCCGGTCGCGTGCCGCCCGCGCGAGCTCGCGCCGTGCGACGCAGGCCGACAGCACCGAGGCACGGATCAGCGCGCCGGTCTTCAGCCGGTGCATGCGCTCGAGCTCGTCCGGCGCGAGGCGCCGCCCCTCCGAGGCGAGGTCGATGGACTGGCCCCCGGTCATGCCGAGCGACCCGGCCGCGTGCGCCAGCAGCCGCACCAGGTCCAGGGTCTGCTCCGCGTCGAGCCCCGGTGCGTCGGCGAGCACCTGGAACGCGAGCGGCTGCAGCGCGTCCGCGGCGAGGATCGCGGTCGCCTCGTCGAATTTCCGGTGTACGGTGGGCTCGCCGCGCCGGAGGTCGTCGTCGTCCATGGCCGGCAGGTCGTCGTGCACCAGGGAGAACGCGTGGATGAGCTCGATCGCGGTGGCCGGGGCGTCCAGGACGGCGGGCGAGAGCTCGAGGCATTCGCCGGTGGCATAGACGAGCAGCGGCCGCACGCGCTTGCCGCCGTTCAGCACGGCGTAGCGCATCGCCTCGTGGAGCCGCTCGGGCGGCGTGTCGGCGGTGGGGAGTGCCCGGTCGAGGCAGTCGCGTATGCGGTGCGCGTAGACCGGGCAACGCCCGGCGAATGACTCCGGCAAGATCCGGCCTTCCTTCCGATTCGCGTGGCGTGAGGGCCACCAAGCCTACACCGAAATGCGCGGCCCGACAGGCTATAATGCCCGCCCCGCGCACGGGACCGCCCGCTGCGCACCGCCCGTCCGGAAGTCCCCCATGCGAGCCCCGGTGCCCTGCCAAGGCGATATTGCTGCAACCCGAAGGGCGCCCCTGTGGCGCCCCGCAGCGGCGTTGCGCCTCCTCGCCATATTCTCGATATGCCTCGTCGGCGCGCCTTGCGGCGAGACACCACAGGGGCGCTGAATGCGGCAATATCACCTTGGCAGGGCACTGGCCCAGGCACAACCGAACATCGCGCTCGTCAAGTACTGGGGCAAGCGCGATATCCGGCGCAACCTGCCGGAGACCGGCTCGCTGTCGGTGACCCTGGAGGCGCTGTGGACGCGCATGGAGGTCGAGCTCGATCCGTCGCTCGAGGCCGACAGCCTGAGCGTCGACGGCCGCGACGTGCCGGAGCTCCTGCCGCGCGTCAGCCGCTGCCTCGACCAGGTCGCGGGGCCTGACCGGCCGCGCGCGCGGGTCGCAAGCGAGACCAACTTTCCGGTGGGTGCCGGTCTCGCGTCCTCGGCGGCGGCATTCGCCGCGCTGGTGGTCGCGGCCAACCGCGCCGCCGGCAAGGCGCATGATGCCCTCACGCTCGCGCGCCTCGCCGGCGCGCAATCCGGCTCGGCGGCGCGCTCGCTGTTCGGCGGCATCGTCGCGCTCGACGCCGGGCAGGACGAGATCGCGGTCGAGAGCCTCTGTGCCGCCCGCGACTGGGCGCTCGAGGTGCTGGTTGCGATCACCGACCGCCACGCGAAGCCGGTCGGCTCGAGCGAGGCGATGCGGCGCTGCGCCGAGACTTCGCCCTTCTACCGCTACTGGGTCGATCGCCAGTCCGCCGATCTCGGTGCGGCGCGCCGCGCCGTGACCCTGCGCGATTTCGCATCGCTCGCGGCGACGGCCGAGCACAACTGCCTCAAGATGCACTCGCTCATGTGGACCTCGCGGCCGCCGATCGTCTACTGGAACGACGCGACGATCGGCTGCATGCAGGCCGTGCGCGAGCTCGCGGCGGGCGGCTGCCCGGTGTTCTTCACGATCGATGCCGGGCCGCAGGTCAAGGCGGTCACGCTCCCCGACGAGACCGCGCGGGTGCGCGAGGCGCTCGCGGCCGTGCCGGGCGTGCTCGAGGTGCTGCATTCGACGCTCGGCGGCGGCGCACGGTTGCTGGAGACGGCGTGAGGGCGATTGCGGCGAGCGCGCCCGGCAAGGCGGTGCTCATCGGTGAATACGCGGTGCTGGAGGGGGCGCCAGCGATCGCGGTCGCCGTCGATCGGCGGGCGCGCGTGCTGGTGCAGCCGGGCGACGGGGCGGACAAGTCGTCAGGCCACCGCGTGCGCTCGGCGAACTCGGGTGCGCAGGCAAGGTTTCGCGCCCCGCCGGGCGCGACGCTCGAGTGGCTCGACGGCGACGGCGGCGCGTTCCGGCTGCTCGAGCACGTCTGGCGCGCCGTGACGCCGACACCGGGCGCGAGTCTCGCGCTCACGCTCGACACGCGCGATTTCTACGCCGCGGCGAGCGGCGCGAAGCTCGGCCTCGGTTCGAGCGCCGCGCTCGCGGTCGCGCTCACCGCCGCGCTGGCGGGGGCAGCGGCCGAATCCGCCGCCGTGCAGCACGCCGCGCTCGCCGCTCATCGCGCGCTGCAACAGGGCGGCAGCGGCATCGACGTCGCCGCGGCCGTGCACGGCGGAGTGATCTGCTACCGGCGTGAAGGGCTCGGCGTCGAGCGCCTGCCCTGGCCTGCCGGGCTGCGGATGACCCTGCTCTGGAGCGGCCGCGAGGCCGACACCGCGGCGCGCATCGCGGCGCTCGCCCGGGCGGGCGCGCGCCGCGAGGCCGCGCTCGCCGAGCTCGGCCGTGCCGCGGCCGCCGCGTGCCGCGAGTGGCCGCGCGGCAGCGCCGCCGCGCTCGAGGCGGTCGGCGCCTGGGCCGGCGCGCTGCATCGCTTTGCCGGGAGGCTCGAGCTCGACGTCTTCGGCGCCGGGCATGCCGCGCTTTACGCCGAGGCGCTGCGTCGCGGCCTGGTGTACAAGCCCTGCGGGGCGGGCGGCGGCGACGTCGGCGCGGCCTTCGCGCAGGACGGCGGCGTGCTCGAGGATTTCGCGGTGTGGGCGGCCGGGCGCGGTTTCAGCGTCGTTGCCGCCGCACCGGACGAGCGCGGCGTCACGAGGGAAGAATGAACAAGGATTCCCGCCTGTCGGGTCTGCACCGGTTGAGCATTGCCGGGCGCATCGACGCGCTCGCCGCGCGCGGCTGGCTCACGCCGGAGGATGCGGCGCGCCTCTCCGAGGCCGTCCTCCTGGAGCGGGAAGTGGCCGACGGCATGGCCGAGAACGTGATCGGCGTCTTCGGGCTGCCGTTCGCGGTGGCGCCGAATTTCACCATCAACGGCCGCGATTACCTTGTGCCGATGGCGATCGAGGAGCCCTCCGTCGTCGCGGGCCTCAGCGCGGCCGCGCGCCTCGCGCGCCGGGGTGGCGGGTTCGCCGTGCGTCCGCCGGAATCCCTGCTCATCGGGCAGATCCACATCGTCGACATCGCCGACCCGCCCGCTGCGCGACGCGCGCTCGAGGCGGCCGCCGACGAGCTGGTCGCGCGGGCCAATGCCTTGCATCCCTCGCTGGTGGCGCGCGGCGGCGGCGCCCGCGCCATTGAAACGCAGCACCGCGCGCTCGCGGGCGGCGATGCCGTCGTGCTGCACCTCATCGTGGACACGTGCGATGCGATGGGCGCGAACATCGTCGACACGATGTGCGAAGGCATCGCACCCGAGGTCGCGCACATCGCCTCGGGCCGTGCGGCGCTCGCGATCCTTTCCAACCTCGCCGATCGCGCGCTCGTCACCGCGGCGGCGGCGCTGCCGGTCGACGTGCTCGCCGTCGCCGGCTTTCCCGGAGAGCGGGTGCGCGACGCCATCGTGCAGGCGACCGATCTCGCGAACGCCGATCCTTACCGCGCGGCGACGCACAACAAGGGTGTCATGAACGGTATCGACGCGGTCGCTGTCGCGACCGGCAACGACTGGCGCGCCATCGAGGCCGGCGCGCACGCGTGGGCGGCGCGCGACGGTGCTTACCGCGCGCTCACGCGCTGGACGGTGGACACCGACGGGCGTCTCGCGGGCGAGCTCACGATGCCGATGAAGGTGGGCATCGTCGGCGGCTCGCTCAAAGCCAATCCCGGCTCGCGGCTCGCGCTGGGGTTGCTCGGCGTGGCCTCGGCGGGCGAGCTTGCCGCCGTCATGGGCGCGGTGGGGCTTGCGCAGAATCTCGCGGCACTGCGCGCGCTCGTCACGCACGGCATCCAGAAGGGCCACATGCGCCTGCACGCGCGCAGCGTGGCCGTGAGCGCCGGCGCGCCGCCCGAGCAGGTCGACAGGGTCGCCGCGGGGTTGCCGGAGAGCGGCGAGATCGAAGCCGCGCGGGCGCGGGAGCCGCTCGGCGAGCCGGGCGCGGAGGGCGACGGATCGCTCGCGCGGCGGGATTCGGCGGTGGGCGTTGCTGCGGCCGTACAGGGGCGCGCGGCCGGCAAGGTCATCCTGCTAGGCGAGCACGCAGCGGTGTACGGGCGCCACGTGCTCGCGCTGCCGATCCCCGACGCCGTCGCGGTGAGCCTCGCGGAAACGGAGGGGTCGCCGCGCGTGCACGTCGCGGGCAGCAACGGTCCGGCGTCGGCCGCCGTCCTGCAGCACGTCCGCGAGCTCACGGCGTTCCTGGCTGCCCGGCTGGGCTGCGGCGAGCGCCGCTTCGACGTGCGGCTCAGCTCGCGCATCCCGCCGGCCATGGGGCTCGGCGCCTCCGCCGCGCTCGCCGTGGCGCTGGTACGCGCTTTCGACACCGTGCTCTCGCTCGGCCTCGACGATGCCGCCGTCAACGCGCACGCCTTCGCCTGCGAGGAGCTCGCCCACGGCACGCCCTCGGGCATCGACAACACGGTCGCGACCTTTGGCCGGCCGATCCTGTTTCGCAAGGCGACCGGCGTGGTCGAGACGCTGGCCCTGCCGGAGTCCCCGCCGCTGGTGATCGCCGCGGGGCGCACGCGCGGCATCACGCGCGACCAGGTCGCCGCCGTGCGGGCCCGCTTCGAGCGCCAGCGCGATCGTTACAATGCGCTGTTCGACGAGATCGACGCGCTCGCCGTCGCGGGTGCGGCGGCACTCGGCCGCGGGGACCTGCTCGCGCTCGGCGAGCTGATGAACGTCTGCCACGGACTGCTGAATGCATTGCAGGTATCCACTCCGGAGCTCGAGAGCATGGTGCACGTTGCTCGAACGAACGGCGCGCTCGGTGCCAAGCTGACCGGCGCCGGCGGCGGCGGCTCGATCGTCGCACTCGCGCCCGGGAGAACCGGGGAGGTGGCACGCGCACTTGAAGCTTCGGGCGCCACCGTCGTCGCGGTCATGGGGCGGTGATGGCCGACGGACTGCACCGCATCGTCTCCTCGGAAGAGGAGCAGTTGATCCTGGTCGACGAGCAGGACCGCGAAATCGGCGGATTGGACAAGGCCGCCTGCCACGACGGCTCAGGTGTGTTGCACCGCGCTTTCTCGCTGTTCGTCTTCGACGCAGCGGGACGTTTGCTGCTGCAGCGGCGCGCCGCCGGCAAGCGCCTGTGGCCGCTCTACTGGTCGAACAGCTGCTGCAGCCACCCGCGAGTGGGCGAGACGATGGAGCAGGCGACCGCGCGCCGCCTGCACGAGGAGCTGAACGTGCACGCGGCGCTCGAGTTCGTCTACAAGTTCGCCTACACGGCGCGTTACGATGCGACGGGCTCGGAAAACGAGCTCTGTTGGGTATTCCTGGGGCGCACGTGCGAGCCGATCGTGCCCAATCGCCACGAGGTCGACGCCGTGCGTCTGCTCCCCGGGAGCCGCGTGCAGGCAGAGCTCGACGGCGACCCCGGCGCCTTCACGCCGTGGTTCAGGCTCGAATGGCAGCGGCTCTCCGACGACTACCCGGACGTGCTCGACAGGTACACGGCTCCGGCACCAGGCTAGAGCGGCGCGGGATGCCTGCACCGGCCCTCGGTACTCGGGCTCCCGGCCTGGTGCCCGTCAGGTGCGCCTCGCCCGGTTGCCGGTGACGAGCCGATAGAGGATCAGGAGCACCACGGCGCCGAGGATGGCGATGATGATGCTGCCGATCGTCAACCCTTCCACGCCCCCGAGGCCGATCGCCGAGGCGATGAAGCCGCCGATGAGGGCACCGGCGATGCCGAGCAGGATGGTGACGATGATGCCGCCGGGATCGTCACCCGGCATGATCCACTTTGCGATGGCGCCGGCGATGGCGCCGAGAATGATCCACGTCAGCAAGCCCACGACAGACCTCCTTGTTGCTCTCCCTGGTCAGACACCGGCGGGCTGCAACTTCCGTGCCGGGGC
>DASVDF010000024.1:0-2057 GCA_036381215.1 Woeseiaceae bacterium | reverse complement strand
GGGGGAGTCCCTCTCGGCGGCGTGCGAGGCAGGGACAGCCGAGCCCGCAGGCCTACAGGGACGTACTTGCGGCCGGCGCCGAGAGGGTCTCCCCCGGCCACGGCCCCGCCCAGCCACCGGCTGCAAACGTACGTGAACGATGCGGTCTCAAAGAGTGCGGGCCGCGATCGCCATCGCGGTCGCGCGCGATGCGCGCTCCCACCGGGCGTTTGCGACGGTGCGAATGGCGCCGGTTACCGGGCGGCGCAGAAGAAGCAGTAGGCGTAGACGCCGTTCGGGTCGTTGAAGCGCAGGAGCGGCGACATCGCGGACAGGACCGTATCCGCGAAACGCTCGACGGCCGACGGCTGCCGGACCAGTCCGCCGAGGTCGATGCCCACCGCCCGCGCGCTGCCGATAAGCTCCAGCACCAGCTGCTCCGCGGGCGTCAGCTCGCGCTCGAAGTACACGCGGCCGTACTGCCCCTCCTTCAGCCCCGCGAGCTCCGCCGCCGCCGCGACCGCGTCCTCGAGCCCGCCGAGCGCGTCGACCAATCCGAGCTCGGCCGCTTTCGCGCCCGTCCAGACCTGCCCTTGCGCGACCCGGTCGACCTCCTCTTCCGGCATGTCGCGGTGCATCGCCACACGGCTCACGAAATCGTGGTAACCGTCCTCGATCACGGCCTGGATCAGCTCCCGCGAGGCGGGGGAAAGCTCACGATCCAGGCGCAGCTGCCCCGTCCATTGCGTCGTGCCCACGCCGTCCGTCGATATGCCGAGCGCAGCGAGCGAGCGCTGCACGGTCGGAAACATGCCGAAAATCCCGATCGAGCCCGTGACGGTAGTCGGGCTGGCATAGATGCGATCGGCCGCCATCGAGATCCAGTAGCCGCCCGACGCCGCGACGCTGCTCATCGACGCGACGACCGGTTTGCCCGCCTTCTCCAGCGAAAGGACCTGGTTGCGGATGATCTCGGAAGCGAACGCGCTGCCCCCCGGGCTGTCGACGCGCAGCACGACCGCCTTCACCGTGTCGTCGTTCTCGGCCCGCCGCAGCAGCTCCGCTGTCGAATCGCCGCCGACCGTCCCGGGAGGCTGCGTCCCATCGAGGATCTCACCGGCGGCGACGATGATCGCGACGTTCTGCGTCTCCGGAGCGTTTCCGCGCACCGCACGCATCTGCGCCAGGTACTGCGGCAACGGCGCGGCGTTGTAATAATCGGTGCTCTCCGGATCCGAACCTGCGTATTCGGCCACGCGCTCCCCCACTTCCTCGCGCGTCAGCAGCTCGTCGACCAGCCCGAACTTCAGCGCCACCTGCGCGATGCTGCCATCCTCCGCACGCACGTGCTCGACGAAGCCGTTCACGAGATCGTCGAGGGCTCCGGGCTCGAGCTCCCGCGCGGTGCGCACGTCCTCGCGATACGCCGTCCACAGCGCATCCGTGAGGCGCGTCATCGCCGCCCGGTCCTCGTCCGACATGCTGTTGCGGGTAAACGGCTCGACGGCGGACTTGTACGTGCCAACCCTGAACACGTTCCAGTCGATCTTCAGCTTGTCGATCGCATCCTTGAAGTAGTTGAGCCATACGCCGTAGCCCTGCAGCAGCAGCAGGCCTTCCGGATGCATGTACACCTCATCGGCGTGCGCGGCGATGTAGTAAGCATCCTGTCCGTAATTGTCCGCCGCCGCGATCACCGGCTTACCCGACTCGCGAAAATCGGCAAGCGCGCTGCCGATGCGCTGCAGCTTGGCGAGACCGCCGCCGGCGAGGCCATCGAGGTAGATGACCACGGCCTTGATGCGGGAATCGTCCTTGGCATAGGCGAGTCCGTCGACGATGTCCTGCACCAGCGTTTCCGGCCGCGCCTCACCGAACGCCTCCGCCACCGCGCGATCGAACGGGTCGCCCTCGAGCTGATCGACGAGCGCGCCGGCCGGCCGGATGACCAGCGCGGCCTGCGCGGGCAGCTTCGGCACGGCGCCGGAAATGGCGGCGATCACCAGCGAGAAGATGAACAGCAACAGGAGGAGGTGCAGCACCTTGCGGATGCCGTCGACGCCCGTCCATATCGCCCC
>DASVDF010000023.1:0-27614 GCA_036381215.1 Woeseiaceae bacterium | reverse complement strand
GAGGAAGCGCATGAGCTTGTCGAAGCTCTTCGTGTTCTGCCGCGTGCGGTTCGCGATCACCGCGAGCTTGCGGTCGCGGCGGTCGATTTTGGCGACGAGCAGGAGATCGGCAATGCAGCGCGACGCGGCATGGATGTCGATCGCCGAAGGCAGCACGGGCACGAGGATGCTGCTCGCGTCGCGGGTCATGGAACGCAGGCCGTCATGGTTCAGGCCGGCGGCCGAATCGATGAGCAGCGTGGTGGTCTCGTCGGGCACGCGCAGCTGCCAGCTGCGCGTGGCGGCCATCGTGTTCTTGAACGCGGCGATGCCGTGGATCGGCGGCGCGTCCGACGGCCGCTTCTCGATCCAGCGCATCGTGGAGCCCTGCGGATCGTAGTCCATCACGGCGGGCATCGGGCCGCGGCGGGCGTACAGGCTCGCGAGGTTGGTGACCAGCGTGGTCTTGCCGCAGCCGCCCTTCGGGTTCAGCACGACGACGGTGTTCAGGTTTTTACGGCTCGGCGTGATCAGCATGTGGCAGGCGGCCCGGGGCTCCCCTCAACTGTCCGGCAAACGGCCATGGCTTTCCTTGCCCCGGTTCACAGTATCCCGGCGCATTTTATGCTTTCCGCCGGCTCGCACCGCTCCTGAGCGCGAGCCAGATGCCGCCCAGGATCAGCGCGCCGGCCGTCACCAGGCGTACCGAGAGCGGCTCCGCGAGCAGCAGCACGCCTCCCGCCGCCGCAACGGCCGGCACCGAAAGCTGCACCAGTGCCGCCTGCATCGACGTGAGATGAGCGAGCGCCGCATACCACAGCACGTAGCCCACGCCCGAGGTGATGGCGCCCGAAATCGCGGCGAGCAGGGCGCCCGCGGCCGTCGCGTGCAGGTCGTGCCGCGCCACCAGCAGCAGGGGCGCCACGAACGCGAGTGCGCGCAGGAAATTCCCGGCCGTGGCGGCGACGGGTCGCGTCTCGCGCTTGCCGCGCAGCGAATAGAGGCCCCAGGCGACCCCTGCGACGGCCATGAGCGCGGCGCCCGCGGGGGAAGGGGCGCGCGCGCCGGGCAGGAGCAGCACCGAGAGCCCGGCCGCCGCCGCGAGCCAGCCGCCCCATTCGAGCGGTGCGGGCCGGTCCCCGGCGACGAGGCCCGCGCCGATCATGGTTGCCTGCACGAAACCGAACAGGATGAGCGCGCCGGACGCGGCATCGAGATCCACGTAGGCGAAGGCGAAGAAAGCGGCATACAGGAACAGCGCGAGCGCCGAGGCCCAGCCGCCTTTGGCCCGCATGCGCTCGCCGCGCTGCGCGACGCTGACGATGATCACGAGCGCGGCCACGCCGGCGGCCAGGCGCAGCGCCGCGAAGCTCGCCGGATCGATGGCTGTCTCCTTGAGTGCCAGCCGGCAGAGGATGGAATTGCCGGCGAACGCCAGCATCGTGAGCGTGGTGAGCACCACCGCACGTGCGCCGGCCGACGCGAAGACTGCCGGCGGCTCCGCGGGCGCGCTCACGACGCTCGCGAGCCGGCGGGCCGGTGGCGCCCGTAAAGGCAGGTCATTCGGGCTTGCGGAACTTCAGAACGAAGCGGTCCGTCTTGCCGCGTATGGCGTCGCTGAACACCGGCTGCGTGTGGTCGTCCGCGGGATTCTCGAGCACGTCGCTTTCGCCGACGAGCTCGAAGCCCGCCGCTTCTACCGTATCGATGACCGTCGCTTTCTCGATCCGGTGCAGTCCTTCGTTGTCGTTGCCGGCGATGCCGACGTGATCGGTGATGCCGAGCACGCCGCCCGGCTTCAGAACGTCGTAGATCGCGCCGAGGAAGGTCGAGGCCGCCTCCGGTCCCATGCCGTTGTAGACGTCGTGGAAGTTGAGCGCGGTGATGGCGGCGTCGAACGGCCCGTCGGCCGCCGACATCTCGCTGAAGTTCTTGTCGAGGCGCGTGACGTTCGGCAGGCGGTCGTCCGTGAGCCGCGCGGTGAGCGCCTTGTCGTTGCGCCCGCCGCCGTACTCGAGCGCGAAGTCCGGATTCTGGGCGACGACCCGGCCCTTTGGACCGACCGCGATCGACAGCACCTCCGTGTACCAGCCGCCCGCGGCGATGGCGTCGAGGACGCGCATGCCGGGCTCAATCCCCAAGAACCCGACGACCTCCGCCGGCTTGCGCGAAGCGTCCCGCGCGCGGTCCTCCGCCGGTCGCGACGGGTCGGAAAGGCGCTCGGCGAGATCCGATCGGGCCGTGTCACCGTCGCTGCGCGGGCTCGCTTGCGCCGCTTGTTCCGTGCGCGCTGCGGGTGCATCTGTTGCGTCGGCTCCGCACCCGACAGCCAGCAGGGCGGCCAGCATCGGACCCATGATTGCGGTCTTTTTGTCCATGGAGCTTCTCCTTCGGGGGAACAGGGGCACATTAGCATTTCGCCAGCCCCAGACATTGTCATATGTGTTTGGGTATTAACAACCTCTAGCTATCGGCAAGAACCATGGCCGTTGCCGTGACGCAACACCTCGTAGCTGGCCTTTTGCAGCGCAACTTTTCCGTTTACAACCGTCCAGGTTTCTCGCAAGATCCCGTCGCGGTGCCGGCGGTGCATGCCGTCGCTCAGCAAAGAACAGGGACAGAATAGTCCCGCACAAGACAAGAATGCATAAGGGGATGACAATGATTGGCGATGACCTGCGCGCGTTCAGCGTGCGACTTCCCGTCGTTTGTACCGCCCTGACGGCGGCTCTGCTCCTCGGTATGGCCCCGGCTGCGTACGCGCAGGACGCCGACGACGGTGACACGTCGGCAGCGGAAGCAGAGCCTGCCTCCGATGTCGAAGAGGTGGTGGTCACGGGCTCCCGGTTGCGACGCGACACCTACACCAGCGTCGCCCCGTTGCAGGTCATCACGGGTCAGGTCTCCCGCGAAGTCGGTCTGATCGACGCGACCGACATCCTGCAGGAATCGACGGCCACGGGCGGCCAGCAGATCGACCTGACGTTCTCAGGCTTCGTGCTCGACAACGGTCCCGGCGCGACAACTGTCGACCTGCGCGGCCTCGGCGCGAACCGCACCCTCGTCCTGATCAACGGCCGGCGCGTATCGCCGGCCGGCGTGGAAGGGGCGCCGGTGGCGGCCGACATCAGCCTCGTGCCCGCATCGCTGGTGCAACAATACGACCTGCTGCTCGACGGCGCTTCATCGGTGTATGGATCCGATGCCGTTGCTGGTGTCGTCAACGTCATCATGCGCAAGGATTTCGACGGGCTGGAATTCGAAGCCTATTCCCGGGTGCCTGATCACTCGAATGGAATCCAGAATACGCTGAGCGCGGTCTGGGGCAAGAACTTCGATCGTGGCTTCATTGGTATTGGCGCCGAGTGGCAGGACAGCGAAGCCGTCACCCTGGACGATCGTCCCTGGACGGCCGGCTGTGACCAGCATGCCGAGATCGACGAATTCGGCCAGGTACGTACCCAGGACCTGTTCAGCTCCACGGTGCTGAACATGGACTGGGACGAGTGCCGGCAGGGCCTCCTTGCCCGGCGCGTGTTCATCGCCGACGGACTGGCCGGGAGCGTCTATTTCACGCCAGGGACCAGCAACGGCGGCTGGCCGAACTTCTCGGAGTCGTCGCTGTTCGGTTTCGGCGTGGACGGCAACGGCGACGGCCGGACCGACATCAGCTTCCGGGATTACGACCTCAATGGCCGCACCCAGGACGCTCACCTGTTCCCCGAAGTCGAGCAGCAGAGCGTGATGGCCTACGGCGAATATACCTTCGCGGGAGAAGCCAACTTCACGCCGTATTTCGAGGCGCTGTACGCGCGGCGTGAGAACTTCATCGATTTTGGCCCAATCCAGTTCTTCCCCGACGTGCCCGCCGGCAACCCGTTCAACATCTGCAACCCGGCGGCAGAAGGCGGGGTCGACTGCGGCCTGGCCTGGGACGCGCTCATGAACAACCCGAGCTTCGCGAACCAGGTGATCAGCGTGTTCGGATGCGATCCGCGTTCGGGGGGCAGCTGCGACCAGACGGTGGGTCCCCTCGGACCGTTGCTGGTCGAGCCGATCGTCTCCGTCCGCGGCGATCGGAACACCAACACCGTCGAGGTGGAACAGCTCCGGTTCGTCGGCGGGTTCCGCTCGGACCTGCCGTTCCTCAATTTCGGCAGTGTCAACGACTGGTCGATGGATCTGGCCGCGGTGCTTTCGAAATCCACGGGTGAATCCAACCGGCTGGGCATTCGCGGTGACCGCATCAACCTGGCGCTCGGCTGGTTCTCCTCGACTAACACACCCTGCGAGAACGACCTGGGCGTAGAGCTGGCGCCGGACGCCGCGCCGGGTTGCGTGCCGGTGAACATGTTTGCACCGTCGCTGTATCCCGAGGGCGTCGTCGGAGACTTCGCAACGGCTGCAGAACGCGAGTACCTGTTCGACAGCCGCGACTTCGATACGGAATACAAGCAAACGCTGCTCACGTACTACATGTCCGGCAACCTCCTCGAGTTGCCTGCGGGCGAGGTCGCGGGCGGCATCGGCGTGGAGTATCGCAAGGACGAAATCGACTCGATTCCGGACCCGGTTGCGCGTGACGGCCTGTTCTTCGGCTTCTTCTCGGATGGCGGTGCCGTCGGTGACAAGACGACGAAAGAGGCCTTCGGCGAGATCGAGCTGCCCCTGCTCGCCAATCTTCCGGCGGCGCAGGAGGTGACCCTGAACCTCTCGACGCGCTGGACGGACGACGAGTTTTACGGGTCCGCGTGGACGCACTCCTACAAACTGGGGTACCGGCCGGTGGAGTCGCTGCTGATCCGCGGCACGTTCGGCACATCCTACCGCGCGCCGAACCTGCGAGAGCTCTTCCTGCAGGACCAGACGGGCTTCCTCAGCCTGTTCGACCCCTGCTTCATTCCGGAAGAAGCGCTCGATCCGCTCACGGGTGATTACAATGCGGCGCTCGACACGCGTGAAGCGCACGTGCTGGACAACTGCCGGGCCCAGGGCATCGATCCCACGGTCGCACAGAACAACGGCAATAACGTCTACAGCGTCGAATTGGCGGAAGGCGGTACTACCGGGCTCGACGAGGAAACGTCCGAGTCCTGGTCTGCCGGCTTCGCCTGGGAGCAGCCGTTCACCGATGCGTTCGGTCTGAACCTCAGCGTCACCTACTACTCGATCGACATCGAAAACACGATCATCGAGCCGAGCGGGCAGTTCATCATCAACGACTGCTACACCAACCCGCTTGGCAACAGCGTTTTCTGCGATCGGATCGAGCGTGATCTTTCCGACCCCGAGAGTCCGTTCATCACGTTCATCGATCAGGGTTTCATCAATCGAGACAACGAAGCGGCTCGCGGTATCGACATCAACATCACGTTCGACAGCACGTTCACCGCGTTCCGGCGTCCGATCGATCTCAGTGTCGATTTCCGCGCGAACCGCCAGCTCGAGCGTTCGACGCTGTTCATCGACGACAATGGAGAGCGGGTGGAAGAGGAGTTCCAGGGTGAGTTCGGGTTTCCGGACTGGAGATTCCGCAACGGCATCCGCTTCGACATGGACAACTGGCGGCTGACGTGGGAAACGAACTACATCGGCTCGGTGGAGGAAGATCCGCTCGAGGTGGATGACTTCGGCAACATTTTCGGCGCGACCATCGGCGATACCTGCCTCGGGCCGGATCTCGGCGATGTGAATTGCCGCGACATCGGATTCGCCGACGATTACTTCCTGCACAACATGTCCGTGTACTACTACGGAGATGTCTGGACCTTCGGCGGCGGCATCCGCAACGTGTTCGACAAGGCACCACCGTTCGTCGACGGCACCGAGATCCTGGCGGTGAACAACGCGCCGATCGGCTACGGCTACGATCTGCGGGGGAGGACGTTCTTCATCAATATCGGCGCCAGCTTCGGCGGCAGCGAATAACGGGCGAATCTTCGCCTGCGTCGACACGAAAAGGGCCCGCGGGGGCGTTCCCGTGGGCCCTTTTTCTTTGCTTAGTGATGTAAGGGGCTTCGGCACGACCCGGACGGAGTCAGGACGATGACAACAAGAAAGACAATTGTTGCTTTTGCGGCGGTGCTCGCGGCCTTCAGCGCGCAGGCCGCATCGACCGGAAATGCCGTCGAACCGTATCCCCTGGAGTACTGGGCACTCCGGGAGGTGATCGACCGCGTGGAAGTCTCGCCTGACGGCGTGCACCTTGGCCTCATGAAAATTCCGTCTCGTGACGGCAACCCCATTATCGAGATCTACGACGCGTCAGATCTTGCCAGGGAGCCGTTTCGCATCAACGCCGAGCCGATGGAAATCACCAGCTTCTTCTGGGTGAGCAACACCGACATCATCGTCAACCTCAGGCAGAAGGTGCGCGACCGGATCGAAGGCTTCAACCAGGGCGTCTACGAGACGAGGCTGGCCACCGTCGACGTCGAAAGGGAGAAGATCCGTGCCTTTGACGAAACCAATGCGTTCGTCGAGAGCCTGCTGCCGCAGGACCCGAAGCACATCATCATCTCCTTCACCGAGGGTGGCAGCGACGGGCCGGAGGCGCGCCTCCAGAAGGCTTTCCGCCCGAGATCCTACTGGTCGTTCAACCTGGACACGGGCGCCAAAAGCCTGATCATTCGCGGCAAGATCGCACTCGGCAACATCGATTTCGATGCCGACGGCAACCCGTGGCTGGCCCGCGGCTTCGATCTGGGCCGCGGTGAGCTCATCTGGTACTACCGGGAACCCGGCAGCTCCGGCTGGGAGGAAGTCCGGCGCCAGGACGAGAACGCTTTCGAACAGTTCGACATCCTCGAAATCGATCCGTCCAAGCCGCACCACGCGCTGGTGCTGGCGAACAACGGCAACGACAAGGTCGGCCTGTGGTCGTTCGATCTGAAGAAGAAGGTGCTGGACGAGCTCATCTACCGGCGCTCGGACGTGGACGTCTGGGGCATCCGCTACAACAGCAACCAGTGGGAGCATTACGACGACGTCGTCGGCGTCACTTACGCGAAGGACCGGTTCTACACCGAGTACTTCGACGAGACCGAAGGCGCAATGTATGCGCAGCTCGAGAAGCTCATTCCCTACGCCTGGAACCTGAGGATCACCAGCCGTTCACGCGACGGAGAGACGATGGTGATCTCCAACACCGGTCCGCGTGATCCGGGAACTTTCTATTTGCTGAAGGGCGGGAAAATCCAGGCCGTCGGCAGCACCCAGCCCCTGCTGAAGAGCGAGCAGCTCGCGGACGTGGAGTACGTCACGTGGAAAGCCCGCGACGGCGTCGAGCTGCACGGGTACCTGACGGTACCGCACGGCAAGCCGCCGTTCCCCCTGGTGGTCCTGCCGCACGGTGGCCCGTTCGTCGCCGAGTACGTCGGCTACGACGAATGGGGACAGCTTCTCGCCAACCACGGCTACCTGGTGCTGCAGCCGCAGTACCGGGGCTCGCACAATTACGGCCTCGAGTTCTACCTGTCCGCCTTCATCGACGGCGGGCAGGGGGGCTACAAAATGCAGGACGACAAGGACGACGGCGCTCTCTACCTGGTCGAGCAGGGGCTGGCCGATCGGGATCGCATGGCCATGTTCGGCTGGTCCTACGGCGGCTACGCGGCGCTCGTCGCGGCGTCACGAATGCCGCAGATCTATCAGTGCGTCGTAGCCGGCGCCGCGGTCTCCGATCCGCTCATGCAGGTGAACTACTACCGGTACCAGATGCGCGGCGCGCAGGCGGCCGAGCAGCTCAACATGTGGGACGACAGCGTCTCACCGCTGAAAGAAGCGGAGAAGGTGAACGTGCCCATGCTGATCGTGCACGGCAGCGTCGATCAGCGCGTGCCGCTGGAGCACTCGAAGAAGTACATGGCTGCGCTGGACCGCTACGGGAAGAAGTACAAGTTCGTCGAGCTCGAGGGCGCTGATCACTTCTCCAACACGCTCTTCTTCGATCACCAGCTGAAGCTCTACGAGTCGCTGATCGGTTTCCTCAAGAACGACTGCGGCCCGGGCGGTCTGTAGTAGCGCGCCTTGCGCGCGTCAGCGATCGCGGCTCCTTGCCGCGGACCCGGCAACACGGCACCGATGATCGCGCGCGATGCGCGCCCCTGCGGTACAGCACGCGGCACGCGCGGGGGATGGATCAGAACAGCTCGCTCGGGTCCGGCTCCGCGACTGGCGCGCGCTCGCGGCTCGCGATGAAATCGCCCGTGATCATGTGCGCGTAGCTCTGCCCTGGCCCCACCATCGGGTACACGCCGGCGTCCGGGTCGATGATCACCTCGAGGAACGCGGGGCCGGGGAAGCGCAGGAACTCCTCGATCACGGCCGGGATGTCGTCCTTGCGCTCGAGGCGCTTCGCGTAAGCGAAGCCGTCCGCCTCCGCCGTCCGGACGAAGTCCTTGCGGTGCAGTGACTTGTCGCTGGCCGCCAGCCGCCCCTTGTAATAGAGCTTCTGCCACTGGCGCACCATGCCGTCGCCGTAGTTGTTCAGGACCACGACCTTGACCGGCAGGCCGTAGGTCGTGGCGGTCTCGAGCTCGCCGATGTTCATGCGGATGCTGGCATCGCCGTCGATGTCGATGACGAGCCGCCCCGGGTTCGCCACCTGCGCCCCGATCGCGGCAGGCAGGCCGAATCCCATCGTGCCCATGCTGCCCGAGGTCAGCCATAGGCGCGGCTCCTTGAAATCGAAGTACTGCGCCGCCCACATCTGGTGCTGGCCGACGCCGGTCGCGATGATCGCCTCGCCGCGCGTGCCGCGGTTGATCTCTTCTATGATCGCCTGCGGTTGGATGAGCGGGCTTTCGCGATCGTAGTTCATCGCGTGCCGCCTCTTGAGCCCGGCGATTTCTGCGTGCCAGTTCGCGTAGCTCTTGTCGAAGCCGATGCGCCGGCCGAACGCGAGCAGGTCGTCGAGATCCTGCGCCACCACGCCCACGTGGTGCCACGAGACGCCCTTGACCTTGCCGATCTCCGAGATGTCGACGTCGAGGTGCGCGACGTGGCGCGCCTTCGGCGCGAAGCGCGCCGGATCGCCGGCCACCCGATCGTCGAAGCGCGCGCCGACGGCGATGATGAAATCGGCATCCTCGACGGCATAATTCGCGAACGCCGTGCCGTGCATGCCGAGCATGTGCAGGGAAAGCGGGGAGGTCGTATCGCTCGCGCCGAGCGCCATCAACGTGGTGGCGACCGGGAGACCAAATGCCGCGCTGAAACGCCGCAGCACGGCGCTGGCATCGCCGTTGATCACGCCGCCGCCCGCGTAGACGAGCGGGCGCTCGGATTCGGCGAGCATGCGGTAGAACCGTTCGCACGCGTCGTCCGTCAGGCGGTTGTCCCGTACGGCCTGCCAGCGCAGGCGGTAGCCGGGCAGCGGCAGCGAGCCGCGGCCGGTGAACGCGACTTCCGCGTTCTGCACGTCCTTCGGAATGTCGACGACGACCGGACCCGGGCGCCCGGTGCGCGCCAGCTCGAACGCCGTGCGCACCGTCGCCTCGAGCCGCTGCGGGTCGGTCACGAGGAATACGTGCTTCGCGGCGGCGCCCATGATCGCCGAGACCGGCGCCTCCTGGAACGCGTCCGTCCCGATGGCGCTGGTCGGCACCTGGCCGCACAGGACGACGATCGGGACCGAGTCCGCCATGCAGTCGCGCACCGGCGTCACGGTGTTCGTCGCCCCCGGCCCGGAGGTCACCATGACGACGCCGACGCGGCCGCTCGCCCGCGCGTAGCCCGCCGCCATGAACCCGGCTCCCTGCTCGTTCGCAGGCACGATCAGCGGCATCGCCGCTCTGCCGTCCGGCTGCCGGTGGGCGGCGTTGTAGCGAAACACGGCATCGAACGCCGGCAGGATCGCGCCGCCGCTGTAGCCGAAGATCGTGCCGACGTTCTCGTCCGCGAGCACCTGTACGAGAACGTCGGCTCCGCTCATCCGGGTGCCGGCCAGCGGGTGCTCGCGGTTTTCGGTGACGGGGGACGACGTGTTCATGATGTGCGACGCTCGATAAACGGGACAGCAGGGTTCCGGCCGAGTGTTTCGCAGATGCCGCGGCAAAGCAAGGGGTTCCGGCTTGCGGCGGCTTCGTTTCGCCCGTATCTTTGCGCGATGCGACACGTCATCTCCGTCCTGCTGCAGAACGAGGTCGGCGCCCTCACGCGGATGACGGGCCTCTTTGCTACGCGCGGCTACAACATCGACTCCCTGAACGTCGCGCCGACCAACGATCCGATGGTGTCACGCGTCACCCTGGTGATCGCCGGCTCGGATGCGGCGATCGCACAGCTCAACACCCAGCTCGCGAAGCTCGTCGACGTGGTCAACATCCACGACATGACCCTCGGCGAGCACTTCGAGCGCGAGCTCATCATCGTCAAGCTGAAGCTTGCGACGGGTGCCTATGCCAAGGTGCTGAAGCTGGTAAAGGAATACGGGGCGGAGATCCTGGACGATGCCCAGAACAGCTGCACGCTCCAGCTGACCGGCAAGCTCGACGAGGTGGACGCGTTCTTCCGCGAGGCGAGCGGCATCGGCGAGGTATCCGCGGTCGCGCGCAGCGGCAGCGTGGCGGTCTCGCGCGGCGAGGTGACGCTCTCGTCGTTCGCCCGGCGCCAGCGGCTGACCGGCTGACGCGAATGACTCCCGCCGTATCCCGGAACCGTCGGCGCTGATGGCGGCGGAGGAAGCCTACGATCTCGTCATCGTGGGCGGCGGTATCAACGGCGCCGGTGTCGCCCGCGATGCCGCCTCGCGCGGCCTCCAGGTGCTGCTGCTCGAGATGCACGATTTCGCGAGCGGCACGACGAGCTGGTCGAGCCGCCTGATCCACGGAGGCCTGCGCTATCTCGAGCACGGCGAGCTCGGTCTCGTCTACGAATCGTTGCAGGAGCGCAGCCGGCTGCTGCGCACCGCGCGCCACCTCGTCAAGCCGATCCGCATCGACATCCCGGTCTACGAGGGCGGCAAGCGCGGCATGCTGCTCGTGCGCGCAGGACTGTTCCTCTACGACCTGCTGTCGTTCGGCAATCCGCTGCCCAGCCACAAAACGATGAACCGTCGCGAATTCGTCGCCGCAGAGCCGGGTGTGGCGCCCGACGGGCTGAAGGGCGGCGCGCGCTACTACGACGCGCAGATCACTTTCCCGGAACGCCTGGTGATCGAGAACGTGCTGGCCGCCCGGGCGTACGGAGCCTCGCTGCGCAACTACGCGCGCGTCACCGGCATCGATATCGAGAACGGCAAGGTGCGCTCCCTCCGTTACGTCGATGACGGCGGGGAAGAGCACGTCGTCCGGGCGCGCGTCGTGGTGAACGCCGCGGGTCCGTGGGTCGACGACGTGCTGGCCACCGCCAACCGGCCGATGCCCGAGCTGATGGGCGGCACGAAGGGCAGCCACATCGTCGTGGGCGCGTTCGAGGGCGCGCCGAAGGATGCGTTCTACGTCGAGGCGTACATCGATGCGCGCCCGTTCTTCATTATCCCGTGGAACGGGCAGTACCTCATCGGCACGACCGACCACCGCTACCGCGGCGATCCCGTTGACGCGAAGCCGAGCGAGCCCGAGATCGATTACCTGCTCTCGGAGTGCAATCGCGTCTTTCCGCGCGCACGGCTGATGCGCCGCGATATTCACTATGCCTACGCCGGCGTCCGGCCGCTGCCGCTGCAGGGCAAGAAGCCCGAAGGCGCGATCACCCGCCGTCACATCATCCGCAACCACCAGCGCAACGCGCTGGGGCTGCTCACGGTCATCGGCGGCAAGCTCACGACCTATCGCAGCCTCGCGGAGCAGGTCACGAACCGCGTGGTGAAGCTGCTCGGCGTGCGCGCGAAGGCCTGCGTCACGAAGGAGATGTTCCTGCCCGGCGCGCTCGGCAAAACCGCCGCCGAGAAGATGCTCGACGAGCTCGGCACGGTATCCGAGGCGGGCAGGGCAAGGCTGCTCGGGGTCTATGGCGGGCGCACGCGCCGTGTGCTCGAGCTGGCCCTGGACGATCCCCGGCTGGCGGCCAGCCTGGACGGGCAGGGCACGGTCCTCGCGGCGGAGGTCGCCCTTGCCGTGCGCTATGAGCTCGCCCGCCATCTCACGGACATCGCGCACCGCCGCACGATGCTCGGGCTCTCACCCGACCAGGGGACGCCGCTGATCGAGCCTATGGCCGACGTCGCCGCGGCCGAGCTCGGCTGGGACGACGCCACGAAGGCCCGCGAGATCGAAGCGCTGCGCGCGTACAACGCCCGCCTCAGGCCCGACCGTTCGTCATCCCCGTAGGAGGTCGCGCGCTATGCGCGCTCCATGTTTTCGATCATCGCGTCGGCGAATTCGCTGGTCTTGACCTGCTTCGCGCCTTCCATCAGGCGCGCGAAATCGTAGGTCACCACCTTGTCGCCGATGGTCGCGTCCATCGCCCGGATGACGGCGTCCGCAGCTTCCGTCCACCCCATGTAGCGCAGCATCATCTCGCCTGAGAGGATCAGCGAGCCCGGGTTCACGACGTCCTTGTTGGCGTACTTCGGCGCGGTGCCGTGCGTCGCCTCGAACACCGCGTGACCGGTCACGTAGTTGATGTTGCCGCCGGGCGCGATGCCGATACCTCCGACCTGCGCGGCCAGGGCGTCCGAGAGATAGTCGCCGTTCAGGTTCATGGTCGCCATGACGTCGAACTCGTCGGGCCGGGTCAGCACCTGCTGCAGCGCGATGTCGGCGATGACGTCCTTGACGAGGATCCGGCCGGCCGCGAGCGCCTCCTGCTGCTCCCGGTTCGCGGCGTCCTGGCCGCGCTCGGCGCGGGTGCGCTCCCACCGCTCCCAGGTGTAGGTCGCTTCCGGGTACTCCCGATCGGCGAGCGCGTAGCCCCAGTTGCGGAAGGCGCCTTCCGTGAACTTCATGATGTTGCCCTTATGCACGAAGGTCACGCTCTTGCGCCCGTTCGCGATCGCGTACTCGAGCGCCGCCCGTACCAGCCGCTCCGTGCCTTCCTGCGACACGGGCTTCAGGCCGATCCCTGAGCTTTCCGGGAAGCGGATCTTCGCGAACTCTTCGGGGAAGTGCTCACGCAGCAGCGCGAGGAAGGTCTCCGTGCGCGGCTTGCCGCGTTCGAACTCGATGCCGACGTAGATGTCCTCGGTGTTCTCCCGGAAGATCACCATGTCGACCTTCTCCGGATGCCGCACGGGGGAGGGCACGCCCTTGAACCAGCGCACCGGCCGCAGGCACACGTAGAGATCGAGCAGCTGCCGCAACGCGACGTTGAGCGAGCGGATGCCGCCGCCGATCGGCGTGGTGAGCGGCCCCTTGATCGACACGAGGTATTCCCGGCAGGCCGCGACCGTCTCGTCGGGCAGCCACGTCTTGAACCGATCGAACGCTTTCTGGCCCGCGTAGACCTCCATCCAGCAGATCTTCCGCTCATCGCCGTAGGCGGCGCTCACGGCGGCATCCAGCACGCGCACGCTGGCCCGCCAGATGTCCGGTCCGGTGCCGTCACCTTCGATATACGGGACGATGGGACGATCCGGCACCTGGAGCTTGCCGTCGGCGATGGAGATCCTTGCGCCGTCCTGCGGCGGCACGGGTGTGGCGTCGGTCATTCGCGACTCCGGTTGACACGGAAACGGCCATTATAATCCGCCGATTCCGGAATCGCCGGTCGGGAACAGGATCATGCTGCTTCGCTCCGTTCTAACCACCGTCGCTCTGCTGCTTGCCGCCGGCATGCTGCCGCGCTCGCTGGCGGCGGAAGTGCCCGCGCCCGGCCACGATGGCCATGACGGCCGGCCGAGAATCGGTCTCGTGCTGGGCGGCGGCGGCGCACGCGGCGCCGCGCACATCGGCGTGCTCAGGGAGCTCGAACGCCTGCACGTGCCGATCGACGCCATCGCCGGGACGAGCATGGGCGCGGTGATCGGCGGCCTGTATGCCGCCGGAGTGTCCCCGGAGCAGCTCGAGCAGGCGGTCACGTCGATCGACTGGGGCGATGCGTTCCAGGACACCACGCCGCGCGAGGACTTGAGCTACCGCCGCAAGCAGGACGACGTCGAGTTCCCGATCGACTTCGAGCTCGGTCTCAACGAGGGCCGCCTCGAGCTGCCGCTCGGGCTGATCCAGGGCCAGAAGCTCGGCCTCATCCTGCGCGACCTGACGACACAGGTCGCCGACGTGCAGGATTTCGGCGAGCTGCCGATACCCTTCCGCGCCGTCGCGTCCGATATCGAGACCGGCGACGCCGTCGTGCTTTCGCAAGGCGACCTCACGCTCGCCATGCGCGCCAGCATGTCGGCGCCGGGGATCTTCGCGCCGGTGGTGGTGAACGGGCGCACGCTGGTCGACGGCGGGCTCGCCGGGAACGTGCCCGTCGCTGCGATACGCGCGATGGATGTGGACGTCATCATCGCCGTCGACGTCGAGTTTCCGCTCTATCCCGCCGAGGAGCTCGATTCCGCGCTCGGCATCACGGCCCAGATGCTCACAATCCTCATCCGCAAGGAGACTCGCAGGCAGCTCGAGTCCCTGGACGAGGACGACATCCTGATCCGTCCCGAGCTCGGCGATTTCGGCTCCGCCAATTTCGCGGAGATCGCGAGGACGATCGAGCCCGGCGCCGTGGCCACTACCGCGCTCGAGGACCGGCTGCGCCGCTTCTCGCTCGATGACGCCGAGTGGCGGGAATACCAGGCTCGCCGCCACGTCCAGCGCCAGCCCGTGTACACCTTCGACTTCGTGCGCGTGGCGGACGAAGGACCGCTCTCGGAGCGGGTGCTGAAGACCCGGTTGCGCACCGCGCCCGGGGAGCCGGTCACCAGCCGCATGCTCGCCGACGACGCGGCGCGCCTCTACGGCCTCGATCTCTATTCGCAAGTCGGCTACCGGATCGTGAACGACGACGGTGAAACCGGGGTGGAGTTCTTCACCCGGCCGAAAAGCTGGGGGCCCAACATCCTGCAGTTCGGCATCTCGGTCGAGGACGATTTCGAGGGCTCGACCGCATTCAACGTATCGGGACGTTACACGCGCGTCGGCGTGAACGCGCTCGGCGCGGAATGGCGCACCGACCTGCAGCTCGGCACCGAGCCTTATCTCACGTCCGAGCTCTATCAGCCGCTCAGCTACGACACCACCTGGTTCGTCGCGCCGCGCATCGATCTCGAGCAGACGAACTTCAATGCGTTCGCTGAAGGGGAGAGCATCGCGCGCTTTCGTGTGAGCAGCGCCGAGCTCGCGCTCGATCTCGGCCGCGGGCTCGGGCGCTGGGGCGAAGCCCGCCTCGGCGTATTCCGCGGGACCGGCAACGCGCGCGTGAAGGTCGGCGATCCCTCGATTCCGAACATCGATTTCGAGTCCGGCGGGGTGTACGCGGTATTCGGCATCGATACGCTGGACGACGCCGACATACCGCGCCGCGGCTCACGGCTGGATGCGCGCTACGTCCTCTCCCGCCCCGGACTGGGCGCGGACGCGAATTTCGACACCTTCGAAGCGACGTGGTCCACGGTGTGGACTCGCGGCCGGAACTCGCTGCAGCTCGGGCTCGAATTCGCGACCACGGTGCAGTCGGACAACCTGATCCAGAACTTCTTCCCGCTCGGCGGATTCCTCAGGCTCTCCGGGCTCGAACGCGGCGAGATCAGCGGACCGCACGCCGGGCTGTCGCGGCTCGTCTACTACCGGCGCTCGGGCGAGACCGGCGGCGGGCTGTTCGAGATACCGCTCTACCTCGGCGCCTCCATCGAAGCCGGCAACGTCTGGCAAACGCGCTCGGACATCGCGTTCGATTCGCTGCTGATCAACGGCAGCATCTTCGCGGGGTACGACACCTACTTCGGCCCGCTCTTCCTCGGCGCCGGCTTCGCCGAGGACGGAGATACCAGCTTCTATCTCTTCCTCGGCGCGTTGCCGCGATAGCTAGTGTCCCGTCCGGCTGATTCCGGACAGGACACCTGCCTAACGCTCGATCTTCTCGAGGATCTGCGTCGGCGTGTCCGTCTTCCGGTAATACCCGTGCCGGATCGCCAGATGCCGAAACGCCTCGTCGCGTTCCTCCCGCGTCGGATACCAATGCAGCCGCTCCCAGTCGTCGCCGAGCAGCCGCCTGAAGGTATCGTGCGGCGGCAACGTCACGCGGATGCCGTAACGGCGCTCCTGCGGCACGGCTTCGGGGTCCACGAGGTTGTGACGGTGTACGAAATCCACGGCTTCCACTCCTTGCGCGGCGGCGCATTATATCCCGCCGCCGCAGGAGCGCGCATTGCGCGCGATCGATCGCCGCATCACCGACGCGGGCGATGCCACGCCTGATCGCGCGCAATGCGCGCTCCTGCACCGCAAAGATTCACCGCAATCGCGATCAGCTGCGGTCGCCGGCGCCTTCGCGGTCGGTCCAGCCAAGCAATCTGCGCGTGACCAACAGGTAGAGGGGCTTGGCCGTCGTCATCCACAGTCGGGAGGGCAGGCCGGGACGCTCGAGGATGCGACGCTCGCGGCGCGTGAGGTGCTCCGGGCAGTACGTGCGCTTGTGCTTCAGCAGGTGCCGCAGGTCTTCGCGCGCGAGCGCGCGGAACAGACGGCCGCGGCGCGGTGCGAACCACGCGAGCTGGAAATCGACGAGGGCCGGTTCCTGCGCGGGTGTCACCAGCCAGTTCGGCTCCTTCGCGAGATCGTTGTGCACGACCCCGGCGGTATGCAGGCGCCGCAACAGGCGCGCCGCGCGCCGGAAGTAGGCCGGCTCCGCCGGCCGCGCACGGTGCATCGGCTGGCCCTCGATATAGCTGCGTCGCAGGCTGTCCCGCTCGATATCGAGGAGCTGCGGCACGCCCCTGAGACCGTAAAGTACCGCGAGCGCCCGGCCCTCCCGGGCGAGCAGCCGACGGGCCAGCGGCCGCGCCCACCAGCGCGCGCTCGCCGTCTCACGCACGACCGCGGGTCCGTCGTCGCCGGCGCGCAAAGTCACTTGACCGAACACGTCTTTTTTCAGCAACAAGGGCCGGGGAGCTTGCATTCGGACCGTGCACGCTTCTCAATGTAGGGCCGTCAGGCGGCAGGCCATGGACCGCCGCCCGGCGGTCGAACGGCGCATCGAGGACTATATCAGCAACGGGCCCAGCGACTGCCGCATGACCGAGACCTCCGGCTCCTACAGTCTCGACACCGATTCAACCGGTGAATTCTTCACCGTCGCCACGCCGCTGCACGCGGTGCGGCCGGGTTACGTGCGTCGCGCGGCGGACCAGGCGCTGTACGACGCCGTCAGCGCCGGCCGCTATGTGCACATCATCGCCCCCAACCGCAGCGGCAAGTCCAGCCTCGTCGCCGCCACGTCGGCGCGGCTGCAGACGAACGGCCACCGCGTCGCCGTGCTCGACCTGGCGCAGATCAGCGAGCGCGACGGCGGCACCGACTCGGGCCGCTGGTACTACAGTATCGCCTATCGCCTGCTGCGCCAGCTCCGGCTGAAGATCGATCTCCAGGACTGGTGGCAGGACAAGTCCATCCTGAGCAACCGCCAGCGTCTCGTCGAGTTCTACAGCGAAGTCATCCTGCAGCACGTTCCCGAGCGCGTCGTGATCTTCGTCGACGAGATCCAGTGCGTGCAGGACCGGCCGTTCTCGACGCACGTGCTCGCGAGCATTCGGGCCGCCTGGAATGCCCGCGTCACCGAGCCGGATTTCCAGCGCCTCTGCTTCGTGCTGGTCGGCGAATGCGACCCGCGGACGCTGATGCCCGATCCCGAAGAGTCGCCGTTCGCCATCTCGCAGGCCATCCACCTCGACGATTTCACGCGCGACGATCTCGACGTCTTCGCCGCCGAGCTCAACCTGCCGACGTCGGAGGCCGCGATCGCGCTCGATCGGGTGTACTACTGCACCGGCGGCCATCCGTATCTCACGCAGAAGCTCTGCCGCGCCATCGCGCGCGAGCGCATCTCCGGCAGCATCAAGGAGCACGTCGACCGCATCGCGTTGCAGAAGCTCGCCGGCCGCGCGGCGCTGCACAGCGAGCCGCACATGAGCCACATCCACCGGCGCATCACCGGGGATCGCAAGAACGCGGAGGCGCTGCTCAATCTCTACGGCCGCATGCGCAAGGGTATCGACGTCGAGTACGACCCCGAGTCGCGTCACCAGCGCATCCTGATGGCGGTCGGTCTCGTCGTGAAGGACGAGCACGGGCGGCTCAAGATCCGCAACCGGCTCTACCGCGCCGTCTTCACCGCCCGCTGGGCGAACGAGAACCTGCCGCTGCACTGGCGCGGGCCCGTGCTCGCGCTGCTCGTGCTCCTCGCCGTGACGGCCGTGCCGTTCTGGTACACGCAGGTGCTGCCGCGGCCCTACATCGAGGTGCTTTCGTCTCCGACCCTGCCGCTCGGCACGGTGCACGACGCCTACGTCAACCTGCGTTCGTTCCCCGGCCACGCGGATTCCGCCGAGCGCCTGTTCCGCAACCAGCTCGAGCTGCGCGCGGGCCAGGCGACGCGCGTCGAGACCATGCAGGACATCGACGCCTACGCGCGCGGCCTGCCGGGCGGCGATGCGTTCGCGGACGCGATGCTCGCCGGCTTCTGGGACCACCAGGTCGGCCGGGCCGTGCAGGTCGAGCACCGCGACGAAGCCCTGGTTGCGGCGCTGGAGTCGCTGGTCGTCGCGACGACGGAGCGGCGCCGCCGCGCCGCACGACTGATCGGCGAGGACTACCACCAGCTGGCCGGGACCGTCCCGCCGCAGGCGTCACAGGAGGTGCTCTTCGATCCCGCGAACCTCCTGCTCACGTTTGCCAACGGACCCGACGTGCGGCAATGGTCGCTCGCGGACGGGGCGCTGCGCCCGCGCGCCTCGTGGTCGCTCACCGCGCTCGACGTCACGCCGCTCGTGCGGCGCGTGCAGGTCGAGAGGCCCGGCAAGGTGCAGTCGATCGAGCTCGAGCTCACGATCGCGCACCCGCGCCCGGACGACCTGCGGCTCAAGCTCATCGCGCCTTCGGGCCGCACGGTGGAGCTCGCACTCACGGGTCGCGAGCCGCCGGCCTCCGAGCCCGCGGCCTACGCCCTGACCGACCTATCGGCGATGCGCGGCGAGCCGCTGACCGGCAGCTGGACGCTCAGCCTGCGTGACGAAGCCACCGGCGTGACCGGCCGGCTGGATGGCTGGGCGCTGCGCCTGAACGGCCGCGAGATCGGCGAGAAGCTGGAACGCGGGCTGGCGATCCCCGATCCCGAAGCCCGCGCCTCCGACGACGTCTGGTTCGCGCCGGACGGGCGCTACGCCATCGCCCGCGCGACGCGAAGCGACAGCGCCCGCCTGTGGGATCTCGCCAGCGCGCAGCCCGCGCGCACACTGGCCGTGCCCGCCGGCGAGCAGGTGCTCGGCCTTTCCGCCGATGCGGAACACGTGATCACGGTCGCGCACAACACCGTGAACCTCTGGCGCACCGACGACGGCACCCGCGCCGAGTCGCTGCAGCTCGGCGAGGCGAGCGCCGGCTTCCTCCTGAGCGGCGACGGCAGCCACGTGCTGACGTGGCGCCACGAGGGCTCCGGCAGCCGCTTCGAGCTGTGGTCGCTCGCGGAAGGCAAGATCGTCGAGCGGCTCACCGTGGCGGGGAGCCTCTTGCACGTCGCCATCGACGCCGGAGGCGATCACCTCGCGGTCGCCGATTACGACCGCGCCGTGCGCGTCTGGGACCTGCGCGACGGGCGCATGCTCGCGCAGATGGACCTGCAGGTGCAGCCGAGCGAGATCCGCCTCTCGGCCGACGGCACCACCCTCGGCGTCGTGCACGGCAATGCGGGCGTGTCGATCTGGCGCACTGACCGGCCGCAGGAGCCGGTCGTCATGGATCGCGGGCCCGGGCAATGGCAGCTCGCGTTCTCGCCTTCCGGCGACAAGGTCATCGCGGGCAACGAGCGCTGGGGCTTCCAGGTCTACCGCAGCGCGGACGGGGCGCTGACCGGCCCCTCGCTGGGCTCGGGTTATTCCGCGACCGCCGTGCCGCTCCTCGCCTTCAGCCGCGACGAGCAGATGGTCGTGACGGCGGAGACACAGGGCCCTTCGCGCGTCTGGCAAGTCCCCGCGCCGCCCGTCGCGAGCCTGCGCGCCGGCCGGCCGGATCCCGACAGCGGCCACGCGCTCTGGCGCGAGTCCGGTGACCTCGTCAGCACGCTCGGTCCCGGCGGCCAACGCCTGGCCATCGGCGACACGGCCGGCCACGTGCACATCCTGCACGTCGACGCCTCCGAGGAGGAGCTCGCGGAGGCAGCCGGCGAGCTGAACTTCCTCGGACATCGCAGCGCCGTCGCCGACCTCGTGTTCAGCCCCGACGGCAAGCTCATCGCGAGCGCCGGCAGTGACGGCACCGTGCGCATCTGGGACACCGACAGCGGGCTGCCCCGGCCGTATTACGCCGGCGTGTCCGCGAGCCCGGTCGATCAGATGCTGTTTTCCCCCTCGTCGCGCCGGCTCGCCGTGCTGAGCGGACGGCGGGTCTGGGTCATGGAGGTCGACGACGGCGAGGTGCTGGCGGACATCGAGCTCGGAGAGCCGCATGCGAGCCTCGCCTTCGCCGCCGACGACCAGGTCTTCATCGGCTCGAACAGCGGCGCGCTCCGGATGCTGGAGCCGGACCGCACCGGCACCTGGAACGTGCGCAACGTCTGGGCCGGCTCTTCCGGGCTGCGCCAGCTCGAAATCTCGCCGAACGGGCGGCTCCTGATCATCGTCGACGCGATGAACCGGGCGTCGCTCCTCGACCTCGAGAACGGGCGCATCGGCTCGTCGGTGCTGCAGCTCCCGAACCCGGTCAGCGACATCGTGTTCAGCCCGAACGAGTCGCGCGCGCTGTTCCGCACCGGCCGCTGGATCCACCGCGCGAGCGTCTCGCCGCGCGGCCTCGTGTGGCTCGACGCCATGCCCACGCCGAAGCCGCTGCCCGGCTCGCGAATGGTCTTCGAGCACGATCCGGCGGGCAAGGCGCCCGCCGATCGCGTCGGCAATCGCGTGATGCTCCTGACGCGCGACGCCGGCTTCCCCGAAGTCGCCGTCCTCGACTTCAGCTACGCAACCGGACCGACGCTCTTCGGCAGCCGCGAGGAGCTGCTCCGCGAATGGCGTCCGCGCTTAGGGATCTCAGCCGCCAACGCCCCCCTGTAGCAGCGCGCATTGCGCGCGACCCGCGGTCGGCCGCGCGCGGCCGCGCGCTCCTATCGATCGTCGCCGCGCAGCGTGCGCACCAGGAGCTCGAGCTTTGCAGCCGTTACCTCGCGCGCGGGCACCGGCCGGCCGATGCGCAGCTCGACGCGCGAGAGCAGCCGGCCGGGCATGCGCCTGAGCTCGTCCGGTCGGCCGCTGCGGCCGAACCAGCTGCCCCACAGCCCGGCGAGCGCCATGGGAATCACCGGCACCGCCCGCTGCTCGATGATCGCCTCGATCCCGGGCCGGAACCGCTGGATTTCGCCGTCCCGCGTGATCGCTCCCTCCGGGAAGATGCACACGAGATTGCCGGCGGCGAGCTCGTCGTCGATGCGCCGGAAAGCCTCCTCGAGCAACGCCTCGTTCTCGCGCGCCGGCGCGATCGGAATCGCCTTGGCGGTGCTGAACAGCAGCTTGAGCAGCGGGATCTCGAAGATGCGGTAGTACATCACGAAGCGCGCCGGCCGGCGGATCATGCCGCCGACGATCAGCGCGTCCACGTAGCTCACGTGATTGCACACCAGCACGGCCGGGCCTTCGCGCGGTATGTGCTCGAGGCCGACGGCGCGCGGGCGGTACAGCACGTGGATGATCAGCCACACGAGGAAGCGGATCAGGAATTCCGGGAGCAAGGTGTAGATGTAGGCGGCGACCGCCGCGTTGAGCAGCGCGAGCACCAGGAACAGCTGCGGGATGGACAAGCCGGCCTCGAAGGCCGCGATCGCGAGCACCGCGGCCGCCACCATGAACAAGGCATTCAGGATGTTGTTGGCGGCGATGATTCGCGACAGGCGTGCGGGCTCTGCGCGCTCCTGGACCAGCGCGTACAGCGGCACGCTGTAGAAGCCCCCGAACGCGCCGAGCATGGCGAGATCGAGGAGGACGTGCAAGTTCCCCGTCTGTGCGAGGAAGCCGACCATTGACGCCGCCGCCTCTGCCTGCGGCACCGGCTGCGCGAACCAGAGGTCGAGCGCGAACAGGGTCAGGCCGATCGAACCGAAAGGCACCAGCCCCAGCTCTACCCGCCGCGCCGACAGCTTCTCGCAAAGCAATGCGCCGATGCCGATGCCGACGGCGAAAGCGGCGAGCAGGAGGGTCGTGATGGCTTCGCTGCCGTTCAGCGAGTCGCGGGCGTATGCCGGCACCTGCAGGGTCAGCACTGCACCGAAGAACCAGAACCATGAGATCCCGAGAATCGACAGGAAGACGCTGCGCTCGCCGCGCGCGAAGCGGAGGATGCGCCACGTCTCGGTCCAGGGGTTCAGCTTGAGCGTGAGATCCGGGTCCGCCGCCCCGGTCAGGGGAATGCCGCGACTCGCGGCATAGCCCAGGACGGCAGTGGCGACGAGCACGGCTGCGAGCAGCGTCTCGTCGCCGTTGCCCGCAGCCACGGCGAAGCCGCCCGCGACGAGCCCGAGGATGATCGCCAGATACGTGCCGGTTTCCACCAGCGCGTTGCCGCCGACCAGCTCGGCATTGCCGAGTTGCTGCGGCAGGTACGCGTACTTGACCGGCCCGAAGAGCGTCGACTGCACGCCCATGAGGAAGAGCACCAGGAGCAGCATCGTGTAGCTCCCGGCAATGAAGGCGAACGCCGCAAGCATCATGAGCACGATCTCGAGCAGCTTGATGCGGCGGATGAGCAGCGACTTCTCGTATTTGTCGGCGATCTGTCCGGCAGTCGCGGAGAACAGGAAGAAGGGCAGGACGAACAGCCCGCCGGCGACGTTCGCGAGCATCGAGGCGTCGAGGCCGGCGATGCTCACGCCCTGGAAGATCATCAGGATCACCAGGCCGTTGCGCAGGACGTTGTCGTTGAACGCGCCCAGGAACTGGGTGGCGAAGAACGGCGCGAAGCGCCTCTCACCGAGCAGTGTGAACTGCGAATTCGCCACCGTCGTTTTCGCCCCGTCCCCCCGTGCGAAAAGCGGGCGCACTATAGCAGAATGCCGCCGACTGCGGCGGCACGCGCAAAATGCGAACCGGTGCGCAAAGTGCGAGAGCGCCGGTGCTACCATCTCCGTGATCGGAGTGCGGCCTTCAGCCGGGCATCATGAGCGATAGACAGAAAATCCTGCGCGCCACCCTGGTGTCATGCGCCCTCGCATGGATCGGCGGCTGCTCGGACGAGCCGCTGCCGCCCTCCGTCGAGGCGTTCATGGACGACCCGATCCTGCTCGACGCGACCATGGTGCGCTGCGTCGCGAATCGCGACAGCGTGAGCTACGACCCGGAGTGCGTGAACGCCCGGGAAGCGGTCGAACGCCTGGCCGCGGCCGAGGAGGAAGCGCGGCGGGCGGCGCTCGAGGCCGAATCGGAGCGCAAGCGCGAGGCGCTGCGGCGGGCCCGGGAAGCGGCCGACGAGGCGCGGCGGCGCGCCCAGGCGCTGGCAGAGGAGCGGGCGGAGGCGGAGTACCTGGGCCTGATTCCGGCGCCGACCGCGCCCGCGTCCGGCGATGCCGCTCCGGCGCAGGACGGGGGCACGCCGCTAGTGACCGCCGGCGACGTGCCGGAGAACAACGCGGGAGCGCACGGCGAGGGCGTGGCCGTTCCGGCGCCGCAGGCGAGCGGAGAGGAGGCGTTGCCGCCCGCGGCCGCAACGGGAACGGGAGCCGCGAGCCCGGAGCGAGCGCCGGTGAGCGTCGAGAGCGTGCCTGCGGAAACCGCGCCGGAGACGCCGGCCGTCACGACGGACCTCGGGGAAATTCGCAAGGCGCTCGAGGAGCGCGCGCCGGCAGCGACGGGGTCCACACCGGAGGACCCGGCGGAGCCGCCCGGCTGATTCGCGGACCCGGGGACGGGTCCTTGGTCCTCCTCGGGAGCGAAGGCGCGCGTCAGTCGTCCGGCGGCGCGTCGGGATCGCCGATGCCGTACGTGCGCACTTCTTTCGGCGCGGCCTCGGCCGCGGTGTTCGCCGCCGCCGGCGCGTCCGACATGGCCGGCAGCGTGGGCAATCCGCGGGTCTGCCCCGACAGCACCTGCACGAACTCGTTCGCGGCGGCGGGCGCCATGTTGCCCGGGCCTGCGAAGATCTGCTCAGCGGTGATGCCCGGCTTGCGGTAGAACGCCTCGTTCGCCTCCCGGTCGATCGCGATGCCGGCACCCTCGAGCGCCACGCCGGCGAACAGGCCGCGGCTGCGCGAGTAGGAGAACACCTCGGCCGCGAACTCGATGTCCGTCGCGACCCCCGCGGAGCGCCCCACCGGGCCCGCGGCAATCGCGGCGTCCGCGCCGAGCGTCAGCTTGCCGCGCGCGATGTCGTCCACGCCCTTGCGCGTCTTGAACACCAGGATGATGTCCGTGGACTGGGCGCCGATCTGCCAGCCGAAACTGCCGCCGGTCAACGTGATGAACACCGGGTTGCTCCACGTGCCGCCGGCCTGGCGCACGACCAGCACGCCCTTGCCGCGACGCGCGCCGAGGCCGAAGCCGATCTTGATCACGTTCGGAATCACGGCGACGCCGTACGCGCGGGCGAGAAGGGCGGGTGGCACCGCCTGCTCGGGAATGTCCTCAAGCTGCGCGAGGACGTCGGTTGCGCTCTTGACGCGGTCCGCTTCGTCCGACGCGCCGAGCGCGGGTGCCGCGGCGACGCACGCGCCGAGCACGAATAGCAGCAAACGAATGCGCATGTTTTTCCCCGCATCTCTGGTGGAAGTGCTGCACCGATGATACGCGAATCGCTGCGGCGTAACAGGGCTGTCGCCGGACTGCGACGCTCTTGGCAGCGGCGCGGAGTGATGTGTTTTGCGTGCAAACGCCAGGCCGGAGCAGGGCGCCCTCGCTCCCGCCGACGCCGCTTAGGCGACGGGCGCGGCCGCGGCCTCCACGCCTGCAGTCATGGCGGTGACGAGCGGCGGCAGCGGACAATCGAGCGCGCCGCAAACGGTGCGCAGGAGCTCGGATTCGGCAACGGTGAGCTCGCGATCGTGGAGCACGGTCGCGGCGATCGCCTGCACGAGCGTGCGCCGCCCGGCCGCGTTCAGGCTGCGCAGCACGTCCAGCAGCTCGTCGAGCTTCGCCGCCGTCGCGCGAGCGTCATCGAGCTCGCCCGTCGGTTCCGCCCACCGGCCGAAGGCGGCGAGCCCCGCCGCCAAAGCCGCACGGCGCCCCTCCGGATCGGCATGGCCTTGCGCGGCCACGAGCTGCACCAGCTCGACGGCCGCACGACGCACGGTCGAGCGCGCCACCCGCTTCGGCCTGCCGGGTGGGTCGAACGACTGCCGCAGATGATCCGCGAGCAGGCGCAGGAAGCAGTATTCGGAAAGATCGACCCGGCCGTCGATCTCGATCAGCCGGCGGGCGAGGTCGAGCAGCCATTCGAGCTGCTCCGGCGGACGCTTTTTCAGTGCCGGGAACGCCAGCGCGAGCAGCGGCAGGTGATGCAGCGGCCCCAGTCGAGACAGCTCCGCCCGTAACGTCTCGATACGCGCGCGCCGTTCGGCGCCGAGCTGTTGCTGGAGCATTGCGAGCTGGCGCGCGACGTGGCGTCCGCTGCGGTCGAGCGCCAGCGCCAGTACCAGCAACGGAGCTTCCGCGCTCGAGCGTGCCGCCTCGGCGAGAGCCGGCGGCATCGAGGCGTGCAGGGCCCGGGCAGTCTCGATCTGCCGAGCATCGGGCCTGCCCATCGAGTCGACGATGGCCGCGACTGCCGGCGTCGCCGCCGCAAACGCCTGCGCCGCGGCGGCGGGTGCACCCGACTCCGCAGCCGCCCGCTGATCCACGATGCGCACCTTTGCGTAATCCGCTTCATGGAATGTCGGATCCAGCGCACGGATGCGCTCGGTCAGCGGCGGATGCGTCGCAAACAGGGACGAGAAGCGCGAGCCGAGCGCGAACAGCATGTGGCTCACTTCTTCCGGATCGGCGGCGCGCAGGTAGGACTTGGCGTCGTAGCCGCCGATCTTCTTCAGCGCCCCGGCAAGGCCGGCCGTCTGCCGCGTGAACTGCACGGCCGACGCGTCGGCAAGCAACTCGCGGCGGCGCGAGATCGCGGCCTTGATGACGCGCGCAATCAGCACGCCGATCCAGCCGAGTATGGCGAGCCCCAGCCCGATCAGGAGCACGGCCGGCGCCTGGCGGTTGCGCCTGTTGGAGAACGCGCGACCGTGGAACGAGCTGCGGAGCACCAGCCGCCCGAGCAGGCCGATCACCATGATGCCGAACAGGACGCCGATCATGCGGATCGACAGTCGCATGTCGCCGTTCAGGATATGGCTGAACTCGTGGGCGATGACGCCCTGCAGCTCGTCGCGATCCAGCGTCTCGAGAGCGCCGCGCGTGACCGCGATCGCCGCGTCACCGGGCGTATACCCGGCGGCGAATGCATTGATGCCGCGCTCCTGCTGGAGCACGTAGATCTCGGGGACCGGCACACCGGAGGCGATCGCCATTTCCTCGACGACGTTGCGGAGCCGGCGCTCGAGCAGATCGGTGGTGTCCGGCGAGACGGGCGTTCCGCCCATGTCGGTCGCAACCCGTCCGCCGCCGGACGAGAGGCTCGCGGTGCGGTAAGCGGTCGCGCCGAAGATCAGCAGTGTCGCCGCGATCGCGGTGCCCGCGAGCAGTCCGGGATCGGGCGGTCCAACCTGGCCGTTCAGGCGGAGCGCGAAGGCGACGACGGCGGTGACGGCCGCCACGATCACGACGGTGGCGAGCAGGTAGGCGACGACGAGCCAGCGTGTGGCGCGTCGCGCACGATCCTGTGCCTCGAAGAAGTTCACCGCCTCAAAGCACTTCCGTCCGGAAAGCGATGGCCAACTTTAGCAGACACGGCCGCGTGTCTGCGAAAGCCGCCGGCGGTCGCTGGCGCTTCGGCCGCCGCTCAGGTGAAGGCGACCTGCGGGACCTCGCGCTTCTCCGCGGACTCGATCTCGAGGAAGCTCGCGTCCTCGAAGCGGAACATGCCGGCGACGATGTTGTTGGGAAAGTTCTGGGTGGCGTTGTTGTAGCCCATCACCGCGTCGTTGAAGGCCTGGCGCGAGAACGCGACCTTGTTCTCGGTGCTCGAGAGCTCTTCCTGGAACTGCATCATGTTCTGGTTCGCTTTGAGATCGGGGTACGCCTCTGACAACGCGAACAGCCGCCCGAGCGCCGCGCCGAGCGTGCCCTCGGACTCGCCGAGGCGGCGGATGGCTTCGGCGTTCGCGGGATCGGCCTTGGCGGCATCGAGGTTCGCGACGGCGGAGTTGCGGGCCCGGATCACGGCTTCGAGCGTCTCGCGCTCGTGCTTCATGTAGCCCTTCACCGATTCGACGAGGTTGGGAATGAGGTCATAGCGCCGCGTGAGCTGCACGTCGATCTGTGCAAACGCGTTTTTCACGCGATTTCGCAGGTTGACGAGATTATTATAGATGCTGACGGCGTACACGATCAGCGCGACGACGATCGCGAGGAATACAAGAAATGCAACCACAACCCACCTCCGTGGTGCTCGATCGTAGCGGCAAGGATACCC
>DASVDF010000022.1:0-13420 GCA_036381215.1 Woeseiaceae bacterium | reverse complement strand
ACCACCCGATCCCATTCCGAACTCGGAAGTGAAAACGCTCAGCGCCGATGGTAGTGTGGGGTCTCCCCATGTGAGAGTAGGTCATCGCCAGGCTTTTGTTTCAAAAGGCCGCATTCCGAAAGGGATGCGGCCTTTTTTCATTGGCCATCGCCTGACGGGAACGGCATGTGCGCTACGAAAGTCTGCTGATGTGTGTACTTATCGCGTCCGGTGGCTCCGTTTCAGCTGAACGCGCCACTTATTCCATTACGTTGGAAGAAGGTCCAGGCGCTTCTGTTGCGAGGCCCGAAGAGTGCAATTCGGATATCAGTAGCGGAGCAGGAGATCTTGTTGCAGCCCGCGTGAGGTACAGGGGGCGATGCGAAGGAGCGGGAATCGCCCCACAAATAGTGCAGAAGGGTGGGGTGAGGTATTTGAAGTTTGCAACCGATCCTGCGTACCAGGGAGAAACCAGGACGCGAATGCTCGGGTGCTTCCCCGATTGCCGGCATCCGCATAAGCAGAGGCCACAGTCATCGAGTCAACTTCATGACAAGGGGTGATTCGAGGGCTGCAAGTATGGCTACGTACAAGCTCAATCCGGATACCTGGACATCATTTGTTATCAAGGCGGTAGTTGCTCCCGTTGGCGGAAGAGGAAGTTTCGCCGTATGGCATGGCCCCGATGTTGAACCTGAAGTGTATCGCGGGCCTTACGGCTACTCGGAAAGCGGAATTTGCCGAGATCAGATACAACCGCCGCAAAGGTTCAGAATAAAGTTTGGTGTGTATAAGGGTAACGAGAGCAGGAAGCGATACGAGGTGGACTACGATGACATTCGCATCGGTAATAGCTTCGACTCCGTAAGCCCATGGATCAGACGCCCTGCCCCGGCGACCTGATTCGCCTTACAGGCGCGACGGTTTACTCGGAGTTGGCGCCGATCGGGAAATTGCTCGCGAGCTCCGGAATGATGGCATCTTCGCCGAACCCGCAGACAGGGTGCTCGAAGGTGTTCGCGGTCACCGGATCCGCCAGGATGAGGTTATCCGTCGTGCCGCTGTCGCCCACTCCGCCCGGGATGTTGTCCAGCTCCATCGCGTCCCGAACTTTCCATGCAATGATGTGATCGGTGCAGGAGGTGTCGCCGCTTACGCCCAATGCACCGACGAGCTCTCCGCTGGCGTCGTACAGCGCCAGGCCGCCGCCGAAGACGTTGACGCCGCCGATGAACGCGCCCACCAGCGGATCATTCGACTGCCCGTATCGCCTCGCACTTCCGTCGTTGTGGGTGGTGGAATTGCCGTAGGCGACCGCCGCATCCACCGGATTGCTGTGCTGCAATCCATACAGGCTGCCGCCGGGAAGGACGAGGCCGTACAGATTGCCGCTCGCGAGGGCACGACCGAGCCCCACGTTCGGGTACAAACCCTCCAGGCTGAATGCGTTGGCGGTATTGGCCTTCTGTGCCGAGATCACACGGCTGCCTGGCCATTGGCTCGCCCTGTCGTCGCCGGAGAAGGCCACGGCACAAACGCGCCCGTCACGATCAACGACCGTGGCCCACATCTCGTTACCGAGACCGCCGTTGTCGCCGCCAGCCACGACGCTGTCCAGTGCACTTTGCAGCGTACTGTGCGGTGGCAGACTGGCGCACTTTTCCCGGGCAACGCCATCGGTCGGCGCGAGCAGCGCCAGCGACATACTCCCGAGCAGGAGCGGGGCGAAAAAGCGAGCGTGTATCCTGGACATGTCCATGACTGTTCACCGGATTCGAAGGGGGCGTGACGGCGGGCGATGCCGCATCGCGAGGATGCGCATGCCCAGGAGGGAGGAGCCCTGGGGGACTGCCAGTCGGAGTCTAGACAACCCTCTGCGCCAGAGCAGGCGTTATATCGTAAGGTTATAAGGTTGGGTCACCGTTTGTTATGCTGCGAAAGCGCTTCACTCAGGGGCTTGCGGCTCGCGGGATCCTGAAGAAAATGACACCAAGGGGGTTCCGGCGATGAGAGAAGGCAGTGACGTGCTGCGCGAGATCCTGGGAGGGCAGCCGCCGCGCCGCGGTGGCGGAGGGCGCCAGGCGCAGGGCCCCAGCGGACGGCAGATCGCGCTCGGCATCCTCGTGCTGCTCGCCCTCCTGGCGGCATACACCTCCTTCTATACCGTCCAGCCGGAGGAGCGCGCCGTCGTCAAGCGCTTCGGCGCGGTCCACGGCATCACGGATCCCGGGCTGCACTTCAAGCTGCCCTTCGGCCTCGACCAGGTCCAGAAAGTCGCGACCGAACGGGTGCTGAAGCAGGAGTTCGGCTTCCGCACGCTCGATACTTCGGGCGAGCGCTCCCGCTACGCCGCCGACGATTTCCTCGACGAATCCCTGATGCTGAGCGGCGACCTCAACATCATTCAGGTCGAGTGGGTGGTGCAGTACCGCATCGCCGATCCGATCAAATACCTCTATGCCATGCGCGAGCCGACCAGGACGCTACGCGACCTGTCCGAATCGGTGATGCGTCGGGTCGTCGGCAATCGCATCGGCAGCGAGGTGCTGACCACCGCGCGCGTCGACATCGCAAACGACGCCAAGGCGGAAATCCAGGAGGCGATGGACCATTTCGACAACGGCCTGCATGTCGTGACGGTCGAGCTCCAGGATGTAGTGCCGCCGGCACGCGTCCAGCCCGCGTTCAACGAAGTGAACGAGGCCCGGCAGGAGCTCGAGCGCATGATCAACGAAGCCAACCGGCAGGTGAACCAGGAGATTCCGCGCGCCCAGGGCACCGCCCAGCGCATCATCGCGGATGCGGAGGGCTATGCCACGGAGCGCGTGAACCGCGCGCTCGGCGAGACGGCGCGCTTCAAAGCCGTGCTGGCCGAATACCGCAACGCCCCCGAGGTGACGCGCTCCCGGCTCTACATCGAAACGCTGCGCGACGTGCTGCCGAATATCGGCTCGGTGGTGGTGATGAAGGAGGGCCAGGTGCTGCCGCTGCTCAACATGGATCAGCGCCAGCTCAGACGCCTGGTCGAGCCCGCGCCGAAGCCGGAGGTGCAGGAATGAAGGCGGGCGTAGTCGTTGCGGCGGTCGTGGTCGCGCTCGCAGCCATCGGCATCGGCAGCTCGGCCTTCGTCATCGACCAGGCCGAGCAGGGCATCATCGTGCAGTTCGGGGAACCGATCGGCGACGTCATCGCGGAGCCGGGCTTGCACTGGCGCATGCCCTTCGTCCAGGAGGTCCGCCGCTTCGATAAGCGGCTCCTCGGTTGGGACGGCGACGTGAGCCAGATCCCGACGCTCGGCCGCGAGTTCATCATCGTGGACACGACCGCACGCTGGCGCATTTCCGATCCGCTGCAGTTCCTGCGCTCGGTGCGGGACGAGGCGGGGGCTCGCGCCCGCCTCGACGACATCCTCGATTCCGTCGTGCGCGACGTCGTCTCCGGCACGGAGCTCGAGGAGATCGTGCGCTCCGCCGACTGGAAGGTGGACGTGAGCGGTCTCGCGCAGGAAGAGGTCGAGGCACTCGAGCAGACCGACCTCGATCGCCCGAAGAGAGGTCGCGCGCAGCTCGAGCGTGACATGCTGGCGGCGGCGTCACAGTCGCTGCCCGATCTGGGCATCGAGCTGATCGACGTGCGCATCAAGCGCATCAACTACATCGACTCCGTGCGCAAGCAGGTCGAAACTCGCATGATCTCCGAGCGCCAGAGCATCGCCGCGCGTTTCCGTTCGGAAGGCGAGGGCCGCAGCCAGGAGATCCTGGGCACGATGGACCGCGACCTCCGGCGCATCCGCTCGGAAGCCGAGCGCAAGGCGGCGGAGATCCGCGGCGAAGCGGACGCGGAGGCGACGCGCATCTACGGCGAAGCCTTCAACCAGGATCCGGAGTTCTACGCCTTCTTCAAGACGCTGGAAAGCTACAAGGCGCTCGACGAGAACGCCACGGTCCTGATCGACGCGGATTCCGACTTCTTCCGCTATCTCCAGGCCGTCGGCGCCCGGTAGGACCGCGCATCGCGCGCGACCGATCCGGTTACGGCCACAGCCAGCCGAAGAATCCCGCCGTAAGCAGCCCGTAGATCAGCGCATCGACGATGTCCTTCACCGTCCGCGGCCAGCCGTGCCCGAACCAGACCGCCCCGGCGGCGGCCGCGCCCCCGTAGCCCAGCCAGGCCGTCGTGCCGGTGACCTGGAACACCTTGAGGTATTCCGTCCCCGCCGGCAGGCTTGCCGCGGCGACGTAACCGACGAGCAGCGAAATGATCAGCGTGTAGATGATCCACTGCAGGAACTGCTTGCCCATCGCCGTCGAGCCGTGCGACAGCACCGTCATCATCGCCGCCGGCCCTTCCTTGTACTTCTGCTGCCACTCCGGGCTCTGTCGCTCCTTGTTGCTGGCCGCGTGCGGCAGCATGTACTCGCCGGGAGGGACTCCCTGCAATGCGCGGCGCGCGACTTCTTCGTCCGGCAGCTTGCGCCAGTCGCCGTTGTGCCATTGCACGACGGTCCAGATCAGTGCGCTCGCGATGAACACGGCGACGGCCGACAACAGGATCGGCAGCCACAAGGAAGACAAGGCTACGCTCATGTCGATACCCCTCCAAAGCGCCGGTCGGCCGGCTTGTTGTTCGGGCCGATTGTAGCCCAGCCCGACCGCCGAACGGCAGCGGGCAGCGGCCGACCGAGCCGGTTCCTGGGTTACCATGCGTTGCCGCGCCGAACGGCAGCAGCGACAGGCCATGCAGGATCCACCCGTCAAGAAATATCGTACGAAGCGCGCCTTCAAATGGCTGAAGCGGTGCCTGCTGCCGGCTGCGGTACGTGCGCGCAAGGCCGAGCGCCGCTGGCGGCGCCGGGACCGCGAGGGCTGGCCGCCGCCGGGTGCCGATCCGCGAAAAGGGCTCGCGGCCTACGAGTACAGTTTGCAGTCGCAGAACGGCGAGGACGGCATCCTGCGCTTCCTGTTCTCCGAGATCGGCTTCGGCTCGCGCCGCTTCGTCGAATTCGGCTTCGGCGCCCACCAGTGCAACAGCCTCCGCCTCATCCTGCACGAAGGCTTCACCGGCCTGCTGATGGACGGCTCGCAGGAACAATGCGACTTCTTCAACCGGACCGCCGCGAAGCGCGGCCTCGCCGGCGTGCAGGCGAAGCGCGCGTTCATCACGCGCGAGAACCTGAACGAGCTCATCGGCGGCAGCGGCGTCTCGGGCGATATCGATCTGCTGTCCCTCGACGTCGACGGCAACGACTATTGGCTCTGGGAGGCGCTCACCTGCGTGTCACCACGCATCGCCTGCATCGAATACAACGCCGGTCTCGGCCCGGAGGTCTCGCGGAGCGTGCCGTACGATCCGGCGTTCGAGCGCTTCGCCAAACATCCCAGCGGGTTCTTCCACGGCGCGTCGCTCAAGGCACTGGAATCGCTCGGCCGGCGCAAGGGCTACCGGCTGGTCGGTTGCGATACGACCGGCACGAATGCCTTCTTCCTGCGTAACGACGTGCCTGCGCACCGTATCCCGACGCGCGCGGCGGCGGAAGCTTTTCACCCGCACGCGAACTGGCTCGGTCGCGGCCTGTCGGAAGCGAGACAACTCGAGATCATGTTGAGCCTGCCTTATGTCGACGTTTGATGCCGGGGACGCCGTGCAGCAACGCCTACGGGGGCCTCGACGTCCGCTACGCCTTCGGCTCCCTGTAGGAGCCGCTGCTCCAGGCGCGGAACCCGACGTAGAGCAGCAACGCGAGCTTCGCGATCTCGAGCGCCCCGTACACCGCGTGCACCATCGAGGGCGCGGGCTCGATCCCCTGCGTGATCGCCTGCGCGCGCTGGGAAAGCGCCGGCAGCAGCCATGCCGACTGCGCGATCAGGATGAACGCGAGCCCGATCGACGCCAGCATGAGCTCCCGGCTGCGGCGCGACACGCGCACCAGGATCAGGAGCAGGATGAGCAGGATCAGCTCGACGCGGTTCAGCGCCTCGAATACCACCCGCCCGACGTCCAAAGCGACGGGCCGCGTGAGGCTCGGGGCGGTGAACTTGACCGGCGCCTCGAGCAGCGAGATGCCCGCCGTGACGCCGAACCACACGAACGCCAACCACGAGGGATTCAGGACCTTGTGGGCCAGGTCCTTCAGACCGGTTCGGTTCACAGGCATAATGACTCGCTCTTCCACGGTGTACCGGCCCGGTCGCGGCCGGGCGCCCCGCGAACCATATGACCTCGCACACGGAATCACAACTGGCGTCGGCCGTCCTCATGATCCGGCCGGCGCGCTTCGAGAGCAACCCGCAGACCGCGGCCTCCAACCGCTTCCAGGGCAAGATCGCCCGCACGGCGGCGGAGCAGCAGGCGGCCGCGCTCGCGGAGTTCGAGCGTTTGCGCGCGGCACTGGAAGCCGCCGGCGTGCGCGCGCTGGTGTTCGACGACACGCCGGAGCCGCACACCCCCGACGCCGTGTTCCCGAACAACTGGGTGAGCTTCCACGCGGATGGCACGGTAGTGCTGTACCCGATGGAAGCCCCGAATCGCCGGCTCGAGCGGCGTCCGGACATCGTGGAGGCGCTTGCCGCCCGCCACGGCTTCGTGGTGCGCGAGATCGTCGATCTGACGCACCATGAGGCCGACGGTCATTACCTCGAAGGCACCGGCAGCATGGTGCTCGACCGCGTGAACCGCGTCGCCTATGCCTGCCTGTCCTCGCGCACGCACCTCGATCCGCTCGGCGAATTTGCGCAGCGCATGGATTACGACGTGCTCACGTTCGACGCCGTCGACGCGGGTGGTGCGCCCATCTATCACACGAACGTGCTGATGAACGTCGGCGAGCGACTGGCCGTGATCTGTGCCGATTCGATTCCGCGGCAGGACCAGCGGAGGGCCGTGCTGAAGCGCCTCGCGAGCACCGGCCACGAGGTGATGCCGCTGTCCTACGCGCAGCTCGAGGCGTTCGCCGGCAACATGCTGGAGCTCTGCTCGTCCGCCGGCGGGCGCGTGATTGCGCTGTCGCAGCAGGCGCTCGATGCGCTCAAGCCGGAGCAGCGCGATGCGCTGCACGCGAACGGCGAGGTCCTGGCGGTGCCGATCGACGTTATCGAAGCATCCGCTGGCGGCAGCGTCCGCTGCATGCTGGCCGAAATCCACCTGCCCGCTGCCTGAGGAAAAACATGGGGAATTTCACGGATCGGATCCTGATGTGCCCGCCGGATTACTTCACCGTGGAGTACGTCATCAACCCGTGGATGGCGGGCCAGGAAGACTCGCTCGATATCGAGCTCGCGAAGCAGCAGTGGCAGAGCCTGTACGGCACGCTGGCGCAGCACGCCGAGATCGTCACCATCGACCCGCAGCCGGATCTGCCGGACATGGTGTTCACCGCGAACGCGGGTGTCGTCTATGGCAACAAGGCCATCGCCAGCCACTTCATGCCGCACGAGCGCCGGCCGGAGGAGCCGCACTTCAAAAAATGGTTCCGCGACAACGGCTTCGAGCTGCTCGATCTCGACGAGAAGATCGGGTTCGAGGGCGCGGGTGACTGCCTGCTCGACCGCGGCGCGCCGCGCTTCTGGACCGGCTACGGTTTTCGCACCGAGATCGAGGCGCATCCCGAGATACGGAAATTCTTCGGCATCGAGCTCGTCTCGATTCGCCTGACGGACTCGCGCTTCTACCACATCGATACCTGCTTCTGCCCGCTGACCGGCGGCTTCCTCATGTACCACCCGCCGGCGTTCGACTACGATTCGCGTATCGCGATCGAGAGCCGCATCCCCCCGCACAAACGCATCGTCGTGGACACGATGGATGCCGGCCACTTCGCGTGCAACGCGATCAACATCGGCGACAAGGTGTTCCTGCACCAGGCGTCCGATCCGCTGAAGGCGCGCCTGATGCTGGCCGGCTTCACCGTGCAGGAGGTCAACCTCTCCGAGTTCCTGAAGGCCGGGGGCTCGGCGAAGTGCCTCACGCTCAAGCTCAACGAGCCCCCGTACCCGAGCGGTGGCACGGGCGGGAACTGAGCGCGAGGGACTATCGACCGCCACATGCCCGCGCCGCATCGCTATCGCATCGTCCCGAAAAATCCCGGCGCGCACCTGTTCGAGGTGACGCTCACCGTTGCCGAGCCCGACCCGCACGGCCAGGTGCTCACGCTGCCCGCCTGGATACCGGGGAGCTATCTCATCCGCGATTACGCGCGCCACGTGATCGCGATCCGCGCCGCGAGCGAAGGTGACCCGATCGAGCTCACGAAGCTCGACAAGACCACCTGGCAGGCCGGGCCGGTGCACGGCCCGCTCCAGGTGACGGCGGAGATCTACGCGTACGACTTGAGCGTGCGCGGCGCGCACCTCGATACCACGCACGCGTATTTCAACGGTCCCGCGGTGTTCCTGAAAGTCGCCGGGCAGGAGCACTTGCCCTGCGAGCTCACGATCGAGCCGCCGCCGAAAAGCCTCGGCCGCGAGTGGCGCGTGGCCACGTCCATGCGGCCGCGGGACGCCGAGCGCTACGGCTATGGTGTGTACCAGGCCGCCGACTACGACGAGCTGATCGATCACCCCGTGGAGATCGGCGAGCTCGCGATCGGCGAATTCGAAGCCGGCGGCATTCCGCACGCCGTCGCCATCCGCGGGCATGCGCGCGCCGACATGGCGCGCATCTGCCACGATCTCGCGACCCTTTGCGAGCAGCACCTCGCGCTGCTCGGCCTGCCGCGCGATCTCGACCGCTATCTCTTTCTCCTGCTCGTGCTGCCGGACGGCTACGGCGGCCTCGAGCACCGCTGGTCCTCGAGCCTGGTCTGCAGCCGCGGCGATCTGCCGGTGCGCGGCGAGACCGGCACCAAGCCCAGCTATCGCGGCTTCCTGCGCCTGTGCAGCCACGAATACTTCCACCTCTGGAACGTGAAGCGCATGAAGCCCGAGCGCTTCACGCCGTACGACCTGACGACCGAAGCCCACACGGGGCTGCTCTGGGTGTTCGAGGGCATCACCTCGTATTACGACACGCTGGCCCTGGTGCGCGCGGGGCTCATCACGCGCGACAACTACCTGGAGATGGTCGGGCGGGTGATCACGCGCGTCATGCGCACCCGCGGCCGGTTCCGGCAGAGCCTCGAGGACGCGAGCTTCGATGCCTGGATCAAGTTCTACAAGCCGGACGCGAACACGAGCAACGCGACGATCAGCTATTACACGAAAGGCGCGCTGGTCGCGCTCGCGCTCGATCTCACGATCCGCCGTGACACCGACTCGCGGCATTCGCTCGATTCCGTGATGCAGGCGTGCTGGAAGCACTTCGGCGAGACCGGCGAGGGCATGCCGGAGCGCGGGCTGGAATCGGTGGCGCAGGGCTTCACGGGGCTCGATCTGGAGGAGTTCTTCGAGCGCTACGTTCGCGGTACGGGCGAGCTGCCGCTCGCGAAGATCCTGCGCGATTTCGGCGTGCGCATGCACTTGCGGCCGGCGGATAACGCCGAGGACGCCGGCGGCAAGCCGGGGTCGTCCGAGCAGCCGCCGGCGCCGTGGCTCGGCCTCGTGACGGCGCTGCGCGACGGGCGGCACGTCGTGACGCTGGTGCATTCCGACAGCCCGGCGGAGGCGGCCGGCATCGCCGCCGGCGACGAGCTGCTCGCCGTGGACGACGTGCGCGTGTCGCCGGTGACCCTCGACGCGCGCCTGCGCGAACACCACGCGGGCGACCGCGTGACGCTCACCGTGTTCCGGAACGACGAGCTCCTGCGCTTCCGCGCCCGCATCGTCGAGCCGCCGGAAGACACCTGCTGGCTCGACGCCCACCCCGAAGCCTCGCCGGAGGCCGAGCAACGCCAGAAAGCCTGGCTCACCGGGTCCCCGCTGTAGGAGCGCGCACCGCGCGCGACCACGAAGGCGGTGCCGCGACCATCGACCCAATGAGGGTTACAGCAGCGGCAGCGCCCCCGCGCGCATCTCGATCCGGAAATGTGTCTGCAACGGCTGCACCTCGCCGTCGAGGTGCGACGGCATCGGCGCATCGGCGACGATCTCGCAGTGATCGATGCGCGCGTGGCTGATCTCCGGCTGGCCGAGGTGGTTGCCGCCGATCATCCGCGGCAGGAGGGTCACGACCCGGAGCCGGCTCACCGGCTTCACGAGCAGGAGATCGAGCTCGCCGTCGTCGTTCACCGCGGGCGGCGCGATCTGGAACAGCCCCGCCACCCACGGCCCGTTGCTCACGTGCACCAGCGTCGCGTCGCCTTCGTAGCTGACGCTGGAGCTTTCGATCCTGAGCCGGTATGTGCTGACCCCACCCAGCAGCGCACGCAGCACCGCCACCAGGTACACCAGATCGCCGATCGGCAGCTGAATGCTGCGCGCGATCGCGGACGCCCTGGCATCGAAGCCGACGCCCGCACCGTTCGCGAACCAGCGGCCGTTCATCCAGCCGATGTCGACGGGCCGCGCCGGCATGGCATTCTTCAACCGGTCGACGAGCAGCAGCGCGGCATCTTCCCAGTGCGGCGGAATCGCGCAGGCTTTCGCAAAATCGTTCGCGCGCCCGAACGGGATCACGCCGATCTCGGCGATGCGGCCGCTCTCGAGCATGCCGTTCACGGCCTCGTGGATGCTGCCGTCACCGCCGGCGACGAGCAGCTGCGTCGCGCCCTCGGCGACGGTGGCTTTCACCTTCTTCTCGAGGTCGCCGGGGCCTTCGCTCTCGATCACGCGGTGCGCGACGTCGTTGGCCGCGAGCAGCTGGATGAGCGCCGGGCCGATGCGGCGTGCGCGCCCGCGCCCCGCGGCCGGATTGACGAACAGCGGAATCGGCATCGTGACCCGCGTCAGCCTCAATGTGGGCCGGATGCTACAATGGGCGCGGCCATTTACAAAGCAGCTCCCGCTTCTGAATGCTCGAGCTCGGCGTCAAATTCCTCCTCAGCTACTTCGTCGGCTCGATCCTCGGCTCGATGATCGTCGGCCGCCTGCGTGGCGGCGTCGACATCCGCACGATGGGCAGCGGCAACGCCGGCGGTACCAATGCGCTGCGTACGCAGGGCTGGGCCTTCGCGCTCGCGGTGATGGTGATCGACGTCGGCAAGGGCGCGATCGGCGCGGGGCTGGTCCCGGCGCTCGAGCTGCCGCTGGTCGGCACCGACCCCACGATCTCGCGCGAGTGGCTGGCCTATGCCTGCGGCGCGGCGGCCGTCATGGGTCACGTGTGGCCGATCTGGCACCGTTTCCAGGGCGGCAAGGGGGCGGCGACGATGGTCGGCACGCTCGCGGCACTCGCGCCGCCGCTCATTCTCCCGGTGCTGCTCGTCTGGGCGTGGGTGCTGGTGCTGTCGGGGTACGTCGGTCTCTCGACGATGGCGGCGGGCATCGCCGCGCCGGTGTGGGTCGCGTTTACGCGGCTGCCGGAAGCGCTGCCGCTGTTCGTCTATTGCGCCGGGCTCGCCCTGTTCCTCGTGTATACGCATCGCTCCAACATCCGGCGCATGCTGGCCGGCACCGAATCGCGCAACCGTTCGCTCATGCTGTTCGGCCGCGGCCGCGAGCCCGGCATCGACGACGATTGAGATGGCTCTGCGCGCGGACGACATCCTGGGCCTGCTCGAGGACGACGATCGCGCCTCACTCGATGCGCTCGAAGCGTTCGAGAGTATCGAGTCGACGAACACGTATCTGCTGTCGCAGCCGGCTCCGGCGGCCGGCCGCTTCCGTGCGGCGATCGCCGATTACCAGACCCAGGGCCGCGGGCGGCGGGGGCGGTGCTGGATCGCGCCCCCGGGCGCGGCCATCTGCCTGTCGCTGGCCGGCACGTTCGAGCGCAGCCCGGCAGACTTGCCGAGCCTCACGCTGGCGATGGGGGTGGGCGTGGCGTCGGCGCTGCGCACGCTGGGCGCAGAAGACGTGCACCTCAAGTGGCCGAACGATCTCGTGGCGCGCGACGGCAAGCTCGCTGGGATCCTGACCGAGTCGTCCGCGCGCGGCTCCGCTTGCACCGTGGTCATCGGGCTCGGGCTCAACGTCGACCTGCCGCCGGCGATGCTGGATGCGCCGCCAGACCGCTGGGCGTCGAAAATCACGGACCTGAAGGAATGCGTGGACGCATTGCCGTCGAACGCGCAACTCGCGGCAGGTCTGCTCCAGTGCATGCTCGCGACCTGCACGCGCTTCGCGCGCGACGGCTTTGCGCCGTTCCATGCCGCCTGGTCCGGGTACGACTGGCTGGCGGGACGCGACGTGCGCGTCGAAGACGACGACGACGAGTCTCTCGAAGGGCGCGCGGCCGGGATCGACGCCGACGGCGCGCTGCGACTGGAGACGGCCGGCGGCGTGCGGCGCGTGCTCACGGGATCGGTCACGGCGGTGGACGGCCCGGCATGAGCGTGCGTCGGGCGCTGTTGTTCGACGCCGGCAACACGCGCGTGAAGTGGGCAGTGCTGGAGGGCGAAAGGCTCGGCAAGACCGGCAGCATCACGCACGAGCAGCTGCGCGAGTCCGGCTTCGGCGCGCTGACGGCACACCTGCCGCGCGAGGTGGACGCGGTGCTCGCGAGCAATACGGCGGGGCAGACGTTCGCGACGCGCTTGTCGGGCATCATCGGCATCCACTGCGACCGCGAAGTGCACTTCGCGCGCTCGGAGCGCCGCGCGTTCGGGGTGACGAACGGCTACCGCAATCCGCGCCGCCTGGGCGTCGACCGCTGGGTGGCGATGATCGGCGCGCGCGCGGAGCAGGGCGGCGCGCTGTGCGTGATCGATGCGGGCACGGCGGTGACGATCGACGCGCTGGATCGCGAGGGCGTGCACCTGGGCGGGCTGATCCTGCCGGGCCTGCGGCTCATGCGCGAAGCTCTGCACGTCTCGACGAGCGACCTGCCGCCCGCAAAGCGTGTCGGCGCGAGCCCGGCGGAGGGCATGGGGCTGTTCGCGACGACGACTGAAGGTGCGCTGGACAGGGGTTCGATGACGGCGATCTGCGGCGCGATCGAGCGCGCCGCCGCACGCATGCGCGCGGGCGGTTACCGGCCGAAGCTCGTCTTGACCGGTGGGGATGCATCCCGCATTCTCAGGCACCTCGACGGCGAGGTGCTGCACCGCCCGAACCTGGTGCTCCAGGGGCTCGCACGAATGGTGCAGGGCGACGAACGATAATGCGAAACCTGCTGCTACTTCTGCTTCTCGCCAACATCCTGTATTTCATCTGGCAGGTGGCCGCGGAAGAAGCGCCGGAGCAGGGGGTCGAGATCCTCGATAAGTCGGATCTCGGGCCGCGGCTCCCGCTCGCAGACGGTCGCACGCTCATGGCGATGCGCGCGGCGGCTGCGGCAGAGGCCAGGGCTGAAGCGGAACCAGTGACCGAGGCCGACGGTGAAGCAGACGCCGATAGCGGTGCGCGGCCGGCGACCTTGCCCGCGGTGATCGGCCACGCCTGCGTCAGCATCGGTCCGTTCGCGAACAGCG
>DASVDF010000021.1:0-53341 GCA_036381215.1 Woeseiaceae bacterium | reverse complement strand
TCGATCCGGAAAGCCGGCAACAAGGTGCGCATCACGGCGCAGCTGATCAAGGCGAAAGACGGCTATCACCAGTGGTCGAACACCTATGACCGCGACCTGACGGACATCTTCGCCGTCCAGGACGAGATCGCCGGCGCGATCGTGAGGGAGATGAGCGCCGCGCTGCCCGCGCTCGCGCGCGCACTGGGCGCGATGCAGCCGGTCGCGCGCGCCGACATCGGCGCTTACGAGGCGTTCCTGCTGGCGCGCGAGAGGATGACGCAGATCGGCACCCAGGCCGCCTACGAGGAAGCGGTCGCGCTGCTCGACGATGCGATCGCCAGGGATCCGCATTACGCACCGGCACTCGCCTGGCGTTCCTATGCGGCAGCGATGCTCTCGGACGTTCTCGGCAGCGTCGGCGACACGCCGATGGCCGAAGCGCTGCCCGTCATCAGGGACTACGCCGAACGGGCGATCGCCGAGGACCCGGAGTCGCCGGAGGCAGTGTTCGCCCTCGGCAATTACTACGGGCAACTGGCTTTGTCCGAGGACATGCAGTATCTCGACAAGGCGATCGCGACACTGCGCCAGGCGGTGGCGCTGCGTCCGAGTTTCCCGCAGGCGCAGAACGATCTCGCGTTCTTCGTCGGCTACACGGGGGAAAAGGCGGAAGCGATCGCAATCCTGGAAGACGTGCTGGTGAACGATCCGGGCCTGCGGGATGCCAACGTCTCGTACATCAACAATCTCGCCCGGACCGGCCGATTCGAGGACGCGGAAGCGGCACTGGGGCGCTGGGCCCGCGTTCGACCGGGCACGCCCGACCTCGAGATCATGCGTGCGTATCTGCTGGCCTCACAAGGCCGGCTGGCGGACGCCTGGCGCCAGACCACCGCCATCCACGATACCGGCGCCGTCCCCGCCGGCCTGCTCGCGACCATGCGGCACATCATCCGCTCGAGACTCGGTGACGGCCAGTGGCTGCTCGCAAACGCCAAGACCCCGCGCGAGCAGGCAGTCGGCGCGCTGCTCGCGGGCGACACGCGGCGCGCGCTCGAGCTCGTCGATAGCGACCCGCTCGCGCGACAGACTGCCGGTGAGGCACTCGGCAGCTACATTCCCGTGCACTATGCCGGCGGCGATGCAAGAGCCGTCGTTGCGTACTACGCAACCGAAATGGGAACGCCGGCAAGTTTCGTCGCGGCCGTGCAATACTGCCAATGCAACGCGGTGCCGCTGCTGCTCGCCCTCAGGGAAGCCGGGCATGCGGATTTCCGGCCGCTGTTGGACGCCTGGAAAGGCGAGATCGAGGCGCAGCGCGAGTTCTATTCCGGCTCTTTTTCCTGGCGCTCCGACCGGGCGGACATCGCGGCGCTCGAGGGCGACTTCGGCACTGCGAAAAAGCTCTACGGTGCGGCCATGGACGCAGGCTGGCGTACCCCGGACTTCGTCGCCCGCGACTTGCGCGCTTTCCTCCCGCAGGACCCTGACTTCGACGCGCTGCTTTCGCGCATGCGCGACCTCGTCGATACCGAGCGGCGCTCGCTCGGCATGCCGCCGCTGTAACGGCTTTCCTCCGCCCGAAGGCCCGCAGTGCCGGTCCGACGCCAATTTACGGCCCGCGCTCGCTGCGGGGCGGCCGCCGCCGGCATAATGACCGTGTCCGGCGAGTCAGCCCGCAATCAGCACTTCCGGAGCGACGTATGTGCAGGAACATCAAGCCTTTGTTCAATTTCGAGCCGCCGGCGACGGACGCGGAGATTCGCGCGTCCGCGCTCCAGTTCGTGCGCAAGGTCGGCGGATCCACCAGCCCGTCGAAGGCGAACCAGCCGGCATTCGACGAAGCCGTCGAAGAGGTCACCGCCGCGGTCCACCGGCTGCTCGACCGGCTGGTGACGTCCGCGCCACCCAAAAACAGGGAGAAGGAAGCGGAAAAGGCCCGCCTGCGCGGCGAGAAGCGCTACCGCGCGGCGTCGTGATCCCACCGGGTAAATTGCAATGAGCAAATCCATAGCCCCTTTCGAACCGAAACCGATGAAGCTCAGCATCCTGACCGCTGCGCTCCAGGAGCTGACGCCGCGGGAGCAGCGCGATGCCGATCCCGATCTCGCGATCGAGGAGTGGCTCGCGTTCGCCCGCGACATCGGAGCGCCGTACATACAACTCTCGGCCGCCCTGCATCCGAGCTTCAGCGACGTGCCCGCGGAAGCGATGCTCGACCCGGTCGCGAATACCCTCGACCTGCGGCAGCCCTTCGATCGGCAACGCGCGGATCGCGTCGCCGCGGCCATGAAGGAAACCGGCGTCGGCCTCTCGGATCTCAGTTATTTCGACAACATGCTGGTCGCCGATCGTGACGCGCGGCGCACCAAGCACGAATTCATGCTGCGCGTGTTCGATGCCGCGGTGCTGCTCGGCACCGATGCCGTCTGCGGATTCGTCGGGCGCAACATGAAGCTCGAGATGGATCAGAACCTCGAGCTCTTCGAGGCGGCCTTCATCCCGTTGCTGCAAGAGGCCAAAGCGCGCGGCCTCACGTATCGCGTCGAGCAATGCCCGATGCCCGGATGGACGCCTCTCGATCGCTGGCACAACAACATCGCGTATGCGCCCGGGCCCTGGATCGCGCTGCACCGGATCTGCGAGAAGCACGGCGTCGGCGACCAGTTCCGGATCCATTACGATCCCTCGCATTCGGTGCTGATGGGGCAGGACACGCGCTCGATGTTCCAGTATCTGAAGGACGAGGGTTACAACTTCCTCATCGACGGTTTCCACGTGAAGGGACAGGTCATCGATTCACGCGGCATCGCGGCGTGGGGCTACGGCGGGCAGACGATGCAGCGCGGCGACTGGCACGGCAGCGCTCCCTCGGAAAATGCTGCCGATCTCGCCAACGCCTGGAAGAAACAGACGGTGATCTGCGAGCACGAGCTGCCCGGGACGGCGCGCCACGATCCGCTCGCCTATCTCCAGAATCGCACGGTCGACTGGCTGGACCACCAGCTGGCCGCCCGCGAGCTGCTCGACATCGATCCGGCGGAAACCTGCCTGGTCGTGGAGCACGAATACCCCGCCGCGCGTATCCAGGACAAGGCCGCGCTGGCGCCCATCCTGGCGGGCTCGCTGGCGTTCACCCGGGCCATCGACGAGGCCGCCGCCGCCATGTACGCCTTGCAACACGAGGTGCTGGCGGCCCAGGATATCCCGGTCCAGGGCGTCGGCCGCGAGGCGTACCGGTCCTGAAGCCACGGGAATTCCGGGTCCGCGAAACCCTGGCGGCAGCAGCAGGTCTGGCATTCGCAAGGAACGAGTCGAAACGCAGGGAGCGAAAGTGATGCGCGTCAGTCTGCAGATCTCGATCATCATTCTCGTCACGCTGGCCCTGACGCCGTCGCTGGCGCGCGCGCTCGAGCTGCCCGAAAAGCGGCGGCTGACAGAGGACGTGTACGTCGCCGTGCAGAAGTTCTACTACCGCGGGTTCACGCTGACGGGGCTCGCGGAGCCGATCGCGATCGTGGCGGCCGTCCTGCTGCTCTTCGTCACGCCGTATGACACGACGCCGTTCTGGTCGACCCTCTTCGCCCTCCTCTGCCTGGTCGGGATGCACGCCATTTACTGGCGCGTCACGCACCCCTTGAACAGGATCTGGGTGGAGAGGGAGAAACTGGCCGAATCCGGCGACCGGATGCGGAAGAAGGACTCGGAATCGAGCCGCGAGCTGCCGGATCTCACCGGCGACTGGAAAGCGCTGCGTGACCGCTGGGAACGCTCGCACGTCGCGCGCTCGATCATGGCGGCGCTCGCGCTCGTGGCCCTGCTGATCGCGTTGTCGCCGATCGAGACGAAGTAGGGGTGAAAAAAGCCCCGGCGGCTCGCGCCGCCGGGGTCTTGGCTGTGGTGACGTCGGGGGCGGACCTGCCGTCGTGGTCGCGCGCGGTGCGCGCTCCTACAGGGCGAGGACGACCGCGTGTCGGATGATTACATCATGTCGTCCATGTCGGGCGGCATGCCGTGGGCGTGCTTCTCTTCCTTCTTCGGCAGCTCGGTGATGGCCGCCTCGGTGGTGAGCAGCAGGCTCGCGACCGAGATGGAGTTCTGCAACGCCAGCCGCGTGACCTTGGCCGGGTCGATGATGCCCATCTGGACGAGATCGCCGTACTCCTCCGTCGCGCCGTTGTAGCCGAAGTTGCCCTTGCCTTCCTTGACCTTGTTCAGCACGACCGACGGATCGCCGCCGCCGTTCCTGACGATCTGGCGCAGCGGCTCCTCCAGCACGCGCGCGAGGATGCGCACGCCCGCCGCTTGGTCCTCGTTGTCCGTCGCCACGGCCTGCGCCGCCTTCTGCACGCGCAGCAGGGCAACGCCGCCGCCGGGCACGATGCCCTCCTCGACGGCCGCGCGGGTCGCGTGCAACGCGTCCTCCACGCGCGCCTTCTTCTCCTTCATCTCGACCTCGGTCGCGGCGCCGACCTTCACGACCGCGACACCGCCCGCGAGCTTCGCCACGCGCTCCTCGAGCTTCTCGCGATCGTAGTCCGACGTGGTTTCCTCGATCTCGGCCTTGATCTGCTGCACGCGGCCTTCGATGGCGCTCTTGTCGCCGCCGCCGTCGACGATCGTGGTCTCCTCCTTCGTGAGGCGCACCTTTTTTGCCGTGCCGAGATCGGTGAGCTGCGCCTTCTCGAGGCTCAGGCCCACTTCCTCGGAGATCACCTTGCCGCCGGTCAGGATGGCGATGTCCTGGAGCATGGCCTTGCGGCGGTCGCCGAAGCCGGGCGCCTTCGCCGCGGCCACCCTGATGATGCCGCGCAGGTTGTTGACCACCAGCGTGGCCAGCGCTTCGCCTTCGATGTCCTCGGCGATGATCATGAGCGGACGGCCGGCCTTGGCCACCGCCTCGAGCACCGGCAGCAGGTCGCGGATGTTCGAGATCTTCTTGTCGTGCAGCAGGATGAACGGCTCCTCGAGCTCCGCCGCCATCGCGTCCTTGTTGTTGATGAAATAAGGAGAGACGTAGCCGCGATCGAACTGCATGCCCTCGACGAGATCGAGCTCGTTCTCGAGGCCCTTGCCTTCCTCGACCGTGATCACGCCTTCCTTGCCGACCTTGTCCATCGCGCCGGCGAGGATCTCACCGACGGCGGCGTCCCCGTTCGCGGACACGGTGCCGATCTGGGCGATGGACTTGTTGTCCTTCACCGGCTTCGCGAGTTTCTTGAGCTCGTCGATGGCCGCGGCCGCGGCTTTCTCGATGCCGCGCTTCAGGTCCATGGGGTCGATGCCCGCGGTCACGGCCTTCAGGCCCTCGCGGAAGATCGCCTGCGCCAGCACGGTGGCGGTCGTCGTGCCGTCACCGGCGGCATCCGAGGTCTTGGATGCCACCTCCTTCACCATCTGGGCGCCCAGGTTCTGGAACCTGTCCTTGAGCTCGATTTCCTTCGCCACCGTCACGCCGTCCTTGGTGACCAGCGGCGCGCCCCAGCTCTTCTCGATCAGCACGTTGCGGCCGCGCGGCCCGAGCGTCTCCTTGACCGCGTTCGCCAGCACGTTGACGCCGGCCAGCATCTGCTGCCGCGCGTCCTGGGAAAAGATCAGTTGTTTCGCAGCCATCGCTTTTTCTACCTCCGACAATCGCTACGACGGGAAAAACGGCTGTCCGGCCCGGGGGCCGGCCCGATTGCCAGCATCTATGGGCCGCGTGCGGCCGTTTTCAAGGGGCCGCCGCCGTCGGGCGCGTCCGGCCGGGCGGCCGCCCCGGCCGGCGTGCCCGGCCCGGCGGGACAGCGACTGACAGCGCGGCGGCCCGCGGCATCGACCCCGTGGCTCGCCTCGGGCAATATCGAGGGCCCGGCCGCCTCCTGCCCGCCGGTTTCCGGATGGACCAGCCATGAAGCTCTATACAGGACCCTTGAGCCTCTTCGCCCGCAAGGTCGAGATCGCCCTGCTCGAGAAGGGCCGGCCGTTCGAGCGCGAGATCGTCCCGTTCAGCCAGACGAAGGGCTACAACCCGAAACATCCCGACGTGCTGGCCGCCAACCCGAAGGGCCAGGTGCCCGTGCTCGTCGACGGCGAGGTCTCCGTGTTCGATTCCACCGTCATCTTCGAGTATCTCGAGGACGCTTACCCGAAACCCGCGCTCTACCCGCGGGATGCGGCGGAGCGCGCACGCTGCCGCCTGCTCGATGTCTATGCCGACGAGATCATGCTGCTGCCGATCCGCGCCCTGATGCATCGCAACACGCCGGGCGAGCGCGATCCCGCGCGCTGGGAAGCGAACGAGAAGCGCGCGAAAGAAGCCGAGGCGGAGCTCGTGCGGCACTTCACGGCGCTCGAGTCGAAGCTCGGCACCCGCCAGTACTTCTGCGGCCCGTTCGGCGCGGCGGACATCTCGGTCTTCATGATGGTGTTCTGGACGCTGCGCCTCGGCGGCCCGGGCCTCGAGCGGCATGCCGCGCTGGCGGCCTGGTACAAGCGGCTGCTCAGGCGGCCGGCCTTCGCCGGCGTCGTCGCCGAGATCATCGAGGCGGATCGCCACCTGTCCGCGCCGGTTGCGGGCGCCTTCGGCGGCGGCAAGTGGCTGCCCGGCCGCTGATCGCCGGCCGACACGGGTAAGGCAGGGATCGGCGGCCGCAAAAGCAGAAGCGGCCCTGGCGGATTCGCGAGGCCGCGTCAGCGCCGGCCGCCCACCTCGTCGATGTGCTCGAGCAGGTCCGCCGGATCCTCGTACACGCGGTACGCGCTGGCGCGCACCAGCTCGTCGTCGCCGTAGCCGCCCGAGAGCAGTCCGACGCCGAGCGCCCCCGCACGGCGCGCCGCGAGCATGTCCCAGACGCTGTCGCCGACCACGCAGGCGCTTTCGATCGGTTTCTCGAGCCGCTCCGCCGCCGCAAGGAACAGGTCGGGATCGGGCTTGGCATGCTCGACCATGTCGCGGGTGACGACCGGCGCGCGGTGCGGATCGACGCCGAGCGTCTCGATGACCGGCGCGGCCGTTTCCATGTACCCGCTCGTCGCGATCGCCCAGGGAATGCCCGCGTCGCTGAGGTACGCAAGGAGCTCGCGGGCGCCCGGCAGCGGGCGCACCTCGCCGGAGCGCCGCTTGTAGGCTGCGGCGTGCCGGTCGACCAGCCGCTCGATGCGCCGCTGCTCGATTTCGACCCCGGTCTCGCGCAGCAGCATGTTCGCGAACAGGCCGCCGGACATGCCGATCTTGCGGTGGATGCGCCACACCGCGAGCTCGATGCCTTCGCTCCGCAGGGCTTCGTGCCACGCGAGCACGTGCTCGTACACGCTGTCGACCAGCGTGCCGTCGAGATCGAAGACGAAGGAAGTCTGGCGGGCGGGCATGGCGGGTCTGCTAGCGGAGCTGGCTGTCCTTGCTGCCGCGCCGGTTGTAGCCGCTCACGCCCCTGGCGCCGTCCTGCGCCGCCTGGCAGGCGACGCAGCGGCGCACGCCCGGGATCGCCGCGCGCCGCGCCGCCGGGATCTCCGCACCGCAGTCCTCGCAGTGCGTCAGGCTCTCACCGCGCGGCAGCGCGCTGCGAGCGCGCAGGACCGCGTCCTCCACGCTGGCATCGATCTGTTCCTGGACGGCCCCGTCGCGGGCCCAGCCGGTGGCCATTGTCTGTACCTCGGGATGGTTGTGCCGTGTGCCGCGGGGGCCGCCGCGGGGGCGGGCCGGCGCGGACGGCAATTATAAGCTATGAGACCCGCGCTTCCCCGGGAGGAGCGGACCCCGCGACTGCCGCCAGCACGGCCAGCAGCCGCGCGGGATTGACGGGCTTCGGGAGATGGCCGTCGAAGCCGGCGGCCAGCGCGCGCTCACGGTCCTGCGGGCGCGCGAACGCGGTCACCGCGATCGCTTTCTGCGCCTCGTTCCTCGCCCGCACCCGCAGCAGCAGCTCGTAGCCGTCCGTGCCCGGCATGCCGATGTCGGTGAGCAGCACGTCCCAGCGGCCGGGCGTGAGCATCGGCACCGCTTCGTCGGCGGACCCCGCCACCGCGACCTCGCAGCCCTGCTCGACCAGCAACCGGCGCAACAGCTCGCGTGCATCCGCTTCGTCGTCGACGACGAGCACGCGCAGGCCGGTCAGCGGCACCGTGTGCAGCTCGTCACCGACCGCGTGCTCCTGGACGGCACTTGCGCCGGCGAGCGGCAGCGTGACCGTGAACATGGCGCCGCGGCCCGGCCCATCACTGTGCGCGGCGATCGAGCCGCCGTGCATTTCGACGATCTGCTTCGCAATGCTCAGGCCGAGGCCGAGCCCGCCGTGGCGGCGCGTGATCGATCCGTCGGCCTGGCGGAAACGCTCGAAGACGGCGGGCATGAACTCCGCGGGGATGCCCTGGCCGGTATCGCGCACGACGATCCTGAGCTCATGCTCCTCCGCCGCGAGCTCCGCTTCGACCCGCCCGCCGGCGGGCGTGAACTTGATGCCGTTGCCGAGCAGGTTCGTCACGACCTGCTGCAGCCGGGTCGCATCGCAGGTGATCGCGAGGTCCGCCGCGTTGCCGAGGTCGATCAGAAGGTCCACGCCCTTGCCCTCGGCGACCGGGCGCAGCGCGTCGGCCGCGGCGGTGACGATATCGACCGGCCGCGCGCGCGCGAGCGTCAGCCCCACCTTGCCGGCCATGATCCGCGACATGTCGAGCAGGTCGTCGATCAGCTTGGCCTGCGCCAGCGCGTTGCGCTCGATCGTCTCGACGGCCGTCGGGACGAGCTCGGCCGCATCCGGACTCTGCCGCAGCACGTGCGTCCAGCCGACGATCGCGTTCAACGGCGACCGGAGCTCGTGACTCAGCGTCGCCAGGAATTCCTCCTTGAGCTGCGAGGCGCGCTCGGCCTCGCCGCGGGCGAAACGCTCCGCTTCCAGCAGCTGCTCGCGGTGGGCCTGCGCTTCGGCCATCTGCTGGACCGCCTGCGACAGCGCTTCCTCGCGTTCGCGCAGCTTCCGGTTGGCGTCGACGAGCCGCTGGCGCGCCGCCAGCTCCTCCGTGATGTCGCGCTCGATGAGGACGATCTCGGCCACGTTGCCGGCCTCGTCCTTGACCGGGTAGGCGAAACCGCGCACGCGGCGCTCGCCGCCGCCGCGCAGGCCGATGGAGCGCTCGGGCAATGCCACGATTTCGCCCGCGAAAGCCCGGCGGAGCAGCGGCGCGATCTCGGGATCCTGCCACGGCCGGTACCCGAGATCCTGCTGCGGGTCGGGCGGCGTCCACAGCTCCCGCCACGCGGGATTGGCCTCCTGCACCCGGCCGTCCGGCCGGAGAGCCAGGATCCCGAGCGGCGATTGCTCGACGATCCAGCGGTAGCGCGCCGCAAGGCCGGAGTGGGCCGCCCTCAGGGCGGCCGCCGTGCGCGCGCGCTCTTCCCACAGCACGCCCAGCCCGTGGAACATGAGCGCCATGACGCCGATGTAGGTCTGCAGCGCAATGAGGCGGTCGCCCAGCGAAAGGTGCGCCGCCGCGAGCGGGCCCTGGCCGGCGGCAGTATCGAGCGCCGTGAGCACCACGACCATGGACAACGCGCCGCCGACTCCCAGCGGTCCGAAGCGCAGGCTCCCCCACAGCAGCACCGGAAACACGAGGAACGGCATCGCGATCGTGGACGGGCGGGCGCTGAAAACGATGTGTGTGACGGCTACGACCAGGCTCGCGAAAGCCGCCGCTTCCAGCCATCGGCTCGCAGGGAGGTCGGCCGCCCGTCGCCAGTCCGTGACGAGGCGCGCCACCGCGGGCGTCAGCACGAGCGCGCCGACCGCGTCGCCGACCCACCAGGTGCGCCAGCCGGGCAGGAAGCCGGGCGGATCCGGCGTCCACCACTCGGCGGCCTGGGCGCCGACGGCAGCGGCAAGCGGCGCGGTCAGGCCCACGACCACGCCCGCCAGCGCCAGGATCTCCGGCGGCCGGGTAAACGTGACCGGCCCCCGGAAAATGCGCCGCAGCAGCCAGGCGCCGAGCAGCGGCTCGCCGAGGTTGACGACCAGGAACGACAGCGACGCGGTCAGCTGCTGGCCGTGTGCCGCGTCGCAGGCGAAATTGGCAGCGGCGCCGGCCGCGACCAGCAGCGGCCACTGGCGGCGCGGCGCCGTGAGGAACACCGCGAGCGCGATACCGGCCGGCGGCCAGAACGTCCCGCCGACCGACGGGCCGAGCGACAGCGCGTAGCCGAGCTCGGCGCCGGCGAAATACGCGAGCGCGAACAGGGCGGCGCGCAGCACGTCGCTGCGCGAGAAACGCGCCGGCAGCGCGGGCGTATCGGACATAGAAGGGATTTACGTCGTGCAGGTCCGCCAGACCCTACAGCAGCCGCGGTATCCCGACAATCCGTCCCTCAAGGGATGGGACGGATCACGCGAAAAGGGGTCCGCGAAAGGGGTCGAACCGATTTTTTCGAACCCTTACGGTCCGGCTCGCGCACGCCGCGAATCAGGATTCGCGCAGCGCCGCGGTCACGGGCAGGGTCGCCGCGCGCACCGCGGGATAGAGCCCGCCGACGAAGCCGATGGCGAGCGCCCACTTGATGCCCGTCCAGAGCAGCGCCGGGTTCACCTCGAACTCGAACGTGAGCTGCCCCGTGCCGCCCGCGATGGTCGAGGCGGTGAAACCGTTGAACAGTGCCCAGGCAATCACGCCGCCGATGACGCCGCCCGCGAGCGCGAGCAGCATCGTCTCCAGCATCACGGCGATCACCACCGGGAGGCCGCGGAAGCCGATCGCGCGCAGCGTGGCGATTTCGCGGGCGCGCGCGGCGACGGCGGCGAACATGCAATTCAATGCGCCGAACACGGCGCCGATCGCCATGATGGCGCCCACCACCATGCCGACGACCCTCAAGATCGTCGTCATCTGCGAAGACTGCTTCTCGAAATACTCCAGCGTGGTCATGGTATCCGCGCTCAGGCGCGCGTCGCCGTCGACCGCGGCCTTGAACGTATCGAAAGCGTCCACGCCCGTGAGCCTGGCCAGGACGGAGGTGCGGCTGCTGCCGCGGCGGTAGGCCGAGGCGACGGTGGCGGCATCCGCCCACACTTCCGACTGCATCGAGTCCCCGGACTCGAAGATGCCGACGACGGTCCAGGTCTCGCTGCCGAGCTTGATCTCGTTGCCCACGTCGAGCCCCGCGAACTGGCGCCTTGCACCAGTGCCGGCGATGAGCTCGCGCAGGCCCGGCTCGAAGCGGCGGCCGTCGATCAGCTCGACGTTCGGCCGGACGGCGAAAGCCTGCGGGCCGACGCCGCGCAGCTGCACGCTGCCGAGGTCGTCCGGTCCGCCATCCCGCAGCGGCAGGTTCGCCGCGACCACGATCTCCGGCGAGATGAGCGGCTCGCCGTCGGCGTCGCGGGCGACGCCCGGGAGGTCGCCGATCACGTTGATTTCGTCGTTGCCCAGCACCGAGCTGACCTCGTTGGCCGAGCCGCCGCGCAGCACGATCGCCGTATCCGTGCTGCCGCTCTTGCGCAAGGTCGCGCGATAGCCCTGCGCCATGGCGAGCAGCGCGACCAGCACGCCGACCACGCCGGCGATGCCGATGACGATCACCAGCGAAGAGCCGAGGCGCTGCGGCAAGGTCGTGAGGCCGACCGCCGCCACCGAGCGCGCCTGGCGCCCGCGCCGGGTGAACGACATCCAGAGCGCGAGCAGCACCGCGACGCCGAGCGCACCGGCCCAGGGCATGGCCAGCCAGCCGGCGATGCCGGCGATCACGACCAGCAACAGGCCCGTGCCAAGCAGGAATCCTTTGAGCCTTTGCATGGCGGTCCTCCTCAGCGCCCCGCGAGGGCGTCGACGACGTTCAGGCGCATCGCGCGCAGCGCCGGCGGCGCGCCGACGACGAGGCCGATGAGCACCATGATGGCGATGCCGAGTGCCCAGCTCGACCAGCCGACCGGCGGCAGGTTGACGATGCCGCCGCTCATGGCGTCGACCACGGGTCCGAGCACCGCCACTATCCCGAGCCCGATGACGCCGCCGATCAGGATCAGCGACACCGATTCGGCGAGCACCATCATCAGCACCGGCACATCGCGGAAGCCGATCGTCTTCAGCACCGCGAGCTCGGCCGTGCGCTCGCGCACGGCCTGGGCCATCGTGTTACCAGTCAAAAGCAGCAGCGTGAAGAACACGGCACCCATGATCGAGCTGGTGATCAGAGTGATGTCGGCCGTCTGCTTGATCCAGTTCGCGGTGACGGCGGCTTCCGTCTGCGTCTTCGTCTCGTGCGAGGAATTGGCCGAGATCGTGTCGATGTCGCGGGCGATGCGGTCGGCCGCCTCCACGTCGCCGATGCGGCTCACGTACCAGCCGACCTGCCCCTGGTTGTACGGGTTCGACTCGTCGAAGTACTTCCAGTGCAGCAGCGCGGTCTGGGACATGAACGAATCGTCGGTATCCATGATGCCGACGATGTCGAAGGTCCACACCTTGCTGCCGTCCGCGTTCGGGAAGATGTTGGAGAGCAGGGGGATCTGCTCGCCGACCTTCCATTGATAGCGCTCGGCCAGCGTCTTGCCGACCAGGAGCCCGGTGCGGGTCGCGGCGAAGCGCTCGCGCGCGGCCTGATCGACGTTCGCTTCCGTATAGATGTCGAGGTAATTCGGCGGCACGGCGAATGTGAAGATCTGGTTGCTCGGCTCCTGGTAGGCGCCGCCGAACCAGTTCGCCCACGTGACTTCCTCGACGCCGTCGACCTGCTCGATGCGCGCGGCGAGCGACATCGGCAGGGGCTGGATGAACGACAGCCGCGACGTCGTCTGCAGGCGGGTCGCCCCGACCGCGCTCTTGCCGGCGTCGGCGAAGCTCTGGCGCACGCCGTTCAGCATGCCGAACAGCAGGAATGCGGCCATGATCGAGATCAGCGTCAGGAACGTGCGGCCCTTGCGCCGGAACAGCGCGGCCCGGATCAGGTGCAGGTATTTCATGCCCGTGCCGCCTCCGCACGTGCCGGATCGGACTCGACCTGCTCGACCAGCGTGCCCTTGTCGAGATGCAGGATGTGTTTCGCGTGCTCTGCGGCTTTCGGATCGTGCGTGACCATCACTATCGTCTTGCCGTGCTCGCGGTTCAAAAGCTCGAGCAGCGCCAGCACTTCCTCCGCGGACTGCCGGTCGAGATCGCCGGTCGGCTCGTCGCAGACCAGGAGCTCGGGATCCGAGACGATGGCGCGGGCGATGGCGACCCGCTGCTGCTGGCCGCCCGACAGCTCGCCCGGCTTGTGCGCGGCGCGGTCGGCGAGGCCGACGAGCTGCAGCGCAATCGCGGCATTCTTCCGACGCTGCGCGCGGCCGAGCTTGGTGAGGAGCAGCGGCAGCTCGACGTTCTTCTGCGCGGAAAGCGTCGGCATCAGGTTGTAGAACTGGAAGATGAAGCCGACGTAAGCCGCGCGCCAGCGCGCGAGCGCTCCCGCGCCGAGCCGGTCGATGCGCTCGCCGCCAACGGTGATGCTGCCGGAGCTAGGGGCATCGAGCCCGCCGATCAGGTTCAGGAGCGTGGTCTTGCCCGAGCCGGACGGGCCCATCAGCGCCAGGAAATCGCCGCTCTCGACGTCGAGATTGATGTGGTGCAGCACCTCGACCTGCTGCTTGCCCCGCCGGTACACCTTGCTCACGTCACGGATCTGGATCATGTCGCTCATAGTCCCACCTCGTTCGTGAAATCAGTTCCCCTCGCCTGCGGCGGCTTCGGCGGACACCACCGCGCTGCCGTCCTGCAATGTGCCCGGCGGACGGTCGATCACGCGCGTCCCCGCGGCGACTCCCTCGGTCACGAGCAGGAGGTCGCCATAGCTCCGGTTCGTGGTCGTCACCGGCCGCGCGCGCGCCACGCCGTCATCGACGACGAACACGAGTGCCTGGCCGTCGCGCCGCACGATCGCCGAAGGCGGCAGCAGCACGCCGGCCGGCGGCGGCGCCGCGGCGGCATCATCGGCTTCGGGCTCGAGGAACGAGACCCTCACACCCATGTTCGGCACCACCCGCGGGTCCTCGGTCTCGAGCCCCACCCGCACCTTGATCGTCGCCTTGCCGCGATCGGCGGTGGGCACGATGGCGATCACGTGCGCGGGAATCTCCCAGTCGGGGTAGGCATCGAGCACCGCGCGCGCCGGCATCCCGGCGGCGACGCGGGCGATGTAGGCCTCGTTGACGTCCACCTCGACCTCGAGCGACTGCATGTCCACGATCGTGCCGACGCCGGTCCGCGTGAAGCCGCCGCCGGCGGCCGCGGGCGCGATGATCTCGCCGACCTGGGCCGTCTTCTGCGTGATCACGCCCGTGAACGGCGCGCGCACCACCGTGTAGTCGTAGCTCACCTGGGCCACTTCGACCTGCGCCGCCGCCGATTTCGCCTGCGCTTCCTCGGCGCGAAGCTGCGCTTCGAGCTCGCTGACGTCGCTCTCCGCCTGCTCCGCGAGCTGCGTCGACACGAGGCCCTGCCCGGCGAGCCTGGCGAGACGATCGCGATCGCGACGCGCCTGGCCGAGCTGGGTGCGCAACTGCGCCACCCGCGCTTCGGCCGCCCCTGCCGCCGCCTGGGCGGCGTGCAGCTGGGCGAGCTGCGAGCTGTCCTCGAGGCGGGCGAGAACCTGGCCTTGTTGCACGCGGTCGCCTTCCTCGAACAGCACTTCGGTCAGGGTGCCGATGATCTGCGCCGACACCGTGGCCATGCGGCGGGCGGTGACGTAGCCGGTCGCCTGGAGCACCGCGCTCGAGCTCCGGGCGGCAGTCGGCGCCACCGCGCGGACCGTGGTCACTTCGACGGCGCGGGCCGGCCATGCCCACCAGGCGAGGCCGCCCGCGGCCAGCAGGAGAGCGATCACCCCGGCCACGATCCAGGGCAGGCGGCGCGGGCGCTGATCCTCGCGCTGCTCGCGCTCGATGCGGAGCTCGTTGAGCAGATCGCTGGTATTCACGCTGGCGGCAATCCCGGAAGGGGCGGAAGTGTGGCATACCTTGCCAAGTCCGGGAAATAACCGAAAGCCCCGGTCGTCACCCGGCCCGGCCCGCCGGCCTCGCGCGCCGCTTCGAGCGCGCGCACTTCGGTCCGGCGGCATGTTTATTGTCGTACCGCCGGCCCGCCTTTCGACAGCTTGTCGGACACCCGGCTCGCCCGGCGATGGCCGAGCTTCCGTGGCGGCGGTCGAGCCCCGGCGATCGCGTGAATCGCCGCGGCGGTATGTCAGGCGGCGGACGGCAAGGCCAGCGATTCGCGCCAGCCGGAGAGCTTCGTCAGCTCGTCATGCCAGCGCAGGATGTTGGGGTAATCGTCGAGCCGGACGCGGATCGGCCCGGCCATGCTCACGACGGCGCCCAGCGAGAAATCCGCCACCGTGACCTGCGGCCCGGCGACGAAGCGGTTGCCGGCGAGGCAGTCGTCGAGGATACGGCCGACGATGGCCAGCTCCTTCAATCCCCGCTGGATCTCCGCCGGATCCTCCTCGCCCATGCCGAAGAACGGCTTCACGAAGCGCTCGAAGAGCAGCGGTACCCAGGCGCGCTCCCAGTGGCCGAGATCCCAGAATTGCCATTGCACCACTTTCGCGCGCCGCTCCGGGTCCGCAGGCATGAGGGCCTTCTCCGGCCGCATCGATGCCAGGTGCTGGAGGATCGCATTCGACTCGAACAGGACGAACTGGCCGTCCTTCAGCACCGGCGCCTTGCCGTTCGGATTGATAGCCCGGTATTCCGGCGTGCGCTGCTCGCCGCGCCCGAAATCGACCATGTGCTTTTGAAAATCGAGCTCGAGGTACGTGGCGGCCGCGAGCACTTTGAACGAACGCGGGGACGGCGGGAAAACGTAAAGCTCGAGCGGCATGATCGATCTCCATTTCTAGTCGGGCCTGCAACCGGGGCAGGCGCGCCGCGGACACGGGGAGGGTCCGGCGGACACGGTGAGCCGTATCCTACGCGAGTCGCCGGCGGGCCGGACAGGCTTCGGGTGCGCAGGGCGCCTGCAAGTCGTCACGGCGGCGGCTATGCTGATTCTCGTCCGCGGGCCGTGACGGCCGCGGCGATGCCTGCACAGGAGGTCATGCCATGATCGCGCATACGATGCTCGCCGTACGCGACAGCCGGCGTGCCGCGCAGTTCTACGTCGACGCGCTGGCGCCGCTCGGCTATCACAAGAACATGGATTTCGGCGAGGCCGTCGGCTTCAACGACGGCAAGAACACCGATTTCTGGATCGCGCAGAAAGACAGCGTCACGCCCGGGCACCTGGCGTTCGAAGCGAAGAGCCAGGAAGAAGTGGAGGCGTTCTACAAAGCCGCGCTCGCCGCCGGCGCCAGGGACAACGGCGCGCCGGGCTACCGTACGGAGTACTGGCCCGGCTATTACGCCGCCTTCGTGCACGACCCGGACGGCAACAACGTCGAGGCCGTCTGGTACGACTACGACCGAGAGGTCTGACACCGCGCCACGCCCGCCCGTGCAACCGGGGAGATGCGTGGCGCTGACGTGCCTTCGCTTTCGCCGCGTGCCTGCCCCGAACCAAGGCACGCTGGCCCGTCAGCATCGTTCACGCACGGCACCATCGAAAACAGGGCGGAGCCGCGGCCGGGGGAGTCCCTCTCGGCGGCGTGCGAGGCAGGGACAGCCGAGCCCGCAGGACTACATGGACGTACTTGCGTCCGGCGCCGAGAGGGAGCTCCCCCGGCCGCGGCATCGCCCCAGCCACGGACCGGCAATGTGCGTGAACGATGCGATCCTAAAGAGTGCGTGCAACGATCCGGTCGCGCGCGGTTCGCGCTCCTACGGTGGCTCCTTTCGATCGGCGGTGGGTTGTTTGGTCGCCGCGTGGCGGGGTCCTGCGGTCCGTGTGGCGCGGCGAAATTGGGTCGCGCGGGAGGAGGGTTGCGGGTTTGGGGGTTACCCGGCCGTATAATCGGCCGCGGTCACCGCGCGACAGGAACAGCCGCCCATGATCTACCTCGCCGTCGTCGTCGTATACGTCATGGTCCTGCTCGGCGTCAGCATCTGGAAGACGCGCACGGTGCGCTCCGCCGACGACTTCATGGTCGCCGGACGGCGTGTGCCGGTGTACATGCTGGTCGCGACGCTCGTCTGCACCTGGATCGGCTCGGGCAGCCTCTTCGGCACTGCGGGGCTCACGTTCCGCACCGGCGTCTCGGAGCTGTGGTTCTCGTCCGGTGCGTGGATCGGCATCCTCGTCGTGTACCTGATCGCTGCCCGGGTCCGGCGGATCGCGCAGTACACGCTCACGGACCTGCTCGAGAGGCGCTACGGGCGCGTCGCGAAGGTGCTCGGCACGATCACCGTCATCGTCGCGTACCTCGTGATCGCCGGCTACCAGTTCAAAGGCGGCGGCCGCTTCATCTCCATCCTGTCGGAAGGCGCGATCTCACCGCAGACCGGCATGCTGATCTCGGCGGCGCTGATCGTCGGCTTCACCGTGCTCGCGGGCATGGTCTCCATCGTTGCCATCGACGTATTCAACGGCGCCATCATGCTGCTCGCCATGATCGCGGCCCTGCCGTTCGCCGCGGCGGCGCACGGCGGCTTCGACGCCGTCTTCGCCACCATCCGTGCGACGGAGCCCGGGCACCTGTCCGTGATGGGCGGTCACGACGCACTGTGGGTGATCGGCATCGCGCTGCCGACGTTCCTCCTGCTCATGAGCGAGAGCAGCATGTACCAGAAGTTCTCGTCGGCGGACAACGAGAAGAACGCCCGGCGCGCGGTGCTTGGCATGTTCGTCGGCGTCGTGCTGGTCGAGACGTTGATGATGCTCATCGCGCTGGTCGGGTTCGCGATCTACTCCGGCGACCCGCGCTTCTTTCTCGCCGACGGCTCGATCGATCGCGCCATGGCCGAGGAGATCATCCTGCGCATCGGCTTCGAGCAGCTGCCGGTGTTCGTCGGCGTGATGCTGATGGCCGCCGGCGCGGCCATCATCCTGTCCACGGGCAACACCTTTCTCATGGTGGCCTCGACGAACCTCACGCGGGACCTGGTCCAGGGCTTCGTCGTGCGGAATGCCGGGCAGGGACAGGTCGTCTGGATACAGCGGGCGTGCATCGTCGGGCTTGGCGTCCTGGCCTGGCTGATGATGAGCCAGTTTGAGACCATTCTCGAGATGGCGCTCGTGTCCTACACGATGATCGGCGCCTCGCTCGCCCCGCCCCTGCTCGCCGCATTCTTCTGGAAACGCGTCACTGCCGTCGCGGGCGTGGCCTCGATCGCGACGGGTATGCTCACCGTGGTCGCGATCACGGTGCTGAGCTCGATCGCGAGGAATGGCGAGCCGTTCCGGGTGCTCGGCCTGTCCTTCCCCTTCGACACGGATTACATCGCCATCCCGGCGGTGATCGTGTCCGTCTCGACGCTGGTCATCGTGAGCCTGCTGACGCCGCGGCCGGACGAGAGCGACTGGCAGGAATTCATCCCGGAGCCCGCGAAGGCCCGCTGAGCATTGCCCGGGCGGCCGTTGCGTCTGCAGGAGCGCGCAATGCGCGCTCCTGCAACCCCCCGGCCGACGACGCGGGCGGTTCCGATTTCAGGTCGCGCGCGGTGCGCGCTCCTGCACGGTGAAGCCTTCGTTCACCAGCGGCAGGGAGCGGACGCGGTGGCCGGTGGCGGCGTAGATCGCGTTGCAGATCGCCGGCGCGACCGGCGGCAGCACCGGCTCGCCGGTGCCGGTCGGCGGGAAATCCGATGCGACGTAGTGCACCTCGACCGGCGGCGCGTGCGGAATGCGCAGCAGCGGATAGCGATCGAAGTTGCTCTGCTGCGCGCGCCCGTCCTCGAACGTGATCTCGAGGCCGAACGCCGTGCTGAAGCCGTCCACCACCGACCCCTCCGCCTGGTTCTCGGCACCGGAGAGGTTCACGATCGGCCCGATGTCCGCGGCGACCGTGACCTTGTGCACCGTGAGCTTTTTATTCTCGTCGACGCTCACGTCGGCCACCTCGGCGATGTGCCCCGCGTGACTGAAGTGGAACGCGAGCCCGAGCCCGCGGCCCTTCGGCATCTGGCGGCCCCAGCCCGCTTTCTCGGCCGCGAGGCGGATGACGCCCGCGGCACGACCGGTGTTCAGCGACCAGAGATCGCCCTCTTTCAGCCAGCGCGGCTCGCCCATCACTTCCAGCAGGAACTCCACGTGATCGCGCCCGGCCGCGACCGCGCACTCGTGCAGGAAGCTCTGGATGGCGAACGCGATGGCGTTCGAGCCCGGCGCGCGCCACGGTCCCGTCGGCAGCTTTGATGCGATCAGCGACTGCGCCATGCGCGCGTTCGGCAGCACACTCGCCGGGAACTCGTCGGCCTTCAGGCTGCCGCTCGTCACCGGCTCCTTGCCGTCGCGCGTGAACGTGATGAAGTGATCCTCGAACGCGGCGAGCCGCCCCTGCGCATCGAGCGCAGCGCGGAACGAGTGGAAGCCGCCCGGGCGGTAGTAATCGAAGCGCATGTCGTCCTCGCGCCGCCACTGCGCCTTCACCGGCGCGCCGACGCGCTTCGAGATCGCCACCGCCTGGATGACGCTGTCGTTCGCGAGCCTGCGGCCGAAGCCGCCGCCGGCCCGGAGCTGGTGCAGCAGCACCTTGTCCATGCCGATGCCGAGGAAGGCCGCGGCGCCTTCGACTGCGCCCTGCGGCGTCTGCGTCGGCGCCCAGATCTCGACCGTGCCGTCATCCTTGCACCAGGCGGTACAGTTCTGCGGCTCGAGGTCGGCGTGCGCGACGAACGGATAGCTGTAGAACGCCTCGATCGTCTTCGCGCCGCCGGCGAGCGCGGCATCGACGTCGCCCGTCTCGCCCAGCACCTGCTGCGGAGATCCCGAAGCCAGCCGCCCGGCTTCCGCGACGGCGGCCCGCCAGCTGTCGCTCGACGCTTCGCTCTCGTCCCACTCCACCTCGAGCACGTCGGCCGCTTTGAACGCCGCCCAGGTCGAATCGGCGACGATCGCCACGCCGGACAGCATGCCGGCGCCGGACGTATCGAACTCCACCGGCGTGCCGCTCGCCTCCAGCAGGAACGCGTCCTTCACTCCCGGCAACGATTTCACCTGCGCGAGGTTGGCCGAGACGGCACGCGCGCCGATCGCGGGCGCCTTGACGTACACGGCGTACAGCATGCCCGGCACGCGCTGGTCGATGCCGAAGAGCGGCTGGCCCGTCACCAACGCGTGGTTGTCGACGCCGGTGATGCGCCGGCCGAGCAGCCGGAACTGCTTGCGATCCTTGAGCGGCACGTCCTCCGGGTCCGGCATGGGCATCGCCGCGGCGCGCTGCGCGAGCGCGCCATACCCGAGCTTGCGGCCCGACGCTTCGTGGATCACGAAGCCCGCCTCGGTGACGAGCTCCGCGGGATCGACCTCGAGCTGCTCGGCCGCGGCCGCGACCAGCATCGCGCGCGCGACGGCACCGGCGCGCCGCAAGGAGTCCCAGTTGCGCGGCACCGACAGGGAGCCGCCGGCGAACTGCTCGCCGAACAACTGCTCGCTGATGGCGGATTGCTCGACGCGCACGCGCGACCAGTCGGCATCGAGCTCCTCGGCGACGATCATCGGCAGCGACGTCTTCACACCCTGGCCGATCTCCGGGTTCTTCGCATACAGGATGACTTCGCCGTCCGGCTTCACCTGCACGTAGGCATTGGGCACGAAAGCGCCTTCGGCCGTCAGGCGGCGCTTGCCGGGCTTCAGCACCCCGGCGCCGAGCGTGAGCCCGATCACGAGACCGCCGCCGACGATGCCGCCGAGCTTCATGAACTGCCTCCGGCTCACGGCGGCGCCGCCCGCGGCAATGACCTTCTGCATGAACGCGGGGAGGTTCGGATCGAGGGATGGCTTCGACGTGCTGCTCATGACTTGCCCTCCGCCTGCGCCGCGCGGTGAATGGCCTTGCGGATGCGGTTGTAGGTGCCGCAACGGCAGAGATTGCGCGACATCATGGCGTCGATGTCGGCGTCCGAAGGCTCGGGCTTCTGTGCCAGCAGCGCGGCGGCGCTCATGAGCTGGCCGGCCTGGCAGTAGCCGCACTGCGGCACGTCCTCGTCGATCCATGCCTGCTGCAGCGGGTGCAGCGTGCCGTCCGGTGCGGCCAGCCCTTCGATCGTGGTGATCTTGCGCCCGGCGAGCGCCGACAGAGGCAGCTGGCAGGATTGCACCGGCGCGCCGTCGACATGCACGGTGCAGGCGCTGCACTGGCCGACGCCGCAGCCGTACTTGGTGCCGACGAGGCCCAGGGTATCGCGCAGCGCCCAGAGCAGCGGTGTCGAGGGATCGATGTCGCCCAGCTCGTGCGAGCGGCCGTTGACGTTCAACTGCATGGCTGTCTCCGAGCCCGAAATCGCGAGAGATGAACGAGTTTCGGATCATTCGCGCCGGGACGCAAGGCGCTGTCTGTCCCCTTTGCAAGCCATTGAAAATTCACCTGAAACGTTCTACAAGGGCTGCACTGCCCTGCGCGAGGCGCTAGACTTCGGTACAGGTGGCGCATAAACCTGCCGCGGAAAGCCCGCGGAAACAACGCGCCACGCGGCGCATTCGCGCCGCTCTCCTCACAGGTTACATTTGACGCCGTGAGCCGCGCCATTGAGCGCGAGCACAGGACGCGCCATCGAGCGCGCGCAGGAGGTGTATCAATGGACAAACCGGTTTGCGTGGTCGCGGGGGTCGGCGAGGGCAACGGCGCGGCCCTCGCGCGCGCGTTCTCGGACGAGGGCATGGCGGTCGCCCTGCTCGCCCGCGATACCGATTTCACCGCGCGGCTCGCCGGGGAGCTGGCCGACAGCCGCGCGTACGCCTGCGACGTCACCGACGGCGCGGCTGTGCGGGACACCTTCGCCGCGATTCGCCGCGAGATGGGCGATCCGGAGACGCTCGTCTACAACGCAGGCTCCGGGGTGTGGGGCGACGTCGAATCGATCAGCCTCGACGATTTCGCAGCCTCGTGGCGCGTGAACGCGTACGGCGCGCTCGCCGCGAGCCAGGCAGTGATCCCGGCGATGAAGGCGGCGGGCCACGGCAGCATCATCTTCATCGGCGCGACCGCTTCGAAGCGCGGCGGGCCGCGCACGGCGGCCTTCGCACCGGCCAAGGCGGCACAGCGCAGCCTCGCCGAATCCATGGCGCGCACGCTCGGCCCGCAGGGCATTCACGTCGCGCTGGTCGTGATCGACGCGGTCGTCGACCTGCCGCGCACGCGGCAGAGGATGCCGGACAAGCCGGACGAGTTTTTCCTCAAGCCCGAGGACATGGCCGCGAGCGCGGTGTGGCTGGCGAAGCAGCCGCGCTCCGCCTGGAGCTTCGAGATCGACGTACGCCCGTTCGGCGAAAAGTGGTAAATCACAAGGAGGTGCCGGCGCACGGATGGCGCCGGTAGATCGCTCATGGACGACGCTCGCCAATCCGTAAACCTGGCCATGCTGGCCGCCATCGTCGAATCCTCCGACGACGCCATCCTGTCGAAGAACCTCGACGGTATCATCCAGTCCGCCAATCCCGCGGCCGAGCGCATCTTCGGCTATCGGCCCGAGGAGCTGATCGGCCAGCCGGTGCGCATGCTGATCCCACCCGACCGGCAAGCGGAAGAAGACGACATCCTGAGCCGCCTGCGCCGCGGCGAGCGCATCGACCATTTCGAGACCGTGCGGATCACGAAGGACCGCCGGCTGATCCACGTGTCGCTGACGATCTCACCGATACACGATGGCCGCGGCAACATCGTCGGCGCATCGAAGATCGCGCGCGACATCACCGGGCGCAAGCGCGCCCGCGAACGGGAGTCCTACCTCGCGGCGATCATCTCGTCCTCGACGGACGCGATCATCGCCAAGGACCTGAACGGCATCATCACTTCGTGCAACGCGAGCGCCGAGCGCATCTTTGGTTACACGGCGGAGGAAATGATTGGCCGCCCGATCTACCTCATCATTCCCGCCGATCGGTACGCCGAGGAGGACATGATCCTGTCGAAGGTCCGCGCCGGCGAGCGCATCGAGCACCTGGAAACGGTGCGGCTGGCCAAAGGCGGCCGGCCGGTCGACGTTTCCCTGGCCATATCCCCCATCTGCGATGAATCCGGCAACGTGATCGGCGTCGCCAAGGTGGCGCGGGACATCGGCGAGCGGAAGCGCCTGGCGCGCCAGCTCGCCGCCCAGAAGGAGTGGCTGCGGGTCACGCTGAGCAGCATCGGCGACGGTGTGATCGCAGCGGACCGGGATGGCGTCGTGACGTTCATGAATCCGACCGCCGAGGACCTGACGGGGTGGATCCGCGGCGAGGGAATCGGCCGTCCGTTGACGGAAGTGTTCCGGATCGTCAACGAGAAGACGCACCAGCCGGTCGAGAATCCGGCGGGCCTGGTGATGCGCTCGGGACACGTGGTCGGCCTGGCCAACCACACCGTGCTGGTGCACAAGGACGGCAGCATGCGCCCGATCGCGGACAGCGCGGCGCCGATCTCCGACGGCTCGGGCGAGGCCGTCGGCGCGGTGCTCGTGTTCCGCGACGTGACCGAGGAACGGAAAGCCGAGGCGGCGCTCGCCGAGCAGCGCGAATGGTTCGAGACCACGCTCGAGAGCATCGGTGATGCCGTGATCGCGACGGACGTGCAGGGCCGGGTCGTGTTCATGAATCCGGTTGCCGAGCACCTCACGGGCTGGCGCCTGGACCAGGCCCTCGGCCGGAACTGCATCGACGTGTTCCGCATCGTCAACGAGGACTCCGGCCGCACCGTCGACAGTCCGGTGACGCGGGTGCTGGCGGAAGGCGTGGTCGTCGGGCTTGCCAATCACACGCTGCTGATCGCAGCCGACGGCACCCAGCGCCCGATCGACGACAGCGGCGCACCGATCCGCAACCGCGACGGCCGGATCGTCGGCGCCGTCCTCGTGTTCCGCGACATCGGCGAGCGGCGGCGCATGGAGCGCGAACGGCGCGAGGCGCTTGCCGAGCGCGAGCGGCTGCTCGAAGCCGAACGGGCGGCGCGTGCCGAGGCCGAGCGCGCCAACCGCGTCAAGGACGAGTTCGTCGCCATGGTCTCGCACGAGCTGCGGACGCCGTTGAACGCGATTCTCGGGTGGACCCAGCTCATGATGCAGAGCCCGTCCGACCAGGACATCGTCGCGCGGGGCCTCGACGTCATCTCGCGGAACACGCGCGTGCAGGCCCAGCTCGTTTCCGACCTGCTCGACGTGAGCCGCATCGTCTCCGGCAAGCTGCGTCTCACAATCGAGCGGGTCGACCTGACTTCGCTCGTTCACGACGTGATCGAGACGGTGCAGCAGGCCGCGCAGGAAAAGCAGCTCACTATTCACGCGCCGCAGGAAACGGAGGCGATTCCGATCGCCGGCGATCCGTCGCGCCTGCAGCAGATCGTCTGGAACCTGCTCTGGAACGCAATCAAGTTCACGCCGGAGGGCGGGAGCGTCACCGTCGGCGTGCGCAGGACCGGCGGCAACGCGGAAATCTCCGTGTCGGATACCGGCATCGGCATCCGCCCCGAAATCCTGCCGCGCATCTTCGATCGCTTCAATCCGACCAGCCTGCTGAACACGCGCAGGGCAGGCGGTTTGGGACTCGGTCTGTCCATCGTGAAGCACCTCGTCGACCTGCACGGCGGCACGATCCAGGCGGACAGCGCCGGCGAGGGCCAGGGCGCCGCGTTCACCGTAGCCCTGCCGTTCGGCGCCCCGGCGGAGGTCGCGCAGGTCCGGAGCGGCTCACGCGACCCGGCGCCGCTGCCGAACGATGCACTCAGCGACTTGCGAATCCTCGTCGTCGAGGACGAGAAGGACACGCTCGATTTCCTCGTGCGGTTCCTCGCGGCGCAGGGCGCGCAGGTGGTGCCGGCCCGCAACGCCGACGAGGCTCTCGCGCTGTTGCCGGATTCGGCGACGAACCTGCTGATCAGCGACATCGGGCTGCCGGGAATGGACGGCTATGAGCTCTTGCAGCGGATCCGTGAGTCCGACGGCGAGGCCTCCGGGATACCGGCCATCGCGCTCACGGCCTACGCGCGCACGGAGGATCGCGCGCGGGCCTTCCGCTCCGGCTACCAGGGGCATCTCGCGAAACCGGTGGATACGACCGACCTGCTCAGCGCCATCGCGCGCATTGCGCATCTCGCGGCCGCGACGGACGACGACGGAGGCGACTGAACGCGCCGCGCGAGCTCAGCCGTCGCGCGGCTCCGTGCGCGGCAGCGGCACGCCCGCGCTTCGCACGGCCGACCGGCGCGCGAGCAACGGGCGCACGAGGCGCCGCCACGCGAGCGCGAGCCCGGTCCATACCATGACGGTGCTCGTGGCCGACACGATGCCGGCGACGGTCTGCCCGGCCCATCCCAACGCTTCCCCCGTGTGCAGGAAACGCAGCATCGAGCGGGCGCGGCGCGCTGGCGTGCCGGCGAAGCGCTCGTTCGCGAGGACCTCGCCGGTGGCGCGGTCGAGCACGAGGTCGTGGCGCAGCTGCGGCTGCCCGCCGGTGCCGCGATCGACGGCGACCTCGACCGCAGCGGCGCCCGTTTCCGGGAGCTCGAGCGTCAGCCGCTGCCAGCCGGGAACGGCCGCCGCGGCGCGGGCGACGAGCCGGTCGAGCCGGTGCAGCTCGCCGGCGGAGCTGTCTGCAAGCGCCGACGGCGGCGTGCTCGCGGCCGCGCCGCGCCGCGCCGGCGGCTCTTCGCCGAAAAAGCGGTACACCGCCGCATTCGCCCATTCGTAATTGAACACCGTGGCACTCGCGACGATGACGGCGAGCGGCACCGCGCTCCAGATGCCAAACACGTGATGCCAGTTGTAGTCGCGCGCCTTGCCGGTGCCCGCCCTGGGGTTGAACCAGAAGCGCACGCGCAACGCGGCCCGATTGAAAACCGGCGGCAGCCACAGGTACATACCGCTCAGCACCAGGAACAGGAACGCGAGGTTGCAGGCGCCGGTCGCGGCGCGCGCCAGGTCGCGATGCTCGCCTTCGGCGTTGAACCAGCGATGCCAGCCGCGCACCGCGTCGAAGAACGCGTGCAGGCCGCCCTCGCCGTCGCCGACGATCAGGGCGGTGTAGGGATCGACGAGACGCGTGTTGCCGCGGCCGGCCGAGAGCTCGACCGGCGCGCGCGGGTGCGCGGACAGCGTGACCGACGAAGGTGCGAACGCGGGTTCCTGCTTTCTCGCGGCCTGCAGCAGCTCCGCGATCCCGAGGCGGCGCGCATCGCCCGGCTCGCTCACGAGCTGCCTTTCCGCCCAGCCGAGCATCTGGCGCTCGTAGGTGAGCAGCACGCCCGTGGCCGACATCATCAGGATGACGAGACCCGCGGTGACGCCGCAGGTCAGGTGCACCCAGAAGATCGTTTTGCGCCACACTAAACCGCCGACCAGCGCCGCAGCAGGTTGTGGTACACGCCGGTGAGCGAGAGCACCTGCTCGTTGTCGCCGAGCTGCCGGCGCAGCCCCACGATCGCCATGTCGAGGTCGAACAGGAGCGCGCGCTGCGCGTCCTCGCGCACGAGGCTCTGGATCCAGAAAAAGGATGCGTAGCGCGCGCCGCGCCTCACGGGCAGCACGCGATGCAGGCTGGTGCCGGGATAGAGCACGAGGTGGCCCGCCGCGAGCTTCACCTTGTGCGGGCCGTAGGTGTCGTCGATGACCAGCTCGCCGCCGTCGTACTCGTCCGGCTCGCTCAGGAACAGCGTCGCGGAGATGTCCGTGCGCACGCGATGACCGGTGCCCGGCACCGCCCGGATGGCGTTGTCCACGTGCGCGCCGAAGGTCTGTCCCTCGCGGTAGCAGTTGAAGAGCGGCGGGAATACGCGCGCGGGGAGCGCCGCCGCGTTGAACAGGAGGCTCGCATCCAGCGCGTCCAGCACCTCTGCCCCGAGCTCGCGCGCCACGGCGGAGTTCTGCGGGAGCTGGAGATTGCGCTTCACGCCGGCGGACTGGAACCCGGCGGTGACGCCGCCGTCCACCCACTCGGCCGCCTTCATGCGCGAGCGGAAGGCGCGGACCTGGTCCGCGCTCAGTACCTCGGGAACGTGCAGCAGCATCCGCCGCTCAGAACTCGACGCTCGCGGTGAGCACCGCGGAGCGCGCCGGGCCGAGAGCCGCGTAGTGGCTGCGGTACGGACGCACGAAATACACCTCGTCCGTGACGTTGTCGACGTTCAGGCGCAGCGTGACCCGCTCGGTGACCGCGTATTCCGCCATCGCGTCGTAGCGCGTGTAGCTCGGCGCCCAGACGGTGTTCTCCGGGTCGCCGTAGCGCAGGTCCACGTACGTTGCCCCCGCGCCGAGCGACAGGGCCTCCGTGAGCTGCCACGTGGTCCACAGGTTGGCGCTGTGGCGCGGCGTGTTCGGGAACTCGTTGCCTTCGTTGGCGTCGATCGGGCCGTCGTCCACGATCTCGGAATCGAGGAACGTGTAGCTCGCGTACAGCTGCCAGCTCTCCGTGAGCTCACCGGAAATGCCAAACTCGAACCCGTTCACTTCCTGCTCGCCGATCGTCTGCTCGCGGCCGTTTCGTCCCGGCTCGATGGCTACGCGGGCATTCGTCTTCTCGGCCCGGAACAGCGCCGAAGTGAGGGCGAGCCGGCCCTGGAGCAGCTCCCATTTCGTGCCGAGCTCGTAGTTCTCGCTGCGTTCCGGCTCGAGATCGGCGTTTTCCGTGCCGATGTTCTCGGTGCCGTCGCCCAGCGTGTTGCCGGACGGCGTGGACGACGTACCGGTGGACAGGTAAATGCTGCCGTTCTCGACCGGCTGGTAGACGAGGCCGAGCTGGTGGTTCCAGAAATTGCTGTCGTTGGTGAACCGCTCCGGCGCGTCGATCAGCCCCTCGAGCTGCTCGGTGCGGTAATCGTCGTAGCGCAGGCCGAGGTTCAAGGACCAGCGCTCGCCGAGCTCCAGCGTGTCGAAGGCGAACACGGACCAGGTGTCGGTTTCCGCGATCGTCGCCTCGTCGGACGGGGTGATGGTCCCGGTCCACGGATCGTGCGGGTTCGGGTTCGCGAGCGTCGTGCAGTTGTAGTTCGAAGCCGCGCCTACGGCGCCCGGGGCGCTGCAGGAATTCAGGAAATCCTCGTTCGCGTTGTCTCCGAAGAGTATCGCCACGTCGTAATTCTGGTTGCGCATGCGCTCGTTGCTGATCTCGAAACCCGTGACCAGGCTGTGCGCGATGCCGCCGGTCTCGAAGCGGGCGGTGAGGTCCGTGAGATTCGCTTTCGTCGTCGTCACGGAGTTGCGGCTCTTGGTGTTGCGCAGCACGAAGCCGTTAGCGACGTTGGCGCGGCTGTCGTCGGGATTGGTGACGATGTAATTGTTCGAGGTCTCGCCGTAGCGCGTGATGTTGCGGAGGCTCAGGCTGTCGGAGAAATCGTGGATCACTTCCAGCGTGCCGATGTCGGCGCCGGTCTTCTGGAAGTCGCGGTTCAGCAAGCCGTAGAAATTCTCGCGATCGACGTCCACGGGCGGCCCCGCCGGCTCCGTGTTGTCGGCGTTGCGGCCGTACGGAATGCTGTAATCGGGGATGTCGTCCGTACGGTACCAGTAGTAATCGGCGTTGACGCGCGTGGGACGGCCGATGCCGAGCGCGAGCGACGGCGCAACGCCCCAGTGCTCGATCGATACGCCGTCCCGTCCCGGCACGTCGCCCTGGTGGCCGAGCAGGTTGAGGCGCAGCGCGGCGCTGTCGGAAAGCGGGTGATTGGCGTCTACGGTGGCGCGCAGGTACTCGTCGGTGCCGCTGCCCAGGGTGGTGCGGAGAAACTGCTCGGCCTCTGGCTTCTTGGTTACGAGGTTCACGGAGCCGCCGGCGGCGCCGCGTCCCGAGTACGCCGAGCCCGGTCCCTTCGTGACCTCTATCTGCTCGAGGGCGAAGACGTCGCGCGTCTGCGAGCCCGCGTCGCGGACGCCATCGATAAAGACGTCGGCGCCGGCGTCGAAGCCGCGGATCTTCAGGTTGTCGCCCGCGGGCTGGCCGCCCTCGCCGGCGTTGAACGTCACGCCGGGCACGTTCTTCAGCGCTTCCACCAGCGACGTGGCGCCCTGCTCCTCGACGAGCTCGGAGGGGATGATCGAGACGGACTTCGGGGTCTCGATCAGCGGCGCGGTGAACTTGCGCGATTCCGAATCGGTTTCGTACGGCCGGCCTTCGACGACGACCTGGTCCGGCACGTCCGACGGCGCGTCGGCGAAAGCGGCCGGTGAGATCGCAAGGCTCACCGCGGTGGCGAGCGCCGAGCGTTGGGCGACGGTACGGGGACGCGGCGGTGTGCCGGGCATGGCGGGAGGCTCCGCTGTTCTCGTTGTTGAGAATGATACTCATTCGCGCGCAAACGTCAATGAGAAGCATTCTCATCCAGCCCCCCCTGCCCCTGGGCGGGAACCCGTGGGCGAAGCCACGATCGATTGCGCGCGATGCGCGCTCCTGCAGGGGGTCTTGCCGCAACGGCGCCTTCGGGGCGGGGGCTCAGTCGCGCCCCGGCCACCAGCGCAGGCTGCACCGGGTGTAGCCCACCGGGTGCCGCGTGAACTCGAAGCGCTGGTACTCGAGGCCGACGCTGAACCGCCCGCCGAGGCGCCAGGCGACGCCGGCGCCCCAGTAGAAGTCCGTGCCGGAAGCGGTCGACGTGTCCACCCGCACCTCATGGTCGAGGCGCAGCGTCTCGAATTCGTTTTTCCAGTCGAACGCCCCCGCGCGCAGCCAGGCACTGGCCCGCCCGGAAAGCTGGCGCTCGTAGAGCGCCGAAAGCGTCCAGCCTTCGCCCGATTCCGGGTATACCCGGGCGAGATTCTGCGCGGTGCTGAGCGTCGTGAAAGTGATTTCCGTTTCCTCGAGGTTCTGGTATCCCGCCTCGAGCGCAAAGCCGCGGCCGAGCGGCATGCCCAGCGCGGCGCCCCACCCAATGCGGCCGCTTTCAACTTCCGCGATGTCCGCCTCGATTCCGGTTCGCGCGAACTCGCCCTCGAGCTCGTCCGCGCCGACGTCCGTGTCCGCGCTGCCGACGTTCGCGGCGACGTACAACGACCGCCACCACGCGCCGTCCGCTTGTTGCGCGAGAGCGCCGCGCGCCGGAACGAGCAGCACCGCCGCGCAAGCGACGAGGCAGCCGCGGCGCAAGGCGCGGACGACGTTCTCCCGCCGCCGCGCCCCGCCGAGCAGGCCGGCCGTGAGCAGGAGCAGCAGGTAGGGACCGGCCGCTCCGCCGCCGCTCTCGCCGCCGCCGGTGCGGTACTCGACGTCGACCGCCTCGCCGACACCGCCGAGCAGTATCGCCTTGCCGTCCGCGACGCCGTCCGCGTCGTTCGCGCCGCCGTCCTCGATCACCACCTGCACACAGAGATCGCCGGGCGTGAGGCCGGGCGTGTAACCGGCATCGCCGGGCGGCGGGCATACACCCGCTTCGCCGGGGGCGGACGCGACGCCGTTCGCCGCGTCTTCCGCAAAGTCGACCCAGCCGCCGCTCACGTACACACGGAACGAAGCGTTCGCGGGCACGGGAGCGCGCTGCGGCACGACGAGGCGCACCGACTGTCCGGCGAGCGCCGTCCAGGTCTCCGCGTCGAACACACCGCCGACGTTGTCGTAATCGATGTCGTCGCCCATTCCCTGCGGCAGCGCATCGCCCGCGCCGCCGACGAGCGCGCCGCCCGCCGCACCGGCCATCGCGTAATTGCCGAGCCTGCAGCGCGTGCCCGGATCGCATTCGATCAGGTAGCTCTGCGGCTCGCTCGCGATCTCCTGCAGCACGCTCGCGGCATCGTAACGATCGAGCCAGTCGGGGATGCCGTCGCCGTCCACGTCGCCGTGTCCTTCGTCGGCGTCGCTCCGCCCGTCCCCGTCGCTGTCGGCGGCGCCGAGCAGCGGCAGGCTCGCCACCACGCGGATCCGCACAGACGCCGTCGCGGTCGCGGCCGGCTCGCCGTCGTCGGACACCGCGAGCGCGAGCTCGTAGGTGCCCTCGACGATCGCGGACGGCTCGAACGTGAACGTCGCGGGGGCGGCGTCGCCGTCCTCGAGCTCAGCGCTGGTTCTCGACCAATCGAGACCGTGCGTGTCGCCGGCGTTCGGGTCCGTCACGGTCGCGGTCACCACGACCGGCCCCTCAGACTGCGAAACGGTGAGGCCGACGCGGCCGGCCTGCGTGATGCCGAGCTCGACCACCGGAGGGAGATTCCCCTCGACGATGTGGAGCGTCTGCGTGGACCGGCTGCCGAGGTTGAGGGCCGGGTCGTCGAGAGTGATGACGATCGTCTCCTCGCCCTCGGTCACGTGGTCCTCGTTCACGAGGAACGTGACGGTCGCTTCCGTCTCGCCCGCTGCGAACACCGCCGCGCCTTTCGCCAGCAGGTCGTGATCGCCGGCGGGCGTAGCGCTGCCCGACACCTTGTACGGGACGATCAGAGGGTATTCCGGCGAGAGGCCGTTCAGGTACAGGCTGAACTGCGCGATCTCGCCTTCCGTCACGGTCTTATCTGGGCCGAGCGAAACCCGCGGACGCACGATCAGCACGTTCGTGCCGGGACCGTCCCAGTCGATACGGTTGCGCCCGGGGGCGAACAGCGGTTCGCCGTCCAGCGTCGACAGCCTGTAGTCGCCGCAGCAATCCAGGTCCGCGGACGCGATGAGCCCGAGCTCGACCAGGCGGGCGCGCGTCACCTTCGTGAAGCGGCCGCTCGCGTCGATGGTCGCCGTCGCGACCGGCGCATCGGTCGCATCGTTCGGGTCGGTGCCCGCCTGCTCCTCCGTGAAGTCCGGCACGCCGTCCCCGTCGCTGTCCCGGAAGTCGCCGGGCGCGTTCGGATCCGTGCCCTGCACGTTCTCGACGTAGTCGGGCACGCCGTCGTTGTCGCCGTCGGCGTAATCGCCCGCGTCGGCGGCATTCGAGCCCTCGACTTCGGTCTCGACGTAATCCGGCACGCGGTCGCCGTCGGTGTCGACGTAGTCGGTGGCGTTTGCGGGGTCGGTGCCGTCGACGTAGGTTTCGATGTAGTCCGGCACGCCGTCGCCGTCACCGTCTCCGGTGTCCGCCGCGAGCGGGTCGGTGCCGTACACGTGCTCCTCCACGTAATCCGGCACGCCGTCGGCGTCGGTGTCGAGGAAGTCGCCGGCATCGTTCGGATCGGTGCCTTGCGTCTTCTCTTCGACGTAATCGGGGGTGCCGTCGCCGTCGCTGTCCAGGCGGTCCGCCGGGTCGGCGGGGTCCGTGCCGTCGATCTCCGTCTCGACATAATCCGGCACGCCGTCGCCATCGCCGTCGGCGAAATCGGCGGCGTCGCCGGGGTCGGTGCCGCGCGCGGCTTCCACGTGATCGGGGACCCGGTCGCCGTCCGTGTCGCGGTAGTCGCCGGCATCGTCCGGATCCGTGCCTTGCATCTCCTCGACGTAGTCGGGTACCTGGTCGCCGTCGGTGTCGGTCGCATCCGACGCGTCGTTCGGGCCGGTGCCGTCCTGGTGCTCTTCGACGTAGTCGGGCACACCATCGCCGTCCGTGTCCTTCACGTCCCCGGGGTTCGCCGGGTCGGTGCCGTCCCTGTTCTCCACGTAGTCGGGCACGCCGTCGCCGTCCGTGTCGGTTGCATCGGCGGCATCGTTCGGATCGGTGCCGTCCGCGTGCTGCTCGACGTAATCGGGGACACCGTCGGCGTCGGTATCGATGACGTCGGCGGGATCGCCGGAATCGGTGCCTTCCCTGTCCTCGACGTAGTCGGGCGTGCCGTCTCCGTCCGTGTCGAGCACGTCGGTCGGGTCGGCCGGGTCGGTGCCGTCGTTGTCTTCGACGTAGTCCGGCACCTCGTCGCCGTCGCCGTCGCCGTAGCTCGACGGATCGCCCGGGTCCGTGCCGTCCTGGTGTTCCTCGACGTAATCGGGGACGCCGTCGCCGTCGGTATCGGTGACGTCGGTCGGGTCGGCCGCATTCGTGCCGTCGCGATTCTCGACGTAGTCGGGCGTCCCGTCGCCGTCCGTGTCGGTGACGTCGGCGGGGTCCGCCGGGTCCGTGCCGTCGTTGTCTTCGACGTAGTCGGGCACCTCGTCGCCGTCGCTGTCCTTGTAGCTCGCCGGGTCGTCCGGGTCGGTGCCGTCGGCATGCTGCTCGACGTAGTCGGGGACGCCGTCGCCGTCAGTGTCGCGGCTGTCCGCCGGATCCGCCGGATCGCTGCCGTCGCGATTCTCCACGTAGTCGGGGGTGCCGTCGCTATCCGTGTCGGTGACGTCCGCCGGATCACCCGGGTCGGTGCCGGCGTCTTCCTCGACGTAATCCGGCACACCGTCGCCGTCCGTATCGGTGGCGTCGGCCGCATCGTGCGGGTCGGTACCGTCGGCGTTTTCGACGTAGTCGGGCACGCCGTCGCCGTCGGAATCCAGGAAGTCGCCGCCGTCGCTCGGGTCGGTGCCGTCCTGGTACGTTTCCTGGTAGTCGGGCACGCCGTCGCCATCGGTGTCGTCCGCATCGGCAACGCCGGGATCGGTGCCGTAGACGTGCTCCTCGACGTAGTCCGGTACGCCGTCGCCGTCCGTATCAGTATTGTCGCCGGCGTCGTTCGGGTCGGTGCCGTCCGTGCCCTCGACGTAGTCGGGCACACCATCGCCGTCCGTGTCCCGGTAATCGGCGGGATCGTTCGGATCGGTGCCGTCCGTGGCTTCCTGCGTGTCGGGCACACCGTCGCCGTCGTCGTCGGGGTTTGCCAGCACCGCGATGCTGAACGCCGGCAGCGAGGCAGAGAGCCCACCGTCGTCCGTCACGGTCACGACGATGTTGGAATAGATGCCGATGGCAGTTTCGTCCGGCGTGCCGGAGATCGTGCCGGTCGCCGTGTCGAACGACGCCCACGCCGGCAGGTTGCCGACGCTGAATGTCAGGTTGCTGCCGGCGCCGACGTCGTCGTCGCTGGCCGCAGGCGTAAACGTGTACGCCGTGTTCTCCATGACCGAGGTGCCGGGCGTACCGGAAATAGCCGGCGCCTCGTCCGCCACGTTCGCGAACGTGATCGCACCGGCGGAGGCGGCCGTCGCGGGATTGGTGCCGTCCGAAGCCGAAAGCTCGTAGCTGGGTGCGGTCTCCGATCCGTCGTGCGCAAAAGCGATCTGGCCGAGCGTGACCTGCTCCTGGGTGAAGTTGCCGATCGCGACACCCGGATTGCTCACGAGCTCGAACTGGCCGTGCGCCGTGCTCACCACGGTGATGGTGACCGTGTCGCCCGCGTCCGGGTCCGCGTAGTTGATGTTCTCATCGCTCAGGGAAACGGTCGCGCCTTCCACGATCGTGAGCTGGTTCGCGGCTTCCACCGGGCCGCCACCGGGAGGCGGGGCGCTCGGGTGGTCCTGCACGTCGATGAAGAGGTCGTACGAGCTTGCGTGTCCGTCGGGGTCCTCGATGTAGACCGCGAGCGCGCGGTCACCCGATGTCCGCAGGATGAACGTGTCTTCGTAGCTCAGGCTGCGGACCAGCGCCTGGGCGGCGGCGAGGGTGGCGTCGTCCGTCGTGAAATCGATCTGGATCGCCTTGCCGACGCCGTCGAGCAGCGGGTCGATCGTGCCGATCAGCCGGCCTTCATAGAAGACCTGATCGCCCGTCACCCGTATCTCGCCCGGGCCGTCTCCGACGGATTCGATGCCGAGCACTTCGAACTCACCGTCGGTGAACGTCACGTTGAACTTGAGGCGGCCGCCGTTGAGGTGCGCGTTGTCGGCGTCCGTGACGGCCGCGTCGCTACCGTCGTCGACCAGCTGCGAGACGGTGCTCGCATATACGGTCCGGTCGCCCTCGAGATTCTCGATGCGCGGCGCGTTCGGGTCCGGCACGATGAAGTTGAGCGTGAGATACCCGTTGCTGTGCGTGCCGGTCGTATCGAAGATTTCGAAGGTGATCGGGTAAGTGCCGGGATCCAGCCCGGAGCCGAGCGGGCCCGGGTCGAACACGAAATTGCCTTCGCTCGGCTCCGTCAGCGCGCCCTGGACGTCACCGAGGCTCTGGGTCTCAATGGCGGTGCCGTCGATGCTGAAAGGGTACGTGGTGCCCTTCTCCACCCGAACGTTATGCGTCTCGGGGATGCTCGCCGACGGCGTGAACGCAATCGCGGCAGTCGGCCGCAGATCAAGGATGAAATCGACGTGTGACTTCGATTTCGGATTGCCCGCTGGATCGACGTCTTCCGCGACGATGCCGCCGCTGTACAGGCCCGAGGGCAGTGAGCCCGAGCCGCTCCACGTGAGGAGGCCGGTATTGGGGTTGATGGAGAGCCCGGTCGGATTCGTCGACGTGCCGCCGCCGAGCTCGTCGAGGTTGGCCAGCCGGTAGCGCAGCTTGTCGGCGTTCGGGTCGGTCGAGCCGATGTCGTAGGTCCAGCTCGTGAGCGGCGTGGTGCCGTCGGACTGGAACTGCGGTACCTGGAAGATGATGGGCAGGTCGATCTTGGGCGCGAGATTGCCGTCATTGAGGTAGATGGTGCTCTGGATTTTCCAGATACCGTTCGCATTGTTGACAAGATTGCTGATGCGCGCGCTGCCCGAGTACACCACCAGGTAGCGCGTGTTCGGATCCAGGTCGCGTGCTTCCAGCAACGTCGTCTGCAGAGCGTAGTCTGCCGTGCTTGCGTCCGCGCCCCCGACGAAAATCTGGGTCTCGCTGATAAGTGTCAGACCGTTCGGCAGAACGGGCGTACTCCCGAGGGACGGAACGGGGTTGATTGCGTCTGCGCGCCACGCGGTTTTCACCGTAATGACGACGTCGTTCTGCTGGCCGTCGTCGTCCAGATCGGCCGTCTGCCAGGTGATCGAGCCGCCACGAAAGTGCGAGGCGCTCGCGAGTGCCGGTGCCAGCAGCAGAACGAGCGTGCTCAGCGAGGCAAACTTCAGGATCGTCGTTGCGATGTTCGTGTACATCTTGTTCATTGTTCCTTGCCGAAGGCAAAACTCGATCAACGCCGCGGTTGAGCCGCGGCAGGAAAAGAGCCCGGTGTTTTTTTCTATGAGCGGCTGTCGACCCGATAGTCGAGCCGCAGCTCGAACGAAGACGCCCGGTTTTCCGGGTTCGTCACCTGGAGGCAATATTCGCCGCCCGAGGGAATGTCGAATGTGTCGGTGATCGAGGCGTCGACGAGCGCATCGACCAGGAACACCGTGCGCTCCGGAGCGTGATGGTGCACGTTCAGCCTGACGGCGTATGGACTTTCGAGAGCGACCCTCAGAGCCTGGCCGGCCTCCAGCTGCACGCACTGCTCGCGGAAGTAGCCGGCGTAATGCTCCATCGGCAGCTGCAACGATGCGTGCGGTTGTGCCGCAATGGACTGCGACATCATCGCCATGCCGCATGCCGCGTATATAAGAAGCATCCGCACCTTCACTGGTCGTCCTTCCTCCATGCTCGACGCGGCTCTTCATGCGCGTGCCGTCGAAATCAAACAGCGCGCCTAGATTACGGTGCTCGTTTGCAGCCGTGCGTGTTGCCTGTCACAGCCATTGAACCAGCACACGTAAGTGAAAATACGTACTGATCAGGAGGAGCTGCCAACGAAAAAAGTCTGATGGAAATGCGGCGTGAGACACACAGGCAAAACGTTTCGCCTGACGCACGCCGCGGGATGCAGGAATTCGAGCGGCTGACGGAATGCCCGAGCCTGGGCGCGTCCATGCCGGTGGGACGAACAGGCAAAGAACCGGTCCTGGCCGGGTTTGCCCAATCCTGATCGTGCGGCCGGACAGGCCGCCGGACAACCTGCGGTCAGGCCGGCGCCTCGGCCGGGTGGAACAGCCGCCCGCGCTCCGTGATGGCGACGAGCCCGAGCGCCGTCACCCCGCACACCACGAAGCCAAGCGTGAGCGGCACGACGGTGCCGTCGAACTGCTGGCCGACATAGAAGCCGATCAGCGCGCCCGCGACTGTCGTTGTGAAGCCGATGACGGACGAGGCCGTACCGGCGAGGTGACCGAGCGGCTCCATGGCAATGGAATTGAAGTTAGCGCCGATCAGGCCGAAGCAGAACATCATGGCCGACTGCAGCACCGCGAACGTCCACACGGATTCGTAACCGGCGAAAGCGACCAGCCCGTGCACGGTCGCGACGCCGATGAAGCCGAGCAACGCCGTGTGCGAGACCCGGCGCGTGCCAATGCGCTCCACGATTCGCGAGTTCAGGAACGACGCGACCGCCATCCAGCCGGCGATGAAAGCGAAGATGAGCGGCATCATCGCGGGTCTGCCGAGGGCGTCGGCGAATACCTGCTGCACGGAATTGATGAACGCGAACAGTGCGCCGAGCATGACGCTGAGCCCGAGCGTGTAGCCCACCGCTAGACGGCTGGACAGCACCACGCGAAAGCCCCGTATGACGCTCTGCGGAGTCATGGTGCGCCGGTCCTCGGGATGCAGCGACTCCGGCAGCCGCCGCGCCGCCCAGAGAGCGATGCTGGCGCCGAAGACCGCGAGCGCGCCGAAAATCCACTGCCACGGAGCGGCCAGCGCGATCGCCTGGCCGAGCGAGGGCGCCACGATGGGTGCCGCAAGGAACACGATGAACGTCAGCGACATCACCCGCGCCATGCGACGCCCGGAGTAGAAATCGCGGATGATGGTGATCGTGAGCACGCGCGTCGCGGCGGCGCCGACGCCCGCCAGCGCGCGCGCGACGATCATCGTCGCGAGCGAGCCGGTGAACCCGGCGAGCACCGAGAACGCCGTGTACAGCGCGAGCCCGGTGAGAAGCACCGGCTTGCGGCCGAAGTGATCCGCGAGCGGTCCGTAGGCGAGTTGCGCCGCGCCGAAGCCGAGCAGGTAAGCCGTAATCACCCACTGCTGCTCGTTCCGGGTGGCGAGGCCCAGGGTCTCCCCGATCTGCGGCAGGACCGGCAGCATAGCGTCGATCGAGAGCGCGTTGACCGCCATGAGCGCGGCCATGAGCGCCACGAATTCACGGAATCCCATTTGCCCCGCCGGCGGATTCGCATCGGCCTCGCGCACTCGCACCTCCCTGTGGTCGTCGGGAAAAGAAGGAAGCGGACCAGCATACCCGAGGTACCGGCCCCGTGTATCCGTTCGTCGCAAGAACCGCGGAGTGCACTGCGAGCGGCGGTGGACAAGCCCTTTCCCGGCCGTTACATTGCCCGCCGTGCAGCGACGGCTCCTCCTCTTATATATAGCGCTCCTGACCCTGCTCCCCGCCGGCGCGATGCTCCCGCGGACGGCGGCGGCCGGCGAGCCCGCGCCGCACGGCATCGTGCTCGTGGTCGGCGACGGCATGGGCTCCGCTCATTTCACCCTGGCCCGGTTGTTGCGCGGCGCGGATTACCGCATCGGCACGCTGCCGCAGGTCGGCCTGGTGGCGACGGATTCCGCGAACGATTTCGTCACCGACTCGGCGGCCGCGGCGACCGCCTATGCCACGGGCGTGAAAACGAACGACGGTTATGTCGGAGCCGATCCTTCCGGCCGACCGCGGGAGACCGTGGTCGAGGCGGCCGAAGCGCGCGGCCTCGCGACCGGGCTCCTGACCACCGCGACGTTCGGCGACGCGACCCCGGCGGCGTTCGCCTCGCACGCCACGGATCGCCACGATTTCGACGTGATCATTCCGCAAATGACGTCGCGCGGCATCGACCTGTTGGCCTCGACCGGACTCGAGCGGTTCGGCAATGGCGGCTGGCCGGCCCTCGACCAGGTCGCGAGCGCGCACGGTTACCAGCCGGTGCGCACGGCCGCGGAGCTCGCTTCCGCGGGCGAGGGGCCGGTGCTCGCGATCTTTCCTTCCGCGAAGCTCGACGCGCAGTCGCCGGAGATGCCGCTCGCGAACCTTGCCGCATGGTCGCTCGAGCGGCTGGCACGCGATCCGGACGGCTTCTTCCTGCTGGTGGAGCACGAGGGTACGGACACCGCCAGCCATCACAACGATTCGGCAGCGCTGATGTCGTCGGTCGTGGAGCTCGACAAGGCCGTCGGCGCCGTTCTCGAGCTCGCACGCGCGCGAGGCGACGTCCTCGTCATCGTGCTCGGCGATCACGAGACGGGCGGCCTGCAGATCGCGGGTAAGCCCGGTAAACCAGAGCTGATCTGGCGCGACGACTACCACAGCGGCGAAGCCGTTCCGGTCTTCTCGGAAGGCCCCGGCTCGGCGGCGTTCGGCCGCTTCCTCGACAACACCGGCATCGGCAACGCGCTGCTCGCGCTGGTCGCGCGCATGGGCACCCCGTAGGAGCGCGCACCGCGCGCGATTGCGATCGTCGGTCGCGCGCGGTGCGCGTTCCTACGACTCGGGTTCTTGCATCGCGCACAACCGCCATGGCAAAACGGCGGACGTAATCGCCGTTCGACGTTGGTGGTCGCGCGCGATGCGCGCTCCTACAGGTGCTCGTTCAGGAAGCTCACGAACGCTTCGGAGGCGGAGATGCGATTCTCCCGCTTGGTGAAGCCGTGGCCCTCGTCCGGAAACAGCACGTATTCCACCGGCACGCCGTTCGCACGCACGGCGGCGACGATCTCGTCGCTTTCGGCCGGCAGCACACGCGGATCGTTCGCGCCCTGCACGACGAGCAGCGGCGCCTTGATGTTGCCGGCGTGGAACAGCGGCGAGATGCGCCGGTGCCGCTCGCCGTCGGTCGCGGGATCGCCCATCTCGTCGTACAGCGCTTCCTTGAACGACTCCCACCACGGCGGAATGCTCTTCAGCGTGCGCTCCCAGTTCATGACGCCGAAGATGTCGATGCCGACGTCGAACACGTCCGGCTCGAACGCCAGCGCGGCGCCCACCATGTAGCCGCCGTAGGAGCCGCCGATGATGCCGATGCGCTCCGGGTCCACCCAGTCGAGTGATGCGAGGTAACGCTTGCCGTACACGATGTCCTTGAGATCCACCTCGCCGTGCTTGCGATCGTCCATGTGGAAGAACGTCTTGCCGTAGCCCGAGGAGCCGCGGTTGTTGGCCGCCAGGATCGCGTAGCCGTGGTTGACGAGGTGCTGGATCGTCGCGGAATAGCCGGTGCGGGTCTGCCCGCCCGGACCGCCGTGCACCCAGACGAGCGCCGGCACCTTGTGCTCTGCGGTCGCACCCTTGGGGCGGTAGAGGATGGACGGCACTTCCAGGCCGTCAAAACTCGGGTAGCGCACCACTTCCGAGGCGACGAGATCCGTCTCTTCCATCTTCGGGTTGAGCGCCTTGGTGAGGCGTTTGCTCTCACCGCTCGCGAGATTGACCGTGTACACGTCGCTCGGTGACGTCGACGAGCTCAGCGTCAGCGCGATGCGGCTTTCGTCGCCCGAGAAGCGCACCTGCGCCAGGTCGCCGGGCGGCAGCGAATCGAGGTCGATGGCCTTTCCCGTGCCGGTGTCCACGATGCGCACCACCGTGCTCGCGTCCGCGTTCGTGGCGGACACGCGGTAGCGCCCCGAATCCGAGAACGTCACGAACATGACGTCCCAATCCGCCGAGACGAGCGGCGCCTTCTCACCGCTGCCGAGGTCGTAGGTCCAGGCCTGGGCAAACTCGCCGTGCTCGTCGGTCGAGTACACGAGCTTCGCGCTGTCGCGGGTGAACTCGTGCACGCCGTAATTGATGTTGCCCTCATGCTTCGTCACGAGCTCGGGCTCGGCGTCCGGTGTCTCGAGATCGAGCAGGAAGATGTCGGAATCGGCGCTGGTGCGCGGCTTGAGCAGCGCCGCGGTCCTGCCGTCGGGGGACACGGCCGCGACCGTGAATGCCGCGTCGTTCTCGAACACGAGCTCGCGTGCGTAGTCCGCGGCCGCGTAGCGGTACAGGTCGAAGGTGCGCGCGTCGCGCTCGTTGGTGAGCACGAAGAAGAATTTGCCGTCCGCGGTCCAGCCGGCGAATTCCGCCTTCAGGTTCTCGCCGGGTGTCAGGTCACGGGTCTCGCCGGACGCCTCGCGCACGTACAGGTGGTCGAGCTCGTTGCCGCCCTGGTCGGCCGTGAACAACATGCGGCCGTCGTTCGGAAACCAGGAGATCGCGAACGTCGAATCGGTGGTCGAGGCCGTCAGGGCGCGCTTCGAGCCGTCGGCGACGGCGAGCGCGTAAGCGTTGTAGATACCCGTCTCGTCCGAGGTGATGAGCAGCTCGCGGTCGTCGGGCGACCAGGTATAGCGGCCCGCAAGGCCGTAGCTCGTCGTCGCAAAGAATGCTTCGGCGTCGTAGCGCTGCGGCACGGCCGGCGCGGCGGCCTTCGCGGCATTCTCCGGAACCGGCGCGGGTTCCTGCTCCCGCGGGCCGCAGGCGGCGAGGCCCGCCGCGGCGAGCGCGAGCGGCAGATGGCGGATCGACATGAGCACAGTCCCCCCTGTGGTGGATGGTCGAATGATAGCCGAGGCGCCGAGGTTCCGTCGCGCGCCGTTCGTCCGTTATGCTGGCAGAGAATGAGCATTCCCGCGCGGCCGGGAATGCTCCATCTTCACGACGGGACACCCGGCCGATGCTGCTCGCGCTGATCGTCATCCTGCCCTTCGCGGGCAGCCTGTGCGCCGCGCTGCTGCCGAAGCACGCGCGCAACACCGCGGCCGCGTTCGCGGGTGCCGTCGCGCTCGCCTGCGCCGCGCTCGCCGCCTCCCTTTATCCCGAGGTCACCGCGGGCGGCGTCGTGCGCACGTACGTACCGTGGCTGCCGGACCTGGGGCTCGATCTCTACTTCCGCATGGGCGGCCTGGCGTGGCTGTTCGCGTTGCTCGTGACTTTCATCGGCGCGCTGGTCGTGCTGTACGCCCGCTACTACATGACCCGGGAAGACCCGGTCGCGCGCTTCTTTTCGTTCCTGCTCGCCTTCATGGGCGCGATGCTCGGCATCGTGCTCTCGGGCAACCTGATCCAGCTCGTCGTGTTCTGGGAGCTGACCAGCCTCACGTCCTTCATGCTGATCGCCTACTGGTGGCACCTCGACGACGCGCGCCGCGGCGCACGCATGGCGCTGGTCATTACGATCGGCGGCGGCTTCGCCCTGCTGCTCGGCGTGCTCATGCTCGGCGCGATCGCCGGGAGCTACGATATCGACATCGTGCTCGCGCAGGCCGGCCACATTCGGGCACACCCGTGGTACGGCGCGACACTCGCGCTGATCGTCGTAGGGGCCTTGAGCAAGAGCGCCCAGTTCCCGTTCCATTTCTGGCTGCCGCGAGCCATGGCAGCGCCGACGCCCGTCTCCGCCTACCTGCATTCCGCCGCGATGGTGAAAGCGGGTGTGTTCCTGCTGGCGGGGCTGTGGCCCGTGCTGTCGGGCACGGAGGCCTGGTTCTGGCTGGTGTGCGGCGCGGGCGGGCTCACGCTGCTCATCGGTGCCATCAACGCAACCTTCCAGCGTGACATCAAGGCCGTGCTCGCTTATTCGACTATCAGCCACCTCGGGCTCATCACGATGCTGCTCGGCATGAACAGCACGCTCGCCCTGGTGGCCGCGATCTTCCACATGCTGAACCACGCGACGTTCAAGGCTTCCTTGTTCATGGCGGCGGGAATCGTGCAGCACGAGACAGGAACGCGCGACATCAGCCGCCTGGGGGGCCTGCGCCGCTCGATGCCGCTCACCGCCACGGTCGCCACCGTCGCCGCCGGTGCGATGGCCGGGGTGCCGCTCCTGAACGGCTTCCTTTCGAAGGAGATGTTTTTCGCGGAATCGATCGCGGCGGGCGACCTCACCGGTTTCGATTTCACCCTGCCGGCTGTGGCGACGCTCGGCAGCGTATTCAGCGTCGCTTACTCACTGCGCTTCGTGCACCAGGTATTCTTCGGGAAACCTGGTGGTGACTTGCCGCGGACGCCGCGCGAGCCGCTGCGCGGCATGCTCCTGCCGAGCGCGCTGCTGGTGCTTGCCTGCCTGCTCGTCGGTGTCCTGCCGGCACTCACGCTCGGCCCGCTGCTCGGAACCGCTGCCCTGTCGATACTTGGCGCGGACATGCCGGTCTACCGGCTCTCGGTATGGCACGGCCTGACGCCGCCGCTCTTCATGAGTTTCATCGCGCTCGCGGGCGGCACGCTCTTCTATGCCTGGCAGTATCGGAGCGGACGCGCGATGCGACCGACGCCCTTGCTCTCGCGGATCGATGCGCAGCGGGTCTTCGACGTGGCGAACGTGCGCCTCGTGCGCGCGGCCGGGCGGGCCGCGAACGTCCTCTTCACCGGCCGCTTGCAGCCGCAGCTCGTGCTGATCGTCTGCCTCGCGCTGGTTGCCGGGTATTTCGCGCTCGACGGCCGCTGGTCGCGCGGCATCATGCCGCTGACACCGGTCGATCCGCTGTTCGCGCTGCTGTGGCTGGCCGGCGGCGCCTGCGCTCTCGGCGCCGCGGTCCAGGCCAAGTACCACCGCCTCGCGGCGGTCATCCTCACGGGGGCGACCGGGCTGGTGACGGTGCTCACGTTCGCCTGGTTCGCCGCGCCCGACCTCGCGCTGACCCAGCTCACCGTCGAGGTCGTGACGGTGGTGCTGTTCCTGCTCGGGCTGCGCTGGCTGCCGCGCTTCCACGAATGGGACGACCCGCGGCGGAAAACGGCACGCGCGCGAGCGCGGCGCGCGCGCGACGCGGTGATCGCCGCGGTGGCGGGCGCCGGTATCGCCGCGCTCGCGTTCGCCGCGCTGACGCGCCCGACGGTGACCGGACTCTCGACGTTCTTCATCGAGAATGCGCTGCCGCAAGGCGGCGGGCGCAACATCGTCAACGTCATACTGGTCGATTTCCGCGCGTTCGACACGTTCGGCGAGATCACGGTGGTCAGCATCGTCGCGATTACCGCGTACGCGGTCCTGCGCCGTTTCCGTCCGGCGCCGGAAAGCATCGAACGGCCGCGCGCCCAGCAGGCGGAGGAAGACCTCGCCCGCGAGGCGCTGATCGACAACGAAGAGGACCTGCTGCCGCGCGGCTACCTGAAGACGCCGGCGGTGCTGGTGCGCCTGATGCTGCCGGTGGCGGCGATGATCTCGCTGTACTTTCTCCTGCGCGGGCACAACGCGCCCGGCGGCGGCTTCGTGGGCGGGCTGGTCATGGCGACGGCGCTGATCGTGCAATACATGGTCGGAGGCACGATCTGGGTCGAATCGCGTATCCGCATTCATCCGCAGGTGTGGATCGCGTGCGGGCTCTTGGCCGCCGCCGCGGGTGGCCTGATCGCATGGCTCGCCGGCGACCCGTTCCTCACGTCGCAGGAGCTCGATATCGCCGGTCTGCACCTTTCGACCGTGCTGCTTTTCGATCTCGGCGTATACCTCGTGGTCGTCGGCGCGGTAGTGCTGATCCTGATCGCGCTCGCGCACCAGTCACTGCGCAGCCCGCGCAAGCGCGTGCAGCTGGCCGATACCGAAGCCACCTCCCGGGACGAGCCCGTGACCGAGGAGGCGGGCTGATGGAGATCGTCTACTCGCTCGCGATCGGCGTGCTCACGGCCTCCGGCGTCTGGCTGCTGCTCCGTCCGCGCACCTTCCAGGTGCTGCTCGGGTTGTCGCTGCTCTCTTACGCGACGAACATCTTCATCTTCGGCATGGGGCGGCTGACGCTGCACCGGCCGCCGATCATCCGCGGCAATACGCCGGTCGATCCCGCGTTCTACGCGGACCCGACGCCGCAGGCGCTCGTGCTGACCGCCATCGTCATCGCCTTCGCCACCACGGCCCTGTTCCTCGTCGTGCTGCTCGCGCTGCGCGGCCTGACCGGGACGGATCACGTCGATGGCCGGGAGCCCGACGCATGAACGTGCTGCTCCAGCACCTGCCCGCGCTGCCGATCGTCGTGCCGCTGCTCTCGGGCGCGGCGATGCTGCTCGTCCGCGAGCGGCGGCGCCGGGTGCATGCGACAATCGGGATCGCATCGCTGGCTCTCCAGCTCAGCGTCGCGCTCACCCTGCTTGCGCTCACGACGGACGCCGTGCCCGACATCTGGACCAATGGCATCGGCGTGTACCGGATCGGCGGCTGGGACGCGCCGTTCGGCATCGTGCTGGTCGTGGATCGCCTCGCCGGCATGATGCTGACGCTTTCCGCAATGGTCGGCCTCGCGGCCGTGGTGTACGCCGTCGCGCACTGGGACCGGCCCGCCCAGCCGTTCCACGCGCTGCTGCAGTTCCTCACGCTGGGCGTGAACGGAGCGTTCCTGACCGGCGACCTGTTCAACCTGTTCGTGTTCTTCGAGATCCTGCTCGTGGCCTCCTACGGCCTCGTGTTGCGCGGCCTCGGCGCGCAGCGCGTCAAGACCGGCCTGAACTACATCGCCGTCAACCTCGCCTCGTCGTCGCTGTTCCTGGTCGGCGTCGCGCTGATCTACGGCATCGCCGGCACGCTCAACATGGCGGACCTCACGCTGAAGGTGGCGGAGCTCGAGCCCGCCGACCGGGCGATCCTCGAAGCCGGGGCCGCGATCCTCGGCGTCGCTTTCCTCGTCAAGGCGGGGAGCTGGCCGTTGAACTTCTGGCTGCCGCGCACGTATTCGATCTCGATACCGCCGGTGGCCGCGGCCTTCGCGATCATGTCGAAGGTCGGGATTTACGCGGTGCTGCGGGTGGGCACGCTGGTCGGCGAGAACGCCGCCGCTTCCGCGATCCTCGGATCGATCCTGTTCTGGGTCGGTCTCGCGACGCTCGCGGCCGGCATCGTGGGTATGCTGTCGGCGCGCCGCTTGCCGCGCTTCGTCGCCTACTCCGTGGTCGTTTCCTCGGGCCTTCTGCTGTCCGCGCTGGGCCTCGGCCTGGAGGAGGTCACCGCACCGGCGCTGTTCTATCTCGGCACTTCGGTGCTGACGACCGGCACCTTTTTCATGCTCACCGGCATGACCGAGCGGACGCGTGAGCGGGCCGACACCGACGGCGACACCGAGCCGGTTCCGCAACCGTTCTTCGTCGCCTACGGCGTCGCCGTGCCCGATCCGTACGGGGTCGACGAGGAGGTCGGTACGGCGATCCCGCTGGCGATGGCGTTTCTCGGCCTCGTTTTCGTGTTCTGCGTCATGCTCGTGGCGGGGTTGCCGCCGCTGCCGGGCTTCATCGCCAAATTCGCGCTGCTCGCCACGGTGATTCACTCGACGGAAGCGGCGTCGACTCCGGGCTGGCTCTTCATCTCGGCCGTGCTGGTTTCCGGTTTCGCAACGGTGATCGCCACCTCGCGCATCGGCATCCGCCTGTTCTGGAGCCGGGCGGCCCGCCGCGTGCCCCGCCTGCGCGTGCTCGAGGCGACACCGGTCGCGCTGCTCATGCTCACGCTGTTCGCTGCGACGGTCGCCGCGCCCGCGGTAATGCATTTCCTGCAGGGCGCCGCCGCCTCGCTGCACGACCCTGGCGCCTACGTGCGCACCGTGCTGGCGGCGCGCGGAGACGCGCCATGAAGCCGCGCGCGCCAAGGAGACTGTCGTGGGGACTGATCGGCTGGCTCACGTTCCTGTGGCTGCTGCTGAACCAGACGCTCGCGCCGGAGCAGGCACTGCTCGGCGTCGTCGCGGCGGCGGCACTGTCGTGGGCCTTCTCGCCGCTGCGGCCGCTGCACGCCACGATCCACAATCCGCAGGTCGTCGTCGCCCTGCTGTTCTCGGTGCTCACGGACGTCATCCGCTCGAATTTCGCCGTTGCGCGCATCGTGCTCGGCCTCGTGCACGACCGCAAAATCCACTCCGGCTTCGTCGAGATTCCGCTCGAGCTCAGGGATCCGCACGGGCTCGCGGGGCTGGCGATGATCGTGACCGCGACGCCCGGCACCGTGTGGGTGGATCTCGCGCCGGACGCGAGCCGTCTCACGCTGCACATCCTCGACGTGCAGGACGAGCAGGCCTGGATTCGCTGGATCAAGAACCGTTACGAGAAACCGCTGATGAGGATCTTCGAATGACTGCCGTGTTCGACGGGGCGGCGCTGTTTGCCTCGTTCTGCTTCGTCGCCACGATGTTGTGCGCCGCCGTGAGGCTGTTTTGGGGGCCGAACGCGCAGGACCGCATCCTGGCCCTGGATGTCTTCTACATCAACGGCATGCTGACGTTGCTGATGCTCGGCATCCGTTCGGATTCCACCGCGTATTTCGACATGGCCCTGCTGATCGCGCTGTTCGGCTTCGTGGGCACGATAGCGCTCGCGAAATTCCTGCTGCGCGGCGAGGTAATCGAGCCGTGAACGGTGCCGAGCTGCCGCTCTGGGTGACGGTGCCCGGCACGCTGCTCGTCGTGACGGGCGGCTTGCTCGCACTCATCGGGGGTATCGGGCTGCTGCGCTTTCCGACCTTCGTCACGCGCATGCATCCGCCGACCATGGGCACTACCCTCGGCACGGGCTGCGTCCTCATCGCCTCGATGCTGGCGTCTTCGGCGCTCCTGGACCGGCCGGTGATTCACGAACTGCTGATCACCATCCTGATCATCGTCACCGCGCCGGTCACGGCGATGCTCCTCATGCGCGCCGGCGTGTACCGCCAGCGCGTGGACGACGCTCGCAACACGCACCACGACACGGACCCGTAGGAGCGCGCATCGCGCGCGACCGCCGGTCGTGGCGACACCGTGACGGGCAGGCAATGCGCCGCCGTCGCGTCCCGCGCAATGCGCACTCCTGCGTGCCCGGGACAGGCGGCGTCCCGCAGCCGTCCGGGAAAGTGCCGAGCCGTCGGAGGCCCCGGCCTGGCTCCGCAAAGCTGTTCAGACGGCGCACCGGCACGACGCCCCGGCGCTGCCGCAACGGTTCCAGTCCATCGGCCGCATCGGCGCACGCCGAGCCCTGCTTGCCACGCCCCGCCGCGCCGCTCACACTTGAGTTGCGAGGCTGACGGCCTCAAATCGTTTATCTTTGCGGGATCTCCTCCTTGGACGACACCGGGAAAGCCACCGCCGAAGCGGCAGGCGCCGAAGAGGGCGCCGAGCGCGTCGCTCCCGTCGAGCGCGCGGCCGACGCGCGCGGCGATCTCGCTGTCGTCGGCGACCTGCTGCCGTACCTGAAGCCGTACGTCGGGCGCATCACGCTGGCCCTCGCGCTGGTGATCGCGGCCAAGCTCGCCAATCTCTCGGTCCCGTTTTTCCTCAAGGAGATCGTGGACCAGCTGAACGTCGAGCCGAGCCTCCTCGTCATGCCCGTGGCCCTGCTGCTCGCTTACGGCGCAGCGCGCATCAGCGTCACGCTCTTCACCGAGCTGCGCCAAGTGGTGTTCGCGCGCGTCATGGCGCGCGCGTCGCGCGAGATCACGCTCAAGGTGTTCCGGCACCTGCACTCGCTCAGCCTGCGCTTCCACCTGGGCCGGCGCACCGGCGGCGTGGCCCGCGACGTCGAGCGTGGCGGCACCGCGATCTCCGACCTGCTCGACTGGACGCTGTACACGATCTTCCCGACAGCCGTCGAGGTGGTCCTCGTCACGGCCGTCCTCGTTTGGGCGTACGACTGGGGCTTCGCTTTCATTACGCTCGGCACCCTGGTCGCTTACGCGATCTGGACTTTCGCGGTCACCGAATGGCGCACCCGCTATTACCGCGCCGCCGTCGAGGCCGACACGCGCGCGAACGAGCGCGCCGTGGATTCGCTGCTCAACTACGAAACGGTGAAGTACTTCAACAACGAGCCGCACGAGGCGAGGCGTTACGACGATAACCTGCGTAACCTCGAGAACGCGACCGTCAAGGCGCAGACGACCCTTGCCGTGCTCAATCTCGGACAGACGCTCTTCATCGCGATCGGCGTCACGGCCATGATGTGGCGCGCCGCCGCCGGCGTCACCGCCGGCACCCTGACGATCGGGGACCTCGTGCTCGTCAACGCCTACCTGCTCCAGCTCTCCGCGCCGCTCTTCCTGCTCGGGATGGTGTACCGCGAGGTGAAGCAGGCGCTCACCAACATGGAACGGCTGTTCGGCCTGCTGGACGAGCGGCGCGACGTCGAGGACCGGCCGGGCGCAAAACCGCTGACCGCCACGCAGCCGACGGTGCGCTTCGAGAACGTGCACTTCGGCTACGATCCGCGCCGCCGCATCCTGCACGGGGTCGAGTTCGAGATCCCTGCCGGCGGCACCGTCGCCGTGGTCGGTCACTCGGGCTCCGGGAAGTCGACGCTCACGCGGCTCCTGTACCGCTTCTACGACGTCGACGAAGGAAGGATCACCATCGACGGGCGCGACATCCGTGACTTAACCCAGGCATCGCTTCGCGGGGCCATCGGCATCGTCCCGCAGGATACGGTGCTGTTCAACGACACCATCTTCTACAACATACGCTACGGGCGCACGGACGCGAGCCGCGAGGAAGTCGAGCGGGCCGCGCGGGCCGCGCACATCCACGATTTCATTGTGGCGATGCCGGACGGCTACGAGACGGAGGTCGGCGAGCGCGGTCTCAAGCTCTCCGGGGGCGAGAAGCAGCGCGTCGCGATCGCGCGCGCGCTGCTCAAGAACCCGGCCATCCTGATCTTCGACGAGGCGACCTCGGCGCTCGACTCACAATCCGAGAAGTCCATCCAGGCGGAGCTCGACCGGATCCAGGTCGGGCGTACGACGCTCATGATCGCGCACCGGCTGTCGACCGTGATGGCGGCGGACCAGATCCTGGTGATGGATGCCGGGCGCATTGTCGAGCGCGGGCGCCACGACGAGCTGCTCGCCGCGGACGGCTACTACGCGCACATGTGGCGGCTGCAGCAGGAGCAGCGGCAGGTCGAAGCCTCTCCCCCCGTCGTCCATGCCGTCACGTAGGAGCGCGCATCGCGCGCGACCGCGACGGCGACCAGAGCACCGCCCGCGCGTTCCGAACCGCGTGGTCGCGCGCGATGCCCGCTCCGACACAGGCGGCTCGCGGCTATTGCACCGGAGCGAAATGCTCGCACGTCACCTGCGGGTTCCAGTCCACGAACATGCCGTGCGGGTTTTCGCGGAAAGCCCAGACGTGCAGCTCGTAGAAGGGCGGCAAGCCGTAACGGTTCGGCGCGCCGACGAAATTGAACAGCTGTCCGTCGAGGACGGGAGGCGCCTCGTTAGCGGCATCCCAGGCCTCGGCGATCACGACGAACTCCACGGCGACCAGCCGCAGCCCGCCGCTCTGCTTGGGCTCGTAAACCAGGAGCTCGGGCTGGGACGCGTCCAGTACCCCGTCGGCCACGAGTGCCCCGTTCGCGAAATGCAACCCCATGGCGCCCTCCTCCGGCGCGCTCACACAACCGAGTATCGGTTCATAGCCCGCATCCCTGGCGGCGGCGGGAGTCTTGTAGCGGCTCGCCGCGTCACGCACGGCGGCGACCAGGCCGACGGCGCCGTCCTGGGCCGGCGCTTCAGGAGGGCTCGAGAGAAGGACGGGCAGCGAAACGGCAAGGAGCAACGAACGGGCATCGATTTTCATGGCGTAACTCCGCAAAGGGGCAACTAGGGGGGCGCGGGCTTCAGCGAGGCGGCGAAGACAGGATTGCCCCTCCGGCACCGCGGGGTCGCAGGCGGAGGGGTCGCTCGGGAAACGTAGCTTCGGCTTGCTCTCGGCCGGCCGGAGAATCTCCGTTAGGAGTGTAGCAGCGGCCGCGCGCCGCGCGACCCGCGCGAGAAACCTCAGATGCGGATGACGCTGCCCATCCGGGGCCGGTGGACTTCGGCGCGGTAACGCGCACGAAGCTCCTCGGCCAGTGCCGCCCGGGCACGCTCCTCGCCATGCACCAGGTGCACTGGCGGCCGGCCGTTGAAGTGACTGTACCAGTCGATGAGCCCGGACCGGCCGGCGTGCGCCGACAGCCCGCCGACCGTGTGGATCCGCGCCTGCACGCGGATTGCCTCCTGCCACAGACGGACGTAAGGCGCGCCGTCGACGAGCCGGCGCCCGAGCGTGCCCTCGGCCTGGTAGCCGACCAGCACGACGTGGCACTCGGGCCGCCACAGGTTGTGCTTCAGGTGATGCAGGATGCGGCCGCCGTTGCACATGCCGCTGCCGGCGATCACGATTGCGCCCGAGTGCATCGCGTTTATGCGCATCGATTCCTCGGATGTTTGCGTGGCCTCGATGTTCGGCAGGATCGGCTGGTGTTTCGCGGGATCGAAGAGCTTCGCCGAATACAGGTGGCGATACTGCGCGTAGATGGCCGTCGCTTCGATCGCCATCGGGCTGTCGAGAAAAATGCGCCAGCTGCCGAGCTGCCATTCGTCGAAGTGCTGCGCCATGAGGTACAGGAGGTCCTGGCTGCGCCCGACCGCGAACGCGGGTATCAGCACGTTGCCGCCGCGGTCCGCGGCCTCGAGGAAGATCGCCTGCAGCTCCTCGAGCGTCTGCGCGAACGGCCGGTGGTCGCGATCACCGTAGGTGCTTTCCATCAGCACCACGTCGGCCTCGTCGATCCGCGCAGGCTCGTCCATGACCGGAGCATCGCGGAAACCCAGGTCGCCGCTGAATACCAGTTTCGTGGTGCCGCCGTCCGTGCCGATCCACAGCTCGACGATCGCGGAGCCGAGGATGTGCCCGGCGTCTGACAACCTGAGCTCGACGCCGGGCAGGATCTCCCGGCGCTCGTCGTAGGGCACGCTCTCGAACAGCCCCATCACCGCTCGCGCCTGCTCGCGCGTGTACAACGGCTCAACCGGCGGCAGGCCCTTGCGCTCGCGCTTGCCGTTCTCGTATTCCGCGTCCTTCTCGTGCAGGAACGCGGAGTCGAGCAGCATGATGTCGCAGAGAGCGCGCGTGGCGTCGTGCGTGTAGACCGGCCCGCGATAGCCTTGCGCGTACAGCAGCGGCAGCCGGCCCGAATGATCGATGTGGGCATGGCTCAGCACCACCGCATCGATGCCGTCGAGCGGCAGGCGCTCGCGGTTCTGCCCCTCTTGCTTGCGCGTGCCCTGCACCTGGCCGCATTCGAGCAGCAGCCGCGCGCGCGGCGTCTCGAGCAGGTAGCAGGAGCCGGTGACGCCGCCGGCGGCGCCCAGGAACGTGAGCGTCGCCCGCTTGTTGCCGGAAGTGCTCATGCGTGTCGGTAAAAGCCTGAGCGGCCGCAACGCCGATTGACGGACTGTAACAGAATCGACCGCCGCCACGGCGCCGCAGGAACCCGCCATGCGTGCGACCGAACGAAGGCACGTGCGAGGAACGAAGGCACGTTAGCACCAAGCATCGTTCACGCACGGCACCATCGACGACAGGGCGGAGCCGTGGCCGGGGGAGTCCCTCTCGGCGGCGTGCGAGGCAAAGCCTAAGCCCGCAGGACCACATGGACGTGCTCGTGTCCGGCGCCGAAAGGGAGCTCCCCGCCTCAAGGCTCCGCCCCAGCCACGGCACGCCAACGTGCGTGAACGATGCGATCCCAAACGTGCGAGCCACGATTCCACGACCACGGTCGCCCGCATGGCGGGCTCCTACGGGCAGCGGTTCAGGCGGTGCCGGTATGACCGAAGCCGCCGTCGCCGCGCCGGCTGGCGGAGAATTCGTCGACGACGTCGAAGCGCACCTGCTCGACCGCAACGAATACCATTTGCGCGATGCGCTCACCCGGCTGGATTTCGTAGGCTTTGGAGCTGCGGTTCCAGCAGGAGATGAACACCTGGCCCTGGTAATCGGAGTCGATGAGCCCGGTCAGGTTGCCGAGCACGAGCCCGTGCTTGTGGCCGAGGCCGGAGCGCGGCAGGAGCACCGCGGCGAGTTGCGGGTCGCCGATGTGGATGGCGAGTCCGGTGGGTACGAGCACGGTCTCGCCGGGCGCGACGGCCAGCGGCGCGTCGATGCAGGCGCGCATGTCGAGACCGGCCGAGCCGCCGGTCGCGTACTCCGGCAAGGGAATCGACTCGCCGACGCGCGGGTCGAGGACCTTGAGCTGGATCGAGCGGCGGGAAGCCGTCAAGGTGCGCCGCCCGGCTGGTTCGCTCGTGCGACCGCGTAGCGCTCGGCGATGAGATCGACGAGGGCGGCGGCCAGCGCCTGCTTGCTTCCGAGCGGGAAGGAGCGCTCGCCGCCGGCCCAGTACACCTCGGCCGCGTTCTGCTCGGAATCGAAGCCCTGCCCGCGCCCGACCTGGTTGGCGACGATCATGTCGAGCTGCTTGCCCTGCAGCTTGGCGAGCGCGTGCTCGCGCAGGCGCTCGGTTTCGGCGGCGAAGCCCACGGTGAACGGCCCGTTCTCCAGCCGCGCGACGGACGCGAGCGTGTCGGGCGTTTTCACGAACTCGACCCGGAGCTCCCCGCTCGATTTCTTGATCTTCTGCTCCTGCACGCTGCCCGGCCGGTAGTCCGAGATGGCGGCGGCGCCGATGAAGATGTCGACGTCGTCGATGTGCCGGTGCGTCTCGGCGAACATCTCGTCGGCCGTCTCGGCATGCACCGTCTCGACGCCGTACGGAGGCGCGAGCGCGACCGGTCCGCTCACCAGGATCACCCTGGCGCCCGCGTCCCGGGCAGCCTCCGCGAGCGCATAACCCATTTTTCCGGAGCTCCGGTTGCTGATGAAGCGCACCGGGTCGATGGCCTCGCGCGTCGGCCCGGCGGTGACGAGCACGGTGCGGCCCGCGAGCGCTCCCCGCGATTTCCCGGGCAC
>DASVDF010000020.1:0-20988 GCA_036381215.1 Woeseiaceae bacterium | reverse complement strand
CGTTGTTGCCTGTGCCTGAGACGACGGCTTCGGCTCCGCAATGCACCACTTACGAGGCTCTATCACATGGCCCACCGACCCCCTGTGTACGCTTCGCGGCCGGGGTCGCCCCCGCACCACGCAACACTCGGTTCCGGCTGGAGGCCAACCTTGGCCGGTGCAGGACTTTCACCTGCCGGGTCCCTTCAGAAGGTTTCTGTCACATAGCTTCCTCTACATGAGCTTCCTCCTTCTCCAGGCTTGGCCTGGCACACCGTCCCTGTAGTCCTGCGGGCTCGGCTGTCCCTGCCTCGCACGCCGCCGAGAGGGACTCCCCCGGCCACGGCTCCGCCCTGTTTGGGTATGGTGCCGTGCGTGAACGATGCTGAAGTGCCAACGTGCCTTCGTTTGGTCCGTGCCTTCGTTCGGTCGCGCGCGGTGCGCGCTCCTACGGCTCCGCGTCGCGATCCCGCAAGAGGTGGCAGCGCATCCAGCCGCGCACGGAGTTGATCAGCCAGATTTCGTCCGCATCACGCAGCTCCGGGGTGCGGATGCGTCGCTCGTGGATGCGGCCCTCTTCGAGCAGGGTGGCACGCAGCGTGCCGGGCAGCAGGCCGCATTCGACCGGCGGCGTCACGAGCCGCCCGTCGAGGCGCACCACGAGGTTCGCGATCGTCGATTCGGTGAGCTCGCCCTCGGCATTCCACAGCAGCACGTCGTCGCAGTCGCCCGCGTCGGCGCGCGCCGCTTCGTACACGTCGCGCACCGTCGTCTTGTGGTAGAGGAACGGATCGTCCCGGTTGACGGGCGCGGCGGCGAGGCGCACGCGCCGCGGCGCGGCGGGCTCGATCGTGCCCGCTGCGAGCTGCACGGCGCCATCACGCGAAAGCAGCAGGCGCACGCGGCGGGCCTCTGCGGGCAAGCGGGCGGCCAGCGCCGCCAGCGCGGCGGTGATGCGTGCACGATCGAAGCTGAAGCCGAAATATTCGGCAGAGTCCGCAAGCCGCGCGAGGTGCGCATCGAGCAGGAACCACGTGCCGGCGCGGCTCCACAGCAGCGTCTCCAAAAGCTCGAACGGGCGCGGCCGCGCGCCCGCCACGAGGATCCGCGCCTTGTCGAGGCACTCCCGGTACTCGGCATCCGCATCGGAATCCCACACGATGCCGCCGCCGACGCCATACACCGCGGTCTGCGTGACCCGGTCGATCCACGCGGTGCGTATGGCGACGCTGAAGCGCGCCCGCTCACCCGGCGCGATCCAGCCGATCGCACCCGTATAGATTTCGCGGGGCGCGTCCTCGAGCTCCGCGATCAGCCGCATGCTCGCGATTTTCGGTGCGCCGGTCACGGAGGCGCAGGGAAAGAGCGCCCGGAACACTTCCGCGAGCGGCGCGCGGCTTTGCGCGCGCACGGTCGAGGTGAGCTGCCACACGGTCCGGTACTTCTCGATTTCGCAGAGCGCGGTCGCACGCACCGTGCCCGGCTCGGCGACTCGCCCGAGGTCGTTGCGCAGCATGTCGGCAATCATGACGTTCTCCGCGCGATCTTTCGGCGAGCGGCGCAACCGCTCGCCCAGCGCGCGGTCTTCGGCGAGCCGCAGGCCGCGGGGCGCCGTGCCCTTCATGGGCCGGCACACGAGCGAGTCGCCAGCGCGCTCGAAGAAGAGCTCGGGGGAAGCAGAAACGATCGCATGATCGGCGCATTCGACGTACGCGGCGTAGGGGGCATCCGTCGCCACCGCAAGGAACAGCTGCCACGGATCGCTGAGGCCGTCGGCGAGCTGGCGCACCGTGTAGTTGACCTGGTAGGTGTTGCCCGCCGCGATCTGCGCGCGAATCGCGTTGATCTTCGCGACGTAGGCATCGCGTCCGATCGACATGCGCCACTCGGCCCGCGGAGAAGCGCCGGCGGCCGGCAACTCGGGCAGCGCGCGCGGCTCGCGGAAGAGGCCGAGACAGGCGAGCGGCAGGCGGCCGCGCGGCCGCGTGACGAATGCCCGGTCGAACGCCGGGGACGCCTCGTAGGTCACGTAACCCGCGGCGTGCAGCCCCTCGACCTGCACGCGTTGTTCCGCCCGCTCGAGCACCGGCAGCACTTCGGAAGGTGCCTGCGCGGCCAGGGTCTCGAGGGGCTCGCGGTACTCGAGGAAACCTTCCCGGTCACGCAGCACGATCCGCCTCAGCATGCAGACGATCCTCTTCTACCGCGCGTCTGGAGTTACGCAAGCATTCCATCGAGGGCCGCGCAGGAGGCCCCCGGGGCGCACGGTGCACCGCTCAATAGCGGGCGATCATGAAGTCGATGCCTTCCTGCATCGTCCGCCGCCACGCCGCTTCGGTGGCGGCATCGGCCTTCGGGTCGAAATCACGGACGGTGTCGAGCAGGCAATCGAGCCACAGGCCATACAGCTCGGGTCGAATGTCGAGATGCCTGCTGTCGTGCCGGATGGCGCGCAGCTCGAGGCCCTGCCAGGCCTCGGGATCCCCGCCGACTGCCCTGAACAGGAGGTAGAAAGACTGCCGCAGGGCCCGCGACTGGGCTTTCAGGTCCGTGCCGGCAAACTTGGCGGCGACCTCGTCCGAGGACGCGATGAAACGCCGATAGAAGGTTTCGAAGAAATCCTGCCGCGAGCGCGTGCAGCGCTCGAGGCTGTCGTTCAGCAGTTCGACGTCGTTCTCGTTCGACATGCCGGCTCCGCATCGGCGGCCGAATACAGTCTAGTGTACGGAGGCGCCATGCGGAGCGGCGGCTCCTGCCGGCCCCGGGGGCGCGTGAGCCGCGACCGGCGGCTCGAGCGCGGGGTACAGGCGGAGCATCGCGACCGCCACGCCGTTGGTCCAGCCGAAGCCGTCCTGCGTCGGGTATTCGCCTCCGCCGCCGGGCCTCTGCTCGACCACGTTGTACTTCTCGAGCAGCTTGCCCGTTTCCGAGTACACCCGCGATACCGTCGCGAGCCAGCGCCGCGCGATGGCTTCCGCGAGCTCGGCTTCGCCGTAGCGCCGCAGCCCGGCGACGGCGATCCACTGCAGCGGCGCCCAGCCGTTCGGCGCATCCCATTGCTGGCCGGTCTCGCGATCCGTGGTGACGATCCCGCCCGGCTCGAGCAGCCGCTCCTCGACGGCCGCGGCCACCCGCTTTGCCTGTGCTTCGGTCGCGACGCCGGTGAACAGTGGATAGAGCATGGCGGCGGTCGTGTGTCCCAGCACGCGGCCGTCGCGCCAGTCGTAATCGTCGAAGACACCGGCCTCGTCGTTCCAGAGGAACTGGCGGACCGCGGCACGCCGGGCATCGGCGCGGGCCGCGAACTCGTCCGCGCAAGTAGCGTCGCCACGCCGCTCACAGCCCTGGGCAATGGCGCGCTCGAGGCCGTAGAGCAGGCTGTTGAGATCGGGCGGCACGATGTCCGTGGTCTGTATGGTCGCGAGGGTTTGCCCGTCGACGAACCAGCGCGAGCTGAAGTCCCACCCGCTCTCGGCCGCCGCCCGGAGGTCGCGCCAGAGATGCCCGGCGTCCTCCCCCGTCAGCCCCGCGCGCTCCGCCACCGCGACGTCCTCACGGAAGGACTCGTCGCGCGGCGCGGCACGGTCGTCCCAGTAGCGGTTCAACAGCGAGCCGTCGGGCATCATGACGACCCGGCGCACCGGCGCGCCCGGGGCGGCCGCGTCGCCCCCCGCCATCCAGAACGTGTGCTCCGCGCGCAGCGCGTCCAGGTAGTCCGCCCAGGCGGCCCCCGGATCTTCCGGCGCCAGCAACGCGACCATCTGATAGAAGAACGGCGGCTGCGAGCGGCTCAGGTAATAGGTGCGGCTGCCGTTCGGCACGTGGCCGTACGTGCGGATGAGCCAGGCGAAATTGTCGACCATGTTCTTCCCGAGCCCGGCTTGCTCCGGCCCGAAGCCCAGCATGCTGAACCAGGAATCCCAGTAATAGATCTCCCGGAAACGGCCGCCCGGCACGACATACGGATACGGCAGCGGCAGGCGCGACGACCAGCGCGGCGGGTCCGGCGTGTGCCGCGTGAGCAGCGGCCACAGCTCCGCGATGTGACGGCGCAGCGGCAGGCCTGGCGTGGGCGGCTCCGCGGCCGGCGCCGGCGGGTTCACGTCGAACTCGCGTTCGACGAACTGCCGCAGCGCCGCGCGTGACGCCGGCGCCTCGGCCGTGTAGCGCGCCAGGATCGCCGCCGGCGCGGACCTCGGCTCCGCATCGGCCCATTGTTTCGAATCGTCGAAGAGAGCGCTCAGGGCGACGTCCTCGAAGAGTGTCCCGAAAAGCATCGACGGCGGCTGCCGCACCGCCGCCACCGCCTCGTCCACGCTCGGCGGGGTCTCGCGCGCGGCCGGCAGCGTCTGCTCGCCGGGCGGCGAGGCGCAGGCGGAAAGCAGTAGCAGCAGTGCGATCACGCGGCCGGCAGCGTTGGTTCGCGTCACGAGTGTCGTTGGCATGGCATCACCCCGGTTGGAAGCGGTAGCGAACGGCGAGGTTGAGCGAGCGCCCGAACAGCGTGCGGGCGGTGTAGATCTGCCCGATGCCGCTCGAGCCGACGTCGGTGCGCGGGTTGCCCTCCGTGAGCCCGACCTCGTTCGAAAGATTGTCGACGTTGAGCTGCGCGCTCCAGGCTTCGCTGAAGCGGTACTCCACGCCCGCGTCCACCTCGAGATACGACGGCAGGCGGATGGTGTTCTCGTCGTTCGCGTAGCGCTCGCCGTAGTGCGCGAGCGCGAGGAAGGCACGGCCGCGCCCGCCGGCAAACGTGAGCGTGGGCACGACGCGGAGCATGCTGCGCGGAATGCGGCGCACGCGCTTGCCGCTGTTGTCGACGGTCAGGCCTGAGAAGTGCCGGTACTCCGGATCCTGCAAGGTCGCCGAGAATTCCACGGTGACGGAATCGACCGGCTCGTACACGCCTTCCACCTCGATGCCGAAGGTGCGCGTGTCCGCATGGCGCACCACGGTCCTGCCATCCGCGAGAATATCGGTGAACGGAACGCTGTCGAACTCCGTTGCATAAGCGGTGACGAAGACTGCCAGCCGGTCCAGCGAGGCCTTGTATCCCACCTCGGCATTGGTCACGCGGTCCTCGCGCCGCACGCCGTTGCGCAGGTCGTCGAAATGCGGGAGCTTCGCGGAGCGCGTGAGATGTCCGAACACCGCGTGCTCGTCACTCACGTCGTAATTGAAGCCGGCCGACCCGCTCAGGTAATCGGCATCGGCACGGCTCACGTCGAGTGCATCGCCCGCGAGCGCGGCGACGTCCCAGGGCGTGGCCGGATCGCCGTCGAGATCCACCGGCGTCATGCCCTCGCTGATCGCGGCGTCCAGCCACTGCCGGTCGTAGCGCGCGCCGAGGTCGATGCGCAGCCGGTCGCCGACGTTCCACTCGTCGGAAGCGAACAGCGCCGCGGCGCGCCCTTCGTAGTCCGCCCGCAGGTTGAGAAACGAGTACCGGGTGAAGCCGGCCGGATCGGTGGCACCCGCCAGCGACAAACGCTGCGGCTGGTCGCCGACGTCCGTGAGCAGCAGGTTGCCGAGGCTCCAGCGGTCCGCCATGGAGTAGTCTGCCGCGTACAGGCCGAACGTCAGCTCGTGATCGCCGGCCGGCAGCGTGAGGCGCGTGTCGTTCTGCAGCGCGCGATAGGCTTTCGCGACCGCCCAGTGGCCGTGGTTCTGCACGAGAAAATCCGCATCGAAGGGCTCACCGCTCGCGAGATAACGGAACTCGGGCGCGACGCCGTGCGCGGCGGCAAATTCCGCGCCGGTCACCGGCGCCTCGCCGGTGAAGATGCCGTCGAACGACACGTCCCCTTGCGTGTAGCGCGTGTGGCTCGCGAGCAGCCAGCCGGCGGCGCCGTAGCGGTCGAAACGCACGCCGAAGGTCGAGAGCTCCGGGTGGATGCCGTCGGCGAGATCGGCATCCGCAAGCCCGACCTCGGCCGCGCTCGCCGGCAGTCCGGCGGCGCGGATATCCGCGCTGTGCAGCGAATACTCCCCGGCCGGCGTACCGTCGACCGCCACGGGATTCGACGGGCTGCCCCGCAGCGGGATCGGCACCACGAACAGCGAACGGTCGTCGAGATACGTTCCGTAGATGCCGAGCCGGCTGGCCGTGCCCGTGCGCTCGAGCTCGAAGCGGAAGCGGCCGCCGCGGTCGGCGGGGTAGCCGGGATCCCGCACGCCGTCCGAGCGGCGTATCCAGCCGCTCATCCCGAGGCTCCACGACCCGTTGAGCGGCGCGCCCCAGAGAACGTCGAGCTCGCGCGAGCCGAAATCCGAGAGGGCCGCTTTGACCGAGCCCTGCGCGCGGCGCGGCGGCCGCTCGTTGATGAAATTGATGGTCCCGCCCACCGCCCCCGAGGTGAAGATCGGCGCCGTGCCGCCGCGCACCACCTCGACGCGCTCGATCGCCTCCGACGGGCGGATGAACTGGTCCGGGTTGTAGAACGAGAGCTCGAACACGGGATAGACGGGGAGACCGTCCTCCACGAGCCCGACATAGCGGTAGCCGCCGTCCTGCACGATCCCGCGGGCGAATACGTTGCCGTGCGTGGTGCCCGCGGTCGACTCGACCCAGAAACCGGGCACCGCCGAGATCAGCTCCGCGGTGCTCGAGGGCGACCGCCGCGCGATGTCGCTGCGGTCGTAGGTGGAGATGGCGACGCTGGAATCGAACTTGGTACGCAGCCGGGACGCCGTGCCGGTCACGACGATCTCGTCCATGCCGAACGCTTGCGCCGGCGGGCCGCCGCCGGGCACGAGCGCGCTGCCGTCGGCGGCCGCGACGCCGGCGGCCTGCGCCGGCGCGGGCGAGGCGAAGCGCGCCGGGTCCGGGGCCGTCTGGATGGCCACCGAATTGTCGTTGAGGAATACGTAGCGCAGCCCCGTTCCGGCAAGCATCGCTTCGAGCGCCTCGCGCCGCGTGTAACGGCCGGCGAGCGGCGGCGCTTCGAGCCCGCGGGTGGCACCGGAAAAGAACACAATCTGGATGTCGATCTGGGTGGCGAGAGTCTGCAACGCGGGGGCGAGCGGCTGGCCGGGGATCGAGACCTCGAAAATGTCTTCCCGGGCTTCGGCCGGCAGGGAGCAGGCCAGCAACGCGCAGATGATGAGCGGGCGCCAGCCGCGGGTCATGGCGCGGCGGCCATGGTACGTTCGGCTTCGACGGCGCAGGAGACCCGGCGAGTGGCGTCAACGGTCGCGATGGATCCGGATCGCATCCGCCCCGTAGTCGACCTCGATGTCCGGATCGAGCTCGAGGAATGCAACGAACGCGCCGACGTTGTTCGCGAAAAAGCTGGAGGTGATTTTCTTTTCCCCAAGCCCCGGATCCTGCACGATGAGCGGACGCCGATTATAACGATTGAACTCGGCAACCACGTCCTTCAGGGGCGCGGCGTTGAAGACGAGGCGCCTTTCGGTCCACGCGAGTGCGCGCTCGAGGTCGATGCTGTCGTTGCGCCGGATCGTGCCGTCCCGGGAAGCGATCGCGCCCTCCCCCGCGTGCACCAGCACCTGCGCCTCCGGGTGTCCCGGCGGGGTCGCGCGGACGACGCCTTCCAGGACGGCGAGCCGCACGGAATCCGCTTTGCGGTACACCGAGAAACGCGTGCCGAGCACGCTGAGCCTGACCGCCCCGGCCTCGACCACGAACGGGCGGCGCGGGTCTTTGGCCACGTCGAACATGGCCTCGCCGGCGACGAGCTCGACGTGCCGCACGTCCGAGCCGAAGCGCACCGCCACCTCGGACAGGGTGTTCAGCATGACGATCGAGCCGTCGCCCAGCGCGACCGAGCGCTGCTCACCGTAGTCGGTGCGATGCACGACCGGCGCGGGGTCGACGCGGGATCCGGGCACCAGCCAGAGCGCCGCGGCGGCGGCGCATGCGGCGGCCGCGGCCGCCAGCCACCCGGCGCGGCCGACCCGGCGCGGAGCCGCGGCGGCGGTTTCGCCGCCCGCGGCGAGGGGGATGGCCGGACCCGCCGCTTCCCCCGCGAGGCGCACCGCCTCTTCCATCTCGATCGGCAGGCCGGCGAGGTCCCGCTCCAGCATCGCAATCGCGAGGAAGGCATCGATGTGCTGCGGCGAAGCCTTGAGCCAGCGCACGAAATCGCGCTGCCGCCTGCGGTTGCGCGCGCCGTCAACCAGCTCGCAAAACCAGGCCGCGGCCTGCTCGGAAACGGGAAGCGACGGCGCGGTGAATTCTTCGTACATGCTCGTAAGGCCGTCAGCTCGCGGACAGACCGTCGCGCAGGCGCGCATAGGCCTTGACGATGTAGCGCTTGACCATTCTCTCGGAGATGCCCAGATGTCCGGCGATCTCCCCGTAACTCAGCCCGTGGCGCGTCTTCAGGACGACCGCCGAGCGATAGTGCGCGGGCAGTGCCGCCAGGGCACGCTCGACCCGCTCCCGGCGCCTGGCGCGGTCGTAACATTCGGCGGAGTCGTCCGCATCCACTGCAACGTCCAGCTCCTCCGGCGGGCGCGTCTCGTACGATTTCTGGCCCGCGCGCCAGTCGGCGATGACGTTCGCCGCGACACGCAGGAGGTAGGCCCGCGGGTGCTCCACGACGCGCTCCTCGGGGATGCGCAGCAGCCGCAGGTAGACTTCCTGCGACACGTCCTGGGCGTCCGTCTCCCGCAGGTTGGCCCGCAGGAACGAAAGCAGCCGCAGGTGGTACTCGTCGTACCAGCGGGCGACGTCCGCTCCCTTTGCGGGCAACGTCCGCCCGCTCGCGCCTTCCTTCCCCCGCACGGCGTCGACTCCCGCCATACCCATTACCGGCGGTCACTGATACCAGAAAACCGCCCCCGGCAACAGGCAACGCCCCTGCTGCCCCACGGATGACCTGCACCGGTGCCCGGGAACCCCCAACCGCGCCGGTCGCGCCGGCGGCTGACGGCGCGGAATCAGGGCGACGCTTCGCTTTGCCCTGACTGGCCAGGCAGAAGTGCAGAATGCACTTCGGCGGACGTTCGTCGCTGCACCGCTGCGTGAAACAAGCGCCGGCAGGCTGCCTAGCGGCAGCCTGCCGGCAAAGGTCAGAACTCGTAACCGACGCTGAGCTCGTAGCTCCGCGGCATGATGAAGCGGCCGTTCGGTGCCGTGATGGTGCGCGGGTCACTCTCGGTCAGCGCATCCTCGTCCGTGACGTTGTCGGCGGCGAGCTGCACGACGAATGCCTCATTGATCCGCAGAATGACGCCGAGGTCGAGCTTTTCATAGCCTTCCAGGACGTTGACGTTCTGCGCCTCGCCGAAGCGGTCGTCGACCGCGCTCAACGTGCCGTACACGGTGCCGAGCATGTCATAGCCGAACAGGTTGCCGAGGTCGAAGTCGTAGGTCGGCGTCAGGCGCAACTGCCAGCCGGGCTGCCGCTCCGTCTCTTTGCCGTCGATTCCCGGCTCCGGATCGACCCCGCTCACGACGGTGATCTCCGAATCCAGGAGAGTCGCATTGAGCGATACCGAGAACCCGGTGTCGGTCTCCCAGACGGCATCGAGCTCGACGCCCTGGGATTCCTGGGTCGTGAGGAGGGCATCCCCGCCGAACACGAAGGTGACGACTCGCGGATCGACTTCCGTGTGGAAGCCGGTCGCATACAGGCTCAGGTAGTCCGTCACCCATTTGAAGCCGAGCTCGTACTGGTCGATGTCCTGGATCAGGTCGTTGCCGCTCGCGAGGGCAGCACGGCCGTCACGGTAGGTGTCGAACTGCGGCATCAGGTGACCCTGGTTGATGCGGCCGAAGACGCCCATCGAGTCGTTGATCAGGTAGTTGAGGGCCGCCGTCCACGAGAGCTCCGACTCGTCGGTCGACGTGCCGAAATCGACGTCGCCGTCCCTGCCGTCGTCGATCGTGTAGTCGATCTCGTAGTTCTCGTAGCGAAGGCCGACATCCGCCCGCAACGCGTCCGTGATGTCGAACGTCGTGGCCGCGTACAGCGCGTTCGCCGTGGCATCGCCGCTGCCGTCGATATCGAAGTTGTTGTTGCCGCAGCTGTCGACGGTCGGATCGTTGCACGCGATGCCGGTGACCATCTCGCCGTGGTTCTGCACGACTTCGAACTTGACGTTACCCAGCGACCAGAGGTCGTCGCTCGAGGCGCTGGACGTGTAGAAGCCGAACGTCGCCGTGCCCCGGTCGAAAGCCCGGGTCAGGCTGATGTCGTTGGTGAACGCTTCGAGATCCTTGCGCACCTCCCAGGCGCCGAACCCCTGGATGAATTCGTCCGCCCCGATCGCCCGTCCGGTGACGGCCCCGGTGATCGGACCGGTGAGCACGACACGATCATCGATGCCCGGGTCGGCAAGCAGGTCGCCGACGCGCACCGCACCGCGGTCGGGCACGAGGCCGATGGTGTCCGCGTTGCCCTTGGTGATGCTGAACCGGTCGGTGAGCTGCCAGTCGTCCGTAATGTCCAGCGTGACCGAGCCGCCCGTCATGTAGCCCTTCCAGCCACGGCCCTCGTCCAGGTCGAGGGTCTTGATCGTCGGATTGGGCGCCGACGAGTCACCGCCGTTCGGGAAGGCGTCGCTGGCGTTGTCGGTCATGATCTGGCGCTGCCGGTTGAGGGCGCCCAGCTGGTTGTAGGAGGCGTCGACTCCCGGAACGTTCAGCGCCACAGGCAGGTACCACTGGCCGGTGTCGTCCGTCTGCCGATGGAAGATATTGATCGTGCCGTTGTCCAGCTCCTTGGTGAGATTGACCGTGAACTGGTTGCCTTCGTCCGAGTTGTAGCCGGCGTCGCGCAGGCCCGGCGAGCTCGTGATGTAGCCGCCGATCATGTAGTAGAAATCGTCGGCAATCGGCCCGCTCATGTAACCGTCGAAACGCCTGAGGTCGTAATCCGAGGTCGTGTACTTGACGAGTCCCTCGGTTTCCTCGCTGCCCTCGCGCAGGATGAAGTTCGTGGTCAAACCGGGCTGGCCGTTGGAGAACACGGGGTTCGGACCGCCGCGCAGCGCCTCGACCCTGAGCACCGTCTCATCGATGCGGAACAGCGTCGTGTTTTCCATGAACGCCAGGGTCGAGATCGGATACAGCGGTGCGCCGTTCACCTGCACCGTGAGATACGGCGCGTCGCCGCCGCCGGGGAACCCGCGGACCATGACGTTCGCGCCGGAGACGCCGCCCGAGCTCTCGGACCAGACGCCCGGCACGAGCTTGAGCAGGTCGGCCGTGCTCTGCGGCGAGTACTTGGTGATGTCCTCGTCGCTCATGGTCGTGATGGCGAAGCTCGCGTCGAACTTCAGGATCTCGGCGCCGCCGGCGGTGCCGGTCACGACGATCTGCTCGACCTCTTCATCCGGTTGCGCTTCGTCCTGGTCCTGGGCCTGCGCCGGAATCGCTGCGAGCAGGAAGCTCGCACCGGCCACGCACAAACGGAGCGCGGCCTTGCCAAAGCCGTCCGCTCCCGACATCGCTCTCGATGACATGGGAATCTCCCCCTGGTTGATCCGACCGGCACCCGCCCGCACGAAGGCGGCCGACTGCCGGCATGCATCCCTTAGACGGCCCGGCGGGGGATCTGGACCCCCCCTTTTTTATGATTTGTGGTTATGGTTGCGCTGGAGGTGGCGAACCGCGCCCTGCAATAGCGCCCCGACGCCGGCCGCAGCGCCGACCTCCGCGCAGCGGCAGTCCTCGTGATCACAGCCCTCGCCGTCCGCGCATTCGCCGCTGCAGTACGCATGGCTGCCGAGCGCGAGGTAGCGCGTCCCGAGTTCGCACCGGCAACCGGGGTGGCTGCAGGTGCGCTGCCCATAACCGAATGCCTGGTCTTCCTGGTCCTGCGGCACATCCTGGCCGCGCGTGCTTTCCTGTTCCATGAACCGTTCCAAGCAAGATGCGCGCCAACCTCACGAAACGCCTCAGCAACACGCTTGCAAGCATTGATTTGCTACGAAATGCGTGTCGCGTTTTGGCGCCAGTCCGACGGGCGCATTCGTCTGCGTAAATTTTGCAACGCGCCCGGCAGGTATTGCGCACGCCGGCGCGGGAGTGTCGTTTTGCGCGGACGCCCAGCGTCTCAGGACAGCGCGGCGTGGAGCGCGCGGGCAGCCCGCGCGCCGTCGACGGTCTTGCGATCGATCAGCACGTGCGCAACGCGCGGCGCGACCCAGACCGTCGCCCGGACGCCCGGTACCGCGCGATCCAGCGTGACCCTCGCGGGGTCCGCCACCTCGATCCTGACGCGCCCGGCGCAGCTCTCGGCTGCGCGCACGTTGCCGGCGCCGCCCAGGGCCGCGAGCCACTCACGGATCGGGGGCGTCCCGTCCCCCGACGGCTGTGCCGCGGCGGGCATTTCGGCAGCCTCGACCGGGCCCGCGGCCCGCGGCGTTCGGCCGAGGCGACGGCGGATGTCCCCGGCGATGCGGTCCGCCGCCGGTCCGAGCACCACCTGCAGCGTCGTGGCGGAGGGCCGGATCACACCGTGCGCGCCGAGCCGCCGCAGCTCGTCTTCGCGCACGCGGGCCGTATCGGCGAGCACGAGCCGCAGGCGGGTCGTGCAGGCGTCCACCGAGACGAGGTTCGCGGCGCCGCCCAGCGCCGCGACCAGCGCGCCCGTGTCCTCGCCGCCCGCGTCAGCGGGTGCCGCGACCGGTTGCGCTTCGCGCCCCGGCGTCGGCAGAGCGAAGCGGCGGATGCAGTAACGGAACATGCCGTAATACACGAGGCCGTAAGCGAGGCCGACCGGCAGCAGCCACAGCGGGCGCGTGGCGAGCCGAAAGTTGAGGATGTAGTCGAACAGTCCGGCCGAGAAACCGAAGCCGAGCCGCACGCCGAGCAGGTCCATGAGCACCATCGAAGCACCGGTGAGCAGCGCGTGCGCGACGTACAGCGCCGGCGCGAGGAACATGAACGTGTACTCGATCGGCTCGGTGACGCCGGTGAGGAACGAGGTGAGCGCCATCGAGAACAACAGGCCGCCCACCGCCTTGCGGCGGCCCTTCGGCGCCGCGTGGTACATCGCGAGGCAGGCCGCGGGCAGGCCGAACATCATCACCGGAAAGAAGCCCGACATGAAGGCGCCGGCCGTCGGATCGCCGGCCATGAAGCGCCGCAGGTCGCCCGTGACCTGACCGAAATCGCCGAGCAGGAACCACGCGATGTTGTTCAGGATGTGATGCAGCCCGGTGACGATCAGCACGCGGTTCAGCACGCCATAGAGGAAGAGCCCCGCTTCGCCGGTGCCGAGCACCGCGCGGCTCGCGGTGTCCATGCCGTTCTCGAGCGCCGGCCAGCCGAGACCGAAGGCGGCGGCCAGTACGAGCCCGGCGATGCCGCTGGCGATCGGCACGAAGCGCCGCCCGCCGAAGAATGCCAGGTAATCGGGCAGACGGATGTCGCTGTAGCGGTTGTACAGCCAGCCGGCGGCGATACCCGACAGGATGCCGGCCGGGACCGAGAGCTTCGCGAGGCGCTGCTCGATCCACACCTCGCGCGCGCGCGCGAGCGCTTCGCCGGCCAGGCCCGTGAGCGCGTCCGCCGGCACCGTCATCAGCGCCGCGGCGCCCTCGGTCGCGACGAAATAACCGACCAGCGCCGCCAGACCGGCGGCGCCGTGGTTCTCGCGCGCGAGACCGACGCCGATGCCGACCGCGAACAAGAGTCCCAGGTTTGAAAAGATGGCTTCGCCCGCGGCCGTCACCATCGGCAGATCGAGGAGATCGGGCTGGCCGAGCCGCAGCAGCAGGCCCGCGACCGGCAGCACCGCGATCGGCAGCATCAGCGCGCGGCCGAGCTTCTGCAGCTGGTCGAGCGCGGCGCTCATGCCGGGTTCCTCGAGGCCGCCGCGAGCACGCGCCGCACGCCGTGCGCGTCGTCCTCGGCGAGCGCGGCCGCCGCGAGCACCTCGCATTCCGCGACGGTGAGCGTGCGGATCAGCGCTTTCAGCTCCGGGATCGCGTTCGGCACCGCGGACAGCGTGCGCACGCCGAGCCCGATCAGCACGGGCACCGCAGCGCGGTCCGAGGCGAGCGCGCCGCAGACGGAGACGCTCCGCTCACCGGCGGCCGCGACGACGGCGGCGATCTGGCGGAGCAGCGCCGGGTGCAGGTGATCGAAGGCGGCGCCGAGCTCCGGGTGCGTGCGGTCGAGGGCCAATGTGTATTGCGCGAGATCGTTGCTGCCGATCGACAGGAAGTCCGCTTCGCGCGCGAGTGAATCGGCGAGCGCGACCGATGCCGGCGTCTCGATCATCGCGCCGAGGAGCACGCGCCCGGCCCGATCCGCGGCCGCACCCGCTTCTGCCAGCAGCTCGCGGACGCGGCGGATGTCGCCGGGCTCGTTGACCATGGGCAGCAGCACGCGCCGGCCTCCGGGTATCTCCGTACGCAGGATCGCGGCGAGCTGGCCGCGCAGGATCTCCGGGTGGCGAAAGCCCACGCGCAGGCCGCGCAGGCCGAGCAGCGGGTTGTCCTCGCGCGGCAGCGGCAGGCACGGGATGGGCTTGTCGCCGCCGACGTCGAGCAGGCGGATCACCAGCGGCCGCGGCGCCAGCGCATCGGCAATCGCCTGGTACTCGCGGGCCTGCTCGTCCACCGTCGGCGCACGGCGGCGTTGCTGGAACAGGAGCTCGGTGCGTAGCAGACCGCAGCCTTCCGCGCCGCTCCGCACGGCGTGCTCGGCTTCGGCGACGGACGCGAGGTTCGCGAACATTTCGATGCGGCAGCCGTCTGCCGTCTCACACTCGCGCGCCGCTGCTGCGAGCAGCCGCGCCTGTCGCGTGCGGCGTTCCGCAATGCTCCGCTCCGCTCTCACCAGCGCGTCTCCCCCGGGCTCGACGTGCAGGCGGCCGGCTTCCGCGTCGAGCAGCACGCGCGCCCCGTCGGGGATGCCGAGCACGCCGGGACCGGCTCCGACGACGGCCGGAATGCCGAGCGAAGCCGCGACCAGGGCCACGTGCGACGTGGGGCCGCCGCCCGCGGTGCAGAGCCCGGCCACCTTCCCGAGATCGAGGCGGCCGAGCTCGGAGGGCAGGAGCTCGGCCGCCAGCACGATCGCGGCATCGGGCAACGCGGGAGCGGCCGGCTCGCGGCCCGTGAGCGCAATGAGCACCTGCCGCGCGACGTCTTCGAGATCCGCCGCACGCTCCGCGAGCAGCGTGCTGCCCGTGCCCAGCAGGCGCGCCCCGGCTTCGCGCGTGGCCCAGCGCCACGCAAAGCCCGCGCTCTTCCCCTCGCCGATTGCCGTGTCCGCGAGCGCGAGCAGGCCGGGGTCGTCGAGCAGCTCGGCCTGTGCCGCCAGCACGTCGCCGCCGGCGGTGCCCGCGAGTGCCTGCAGGCGCCCGCGCGCGACTTCCCGCGCCGCCGCGAGAGCCGCGCGCTCGCGCCCGGGCTCGCGGCCCTGCTCGTCGACGGCCAGCTCCGGGGCGGCGAGCTGCTGCGCGATGCCGACCGCGATGCCGCGGCTCGCGACCGCGCCGACGAGCTCCCGGACGGGTCCGTTGCCGCCGGCAGGCTCCGCCGCGCGCCCGACGCTTTCCCGGACGGGTCCGCCCTCCCCCGTCCCGATCTCCCCGGCCAGGCCACGCACCGCGGTGGCGGCATCCGGGCCGAACGCCTCGAGCGTGAGCGTGTCTCCGCGAGCGGCACCGAGGGCCATGAGCTCGATGGTGCTACCCGCCTGGGCACGACGGCCGTGCGCCGACACGACGACTCGCGCCCGATACTCGCGGCTGCGCCGCGCGATGCGCGCCGCGGGACGCGCGTGCAGGCCGTGCTCCTGCGCCACGACGACGGTGACCACCGCGTCCGGTGTCGTCGCCGCCGGGTCGGATCCGCGCGCCTCGTCGATGCGCACGATCTCGAGGAAGGCCTCGCCGGCGTGCACGAGCCCGTCGGAGCGCAGCGCGCTCACGCGGTGCGGCGTATCGCCGGCCGCGACCACGGGCGTGACGAGACTCGCGGCGCCGCGCGCGAGACGATCGAGATCGAGCTCGAGCAACGGATCGCCGCGGCGCACGCGGGCGCCCGCGTGCGTGTGGGCGACGAACCCCTCGCCCCGCAGCCGGACGGTGTCGATGCCGACGTGCAGCAGGATCTCGATACCCGACTCGCTCTTCACAGTGACGGCGTGGCGCGTGTCGGCGAGCAATGTGACGACACCGTCGCAGGGCGCGCACAGGAGCGAGCCGGTCGGATCGATGGCGGCGCCGTCGCCGAGCATGCGGCCGGCGAACGCGGGGTCCGGGACGTCGTCGAGCGGCATGAGCCAGCCGGCGATCGGGGCGGTCAATGTCAGCGTCGTGTTCATGGCATCGCGGCCGCGGGACCGGCCCGCTCGAGCTCGACCCAGTCGAGCACCCACAGCGGATCGTAGCCGGGCGCGCGAAAGCGCAGGCAGAGATCGGCGGACCCGTTCGCGCGCTGCGCGAGCGGAGCCGACAACACCGTCACCCCCTGGCTGCGCACCGCCGGCGTCAGCGGCAGCACCGCGACGACGTCGCCGTCGCAACCCGCCGCGCGCACCTCGAGCTCGCCTTGCGGGTTATCAGGCGCCGCCAGCGTCACGTCCGGCCGCTCGCCGCCGAACTGGAAATTGAACGGCACCTGTCCGACCGCCGCCTTGATCCCGTTGACGCCGGACAGCTCGGCATCGTGCCAGGTCCAGCACGGGTTCAGGATGTCGGTGAGGAACACCGAGCGCGGACCTTCCCGCGGCGCATCGTCCTCCAGCGCGAGCACGACGCGCCGGCTGCACACGTCGAGCTCCTGGCTCGCGCGCCGGTCGGCCAGGCGGCTTGCGGTGTTGCGCAGCTCGCGCGACACGGGACGGCCGTCGAGATAAGTGCGCGCGGCGAGCTCGGTATCGCCCGCCAGCTCGAGCGTCCCTGCATACCGCTTCGCTGCGGGCGTGACCGGCGAGCCGTCCGTCGTATACCGGATCTCGCCGGCACCGGACTGGTTCGCAAGCTGCACGGCGATGCTGCCGTCCGCGCGCCGGCGGGCGCTCGGGCGCAGGTCGAACGCACTGGTCGCGAACGTCAGCCCGAGCGCGCGGTAGCGCTCGAACTGGCGCGCCAGGCGCTGCACGAACGACGGCCAGTCGAGCCGCGCAGGCATCGACCACGCGATCTCCGCCAGCGCGGCCGCGCGCGGAAACGCCATGTACGCGAGCCGCTCCGGCGTGCGGATGTGCTCCGACCAGAGGTTCGCCTGGATGCCGAGCACGTGGTGGCGCTGATCGGGCGCGAGGCCATCCGGCATCGGCCGGAAGCGGTACACGTCCTCGAGCGGGATGACCGCGTCGCGCCCGGGCGGCTCGCTCGCGAGCTCGCTCTGGCGGTGATCGAAATAGAGCGTCGGCGACGGTGCGAGCACGGTGTCGTGCCCGAGCGCCGCGGCTTCGAGCGCGCCGTCCACGCCGCGCCAGGACATCACGGTGGCGCGCGGCGCGATACCGCCCTCGAGGATCTCGTCCCAGCCGATGAGCTTCCGGCCGTGCGCGGTAAGAAAGCGCTCGATGCGTTTCACGAACCAGCTCTGCAGCGCCGTCTCGTCCGGGATGCCGAGCTCGCGCATGCGCGCCTGCACGGCCGGTGATTCCTGCCAGCGCGTTTTCACCGCTTCGTCGCCGCCGACGTGCATGTACTCGCCCGGAAAGAGCTCGAGCACCTCGCCCAGGATCGTCTCGAGCGCCTCGAAGGTCGCGTCGTCGACGCCGAACAGCCAGGTGTGCACGCCCCAGTCCGCGGACACGCCGGGCGGCGCTTCGCCGGTGCCGAGCTCGGGGTAAGCGGCGAGCGCCGCCTGCGCGTGCCCGGGCATCTCGATCTCCGGCACGATCGTCACGTGGCGCTTTGCCGCATACGCGACGATCTCTCGCACCTCGGCCTTCGTGTAGTAACCGCCGTAGCGGCGGGGCTCGCCGGTTTCCGGATCGATTTCGGCGGCGGCGGCCGGGCCGGCGGGCACCCGCCAGGCGCCGACCTCCGTCAGCCGCGGATACGCGTCGATCTCGATACGCCAGCCCTGGTCGTCGCTCAGGTGCCAGTGCAGCACGTTGAGCTTGTGCAGCGCCATCCAGTCGATCATGCGCTTCACCGACGCGGGCGGCACGAAGTGGCGCGCGGGATCGAGCATCAGGCCGCGCCAGTGAAAGCGCGGCGCGTCGTCGATGGTCAGCGCCGGAATCGATACCGCCGGCGCCGGCGCGCGTTCGTCGAGGTTCGCCGTTGCCAGCTGCCACAGGGTGACCGCGCCGTAGAAGAGGCCGGCCGCATCGTTCGCGGAGACGACGATGCGCTCGGGCGATACCTCGAGCCGATAGCCTTCCGGCGCGGTGCTGCCCTGCGCCGTGCCGAGCTCGAGGAGGATCACACCGCTCGACGGCAGCGAGGACGGATCGGCAACGCGCAGGTCGAAGTGACGCGTGCGCCGCAGGAGATCGGCCAACCAGTGCGCAGCCCAGATCGCTTCCTCGCCGCCGGTGGCGACGATCCGCGTTGCCGGCCCCAGCGCGAAGACACCTGCGGACCATGCGACGCGATTCGGCAGCGGAATGATCTGGGGTGCCCTTGCGGGCAAGGCCGCTTCCTGTGCCGGCGATGCGCATCCGACGAGGCACGCGAGAACGCAGCCGGGCACGAGCAACAGGCGAATCATCGGGTATCCGTCCCGCCACCGACGGGCTGGCGAAAGCACCGGCACTCCCGCACCTCCCCCATGCAAGCACTATACGTGTCTTCGGGCAGCCGCTCGACGCCGGGCTCGGCTCGCGGGTCGGAGGCAGAGCAGCGCGGCGGCAGGAAAACGGCGGGCCCGCTGTACGGGCCCCCCGCACGCCGCATCTTACTCGCGCGCTCCGAAGTTCAGCTGCACCGAGAGCTGATAACGGCGCCCCGTCTTGTAGCGGTTGGCCGGCTGGAACGTCTCGCCGAAGTACTGGAAGTACTCTTCGTCCAGCAGGTTCTGCGCGTCGAAGCTCAACTGCACCGTATCGTTGAAGGTCCAGCCAAGGCTCATACCGAGGTCAGCGTACCCGTCGACGCTCACAGGCGGCGCGCCGGCGACGAAGCCGCCGGCCAGGTATTCGCTGCGCCAGCCGTAGGTCAGGCGCGCGCTGAATGGGTCCTTCTCGTAGTACGGGCTCACGTTGTACTGGTGCTCCGACTGGAACGGCAGATCGTTGCCGGCCGCGGTTTCACCGTCGGCGTAGGTGTAGTTGGCCACGATGCCGAAGCCGCTCTCGCCGAACGGCTGCTGCCAGCTCAGGTTCAGGCCCTTGATCTCGCCGCTGCCGGCGTTGCGCGGGCGCAGGATGCTGTAGTTGCAGAATCCGTCCGCCGTGCACGCTCCGGTGGCGACCAGGTTCTGGAACGCCGTCGGATCCGGGTCGTCGCTGATCGAGTTGAACAGGCGCTCGGTGGCCGCGTCGCTTTCGATGAAGTTGTCGATGTCCTTGTAGAAGATCGAAGCCGCGACTGCCGATTCGTCCGCGAAGTACCACTCGGCCGAAACGTTGTAGTTGGTCGACTCGTACGGCCCGAGATCCGCGTTGCCGCCGCTGCCGGTGAGCGTGGTGTCGTTCAGGAAGGTGTTCGGCGCCATCTGGTTGTACGGCGCCCAGGCTACGACCTTGGCCACGGCGAAGCGCAGCACGACATCGTCCGTGGCGTCGAACGCGAGATTGAGCGACGGCAGCACGTAGTCATCGTCGTTCGTCTGCGTCTGCAGCCATTCCGGGAGCGCCGGCAGCACCGGCGTGTCGCTGCCCAGGTTGAAGGCCGTGCTTTCGATCTCGGCGTTCACGAAACGCACGCCGAAGTTGCCGCGCAGGCGCTCTTCGCTGCCGAAGTCGAGCTGCGCATACGCCGAGGTGTTGGTCTGCTCGATCGAGTAGGTGTTATTGAGGAAGCTCGCCGCATCGGGATTGTCGAAGTTCGGCGGCCCGGCGACGACCCAGTCGATGACGTTGTCGCGGCCGACGTACAGGTGCTGGCCGTGATCCGGCGTAAAGCCCTGGATATCGGTCAGGCCGATTGTGCCCGTCTGCGACAGGTCACCCACGGGTGGAATGCCCCAGACGTTCAGCGAGAAATCTTCCTGGTGCTCGTGGCGGCGGACGCCGACGAGCAGCGCGTCGAACATGCCGTCGAGCTCCCAGCTGAAGTCGAGCTGCGCGTAATTGTCCTCGGCCTCGGTCGAGAAGACGCCGTGGTTGCCGAAAAATCCTTCGGCGCGCCAGTTCGCCGGCTCGCGCGCGGCATCCGGATCGTCGAAGGTCATTCCCTCATCGATGTCCCAGCTGAAGCCGCCGGTGAACGCCGGCTCGATGAACCATTGCTTGAGGTCATTGTCGGCCTTGCTGCGCCCGACCTGGCCGGACAGCGTCCAGCCTTCGCCGTACCAGGCGCCCTGCAGGTCGAGCCCGCGGGTGGTGGGCTCGGAAGCGCGCGCGTTGTTGTCGTAGAACACGAAACTGCCCGGGCCGGCGTGGCCGCTGGTCACGATGCCGTTCGCGTCGGCGGTGAGCTGGTCGATCTCGTCCGGCCGCAGGGAGAGGAAGTTGTACATCGACTGGTTGTAGTTGGCGAAATCCTCGCTGATGTACAAGCCGCTCAGGTTGAGCTCCAGCGCTTCGCTCGGCCGGACCTGCAGGTTGGCGATGACGCTGTCGCGCTTGCGGGTCTGCTGGAACCACGCCGCGTTGACGAAATTCGGCACCTGCGCGCCCGGATCGACACCGGCCGCGTTCGGGAAAGTGGAAGCCGGCACGTAACCGAAGATCTCCGAGCCCTGGCGATCGACCTGTTCCTCGTAATGCTGCGCGGCGATGGCGATGCCCCATGTTTCGGAGGCGTCCTTGAAGCTGTAGAGGCCGGAGATGCTCGGCTTCCCTTCGCTCGCCTGGTCGTTGTAGTTGTAGCCGAAGGTGCCGGTGAGGATGTTCGCCGGCAGGTCGAGCGGCCTGCGCGTGTGCATGAGCACGGTGCCGCCGAGGCTGCCTTCGGGCAGGCGCGCTTCGGGTGATTTGAACACCTCGATGCGGCCGATGATCTCGGAGGC
>DASVDF010000019.1:0-20583 GCA_036381215.1 Woeseiaceae bacterium | reverse complement strand
CGCCGTTCGCGGCGATGTTCCCGGCCGGCACCATCCTGCCCGGGTTCGCCTGCTACGGGTGCGCGGAGTGGCAGGCCTTCATCGATGGCGACCCGCCGTTCGAGGTGCGCTACGTCAGCAACCTGAACACCTCCGGCCCCGGCTCGTTCAGCGACGCGGTGAGCGACTGCCCCGCGCCGGGCACGCTGCTCTTCATCGTGCCGAGGGTGTCCGGAGTGCTCGAGTACCCCGGGGACAGCGTGCAACAGGCGAACTGTGACCACCAGGTGTTTGCCGGCCAGTATGCGCCGAGTCCCGGCCTCTATTGGAAGGGCTTGCAGATTGCGCCCAAGGGCGTGGAGAAGCAGCTGTGGATGCACGCGGGCTGCCTGTCGGTTTCGAGCTCGCAGCCGACCGGCAAGTGCTTCGTGCAGTTCGGCCCGGGCGTCACCGAGGACCTCATATGGCTCAATGTCGGCGGCATCTTCGCCGCCGACGGCGCCTACAACATCGGACAGAACGCGCGGAATTCCTCGGTCATCCAGAGCATGAGTCTCTACCCTGTCTCGGAGCCCGGGCATTCGAACCTGAAGCAGATCGCATTGATCGGGCAGGACGACGGCAGCTCCGACGACCTGATGTGGGCGCGCAACGTCGGATCGCATTGCAGCGCTCGCGGGCCGAGTATCCGCGAAGTCGACATCCTCGTGTCGAACAATGTCGATCTCAATTGCTCGAACGACTGGATCAATATAACCGGCATCGATATCAGTGGCATATCGGCCAACGTGCTCGGTAATTTGTTCGTGGAGGGAGTCGACTCGAACCCCAATGTTCGCCCGATTGCCTTCGACCGCTTCAGTTCCCATCCCGAAGACAACGAGATCAGCGCGCCGATTTCGGTGCACGTCGAAGGCAACCGCGCGGTCGTTCGCGACGATTCGACCGAAGCCAACCTGATTCTCGACAACTCCGACGGGAACTGGAGCGATCCGGGGCATGTCGTCGAGGACGCGCTGCCGGAAGGCTACGTGTCGACCGTGATCGCCCCCGGCCTGGCCGGGGAAGAGGAATTCGCGGCCATGGTCTGTGCCAACGCGGGGCCGCGGCCCAACGATCGTATCGCCGTGTTCCAGCAGGTCTGTGACGAGATCAGCGCCGCTTTCGCAGGCGGCGACTCCGGCCGGCACATCGTCGACGTGGCGGAGCACAAGCTGGGTTACCCGGCATTGCCGGAGAACCACTGCGACCCCGAGGTCGCGAGCGATTGCGGGCCGGGCATTCCGGCGCTCCCCGTGCACGGCACGGCATCGCAGATGATGGATGCCATCCGGGCAGCGCATTGCGCGGTGATGCCCGCGGGGGCGACGGGCTGCTGAAGCGCATGACGCGCGGCGGGATCGACTCCTGCCCGATCGCTGAAAGAGCCCATCCTGACATCTTTCAACGTCGCGAGTCCGGCACACGTCCGGACTCGCTCCCGACGCCTCGAGGGATTACGCGCTCCGTGCGCGAGCGAGACACTCTTGTCTCGGGAGCCGGCCGCTCGCCGCGCCGGTCGAGATAGATCTCCGCCCAGATCTCCGTGACGATCGCGGTCCAGAGCCGCATCGCCGCCTCGACGTGATAATGGCGGCGTGCGAGGGAACGCTCGATCGCCCGGATCTCGTCCGGCACGAACCAGCCGCGCCGGGCCGCGTCCGCGGCGTGCAGGTAACGCCGACTGAGCTCGAGCAGGGTGCTCGCGAAGGCCCGATCGGGGGGAATGCGCGAGATGCCTTTCGGCACGTTGAGCAGGTCCGCGCTGACGATCGTTCTGAGCGCCGCCCGCAGGATGTACTTCTCCCTGCCCCGCCTGATCTTGAGCCGGCTCGGCAGCGTGAAGGCATATTCCATGAAAGCGCGGTCGAAGAACGGCGTGGCAAAGGCGATGCCGAACGCCGCCAGAGGGCGTTCGAGGCGCACGAGTGAGCGCGATATGGTTTCGTTCACGTTGGTCACGAGCGCGTGGTTCAGGAACTCCGGACCGGGCGGCGGCAGTTTCACCGGCTCGGGGGTCCACGAGGCACCCTGCACGCGCGCGACGGGCGGCACCTTGCCGCGGAAATACACCGCATCCATGCAGCGTGCGAGCAAGCGCTCCGGCTTGCGGCCGGACTGCGTCAGTCCGTAGAACTCCTGCAGATCGCGCCGCAGCGGCGGCAGCACGTGGCTCAGCCACAGCACCTTGTGCTTCGGCATGCCGGCGAACAACGAGTCGGATCCCATGCCGGAGAGCAGCCAGTCGAACCCTGCCGCCCGCGCCGCGCGGCCCATCTCGAACATCTGCATCGTCTCCGTGCGTCCGACGGGGTGCTCGAAATGCCAGATCGCGAGCGGCAGCGATTCGTGCAGCCCCTCGGCGGTGACGACGACGGGAACATGCTGCCCGCCGAGCTTCTGCATTGCGCGCGCGGCGGTGGCGATCTCCGGATCGTCGGGACCGTGCCCCGCCGTGAAGCCGACGAGCTCGGCATCGGGAGCGCCCTGGCGCGCGGCAAACGCGATGCTCAGCGAATCGATGCCGCCGGACACGGCGACGCCGATGCGCGACTGCCCGTCCACGAACCGCCGCGCGGTCGCGAGGTACCGCCGCGCGAGCTCCTCGCACACTTCTGCTTCGCTTGCCGGACGGACGTCCACGCAGAGCGGCGACATGTCGTCCCGCGCGAGCAGCGCTCCACGGGCGTCGAGCGATATCACCGCGCCCGGCGGTGCGTAGCGGATGCCCGCGAGCAGCGTGCCCCCCGGCGGCGTCCTTTTGTAGCACTGCAGGTATTGCACCGCGTCGAGATCGACCTCGACCGGCAGCGCCTCGAGCGCGAGCAGCGATTTGTACTCGGTCGCGAACGCCACGCCGCCGCCGGGCAGCGCGCACCAGAACAGGGGCTTCTGGCCGACGAAGTCGCGCGCGAGCCGCAGTGTCCCGCTCCGCTCGTCCCACGCCGCGAGCGCGAATGGAAACCCGGCACCCTCCAGTGCGCTTGCGCCGCCGTCCGCGAGGCCGTCGAGCAGCGCTTCGGCGTCCGCCTGCCCGGCGAGCGGCGCCACGTCGAGCACGGCGGCCAGGCCTGCGCGATACACCACGCCTCGCGCGGTTTCTGCCGCCGTGCCGAGGTGCACCCCGGGGGCGACTTCCTCGCACGAGGCGACGGCACCGCGATGCGCGAGGCGCGCTCCCATGACCTCGAGCTCGGCAGGCGAAACCCGGCCGACGACACCGAAGATCGCGCTCAAGCGACACCCCCCCGGCGGCGTTCGGTCACGGACTCGAACAGCTCTTGGTAGCGCGCGGCACAACGATCGATGAAGTAGTGTTCGACGTCGGCGAGATTCCGCTGCGCGATCGCGTGCCGCTTGCCGCCGTCGGCCTCCAGTTCGGCGACCGCCCGCGTGAACGCTTCGAGGTCGTTGAGCGGCAGCACCGCGCCGTTGACGCCGCTCGCGAGGAAATCGGTCTGGCCCCCGTGGTCGTAACACACGATCGGCAGGCCTTGCGCCATCGCCTCGAGGAACACCAGGCCGAAGCCTTCGTGCTGGCTGGTCGAGACGTAGATATCCGAATTGGCGAGCCAGTTCACCTTCTGCTGGTCGGACACGAAGCCGGTGAACGTGACGCGGCTCGCCAGCCGCAGGCGCGCCGCCTGCTCCTTCAGCGGCAGCAGGTCCGGCCCGTCGCCGATCACCACCAGCCGCACGGCATCGCCTGGAAGGTGCGACAGCATGGTGATGAGCTGGTCGATGCCCTTGCGCGCGACCAGCCGCCCGATCGTCGTCATCACGAACTCGTTGCCGGCGAGCCCGAGCTCGGTACGCCCCATGGTCGCGGCGGGCGGCCGCGGGATGCCGAGCGGGATCAGGTACGGCGGCCGCGGCGGATGGTAGTAACGGCACAGGTTGTCGTTGGTATTGTGCGACTGGCCGACGACTGCGTCCGCGCAGGCGACGATGCGCCGCACGACGGTGCGCAGCAGCGCATGCCGGTGCGGCGACATCCACTTGCTGGGATCGTAGAGATCGCCGCCGTGCACGGAGAGCACGTTCGGCAGCCGGCACGAGCGCGCCATGGACAGGCCGACCGGCCCGGTCGGCAGCGCGAAATGCGTGTTGATCACGTCGAATTGCCGCTTCGCGAGCAGCTCGCGGCCGGCACGCGCGCCGCCGACGATGAAGCTCGCCATCGACGGCAGGTTGGCGACCGCCATCTGGCGGCGGAAGAACGTGCGGCTGCGGATGATCTCGACGTCGTTCGCGACCTCACGATCCGCGAGGTTGAACGCTCCCGAGGTCAGCACGGTCACTTCGTGGCGGCGCGCAAGCTCCTCCGCGAGCCATGCGTTGACGGCGCCCCCGCCGCCGCCGAGCGGCGGATATTCGTAGTTGACGAACAATATCCGCACTGGGTGATCCGCTAATGAAGGTCGGCAGGGCCCGGTGCTGCGCGGCGGCGCGACCCGGGGCTGGACTGCGCGAGGGAGGTGCGCCCACCAAAGCGTTCTTTGCCGGTCGGCTTTCCCCGTGATTTTGCAGGCAATGTAGCTGAAAATACCTGCAAAGACGAGGCCCTGGCGGAGGCGTGGCACGCCGCCTTGCGTGGTGCTGGTCGCCCGCAAGCGAAATCCGCTAGAATGCAAGCGCCGGGCTGGAAATCTCCAGCGCCCTACAAGCTCAAAGTACCCCCGAATCCCAACGCGAGGCGCAAACCGCCGCCTGGGCCTGTGTCCGGACGAGCGTGCCCCGCACCCGAGCTACAGATCCCGCCTGCCGGCAGCGTCCGCGATGCCTGGATCTCGGGGGTGACCAGAAGAAACGCGCTCCCGGCCGGGAGCGCCTCATCCGTTTGCAGGAGTACCGTGCAGCGCAACACTGAATCGATCCGGAACCGGCAGTTCGACGTCGCCATCGTCGGCGGTGGCGCCTTCGGCGCCTGCGCCGCCTGGGAAGCGGCGTTGCGCGGCTATTCGGTCGCGCTGCTCGAGGCCAACGATTTCGGCTCGGGCACTTCCGCGAACTCGTTCAAGTTCGTGCACGGCGGGGTGCGCTACCTGCAGCACCTCGACGTGGGACGCCTGCGCGCCTCGTGCGCGGAGCGCACTGCCCTGCTCCGCATCGCGCCGCACCTGGTGCGGCCGCAGCCGGTTGCCATCCCGACTTACGGCCACGGCCGGAACGGCAAGGCCTTCCTCGGCGCCGGCCTCATGGTCTACGACGCGCTCACCGCCGGCAGGAACCGTGGCATCCGCGACCGGGAGCGGCACGTCCCGCGCGCCGCATTCATGAGCCGTGCCGAGACACTGCGGCGGTTCCCCGGCCTGGACTCGCGGGGCCTTACGGGCGCGGCGGTCTTCGCGGACGCGCAGATGTACCATCCGCCGCGCCTCGTGCTCGCCTTCCTGCACTCCGCGGTCGAGCGCGGCGCCGTCGCGCTCAATTACGCCGAGGCGCGCTCGCTCGTGCGCCGCGGCGACCGCATCGTCGGCCTCGAGGTGCACGATCGGCTTGCGAACGACACGTTCGAGGTCAAGAGCCGCGTGGTCGTGAACGCGGCGGGGCCCTGGGCGGAACATCTGCTCGACGAATGCCACGTGCCGCGCATCGCCGGCGGCGGCGTCTATTCGCGCGACACCTGCTTCATCGTCGACGGCGCGCCCGAGCCTGCGTTCGGCCTGGCGATCCAGGGACAATCCATCGATCGCGGCGCGCGGATCGCGCGCGGCGCCCGGCACCTGTTCATCGTGCCGTGGCGCGGGCGGCGCCTGATCGGCGTCTGGCATATCGTCTACCGCAAGGGAGCGGATGCCATAGAAGTCTCCGAGCCGGAGATGCAGCGCCTGCTCGACGAGCTGAATCGCTCGCAGCGCGTCCTGCGGCTCAGGCGCGAGGACATCCGGCTCGTGAACGCCGGGCTCGTGCCCTTCGGCGCGAGCGACGCGAGCGGCGTCGAGCTCGACTTCGGCAAGCGCTCGCATCTCGTCGACAGCGCGAAGCAACACGGGATCAAGGGCCTCGTGACGCTCATCGGCGTACGCCACACGATGGCGCGCGGCGATGCCGCGCGGGCCATGGACATCGTCGACCGCCAGCTCGGCCGCAGCGGGCCGGCGCCCGATTCCGCCGTGGAGCCGATCGCCGGCGGCGACTTCGACACGTTCGAAACCCTGGTCGGCGACGTGCGCGACGTGCTGACCGGCGAGGATTCGTGCGCCATGGCCGCCGAGCTAGCGGCGCTGTACGGCACGCGCGCGCTGCCGCTCGTCCGCCGCGGCCGCGACGAGGGGCTGCTCGGCCGCATCGCGGGCGCGGACGTGATCGCGGCGCAGCTCGCGGAGGCGATCGACAACGAGATGGCGCAGACGCTCGGCGACGTCGTGTTCCGCCGCACGCCGCTCGCGGCCGCCGGCAATCCCGGCAAGGAGGTGCTCGTCGCCTGTGCCGAATTCATGGGAGGCCGCCTCGGGTGGTCGGCGCATCGCCGGCAGCGCGAGCTCGCGGCGGTCATCAGCCGCTTCCCGACGACGTCGCACGCCGGGCGAATCTCGGAGCGGCATGCCGCCGCGGTCGCCGAGCCCGACGCCGACGCCCTGGACTACGCATGTCGCGGACATTGATCACCGGCGCCACCGGCTTCATCGGCTGTCGGCTCGCCGAGCTGTGGCACGCCGAGGGGCGCGACGTCGTCGCCGCGGGGCTGGTCCGCAACGACACCGAAGCCCTGCGGGCGGAGGCGTTGCGGGGTGTCGGTGTGCCGCTGGTCGAGGCGGATGTCGCGGCCGGCGGCGAAATCGCCGAAGCATTGCGCGAGGTGGAAACCGTCATCCATCTCGCCGCGGCGCAGCACGAAGCGAACGTGGGCGAGGAGCATTTCGTGCGGGTCAACGTGGACGCAACCGGCGCGCTGCTGCGAATCAGCGAGCAACAGGGCGTGCGCCGCCTCTTCTATGCGAGCTCGATCGGCGTGTACGGCGAGCACGGGGACGTGATCGACGAGGACACGCCGCTCACGCCCGACAACGCCTACGGCCGCTCGAAAGCGGCCGCGGAGCGCGCGATCGCCGGTTTCCTCGGCGAAGGCCGGCGCCGCCTCGCGGTATTCATCGGCCGCATCGGCGAAACCTACGGGCCGTGGGATCGCCGCCTGTACAAGCTGTTCGCGGGCATCGCGAAGGGCCGCTTCTGGCTCGTGGGCCAAGGCGAGAACCTGCACCAACCGGTCTACGTCGACGACCTCGCCACGGCGATCGACCGCCTGCTCGCGACGCCGCAGACCGCCGGCCGGCCGCTCGTGCTCGCGGGCGACAAGGCGGTAACGACGCGCGAGATGTGCGAGAGCATCGCGCGTGCGCTCGGCACGACCTTGAGCTCGCGGCACGTCCCGATGTGGCCGCTCGTGGCGGCCGCGGCCGGCATGGAAGCGACGCTGGGACGAACCGGCATCCAGCCGCCCCTGCACCGCCGCCGGCTGGATTTTTTTCGCAAGAGCCTCGCGTTCTCGACACAGAGGCGGCGGCAGCTGCTCGCGCTGCCGCCGCAGCGGTCCTTCGAGGAGGGCGCGCGGGTCACGGCAGAGTGGTACCGGGACCAGGGCTGGCTGCCGGTCGAACGGTCGCGATCGCGCGCAATGCGCGCTCCTACAGCGCCGTAGGAGCGCGCATTGCGCGCGCGACCAGGATCCTGGCACGAGGCACGACCTGGATCGCCGACCATCAACGGACAACGAAACAGACGACAACAACGAATGAGGATGCCAACCCCATGGTAGTCACTGCAAACCGGCGCGAGGAAGCGAGGCCTGGTGCGCGCGCCCGCAGCTCCGACGAGCTCGCCGCGAAGCTCGAGCCCTTCGATTCCTTCTGGCAGGCGCCGGACGACATCGAGAGCGGCTACGCGAAGTTCGATGCCTATTACCGCGCGAACTTCCTGCCGCTGCTGCCCGCCGACCGGAACGCGGACATTCTCGTCGTGAGCTGCGGCCCCGGCTATCTCGTGCAGACGCTCGCGCAAGCGGGTTACCGGAACGTTCTCGGCATCGATTCGTTCCCGGACAAGGTCGCGTTTGCCGAGCGGCGCGGGCTCAACTGCCGCGTCGAGCGCGGCTTCGAGCACCTTGCGAGCGCCGATGCCGCTTACGACGTGATCGTCGCGGAGCAGGAGCTCAATCACCTGACGCTCGATGAATCGCTGGAATTCCTCGCGCTCTGCCGGCGCGCGCTCCGCCCCGGCGGTCTGCTCCTCGTGTACGCCATGAACGGCGCGCACCCGGTGCACGGGTCGGAGAACCTCGCGCACAACATCGATCACTTCTACACCGTCACCGAGTTCAGCCTGCGCCAGATCATGACGCTGGGCGGGTTCGTCGACGTCGCCGTGCACCCGCTCAAGCTGTACGTGTTCTGGAAGAACCCGATGAACTACGTGGGCCTGGTGATCACCGGCGCCATCGATCTCCTGGTGCGGGTCCTGTTCAAGCTGTACGCCAAGGACGTGAAGATACTGACCAAGAAGATTGCGGCGACGGGCCGGAACCCGTGACGGCCGGACGGCATGCGGCAGGCCAGCGCGGGTACACGGCAACACTGCTGACAGCAAATACAAGAAGGCACTCTGACATGAGCACGGACGTTTTCAGGGACGACCGCCAGGGACCGGCGCAGGCAAGATGCGTGGCGAGCTTCGGCTTCCGCGTCTACGACGACCATTGCGACAACATTCCGCTCGACGGGCCGGCGCGCACGGTGAGCACGATCAGCCCGAACTCCTACGGCATCGCGACCCGCGATGCCGAGTTCCGCGCGGCGTTGCAGAACGCGGATTACCTCGTGCTGGACGGCGTCTATTTCGGCCTGGCCGCGCTGCTCCTGGAAGGACGCAAGACGCGCATCAACAACGGCCCGACGGTGTTCGCGAGCCTGCTGCGCCGCCTGAACGAGCGGCACGCACGCGTGTTCTTCCTCGGCTCGAAGGACGAGACGCTCGAGAAGATCCGCGCCCGCTGCGCGCGCGAATACCCCAACCTCGTCGTGCAGGGATACTCGCCGCCGTTCAAGCCCGTCTTCTCGGCCGAGGACGATGCCCGTATGGTCGCGGCCATCAACGCTTTCCGCCCGCACGCGGTGTTCGTGGGCATGACCGCCCCGAAGCAGGAAAAGTGGGCGCACCGCCACCGCGACCGGCTGGACACGTCACTGATCGTTTCGATCGGCGGAGTCTTCGACTGGTTCGCCGGCAACGAGGCGGAGATCGCGCCGATCTGGTGGAAGCTGCACCTGGGCTGGCTCATTCGCACGATCCGCCGGCCGGAGATCCTGAAGCGCTACCCCAACATAGGCATCTACTTCTGGCACCTGCTCCTCGCGCTCCTGCGCATCAAGCCGGTGAAAAGCGCATGAATACGATCCGCATCGGCATCATCGGCGCGGGGAGGATGGGCCTGACCCACCTCGCGATCCTCAACACGGACCCGCGCGTCGAGATCGCGAGCGTGGCCGACACGTCGCGTACGGTGCTGGAGGTCCTCGGGCGCCACGTCAGGTGCCGGACGTTCCGCGACTACGACCGGCTGCTGGCTGACGACCCGCCCGACGCTCTCGTCGTCTGCACGCCGCCGACGCTGCACTACGACATCCTGCGCGCCGCACTCGAGCACCGCATGCACGTTTTTTGCGAGAAGCCGTTCACCGTGTCCGCAGCGCGCGCGCACGAGCTCGCAGACGGGTTCGAAGCGGCCGATCTCGTCAACCAGGTCGGCTACGTGAATCGTTTCAACGACGTGTTCGCGCACGTCCGCAAGCTGCTCGATGAGGACGTGCTGGGGCGAATACAGCGCTACCGCACCGATATCGTGAGCGCCACGCTCACCCGGCCGCAGAACGGCAGCGGCGACGGCTGGCGCAGCTCGCACGCCACCGGCGGGGGCGTGACTTACGAGATGGGGTCGCACGCGATCGACCTCGTGAACTTCTTGCTCAGGAAGAAGCCGGACAGCGTGACCGGCACGGTGATGAACCGCGTGTACTCGAGGGACGTCGAGGACGTCGTATCCACGACGCTCCTGCACGAGGACGGTTGTGCCGGGACGATGCTCGCCGACTGGTGCAACCGCACGGTGCGCAAGCCGGCCAACCGGATCGAGATCGCGGGCGAGAAGGGCCGCATCAGCGCCGACCAGTACTCCGTGCGCATCTGGCTCGAGAAGGGCGATCCGGAGAGGGGTCTCGAGGAAGGCTGGAACACGCGCTACATCACTGACGTGTTCCAGCCCGTGCCGTACTACGTGCGCGGCAACGAGTTCACGCGCCAGCTCCGCCATTTCACAGCCAACGTGAGCGGCGAGCGGGCGAACGGGCATTGTACTTTCCGCATGGGCGCGGAGACGCACGACGTCATCGAATCCATGTTCGAGGACGGGAACAGCAACGGAGGCATGCGACGATGATGGAGCCGGTAGACGAGATCGTGTTCGGAGACAACCAGTTCTTCGGCATCAACCACATGTCCGCCGAGCGCGCGCAGCAGCAGGCGGAACGGTTCCGCGATCTCTCCGCAATCACGCAGGTCTACGGGTACGCTCTCGAAGCCGGCATTCGCGCGGTACTCCTCAACACGAACGAGCGCGCGGCGGCGATCTGCGAATGGTTCCGGGCGCACGCTTCCGGGCTGCCGGCCATCGCGTGGTATCCCTCGATCCCCTACCCTCACAAATACGCGGATGCGATCGCGGAAAAGGGCATGCTCCCGACATTGCGCGACGTGATCCTCCAGGGCAAGGGCGCGACGGGTGCGCTCGGCATGCTGACGAAGGGCGGCCTGAGCATGCTGACTCGGGACGAGGTCCGCGCGATGCAGCTGCTGATCGACATCGAGATGCGCACGTTCCAGGGCCTGGACGTGAAGGTGATCTTCCTGCAGAACATCATCACCGACCTGATGCTGGGCCTCGGTGCCGTGGACCTGCTGGGCGAATATTGCGAGTACATCCGCCGGAACTACCGCGTGCTGCCGGGCCTGCTCACGCAGAACCTGCCGCTGACGCACGGCCTGCTGACGGAAGCGGGCATCGACGAGGTCGTGATCTGCGCGTCCTTCAACAAGATCGGCTACCTGATGTCGCCGGACGTGGAGTCCTACACCGAGACGGCGCGGTACAACGATCCGGCGCGATTCCAGATCATGGCGATGTCGACGCTCGCCTCGGGAGCCATTCCGGCGCGCGAGGCGTACGACTTCATCAACCAGCAGAACGTCCAGTCGGTCGTATTCGGCGCCTCGTCGGAACGCAACATTCGCGAGACGGTGGGCCTGATCGACCTGGAGAGGGGGCGCGCGACCTTCGGAAAGCCGGTCGCCGCCCCGGCCGAGCAGCGGGGTTGGGTGTTTGCGAGCGACTCGCAGTAGCGCCGGACCGGATCCCGGTGAGCAATCGAAGGCCCGGCCGGCGTGCACGCTCGAACCGGCGCGGGCCGCGCCGCCCTGCAGCGACGCTGGCGGCAGGATCACCGTCGTCATCGTGGTCAGCAGCCTGGAATACGGCGGTGCCCAGCGCCAGATCGTGGAGCTCGCGAATCACATCGACCGTGACCGGTTCGATTTGCACATCTGCTCGCTGTCCCCGCACGTGCCCCTGGCCGAGGTGCTCGTCGGCGCCGAATCCCGCCTGCACATCGTGCACAAGCGCTGGCGCTACGATCTCACCGTGATTCCGCGCCTCGCGCGCCTGCTGCGGCGCCTCGGTGCCGATATCGTGCACGGCTACCTGTTCGACGCGGAAATCGCCGCGCGCCTGGCCGGACGGCTGGCCGGCACGCGCGCAGTGGGCAACAGCGAGCGCAACGCGGACTACCGCATGCCGCGTGTCATGCTGTACGCGAACGCGGCGACCCGCCGCTGCGTCGACTTCTACGTGGCCAATTCGCAGACGGGCGCCCGGTTCAGCCAGCAGGCGCTGCGCAACCCGGCGCACTGGTACTACACGGTGCACAACGGCGTGGACACGGAGCGGTTCCGGCCGGCCGAGCGCAGCGCGGCCCGCCGAGCGCTCGGGCTCGCCGACGACGAGTTCGTGATCGGCATGGTCGGCAGCTTCAAGCAGCAGAAGAATCACGCGTTGCTGTTCGAGACCTTGCGGCGCGTGCTGGATGAGCAGCCGCGCACGCGGCTGCTGCTCGTCGGTGACGAGCTCGTCGTCGGCCTGCACGGCTCGGGCGGATACAAGCGGCGCATGCTCGCACTCGCGGGTCGCCTCGGCCTGTCACGCCACATCCTCGCGACCGGGAATCGCGTCGACATGGAAGCCCTGTACCCCGCCTGCGACGTCACCGTTCTCCCGTCGCTGTTCGAAGGCACGCCGAACGTCGCGCTCGAATCGATGGCGTGCGGAGTGCCGGTGGTCGCGACGGCGGTTTCGGACAATGCCTACGTCGTCCGCGACGGCGAGACCGGGTATGTCGTGCCGCTCGGCGACCCGGCGCTGTTCTGCGAGCGGCTGCTCGCGCTGGCGCAGGACCCCGAGCTCCGCTCGCGGCTCGGCGCGGCGGCGCGCCGCCGGATCGAGGAGGAGTTCTCGTCCGCGCGGCTGGCGGCGAAGACCGAGGCGGTGTATCTCGACGTCCTCGGCCGGCCTTCGCCCGAGGCGGCACGGCTGCGCAGCTTTACATAATCCCTGTCGAGTGCCGTGAATTGTGAACGGGCTCACGCAGGTCAGTGAGAACCCGTATTGAATTTCGCCCGGCTTGACCGGAGCATTATTGCCACGACAAAGGCAAACCCGTCGCGAGGCGGGGACGCAAAGCCACCGGTCCCGGGTACCCGGGACAGCGGGGTTGCCGAAGCAGGAATTCCCCCGTCCTGCCCGCCATCCCCGGGCCCGAAGTCCCCTCCACGCGACGCCCCGCCGATGTCCGCGGGCGGGCAGTAATGCCCGATTGAAAAAGGCAAACCCGTCGAAAGGCGGGGACGCAAAGCCACCGGTCTAAGGGTTGCCACCTACGACAGCGGGGCCGCCAATCAAGCGTTCGCGAAAGCGGACGGCGCGCTGCGCATGGCGCAGGCGTTTGCGGCGGACTCCCTGCACGACCGACGGCTTGACGAACAGCAAAAGGCGGTCGTGCTACATGAAAAACGAAAAAACGCTTTCGCGTTTCCTTCTCATCCTCCTCAGCTGCGCCGCGCTCGCGGCCTGTAACTCGTCGAGCGACGAGGACACGAACGAGCCGCCGGCCGATCCGGCCGCCGGCAATGCGCCGCCGACGATCTGGGGCGAGCCTGCGACCAGCGTCACGGCCGGCACGCAGTACGTGTTCACGCCCGAGGCGGAAGATGAGGAAGGCGACGTGCTGACCTTCAGCGTCGTCAACATGCCGGAGTGGGCCACGTTCGAGGAGACGAGCGGCGAGCTGCGCGGCGTGCCCGCCGCGGGCGACGCCGGGAGCTACGACGAGATCGTCATCTCCGTGACCGACGACAACAGCGTCGCGTCCCTGCCCGCCTTCTCGATCGAGGTTACGGAACAGCCGTCGCAGGGCGGTGACGACCCCGGTGACGATCCGGTATCGCAGGCGCCGACCATCACCGGCGATCCAAACGAGTTCGTGGTGGCGGGCGCCACTTATGCTTTTCAGCCGGAAGCGAGCGACCCGGAGGACGACACGCTCAGCTTCTCGATCACCAACAAGCCGGCGTGGGCGACGTTCGACACGGCCACCGGGCGGCTCGAGGGCACGCCGACGGCGGCCGACGCGGGAACGGGTGCGCCGATCGAAGTCTCCGTTACGGACGGCACGAGCATTGCCGCTCTGGCGAGCTTCAGCATCACGGTGCAGGAAACCGGCACGGCCTCGTACACCCTTTCCTGGGACCCGCCGACTCAGAACGAAGACGGCACGGCCCTCACCGACCTCGCGGGCTACAAGATCTATTACGGAATGATCTCCGGGGAGTACACCGAGCAGCTCGTGCTGAATCAGCCGGGCGTGACCAGCTATCAGCTGAACGGCATCGCACCGGGCAAATATTTCCTGGTCATGACGGCCCTGAACAGCCAGGACATGGAGAGCCGGCACTCGGCGGAGCTGGCGCTTGAGCCGACCACCTGAGGATTGCTTTCGCACGTCGCTCGGGCACCCGCGGGCGGGAGCCGTTGCGCGGCTCTCGCCCGACGACCCGGAGCGACACCCGATTTCCCCCTGCGCGTGCCGCAGGCGGGGGCGGCCACTCTCGGCCCTCCCCCTGCGGCCGCGGTTTTCAAAGACCCCCCTCGGCTTGCCCCCGGCTCTTGAGATCGATTCGAGGGCCGGTGTCGCCGATCGACGACAACAAGCATCTGATTTTCTTGACGAAAGTCCTTGTTCTCGATTGTCGGGCTGGTTTACAGTCGGGCCCGCTTCGGCAAGAAACCGCGCTTCCCGTAGAAGTCCGGAGCTCCAACGAAGGGAGATCAGGGCATGACGACAGATCGCTCCGCACGCAAGCTCTCGAGCCTCATCGGGGCCGCTCTCGCCGCATCCCTCGCGCTCGCGGCCTGCAACTCCGGCTCGGACAGCGACGGTGGACCTGACAACGGGCAGGCGACCGGCAACAGCCCGCCGGTCATCTCCGGCAGCCCGCCGCCGTCCGTCAAGATCGGCGACCCCTACGCCTTCACGCCCACGGCCTCGGATCCGGACGGCGACGCGCTGACGTTCAGCATAGAAGGCAAGCCCGGCTGGGCCGATTTCGATTCCGGCACCGGCCGCCTGTCCGGCACGCCGCAGGCGGGAGACGAGGGTCCCTATGACGACATCTCGATCGCCGCGAGCGACGGCAACGCGAGCGACTCGCTCGGGTTCTCGATCAACGTCACGCAGACCGGCGACGGCTCGGTCACGCTGTCGTGGCAGGCGCCGACGATGAACACGGACGGCAGTGCGTTGACGGATCTCGCCGGCTACAAGATCTACTACGGGCTCGCGCCGGGCGATTACACGCAAGAGATCCGCATCGACAACCCCGGTATCAACACGTACCTGGTCGAGAACCTCTCCCCCAACACCTGGTATTTCGCGGCGACGGCCTTCAACACGTCCGACGTGGAGAGCGACTTGTCCGGCGTCGCCGAAGTGACGGTCAACTGATTCTTACAACGATCGCCCGTTGGCCCTGAGCTGCAGCAGGCCGCATCGGGGGGGATCCGCAACCGGAACCTGCGCGACGTCAAACGGGCGCACAGGCAAAAAGGCCCGGCAATCGCCGGGCCTTCTGCAATCGTTCCAGGCAGCGTTGTCGTTACGATCGCGATCGCCGGCGATGGCCCGTCACACCTGCAAGCAGCAGCCCGATGCCAAGAAGTGCGATCGCAGACGGCTCAGGCACCGTGATGTCCGGCGTGTCGCGGCCCCACAGCTTGATGTTGGACAGACCGCCACCTGCGCCGGTGATGATGTCATACGTAAAGATTCCCGATAACGTGCCGGTCGGGATCGTCCAGGCAAACCAGTCCGGGTCACCCTGACCCTGCCCGACGTGAGCAGAAATCACGGCGCTGCCGAAGAGGCTCCAGAAATCCGGGTCGATAAACCAGTTGGCCGTCACGTCGCCCGAGCCCCAGCTACCTGACGTGACATCGACGGTCAGGAAATCGTTCGTGCCGTCCGCTCCTTCCAGCTCGCCTGCGGCAGTCCAACCGCCGCCGAAGAAGGTGTCTCCATCAGGATTTTCGTCAGTGCCGAATTCACACGCCAGGGCGGGGTCGACACTCGCCTGACGCTGGAGCTCCAGAATGTCCAGCGTAGCGTCGTCGGGGCAGAGTATCGCCGCGGCTGAAGCGTTCCCGCCGACCAGCAGCATCGCCGTTGCGGTCAACGCGAGCGAGCTGCCCAGAAAAAGTGCTTTCATTTCTTGTTGTTCCTTGCCTGATCCGGTTGCGGAGCAACCGTTTGCAGAGAGCTGCAAGCAATATCCATGCCACCTGCAATAGGCTCCTATCTGACAAAGACTTACAGTCAAGCGTGGCCATAGCGACAGGCTGATCTGTAAAGATCGTCGACGAATAACTCATCCTGGCCGGCCCTTGCGAAAGCTCCGCCTTACGTCGGCGGGACAGCCTGTACTCCGGCGAGGCGGCAGGCGATCCGGGCCAGTTCCAGCGCCGCGGTCAGCCCCGGTGATTCGATGCCGAAAAAATTGACGAGCCCTTCGATGCCATGCACGCCGGGCCCCTGTACGACGAAGTCGGCGGCCGGGGCGCCGGGTCCGCCGAGCTTCGGGCGTATGCCGGTATAGCCCGGCATGAGGCGCTCGGCATCGATATCCGGCCAGTAGCGCCGGATGGCGGCGGCGAAAGCTTCCCTGCGGTGCTCATCGAAGCCATAGTCCACCGCATCAACCCAGGCGACATCGGGGCCGAAGCGCGCCCTGCCTTCGATGTCGAGCGTGACGTGCACGCCGAGCCCGCCGTCCACGGGCACGGGATACACCAGCCGGGAGAACGGCGATTTCCCCTGGAGCACGAAGTAGTGGCCCTTGGCCAGGTGCCGCTCGGGCACGAGGTGCGGCGGAAAGCCCGCGATGGAGCGCGCCACGCTGGCCGCCTCCAGCCCCGCGGCGTTGACCAGGGTGCGGCAGGCCGTCGCCTGGCCTTCGCTGCCGTGCAGGCGCAACGCAAAGCCGCGGCCGGTTACTGCGACAGAGTCCACCCGGGTTCGGCACAGCACCGTACCGCCGGCGCCCTGCAGATCGGCTTCCAGCGCGGCGATGAACGCATGGGAATCGACGATGCCGGTGGACGGCGACAGCAGCCCCGCCACGCAGCGCACCGCGGGCTCGAGCTCCGCAACTTCGGGCGCGCTGAGCCGCCGCAGGTCGTTGACGCCGTTCGCTCGCGCGCGCTGCTCGATGTCGCGCAGCCGCCCGATCTCGTTCTCGCTGCATGCGACCAGCAACTTGCCCAACCGGCGGTGCGGAATACGCCGCTCCTCGCAATACGCGTACAGCCGCCCCCGCCCTTCGACGCAGGTACGCGCCTTCAGCGAGCCCGTCGCATAGTACAGCCCGGCGTGGATGACCTCGGAGTTGCGGCTGCTCGTGTGCATCGCGAGCGCCTCCTCGGCTTCCAGCACGACCACCTCGCGGCCCGCGAGCGCGAGCTGCCGCGCGATCGCGAGTCCGATCACGCCGCCGCCGATCACCACGCAATCCAGCTCGTCCAAGAAGCCCTCCCCCGCACACGCCCGATGCCGGACGATAGCTTCGGCTTCCGGCCGGTTCCAGCGGGCCGGCTGCTCCGCGTGGATAATTAAGTCGGTTATGCTGACATTATTGGCATAATTGACTTAATGATGTGCTGTCATGGCCAGCCTGCGCGAGCAATACATCGAGCGCCTGATCAGGGAGATCTTCCTCAGGAAGGGCAGCGGCTTCGTCCTGAAGGGCGGCGGCGCCATGCGCGCATTGCTGGGCGAGCAGCGCTTGACCAAGGACGTCGACCTCGACTTCACCAATCCGAAGCGCAGCGCGGAGTCCCTGCACAACACGCTGCGCCGCGCGATCGCCGCCGCCGCCCGGGGTCTTCCCTTGAGCGACCTCAGGGTCGCATCGCCCGGTAAGGAGGAGATGAGTCCGCCACCAAACTGGCCGCCCTGCTCGGCCGCGAAGCGGCGCGCGACGTATACGACCTGGATCTGTTGTCGCCGACAGGCATGCCTTCCGTGGAGCAGGTGCGCTGGGCCATCGAGCGCGCCGGCATAGGCGATGAGGACCCGCGCGAGGTGCTCGCTGCGCACCTCGATGGCCTGACTTGGGAGCGGTTCCACAACGAGCTGCGCGACTCCCTCCCCGACCACATCGCCGAACGTATTGACGAGGCGGAATGGGCGGCGATGAAAAGACGCGTCAGGGATGCCGCCGAACGGCTGCTCTGCATGGTGGCCGGAAGCCGATCATGATCGGGTGGCAGTCACGGCTCGCAGAAGCGCTTGGCCGGCCCGACGCGCCGCCGGTCCTGACCAGGGATCTGCTCGAGCGTTTTGCGCGCACTGCCCGCGAGGGTCAGGCCGTACCCGACAGCACGCTCAGCTTCTGGATACGCCGCGCGGCGGAGGCCGGCCGGTTGCAGCCCGTCAAACGCGGTCTTTACCTGAACCGTTTTCGAGCCGCTCCGGGGGAACTGGCCGACGCCGTTGCCTTCTTCCACCCGGATGCCGTGGTGTCTTTGAACACCGTGCTGGGCGATGCCGGTGTGCTCAACAATCCCTCGCGCGCGGTCACCGCCGTGGTGCCGATCGATACCGGCTTCCCGCCCCCGAAACTCGGTCGCCGGAGCTCGATGGCCGGCATCCTGCAGTTTCACGGGCTGCCGCGTCGGATCGTGGACGCCGGCAGGCTGGCTGACCGGCTCGAGCCGGGCGGGCAGTTCGAACACCTGCGCGCCACTCCCGAGAAGGCCCTGCTGGATCGGTTGTACCTCGGTCAAAGCGCGAGAAGCCACGTCACGCTGCCGGCGCCGGGGGACATCGACATGGACCTGCTGGACAGAAAACGGCTGCAGCGCCTCGCCGAAGCAACGCAGCTGACCGATGTGCTGACGCGATGGCAGCGAGGTGGGCTGCACGTCCGGAAGATGCCACCGGGAACCGACGTGCCGCCCTGATGCCCGGTACAGGCGGTTACACGAGCTCGGTCCCGGTGGCGGAGCCGGTTCCGCCGACGCCTGCGTACCGGATCACGTACAGCCGCCCGGCGTTCTGCTAATCTGCGCCGCTGCCGGGACTCCCGCCACTACGACACCTATGCTGCTGCACGACTTGATCCTGCCGCGAGCCCGCACCGACGGCTCGCGGACCGCCCTGATCCGGGGCGACGTCACGCTGGACTATGCCGGGACCGCCGAGGGCATCCTCCAGGTCGCCGGCGGCCTTACTCGCCTCGGTGTCCGCCCCGGCGAGCGCGTTGCCGTGTACCTGAACAAGCGCATCGAAGCCGTGCTCTCGTATTTCGGGACGACGGCGGCCGGCGCCGTGTTCGTGCCCGTCAATCCTTCGCTCAAGGCGGCACAGGTAGGCCACATCCTGCGCGATTGCGATTGCGTCGCCTTGATCACTACGGGCGCCCAGGGAACATCTCTTGGCGAGGTCCTCGCCGATTGCCCCGCCCTGCGCCGTCTCGTCTTGCTCGATCCGGCGGAAGCCCTGCCGCCGCTGCCGCCGACAGCCGAAGCGGTCGAGTGGACGGCACTGGCCGCGGCCGCGATCGGCGCTCCGGTGCGCCGCATCGACACCGACATGGCAGCGATCCTCTACACCTCCGGCAGCACGGGCAAGCCGAAGGGCGTCGTGCTGTCGCACCGCAACATGGTGGCGGGCGCGCTGTCCGTGGCGTCCTATCTCGAAAACCGGCCGGACGACGTGATCCTCGCCGTGCTGCCCTTCTCGTTCGACGCGGGCTTCAGTCAGATGACCACGGCGTTTTCCGTCGGCGCGTCGGTGGCGCTCATGGATTACCTCCTCGCCCGCGACGTGCCGCGCGCGGCCGCCAGGCATCGCGCGACCGGCCTCGCCGGCGTGCCGCCGCTCTGGACGCAGCTCGCGCGGCTCGACTGGCCGGACGAAGCCGTCGCCAGCCTGCGCTACATCACGAACACCGGCGGCGCGATGCCGACGGCGACGCTCGGGCTGCTGCGCGAGCGGCTGCCGAAAACCCGCGTCTACCTGATGTACGGCCTGACCGAGGCGTTCCGTTCGACCTACCTGCCGCCGGACGAGCTCGACCGCCGGCCCACGTCGATCGGCAAGGCGATCCCGAACGCCGAGATCCTGGTCGTGCGCGAGGACGGCACGCCCTGCGACCCGGGCGAGCCCGGCGAACTCGTGCACCGCGGCGCGCTGGTGTCGCTCGGCTACTGGAATGACCCGGAACGCACCGCGTTGCGCTTTCGGCCCGCGCCGAACCAGGCGCAGGGGCTGCCGTTTCCGGAGATGGCCGTGTGGTCCGGCGACACGGTGGTCAGGGACGAGGACGGCTTCCTGTATTTCGTCGGGCGCAAGGACGACATGATCAAGTCGTCCGGCTATCGCATCAGCCCCACGGAGGTCGAAGAAGTGGTGTACGCCACGGGTCGCGTCGCCGAATGCGCCGCGCTCGGCATTCCGCACTTCGAGCTCGGCCAGGCCGTGGTGGTCGCCTGCTACACTGAAGACGCAAGCGACGCCACGCGCGAGGCGATTCTCCTCGCCTGCCGCCAGGCGCTGCCGAACTACATGGTGCCGACCGAGATCGTCTTCCGCGACGTCCTGCCGCGCAACCCGAACGGCAAGATCGATCGCAAGCTGCTCTCGGCCGAGCTCGCGAACCTCTTCGATAACGAGAACACAAACCGGCAATGAAGCTGGACGACGATCTCCACGCGGCCCTCGGCACGCTCGAATACCGCGACGGCGTCCTCCTGTGGGGGGGACGCAAGGTCACCGAAATTGCGGAAGAAGCCGGCGGCACACCGTTCTATGCCTATGACCGCGCCCGCATGTTGGCGCGGGTCGCGGAGCTGCGGGCCGCCATGCCCGACGATCTTTCGCTGCACTACGCGATGAAGGCGAATCCGCT
>DASVDF010000018.1:0-4994 GCA_036381215.1 Woeseiaceae bacterium | reverse complement strand
GTGCCGTGCCGGCCGGCGCGCGAGGGGGAGATCCCGCGCTCGGCCGAGCAGCTCGGGGAGCTCGCCGCGGACGCCGGCTGGCACACGAGGTACACGTACGCCCGCGGGCACCGGGTCGCCCGCGGCGGCGTTCCGGGCAAGGTGGTCGACTCCCTGGCCGTGCGGATGACCCATCCGGACGGCCGGCGGGCATGGGGTGTGTGGCACGACGGCAGCTTCGCCACCGGCGGCGTGTGGACGGCGGAGCGGATCGGACGGGCGACCCTCGGGCAGTTGCGGGCGCTCGTGACCGGGCGCGCCGAGGGGCGCGAGGCGGCGTGACCAATCAGGATCCTGTTTGAAATGTGTAGGCTATTCACGGGAGGTGTGATGGCGGTTGTGAATTATCGGGCCGACCCACGGGTTCGGCTTGTGCTCGGCGTGGCGCGCGGTCTCCCGGCGGTGGTCGCCGCGCGGATTGTCGAGGTGCTCGATTCTGACCTGGTAGGGATTGCCGAGATCGCGGAAGAGCATCACATCAGCAAGCAAGGTGTATCGATGTGGGCGCAGCGTGAGCCGGACTTTCCCGAGCCCGTGCGCCGGCTGGCGTCCGGGCCGGTGCACAGCGCCGCCCGGGTCGGCGCATGGAGGAACACGAAAGAGCGCGAAAAGGACGTAAGCGCGGGGAATGCCACAGAATCGGGCGAAAGGCCGCAGTTGTCCACGGAAGGTGATCGATGACTGTCGAGTACGACCGGCGTGGAGCGGGCGTCCGGCACGGTGGCGAGTGAGGCGGACTGATGGCGTACAAAAACATCGCGCGTGACCGCGAGATCTGGGCCAAGCGTTGCGCGGGCATGTCGACCGCCGACCTGGCGCGGGAATACCGGCTGAGCGTCCGGCGCGTCGAGGAGATCTGCTCGAAGCACCGTGGGGCGATGACGATGCAGTCGCGCGACGACATCCGGGCCGAATATCAGGCGCAGCTCGACCGGGCGCGACAACTGCTGCAAGAGCTGATCGAGGCGCCTCTCCCACCCGCCTTTCAGGGCGGTGAGGCGCTGCGCGTACCTGGACCCGACGAGGATTCGCCGGGCGAGCTCGTGCGCGATGCCGGCACACGGTTGCAGGCCATCAAGCGTCTCGTCGAGGTGCAGGCGCGGGCGGCGCGCCTGCTCGGGCTGGATGCGCCGGAAAAGATCGAGCAGTCCGGCATCATCCGCTACGAGATCGCTGGCGTAGACATGGAGAAGCTCCGGTGAGCGACTGGCCAGGACTGGAGACGCGCGGCGTGTCGGTGCATTGGCCGTGGTGCGCCGATCGGCAGTGCGCCGGCTGCATCCCGCAGGAGGTGCTCGACGTGCTCGACAACCCGACTCGACAGGCGCGGGTAAAGGCGCGCCTACGCGGGCTGTTCGGCACGGGGGCAGCGCATGAGTCATGATCGCCCCTGTCGTCGCTGAGCACGTTTTCAGGCCGCGCGGCGCCGCCCGCGCGGTGTTTGAATGCCGCGATGACGAGGTTCTGCTTGCGGGTCCGGCCGGCACCGGGAAGAGCCGCGCGGCGCTGGAGAAGGTGCACATGATGATGCTGCTCAATCCCGGCGCTCGCGCGCTGCTTGTGCGGAAGACCAACAAGAGCTTGGCCGCGACCGGATTGCAGACCTGGAAGCGGTTTGTCATCGCGGAGGCGCTTCAGACCGGCGAGGTGTGGTATTACGGCGGGTCAAGCGAAGAGCCCCCGCAGTACCGCTATCGCAACGGATCGCGAGTCGTCATCGGCGGGATGGACAACCCGGACAAGATCATGTCGGCGGAATACGACGTGGTGTATGTGCAGGAGGCGACCGATCTCAACGAGGATGACTGGGAGAAGATCACTTCCCGCCTGCGCAACTGGCGCATCAGCTTCCAGCAGCTCATCGCGGACTGCAACCCCGGTCCCCCGCATCATTGGCTGAAACAGCGGTGCGACAAGGGATTGACCACGATGCTCCACTCGCGACATCGGGACAACCCGGAGCTGTACGACGACGACGGGAATGAGACGGAGCGCGGTAAGGCGTATCTGGACAAGCTGCGCCGGCTGACCGGTGTGCGGCGCAAGCGTCTCTATGACGGGCTGTGGGTAGCCGCCGAGGGTGTCATCTACGAGTCGTGGGACGACGCGATCCATCATGTCGATCGCTTTGACATTCCGCCGGAGTGGCCGCGATGGTGGAGTGTCGACTTTGGATACACGAATCCCTTTGTGTGCCAGTGGTGGGCGGAAGACCCGGACGGCCGACTGTACCTGTACCGCGAGATCTACCGGACGCGCCGTCTCGTACGTGACCATGCCCGCGCGATCCTCGCGCAGGTGCGCCGACCACGGGCGGGCGTGACCGATCCGGACTGGACGCGGCCGGACGATTGGGAGTGGATCGAGCCGCGCCCGCAGGCGGTCATCTGCGACCACGACGCGGAAGGCCGGGCGCAGCTTGAGGAGTATCTGGGCATGGCGACGCGTCCGGCGAACAAAGATGTCGCGGTCAGCGAGGGTATCCAGCTCGTTGAGCAGCGCCTTGTGCCGGCCGGTGACGGCAGGCCGCGGCTGGCGTTGATGCGTGACTCGCTTGTGGAGCGCGACCCCGATTTGGAAGACAGCGGCCTACCAATGTGCACGGTCGAGGAGATCGTGGGGTACGTGTGGGATATCCGGCCGGACAAGCCCCCGAAAGAGGATCCGGTCAAAGAGAATGATCACGGAATGGATGCCATGCGTTACATGGTGGTTGAGCGCGACGGCCGGACACGCACCGGTGTTCGGTGGGTGAGGTGACATGAAATCGACACGGTTCCGGGCGCTCGCGGTCAGGCTCGCGACATGGCTGGCCGCGTACGCGCGCTTGTGGCGCGCCAGGCGGGCGCGGTGGTCGTGGGCGGCGCGGCGGCATGTACGTCATGCCATCACCCGGGTAGCGCCTTTCACGTTCACCGCTGGCGGATTAACGGCGTTCACGGTCGCGGCGTGGATGTGGCACACGATCGCTGGCATTGTCGTTTTGGGCGTGGCATGCTTCGTGCTCGAATGGCGGGTGGAGCGCGAATCGTCGGGGTGATCGGTGAGGGGTGACGGCGCGTGAAAAGCACGCTCGGGCTGCTCCGGCCGCGCAATGCGGCGCCCGTCACCTACGTTCCTCGCCGGTCGGTCATCGGCGCGCTCACGCACGCTCGCGGCGCCTCCGCGCAGGAGGCGCAGATGCGCGCGATGGGCGCGGTCGGAACGCTGTTCGCGGTCGTCAACCGCACGAGCACCGAGACGGCCGCGGTCGAGTGGCACATGCATCGGCGGGTCAGTGACCGCTCCGCGGTGTGCGAGCTGTGCGAGGCGCACGGCGAGCGGGTGCCCGGCGTGGTGCTCGTCGAGGGTCACGTGGCGCTCGACATCCTGAATGATCCGAACGACTTCTACACCGGGCAGGAGTTGCGCGAGGCGGGTCAGCAGCATCTCGACCTGACCGGTGAGGCGTGGCTCGTGATCGAGCGCGATCCACGGGTGCGCTCGATGCCCATTGGGCTGTGGGTGGTGCGTCCGGACCGTATGCGGCCGGTCCCCTCGCCCACGAGATTCATCGCCGGGTATGAATACGTCACCCCGGACGGCGAGACCGTACCGCTCGCGCTCGACGATGTGATCTTTATCCGTATGCCGAACCCTCTCGATCCGTACCGCGGCATGGGTCCGGTACAGGCATTGCTCGCTGACCTGGACAGCGTGCGTTATTCGGCGGAGTGGAACCGCAATTTCTTCGTCAACTCCGCCGAGCCGGGCGGCATCATCGAGGCACCTCGACAGCTCAGTGACCGCGAATTCAACGACTTCATTACCCGGTGGCGCGAGCAGCATCAGGGTGTCGCGCAGGCGCACCGTGTCGCGCTGCTCGAAAACATGAAATGGGTCGAGCGCAAATACACCATGCGCGACATGCAATTCGCGGAGCTTCGCGGCGTGTCCCGCGAGGTGATCCGCGAGGCGTTCGCGCTGCACAAGCACAAGCTCGGCCTGAGCGACGACGTGAACCGGGCGAACGCGGAAGCGGCTGACGCCGATTTCCAGGCCGGACTCATCGTGCCGCGACTCAAGCGTTGGCGTGGCAAGCTGAACCAACGATTCCTGCCTCTGTTCGGGGAGACGGCGCGGGATCTGGAGCTCGCGTTTTGCAGCCCGGTGCCGGAGGATCGCGACGCGGCGAACGCCGAGCGCACGAGCAAGGCGACCGCTGTCAAGACCTACATCGAGGCCAAGGTGCCCCTGCGGTACGCGCTGGAGCAGGCCGGGTTACCCGAGCTCAGCGACGAGGATCTTGCCGAGATCGAGGCTGAGCGCGAGCGCGAGGAACAGCGTCGCGAGGAGCAGCGCCGGTTGCAGCAGGAGCGGTTTGTGCGCCCGGCGCCCGGCGAGCCGGCGCCCGGCCGTGAGCCCGATGGTGAGTCCATCGAGGACCGGATCACGCGTCTGCTCGATGAGCGAGAGCGCGCCGGCCGAGCGCTCGCGGACTGGCTTGCGCCGGAACGCCCGCCGGTCGCATCGCTCCCCCGCAACGCGAAGGATCTCGACCCTGACGAGCTGCCGGACATCTCCCATGTGCAGGAGGCATGGGAGCGGGCGCTCGCCGCGTTGCTGGCGGATTGGGCGGACGTGACCGCAGAGCAGATCGATCGGCTCGTGGACGCCGTACGTGATGCCATCTCCGCTGGTGACATCGAGCGGCTCGCCGCTCTGCCCGCCGACAGCGAGCGGGGAGCGGTCGTGCTGGCCGGCGCGATGGAGTCGCTGGCCCGGTCCGCGGCCGAGCAGGTCGTCGACGAGGCACGAGAGCAGGGCGTCGAGATGGAGCCGGGCGTGCTGGCCGCCGGCGCGATGACGGCGCCGGCGAGCGTCACCGCGTCGCTGCTCGCGATCGAGCTCGCAGTGAGCGCCGGCCGGCAGGCGCTCCGGCTCGTGACGCCGGCCGCCACTCCTGACGATGTTGC
>DASVDF010000017.1:0-50525 GCA_036381215.1 Woeseiaceae bacterium | reverse complement strand
GGCATGGCCCATCGCGGCCGCATCAACGTGCTGGTCAACGTCCTCGGCAAGCCACCCGAGGAGCTCTTCGACGAATTCGAAGGCAACATCGATCCGGAGCAGCTCAAGGGCTCCGGCGACGTGAAATACCACAAGGGCTTCTCGGCCGACATGAAGACGCCGGGCGGCAACGTGCACATCGCCCTCGCGTTCAATCCGTCGCATCTCGAGATCGTGAACCCGGTCGTCGAGGGCTCCGTGCGCGCGCGCCAGCAGCGCCGCGGCGACGTGGAGCGGGAGCAGGTCCTGCCGGTGCTGATCCACGGCGATGCCGCGTTCCCGGCGCAGGGCGTCGTGGCCGAGACGTTCCAGCTGTCGCAGACCAACGGCTACCGCACCGGCGGAACGGTGCATATCGTGGTCAACAACCAGATCGGCTTCACGACCAGCCGGCCTTCCGACGCCCGCTCGACGCCGTACTGCACCGACATCGCCAAGATGATCGAAGCGCCGATTTTCCACGTGAACGGCGACGACCCCGAGGCGGCCGTCTTCGTGACGCGACTCGCGCTCGCGTACCGCCGGCAGTTCAAGAAGGACGTAGTGATCGATTTCGTGTGCTACCGCCGTCACGGCCACAACGAGGCCGACGAGCCGAGCGCCACGCAGCCGGTGATGTACGGACGCATCCGCAATCACAAGACGACGCGCCAGATCTACGCCGAAAAGCTCGTGGCCGGCGGGGTGATCGAGGCCGAGCAGGCGGAGCGGATGCAGGATGAATACCGCGATCGGCTGGATCACGGCGAGCCGGTGCCGAAAGCGCTGATCGGCAACGGGGAAGTGGTGCAGAGCATCGACTGGAGCCGCTATTTCGACACGCCGTGGGACGTCGACGTGGACACCACGGTGCCGCCCGAGAAGCTCGCGGAGCTGGCCAGCAGGATTACGACGCTGCCGCCGGGCTTCGTGCTGCACGGCCGCGTCCAGCGCATTATGGATGAGCGCGTGCGGATGGCGAAAGGCGGAGTCGACATCGACTGGGGTTTCGCCGAAGCGCTGGCTTTCGCCTCGCTGCTCGACGACGGCTTCAACTGCCGTCTCTCCGGCCAGGACACGAGCCGCGGCACGTTCTTCCATCGCCACTCGGTGCTGCACAACCAGCGCAACCGGGACGAATACGTTCCGCTCGAAACGATCTCCGACCGCTTTTCCGCGTTTCGCGTCATCGATTCGCTGCTGTCGGAGGAGGCGGTGCTCGGGTTCGAATACGGCTTCTCGACAGCCGATCCGTGCACGCTGGTCGTCTGGGAAGCGCAATACGGAGATTTCGCGAACGGCGCGCAGGTCGTCATCGATCAGTTCATCAGCTCCGGCGAGGCCAAATGGGGCCGGCTGTGCGGACTGACCCTGTTCCTGCCGCACGGCTACGAGGGGCAGGGACCGGAGCACTCCTCCGCGAGGCTCGAGCGCTTCCTCCAGCTCTGCGCCCAGGAGAACATGCAGGTCTGCGTGCCCTCGACTCCGGCGCAGCTCTTCCACATGCTGCGGCGGCAGATGATCCGCGATCACCGCAAGCCGCTCATCGTCATGACGCCGAAGAGTCTGCTGCGCCACAAGCTTTCCGTATCGCCGCTCTCGAGCCTCTCGCAGGGAGGGTTCCGGACCGTCATGCCCGAGATCGACGACGTCGATCCGGAGCGGACGCGCCGCGTCGTTTTCTGCAGCGGCAAGGTCTATTACGATCTGCTCGAGGCCCGGCGCGCCAGTGAAATCGACAACGTCGCCCTGATTCGCATCGAGCAGCTGTACCCGTTCCCGATCGATCAGTTCGCGGCAACGCTCGCCGCCTGGCCGAAGGCCGAAGAGATCGTGTGGTGCCAGGAGGAGCCGCAGAACCAGGGTGCCTGGTACCAGATCCGGCACCGGCTGCAGGAGCCGCTCTCGGACGCGCAGCAGCTCTTTTACGCCGGCCGGCCGCATGCCGCCGCGCCGGCCGTCGGGCTCCTGAAGATTCACCTGAGGGAGCAGCAGGCGCTGGTCGAAGCGGCGCTCGGCACCGATACGAGCGCGCGCAAGTCCGACGGGCCGCGGCGAAAGAAAAAGAAGACGCCGACGTCTTCCGTCGCGCGCAGCAAGAAAAGGAAGAGTAGCTGAACATGGAGATCAGAGTTCCTGCACTGCCGGAATCCGTCACCGACGCGACGCTGGTGGCGTGGCACAAGAAGCCCGGCGAAAGCGTGGCCCGCGACGAGAACCTCGTGGATCTGGAGACGGACAAGATCGTGCTCGAGGTGCCTTCGCCGGCCGCCGGCACGTTGAAGGAAATCAAGGTCGAAGACGGCGCGACCGTGCACGCCGGCGATCTGATCGCCGTCCTGGAAGAGGGCGAGGTCAAGGCGCAGGCGGAAACCGCGGGGGACGCGGCGGGCACGGCGGAGCCGCAGGAGCCTCCCGCCGTTGCCCGGGCGGAATCACAGGGCGCGGGCACGCAGCCGGAAGCGGCCGCGGCGGCAGGGGAAGAGCCGGCTGCGCCCGGGACGCGCGGCGAGAGCGCGCACAAGCTGAGCCCGTCGGTGCGACGGCTGCTGGAGGAGCACGACGTCGACGCCGCCGCCGTGAGCGGCAGTGGCCGGGACGGGCGCATCACGAAGTCCGACGTGATGGACTATCTCAAGCGGCACGACGAGACGCCGCCGCACGGAGAGCCCGAGCCCGGGTTGCCGCCGGTGAGCGCGCCGGCCGCCGGGCGCCGGGATCGCCGCGTGCCGATGACCCGCCTGCGGGCCCGCATCGCCGAACGGCTGGTCGAGGCGCAGCACACGGCTGCGATGCTCACCACCTTCAACGAAATCGACCTGAGCCGCGTGATCGAGCTGCGCAACCGCTACAAGGAAGCGTTCGAGAAGGAGCACGGTATCCGGCTCGGCTACATGTCCTTCTTCGCGAAGGCGTCCGTCGAGGCGCTCAAGAAGTTTCCCGCCGTGAATGCCTCGATCGAAGGCAAGGACATCGTCTATCACGATTACTTCGACATCGGCATCGCCGTGTCCTCCGATCGCGGCCTGATGGTCCCGGTGGTGCGCAACGTCGATCAGATGAGTTTCGCCGACATCGAGAAAGCGGTCGACGCGCTCGGACGGAAGGCGCGCGACGGCTCCATCGGCATGGAAGAGCTGACCGGCGGCACGTTCACGATCACGAACGGCGGCATCTTCGGCTCCCTGCTGGCGACGCCCATATTGAACCCGCCGCAGAGCGCGATTCTCGGCATGCATGCCATTCGTGAGCGGCCGATGGCGATCGATGGCCAGGTCGTCATCCGGCCGATGATGTACGTCGCGCTCACCTACGATCATCGCATCATCGACGGGCGCGAGAGCGTGCAGTTCCTGATGGCGATCAAGCAGTCGCTCGAGGATCCCGCGCGGCTCCTGCTGCAGTTTTAGCTGTAGGAGCGCGCATTGCGCGCGACCCCACAATCCCGGCGATGCCGCGGGACGTCGGGCTTTGCAGGTCGCGCGCAAATGCGCGCTCCTGCGTCGCTCAGGTGACCAGAAGGGAAAGACATGGCGAAAAGCTACGACGTGATCGTGATCGGCGCGGGCCCCGGCGGTTACATCGCCGCGATCCGCGCCGCCCAGAACGGCATGAACGTCGCGTGCATAGACGAGTGGCGGAACCCGGACGGCAAGCACACCTTCGGGGGCACCTGCCTGAACGCCGGCTGCATTCCGTCGAAGGCGCTGCTCGAATCGTCCGAGCTCGTGCACCGTGCACAACACGAGTTCTCGAAGCACGGCATCAAGGTCTCCGGCGTCGAAATCGACCTCGCGGCCATGCAGAAGCGCAAAGCCGGCATCGTGCGCCAGCTCACCGGTGGCATCGCCGGCCTGTTCAAGGCGAACAAGGTGGAAGGGCTGGTCGGGCACGGCAAGCTGCTGGCCGATCGCAAGGTGGAATTTACGCCCCAGGGTGATGGCCAGCCCGAGATCCTCGAGGCCCGCTACGTGATCCTTGCGTCGGGCTCCGCGCCGGTCGAGCTCAAGGTGGCGCCGTTCGACGGCGAAGTCGTCGTGGATTCCTGGGGCGCCCTCGAATTCAGCGGAGTGCCGCGCCGTCTCGGCGTGATCGGCTGCGGCATCATCGGGCTCGAGCTCGGCAGCGTCTGGAACCGGCTCGGCTCCGAGGTCGTGATCCTCGAGGCGGTGGATGAGTTCCTGCCGACCGTCGATCGTGATATTGCGAAGGAAGCGCAGAAGCAGTTCAAGTCCCAAGGGCTCACTATTCAGCTCGGGGCGAAAGTGACCAGTGCGCGGAGATCGGGCGACGCGGTGACCGTGGAGTACGAGGCAGACGGAAACCGGCAGTCGCTCGAGTTCGACCGGCTGGTGGTCGCTGTGGGCCGCCGGCCTTTCACGGACGGTCTGCTGGCCGAGGACTGCGGCATCCAGGTCGACGAGCGCGGCTTCATCCCCGTCGATCGCGAGTGCCGGACGCGCGTGAAGGGCGTGTTCGCGATCGGCGATTGCGTGCGCGGCCCGATGCTGGCGCACAAGGGCTCGGAGGAGGGCGTGATGGCCGCCGATCTCATTGCCGGCGACGTCGCGGAAATGAACTACGACGTCGTGCCGAGCGTGATCTATACGGCGCCGGAGATCGCCTGGGTCGGCAAGACCGAGCGCGAGGTGAAGGACAGCGGCCGCGCATACAAGACCGGCTCGTTCCCGTTTGCGGCGAACGGCCGCGCGAAGGCGCTGGAGCAGACGCCGGGCATGGTCAAGATCGTGTCCGCGGCCGACGATGACGAGATCCTCGGCGTGCACGTGCTCGGGCCGATGGCCGGCGAGCTGATCGCCGAGGCGGTGCTCGCGATGGAGTTCTCGGCCAGCACCGAGGACCTGCAGCGCACCATCCATGCGCACCCGACGCTGGCCGAATCGATGCACGAAGCGGCGCTCGCCGCCGACAAGCGCGCGCTCAACTACCCGAATTAGGGAAGCTCTGCACGACGTGCAGGGGCTCCGCTGCGGGCACCGATGCCCCGCCGCGCGCGTCAGCGACCGCTGGCGCGCGCTTCCGGAGAGATCAGGGGGCCCGCTGCTGCGCCGCCAGGACCGCAGAATGCGTTCCGGCGCATGCGCCTGTCCCGTGGCGCTGTCCCGCCATGTAAGATGAGCGGCACATGACAACGACGACCAGGCGCCGCTTTCTCGCTGCCGCGGCCGCGCTCGGCGCCACCGCCGCGTGGGGCCGCCTGCCCGCGGCGCCGTCCCGCGTCGCCTGGCGCGAGCAGCGTGAGCTCTACCCCGAGGGCGTCGCGTCCGGCGATCCGCAGCCGGACGGCATGCTGCTCTGGACCCGCTACCCGCGCCCGGGCGACGCCGGGAAAGCGCGGCTGGCCGTCGAAGTGGCGGAGGACGAAGCTTTCGAGCGGGTCGTCGCCGGCGTCGCGGCAACGGTATCGGCGGCATCCGACTGGACCTGCCGCGTGCTGGTCGGGGGCCTGAAGCCCGCGCGCGTCTACTGGTACCGCTTCAGCGACGAGCAGGGTCGCGGCAGTCGCATCGGGCGGACGCTCACGGCGCCGGCCGATGACGATCCGCGTCCCGCGCGCTTCGCGTTCGTGAGCTGCCAGAACGTGCAGCAGGGCGCACAGAATGCCTGGCGGCGCATGATCTACGAGGACGAACGCGCGGCCGAAGACGAACGCCTCGGGTTCGTCCTGCACCTCGGGGATTTCATCTACGAGCTGGTCTGGTATCCGGAAGACCGGCCTCAGGGCATGTACGATCGGCGGCTGCGTGACATCGTGCGCTACGGGCACGGCGAGAAATACGCCGATTTCCACGTCCCGGGTTCGCTCGCTGACTACCGGGCCGTGTATCGCGCGTACCTGCACGATCCCGACCTGCAGGACGCGCGCGCCCGCTGGCCGTTCGTCGTGATGCAGGACAATCACGAATTTTCCTGGCTGGGCTGGCAGTCGTTCCGCGTGCTGGGCGGCGGCATCCTGCCATCCCAGACGCTCAAGGTGGCGGCGAACCAGGCGTGGTTCGAGTACCAGCCGGCCCGCGTGCGCCAGCCGGGTGGCGCATCGCTCGACCGCTTCCGTGCGCCCGACGTTACCGACGCGCCGATCACGCGTTTCGACGAGCACGGCCTCGGCATCGAGCCCAACAACCTGGCCGCGCTGGACAGCCTGACGATGTACCGCGCGCTGCGCTGGGGGCGGCACGTCGACCTGATCGTGACGGACCAGCATTCGTACCGCTCCGAGGAACCCACCGGCCGCCCCGAAGTTGCGCCGCTCTACAGCGGCGACTTTCCCAATCTCGTGTCGCAGGACGCGATGCAGGTGCTCGATGCGGGCCGGGCCGGCAACGGCGGCGAGCCGCCGAAGACGATTCGCTTCGGCGCGGTCGAGATCCAGAACTTCCGCAGGGACGAGCCGACGCAGACGATACTCGGCGCCGGGCAGAAAGCCTGGTTCCTGGAACGGCTTCGCGCGTCGGACGCGACGTGGAAGATCTGGGGCAACTCGCTCGGCACACTCGACTGGCGCGCGGATCCGCAGAACCTGCCGACCGGTCTCACGCGGCCCTGGCCCGGAGGATATGCCGGCTTCGGCGGCGGCGACTACAGCGCTGCCTACACGGAGCGCGCGGAGATCTACGACCTCATCCGCGACGCGGCGATCACGGGCTTCGTCACCGTGACGGGAGACCGCCACAGTTTCTGGGCCGGACTGGCGGCAAAGGCGCTGCCGCCCGCTGCCTTCGAGCCCGTCGGTGTCGTGTTCACGACCGGCTCCATCTCGGCTCCCGGGCTGGTCGAAGCGCTCGAGCACAACTTCCCGCAGGACCATCCACTGCGGCCGCTCTTCCTCGCCGAGCCGCCGGGCGCCGACGGGCCGGAGCCTGCCGTGAACCTGCTGCTGCAGCACGGCGTGCGCGCCTGTCTGGAATACGCGAAGAGCGGCGACGTAGAGGCTGCCCGCAAGCTGTCCAACCCGGAGCTCGCGCCGCACCTGTCCTTCGTCGACATGGGCGGACACGGCTACGCTACGGTGCGGGTCACGGGTGAGGCCCTCGAATGCGAGTTCGTCTGCATCCCGCGCCCGCTCGAGCGCGCCGCGCGCGCCGACGGCGGCCCGCTGCGCTATCGCGTCGCGCATCGCGTTGCGCTCTGGCAGGAAGGTGAGCGGCCGCGCCTCGAGCAGCGCCTCCTGGAGGGCGACCCTCGGCTCTCCATCGGGCGGGTTTGACATTCGCTATCGCCTGAGCGCACCGCGCGCTCGAACGATCGTAATCGCCCGATTCGCGGGCAATGAGCGGATGGAACGATACAGCACCGCTCCTACGCGCTGCCGCGCTTCACCGAGGTGACGTTCGGCAGCTGCTCGAGACGGCTCATGACGCGTGACAGCGCCGCGAGGCCCGGCACCGCGACCTCGAGCTCGATCGTTGCCTCGAGCCGGCGGCGGTCGGTGCGCGTGCTCGAGGCAGTCACGCCGACTTTCTCGTCGGCGAGCACGCCGACGATGTCGCGCAACAGGCCCTGCCGATCGTAGGCGCGGATGACGAGCTCCGCCGGCCACGTCGCCTCCGCCGCTTCGCCCCATTCGACCTCGATCACGCGCTCCGGATGAGCCGACTGGAGATGGCGGAAGTTGCCGCAGTCGCAGAGATGAATGCTCACGCCGCGGCCCTGCGTGATGTAACCGACGATGTCCTCGGGAGCGACCGGGCGGCAGCAGCGCGCAAGGTGCCACAGCAGATCGTCCACGCCGCGCACCACCAGGCGTCCGGCGCGCCCTTGCCGCGCGGCAGGCTTCGCCGGCGGCAGAACCGGCTCCTGCGCGTCGCCGCGCATCTGCTGCAGGACGCGCGCGAGCGCCGCCGGGGTGACGTCGCCGGCGCCCAGCGCCGTGTACAAGGCATCGACGTCGCCCTGGTGCAGCCGCTCCGCGATCGTGTCGATCGCGACGTCCTTGAAGCCGATCCGCGCAAGCTCGCGCTCGAGGATTTCGCGGCCCTGCTTCCGGTTCTGGTCACGGTCCTGCTGCCGGAACCAGCTCCTCACTTTCGTGCGGCTGCGCGGCGAGGCGAGATAGCCGGCCTGCGGGCTCAGCCAGTCTCGGCTCGGCTGCTCCTCCTTGCCGGTGATGATCTCGATGCGATCGCCGTTTTTCACCTTGTAGGTCAGCGGCACGATGCGTCCGTTCACACGTGCGCCGCGGCAGCGGTGCCCGATCGCGGTGTGCACGTGGTACGCGAAATCGAGCGGCGTGGCGCCGGCCGGCATCTCGACGACGTCGCCTTTCGGGCTGAAGGCGTACACCCGGTCCTCGAACAGCTCGCCGCGGAGCTGCTCCAGCAGGTCCCGGTCGTCGCCGGTCGGCTCGAAGATGCGGCGCACGAGGGAGATCTTGCGGTCGAAGGCGGCACTCGGTCCCACCCCTTCCTTGTAGCGCCAGTGCGCCGCCACGCCGAGCTCCGCCTGGCGGTGCATCTCGTGAGTGCGGATCTGCACCTCGACCACCCGGCCAGCGGGACCGATCACGGCCGTGTGCAGCGACCGGTAGTCGTTCTGCTTCGGGTTCGCGATGTAGTCGTCGAATTCGCCGGGCAGCCACGACCAGCGGTTGTGGACCACGCCGAGCGCGGCATAGCAGTCACGCACGCTGTCCACCTGTATGCGCAGCGCGGTCATGTCGAAGATCCGCGAGAGGTCTCGGCCCTTGCGCTGCATCTTGCGCCAGATGCTGTAGATGTGCTTCGGCCGGCCGGTGACTTCGGCGGCAATGCCGTTGTCCGCGAGCTCGGCCGCGAACACGCGCGTGAGCTCCTCGATGATGGCCTCGCGCTCGGCGCGTTTCTCGTTCAGCGCCCGCGCGATGCGCGCGTACTGCGCGGGCTCCAGGATGCGCAACGCGAGGTCCTCGAGCTCCCACTTGAGCTGCCAGATTCCGAGCCGGTTGGCGAGCGCGGCAAAAATCTCGCGCGTCTCGAGGGCGAGCGCGCGCTGCTCGTGCGCGGCGCCGTCACGCGCGCCGCGAATCCGGTGCAGCTGCTCGGCGATGCGGATCACGACGAGGCGCGGATCGGAGACCAGCGCCAGCAGCATCTTGCGCAGCGCCTCCGACTGGCTGACCGCCAGCGCCTCGCCCGGCTGCCAGTCCGGCGGCAGGCGAAAGCGGCTGAGCTGCACGAGCTCGCCGACCGGTCCCGCGAGCTCCGCGAGCGGCCCTTCGGCCAGCTCCGGCGCTGCCGCCCCGGCCCGCACCAGCGGATAAAGCAGGGCGGCCGCGGCGAGGCGCGGACCGAGCCCGAGCGGGGCGACGATCGCGGCGATCGCGGCGCCTTCTTCCGCGGCGGCCGCGAGGGCTCCGTCCGCGGCCGCGAGGCGGCGCGCGAAGTGTCGCGATCTGCCGACGATGTCGACCGATTCGCTGCCGGTTTGCCGATTTTCGTGCTCTGTGGTGACCATTTAGCCGCCGGTTCGCCAATAGTGCGCGAAACCAAGAACCGTTATCATACGCCGGCTCAAACGCGCCCCCTCAATGACCCTCCGAATCGACGAAGGCACGAGTCAGCACACATGGCCGGACACAGCAAGTGGGCGAACATCCAGCACCGCAAAGGAGCCCAGGACAAGAAACGCGGCAAATTGTTCACCAAGCTCATCCGGGAAATCACCAGCGCCGCCCGCATGGGCGGCGGGGATCCGAATGCCAACCCGCGGCTGCGCCTCGCCATCGACAAGGCCAAGGCGCAGAGCATGCCCAAGGACAATATCGACCGCGCCGTCCGCCGCGGCACCGGTGAGGGCGGCGCGGAGGAATACCACGAGATCCGCTACGAGGGCTACGGCCCCGGCGGCGCGGCCGTCATCGTCGACTGCATGACCGACAACAAGAACCGCACGGCCGCGGACGTGCGGCACGCGTTTTCGAAACACGGCGGCAATCTCGGCGCCGACGGCTCGGTCAGCTACCTCTTCAACCACGTCGGCCTGCTCGTCTACGCGCCCGGCAGCGACGAGGACGCGATCATGGCCGCGGCGATCGAGGCCGGCGCGGAGGACGTGGTGGCGGACGAAGACGGCTCCATCGAGGTGTTGACCGATCCGGCCGAGTTCGAGACGGTGCGCGACGCGATGGAGCGGGCCGGACTGCCGGCCGCGCACGCCGAGCTCACGATGCGGGCAATGACCAGCGTCGAGCTCGGATCCGACGAAGCGGCGACGATGCTGAAGCTGCTCGATACACTCGAGGACCTGGACGACGTGCAGAACGTATACAGCAATGCCGAGATTCGCGAAGAAGCACTGGCCGGCGCGTGAGGCCGGGCGCGGCCGCGGCGCCGGCCGTCATCACGGCAGAGCGGTGGTGCGTGACTGAGCGCCTGCGCATCCTGGGCCTCGATCCGGGGTCCCGTCTCACCGGTTTCGGCGTCGTCGATTTCGCCGGCGACCGTGCACGCTACGTGGCAAGCGGCGCGGTGCGGACGGCGGAGGGTACGTTCGCCGAGCGCCTGAAGCTGATCTTCGACTCCGTCGCCGGCATCACCGCGGAGTACCGCCCGGACGCGGTGGTGCTCGAGACCGTGTTCGTGCACCGGAACGCCGCCAGCGCTCTCAAGCTGGGGCATGCGCGCTCGGCCGCGCTCTGCGCCACCTTCGGCCGCGGCCTGGAAGTCTTCGAGTACGCGCCGCGCGAGATCAAGCTGGCCGTCGTCGGCACCGGGGCGGCCACCAAGCCGCAGGTCCAGCACATGGTGGTGTCGCTGCTCGGCCTCTCGGGTGAGCCCGCGCCGGACGCCGCCGACGCCCTGGCCGCGGCCCTGTGCCACGGTCACCGGCGGCGTCTCACCGGCCGCCTGGCGGGCGCCGCCGCCGTGGCCTCGCTGCGATGATCGGCTCGCTGCGCGGCCGCCTCGCGGGCAAGCTGCCGCCGCACGTCGTCGTCGAATGCGGCGGCGTCGGCTACGAGCTCGAAACCCCGATGTCGACCTTCTTCGGGCTGCCGGATGCCGGCGCGGAAGTGTTCCTGCACACGCACCTCGTCGTCCGCGAGGACGCGCACGTGCTGTTCGGCTTCTCGACCGTCGAGGAGCGGGCGCTGTTTCGCTCGCTGCTCAAGGTCAGCGGGGTCGGCGCGAAGATCGCGCTCGGCGTCCTCTCGGCCATGAGCGTGCGCGATTTCGAGCGCTGCGTCCGCCAGGAGGACGTGGCCATGCTGACGAAAATCCCCGGCATCGGCCGCAAAACGGCCGAGCGCCTGATCATCGAGATGCGCGACCGGCTCGACCGCGGCACGCCCGCGCTCACCGTCGTCGGACGCACCGTCGGGAGCGACGCGCGCGCCGAGGCATTTGACGCGCTGATCGCGCTCGGTTACAAGCCGAACGAGGTGCAGCGGCTGCTCGGGAAGATCGAGGTCTCCGGCAAGAGCGCCGAGGACATCATCCGACTGGCGTTGAGGCAGGCCATTGCGTAAGACGGCAGGCATCGAGCACGACCGGCTGACGAGCGCGGCGCCGCGCGAGGACGACACGGCGTTCGACCGCGCCATCCGGCCGCGGACGCTCGCGGATTACGTCGGTCAGCCTGCCGTGAAGCAGCAGATGCACATCTTCATCACCGCGGCGAAGAACCGCGGCGAGGCGCTCGATCACGTGCTGATCTTCGGTCCGCCCGGCCTCGGCAAGACCACGCTCGCGCACATCGTCGCGCACGACATGGGGGTAAGCCTGAGGCAGACCTCGGGTCCGGTGCTCGAGCGTCCCGGCGACCTGGCCGCGATTCTCACCAATCTGGAGCCGAAGGACGTCCTGTTCGTCGACGAGATCCATCGCCTGAGCCCCGTCGTCGAAGAGGTGCTGTACCCGGCGATGGAGGATTTCCAGCTCGACATCGTGATCGGCGAAGGACCGGCCGCGCGCTCGATCAAGCTCGACCTGCCGCCGTTCACCCTGGTCGGTGCGACGACCCGCGCCGGGTTGCTCACCTCACCGCTGCGCGACCGCTTCGGCATCGTGCAGCGGCTCGAGTTCTACGGGCAGGAGGATCTCGAGGCGATTGCTATCCGGTCCGCGGACATCCTGAACCTGCCGATCGAGCGCGCCGGCGCGGCGCAGATCGCGGCGCGTGCGCGCGGCACGCCGCGCATCGTCAACCGGCTGCTGCGCAGGGTGCGCGATTTCGCCGAGGTGGAGGCGGACGGCGTCGTCACGGAGACGGTGGCGGTGCGGGCGATGGACATGCTCGACGTCGATCCCAACGGCTTCGACGCGATGGACCGCAAGCTGCTCCAGACCATCATCGAGAAGTTCGACGGCGGACCTGTCGGCATCGAAAGCCTGTCCGCGGCGCTGGGCGAGGAGCGCGGCACGCTCGAGGACGTGATCGAGCCGTACCTGATCCAGCAGGGTTACCTGATGCGCACCGCCCGCGGGCGCGTCGCCACCCGCAACGCCTGGCTCCTGTTCGGACTCGCCCCGCCGGCGCGCGAGTCGTATCCCGAGCTCCCACTGTTCGACAAGTCCTGAACATGCGCGCGTATTCCCATTCGAGGTCAGCCGCGTGACCCCCGATCCGGCACGCCCGTTCAGCTGGCCGGTGCGCGTCTACTACGAGGACTCCGACGCGCAGGGGCTCGTGTATTTCGCCAACTACTTCAAGTTCATGGAACGCGCTCGCACCGAGTGGCTGCGCAGCCTCGGCGTCGAGCAGGACGTGCTGCTGCGCGAGGAGCGGCGGCTGTTCGTGGTCGTGGACACGCAGGCCGAATTCCTGAAGCCCGCCCGTTTCAACGAACGTTTGCTCGTCACCGTGGGTCTGACGGGGCGTGCCCGGGCGAGTTTTTTTATGGAACAGAAGATATTCCGCGAAAGCCTCGACGGCGAGCTCCTGTGCCGCGGCACGGTGCGTGCGGCTTACCTCGACGCCGATACGCTGAAGCCCGCGCGCCTGCCCGACCCGATATTTGCAAGGACTCACCAATGACCGCAGACCTGTCCTATCTCGAACTGATCATGGAAGCGAGCCTCGTCGTCAAGGCGGTGCTCCTCATTTTGCTGCTGGCTTCGTTCGTCTCGTGGAGCATCATCTTCGCCAAGCGGCGGCTGATCAGCCGGACGAAGGATGCCTCGGATACGTTCGAAGCGAACTTCTGGTCCGGCGGCGACCTGAATACGCTGTATCACAGCACGACCCGCAACAAGGACGACAACGTCGGCATGGCCAGCCTGTTCGAGGCGGGCTTCCGCGAGTTCAACCGCAGCATCCAGCAGCCGGACGTGCAGCCGGACAAGATCGTCGAGGAATGCCGGCGCGCCATGCGGGTCGGCCTGATGCGCGAGGTCGATCGCCTCGAGCAGGGGCTCGCCACGCTCGCGACCATCGGCTCGACCAGTCCTTACGTCGGCCTGTTCGGCACCGTGTGGGGCATCATGCATTCCTTCGCGGGGCTCGGGAACCGGCAGACCGCGACGCTCGCCGACGTCGCGCCCGGCATCTCCGAGGCGCTGGTGGCGACGGCCATGGGCCTGTTCGCCGCGATACCCGCGGTGATCGCCTACAACCGTTACGCCGACAAGGTGGTACGGCTCGAGATCCGCTACGACGGCTTCATGGAGGAATTCTCCAGTATCCTGCATCGCCATTCGCGCGCCCGGCGCAAGGGGGTGTGACATGCCCATGTCCGCAAGCAACATGCCGACCTCGCTGCAGAAGCGCAAGCTCATGGGCGACATCAACGTCGTGCCCTACATCGACGTGATGCTCGTGCTGCTCATCATCTTCATGGTGACGGCGCCGCTCTTGACGCAGGGCATCGAGGTCGAGCTGCCGAAAGCCGGTGCCGAGCCGCTGGAACCGGATCCGACCGTGCCGATCGTCCTGTCGGTCGACAAGGAGGGCAATCTTTACCTGAACCACGGCGACGAGGAGGACCAGCCGAAGGGCAGCAAGGAGATCGTCGCGATCGTCTCCAGCATCCTGAAGAACAAGGCGGAGACGCAGGTGCTGGTGAAAGCCGATCGCTCCGTGCCCTACGGCAACGTCGTGGGCGCGATGGTGCTGCTCCAGCAGGCCGGAGCGAACGACGTCGGCTTCGTCACGGATCCGCTGAACACCTACCCGGTCCCGGAATGACGCGATTCGATGGTGACGCGTGATTCGCGACGAGCGCAACGTCATTCCGGTCCTGCTGGCCGCGCTGGTGCACCTGGCGATCTTCGGCTCGATGGCGATCGCGATCGATTTCTCGCGCGATCGGCCGCCGACGCCGCTCGCCATCCAGGCGAAGCTGGTGTCGGAGGAAGCGCTCGCGCCGCCGGGACCCACGCCGGAGGAGATCCGCCAGCGCGAGCTCGAAGCGGAGCGGCAGCGCCAGCTCGAAGCGGAGCAGACGCGCATCCGGGCCGAGCAGCAGGCCGAGCAACAGCGGCTCGCGCAGGAAGCGGCCGAACGCAAGCGGCGCGAGGAAGCGGAACGCGAGCGCCAGCGTATCGCCGCCGAGGAGCAGCGCAAGCGCGAGGCAGCGGAGAGGGAGGAGCAGCGCCGCCGCGAGGAAGCGGAGAAGGAACGGCAGCGCCAGGAGGCCGAGAAGCGCCGCCAGGAGGAGATCGAACGCCAGCGCCGCGAGAACGAGCGCAAGCGGGCAGAGGCCGAAGCGGCGCAGCGCGAGCAGATGCTGCAGCAGCAGCTGGCGCAGGAGTCGGAGCGTATGGCCGCGATCGAATCGGGCGCGATGGATCGCTACCGCTTCGCCATTACCCGCAAGATCGAGCAGAACTGGGTAGCTCCGGCGAGCGCCAGGCCGGGGCTGGAGTGCGTCATCAACGTGCGCCAGGTGCCGGGCGGCGAGGTGATCAGCGCCAGCATCGAAAGCTGCAACGGGGACGCAGCGGTGCAGCGCTCGATCGAGGCGGCTGTCTTCAAGGCTTCGCCGCTGCCCGAGCCCGAGGACCCTTCGCTTTTCGAACGAGACTTGCGGATCACCTTCAAACCTGAACAATAGGGCGCTTCCTCGGGGAGCCGGACGAATAAATGCGCAAAATCCTCTACGCAAACCTCGCCCTGCTGCTGTGCACGCTGCCGGGTATCGTCGCCGCGCAGCTCGAGATCGAGATCACGCGCGGCGCGGGCAAGCAGACGCCGATCGCGGTGGTGCCGTTCGGCTGGCAGGGTGCGAGCGCGCCGCCGGCCGATGTCGCCGGCGTGATCGCGGCGGACCTCGAGCGCAGCGGCCGCTTCGCGCCGATCGACGAGGGCGACATGCTGCAGAAGCCGACCAGCGGCGTGGACCTCGATTTCGACGATTGGTCGGTGCTCGGCGTCGAAGCCGTGGTCGTCGGCGAGCTGATCGCGACCGGCGAGGATCGCTACAGCTTGCAGTTCCAGCTTTTCGACGTGTTCGGCGGCACGCAGCTCGTCGGTTATCGCATGCCCGCGACCGGCAACACGTTGCGCTACGCGGCGCACCGTGCCGCCGACATGATTTTCGAGGAGCTGACCGGCATCAAGGGCGTGTTCGCGACGCGCATCGCCTACGTCACGTCCGAGAAGCTCGGCGACGGTGAGGCGCACTACGCGCTGATCGTCGCCGACGCCGACGGCGAGAACGAGCACGTGATCGTCGAGTCACCCGACCCGATCATGTCGCCCGCGTGGACGCCGGACGGCCGGCAGATCGCCTACGTGTCCTTCGAGGGCAACGAGTCCTCGATCTTCGTGCAGACGCTCAGGACCGGCAATCGCATCCTCGTATCCGACGAGCCCGGTATCAACGGCGCGCCGTCGTTCTCGCCGGACGGCCGCAAGATCGTCATGACGCTGGGCGGCGTCGACGGCAACCTCGACATCTGGGTCATGGACCTGACCAGCCGTGAGAAGACCCGCCTCACCACCAGTCGCGCGATCGATACCGAGGGCAGCTGGACGCCCGACGGCCGCACCATCTATTTCACTTCCGATCGCGGCGGCGGCCCCCAGATCTATCGCATTCCGGCGACCGGCGGCACGCCGGAGCGTGTGACCTTCGAGGGCAGTTATAATGCGCGCCCGCGGCTCTCGCCGGACGGCAGCAAGCTTGCGATGGTGCATCTCGATCGTGGCAATTACCGGATCGCCGTCATGAGCCTGAAGGAGGACAGCGGCGTGCTGGTGCTGTCCACCGGCCGCCAGGACGAGAGCCCGAGCTTCGCGCCGAACAGCGACACGCTGATCTACGCGACGCGGGAAAGCCGGCACGGCGTGCTCGAGACCGTGACCGCGGACGGGCTGGTGCGCCAGCGCCTGAGCTCCGGTGAGGGCGACGTGCGCGAGCCGGTGTGGTCGCCGTTCCCGCCGAATTGATGGCGCACGTGAACTGTGTTTTGTAAGCTACTGGTTTTATTTAAGCGAAGCTTCTCCAACACTTCGTAAAGGATTCCGCCCATGAAAGCCCACACGTTGCTGGCCGCCGGCCTCCTGGCGCTGACTCTCGCCGCCTGCGGCGGCAATCCGCCGGTCCCCACGCCCGAGCCGCAGGCACCCGGACCGATCGAGGGCGGCAGCTCCGCCAGCTCGCGCGGTGCCGGCGGCGAGGAGCTCGGCGAGGGCGAGGCCTTCGGCAGCGAGCGCAACGACGGCGAGCTCGCGATGGTCATCTACTTCGACTTCGACGAATCCGAGCTGCGCCCCGAATACGCCGACCTGCTGTCCCGGCATGCGCAACGGCTGGCCAACAACTCGCGTCTCAAGGTCCGCCTCGAGGGCCATGCCGACGAGCGCGGCTCCCGCGAGTACAATATCGGGCTGGGCGAGCGCCGGGCGCAGGCCGTGCGCCGCATGCTCCTGATCCAGGGCGCGGCGGCGGAGCAGATTTCCACGGTGAGCTTCGGCGAGGAGCGTCCGGCGGCGCTCGGCAGCGACGATGAGTCCTATGCGCTGAACCGCCGGGTAGAAATCAAGTATCTCAACTGAACGGGTAAAGGCACGTGAAGCTCATGCCATGTCATCGGGTCGCGCTGCCGGCGGTCGCCATCGCGATGCTCTCCGGCTGCGCGATGCAGAACCCGCAGGAAGACCCCGTCGTCATCAAGCTCAACGACCTCGAACGACGGCTGTCGGCGGTCGAGCGCATCCTCGCCAACGGCAGCCTGGTCGACATGGCCGTGCAGGTGGACAACCTGCAGCGCACCACGGCCGAGCTGCGCGGGCGCACGGAAACGCTGGAATACCAGGCCGAGGAAACCGCCGGCCGCCAGCGTGAGCTCTACCAGGATCTCGATCAGCGCATCCAGGGCCTCGAGCAGCGCCTGACGGCCGGCGCCGAGGGCGGATCGTTCGTGCCCGGCCAGCTGCCGGTGCCGGGGGGCTCCGACCGCGACAACTACCAGGCCGCGTTCGAGCTCCTGAAGGAGCAGCGTTACGACGATGCGGCTGCTGCGTTCAAGCAGTTCCTGTCGACCTACCCGGACAGCCAGCTCGCCGACAACGCGCAATACTGGCTGGCCGAGTCGTACTACGTGACCGGACAGTTCGAGCCGGCGCTCAAGCAGTTCCAGGTCGTGATCGACCAGCATCCGCAATCCACCAAGGTGGCGGACGCACTGCTCAAGATGGGCTACTGCAACTACGAGCTCAAACGCTGGGCCGCCGCGCGCGACGCGCTCCAGCGCGTGCAGCGCGAGTTTCCCAACACCACGGCGGCCCGGCTCGCCGACCAGCGCATCGAGAAGATGCGCGCGGAAGGCGTCTGAAGGACGGGCGCGGCCGGAGTTCGGGCGGCGCCGGCCGCTCCACCGCCGGTCCGCCGGTTGGTGCGGCGCCGGCCGTCCGGTATCATGCCGCGCCGCGGTTCCGGGCGCGGCCGCGCTTGCAAACCCGGCGGGGCGTTAGCTCAGAGGTAGAGCATTCGGCTTTTAACCGACTGGTCGTAGGTTCGATCCCTACACGCCCCACCATCTGATTTCTTACGAAACCGGCGACGGCGTGCCCGACGCCCGCTATCATTACCCGCTTTGCGTGCGGGGCAGCTTGCGTGGCGGACGGGCGTTGGAGCATACACAAATTCGGCGGGAGCAGCCTGGCGGATGCCGGCTGTTTCCAGCGTGTCGCCGCCATCCTCGAGAAGCTTCCCCAGCGCAGGCTCGGCATCGTCGTGTCGGCTATGCGCGGCACGACGGATGCGCTGCTCTCTTTGAGCGCGCTCGCGGAGCGCGGTGAGGCGGGCCTCACGGAGGCGCTCGACGCTCTCGCCGCGATCGGCGAGCGGCACGCCGAGGCGGCGCGCGAGCTCCTTGCGGGCGAGCGGCTCGAGCAGTTTCTCGCGGTGTGGGCTCGCGATGCGCAGCTGATCGACGATCGGCTGCACGGCATCGCGCAGGCGCGCACGGCTCCGCCGCACGTGCGCGACGCGCTCGCCGGCTTCGGCGAGCTGTGGTCCGCGCAACTGCTCGCGGCGTACCTCGCCGAACGCCTCGGACGGCATGCCGGCACCTGGATCGACGCGCGCAAGGTCGTCACGGTGCGCCAGACCGAGCTCGGGCCGGCCGTGCAGTGGGAAACGACCCGGCGCAACTGGCAGGGCGAGCTGCCCGGCGGGTTCGACGGCGTCGCGGTGATCACCGGCTTCATCGCCTCGGACGAGCAGGGGGAAGAGACCACGCTCGGCCGCAACGGCAGCGACTTCTCCGCTTCCATCTTCGCGGCGCTCTGCGGCGCGGACGAGCTCTCCATCTGGACCGACGTCGACGGCGTCATGAGCGCCGATCCCAATCGCGTGCCCGAAGCCCGGGTCATCGCCAGCCTGACCTACAACGAGGCGATGGAGCTCGCCTACTTCGGCGCCAAGGTGATCCATCCGCAGACGCTCGGGCCCGCGGTCGAGCACGGCATTCCCGTCGTGATCCGCAACACCTTCGCGCCGGAACGCCCGGGCAGCCGGGTGTGCGCGGCCGCGGCTTCCGAGGAGCAGATCAAGGGCATCACGGCGATCGGCGGCATGGCGCTCGTGAACCTCGAAGGCTCCGGCATGATCGGCGTGCCCGGCACCGCGGACAGGCTGTTCGCTTCCCTGAAGAACGCGGGCGTGTCCGTGACGCTGATCTCACAGGCGAGCTCGGAGCATTCGATCTGCGTGGCCGTGCCCGAAGGCGTTGCCGAGCGCGCGCGGAGTGTCGTCGCCCAGGCGTTCGCGCCGGAGCTTGCCGGCGGCCAGATCCAGAAGATCGACGTTACGCCCGCGCAGAGCATCGTCGCCGTGGTGGGCGACGGCATGGCCGGCATGCCCGGCATCGCCGGCCGCTTCTTCGGGACGCTCGGCCGCGCCGGCATCAACGTACGCGCGATCGCGCAGGGCTCCTCGGAGCGCAACATCTCGGCGGTGATCGACACGAGCGAGGCGACGCGCGCCCTGCGCGCCGTGCATTCGGGCTTCTATCTGTCGGCGAAGACGATCTCGATCGGCCTCATCGGGCCGGGCTCGGTCGGAGCTACCCTCCTGCGCCAGCTCGAACGGCAGCACGCGCGCCTGCGCGAGGAATTCAACCTCGACCTGCGCATCCGTGCGATCGCCCGCTCACGCCGCATGGTGCTGGGCGCCCGGCGCGTGGAGCTCAACGGCTGGCGCGAAGCGCTCGCGACGTCGGGCAGCGCGCTGGATCTCGAGGCGTTCGAGCGGCACGTCGACGCGGATCACCTGCCGCACGCCGCCATCGTGGACTGCACGGCGAGCGACCGCATCGCGGCGCGCTATGCCGGATGGCTCATGCGCGGCATCCACGTTGTGACCCCGAACAAGAAGGCGTTCAGCGGCGATCCGGCTTATTACGCCGAGCTCAAGCGAAGCTGCCAGGCGGGCAACTCGCACTGCTTCTACGAAACCACCGTCGGTGCCGCGTTGCCGGTGATCCGCACGCTGCGCGACCTGGTCGACACCGGCGATCGCGTGCACTCGATCCAGGGCATCCTCTCTGGCACGCTCGCTTATCTCTTCAACGTGTTTGACGGCGAGATGCCGTTCTCGGAGATCGTCACGGCGGCGCGCGAAAGCGGGTTCACGGAACCCGACCCGCGTGACGACCTGTCGGGCATGGACGTGGCCCGCAAGCTTACGATCCTCGCGCGCGAGATGGGCCGGCCGATTCGCATCGGTGAGTTCCCGGTGGAGAACCTGGTGCCGGAAAGCCTGCGCGACGTGCCGCTGGAGGAGTTCCTGCGGCGGTTGCCGGAGCATGACGCAGAGATGGCGGCGCGCTTCCGCGCCGCCGCAGAGCGCGGCCGGCACCTGCGCTACGTCGCGCGGCTCGACGAGGACGGCGCGGCCTCGGTCGGTCTCGAGGAGATGCCGGCCGACAGCCCGTTCAGCCACATCAACCTCACCGACAACGTCGTGCAGTTCGTCACCGAGCGGTATTCGGCAAACCCGCTCGTCGTGCAGGGGCCCGGCGCGGGACCGGAGGTCACGGCGGCCGGCGTGTTCGCGGACCTGCTGCGCCTCGCTGCCTTCGTGGGCGACGGCGTTTCGGTATGAGCGGAGCGGCCGAGGCGGCGGCGTTCGCGCCCGCGTCCATCGGCAACGTCGCCGTGGGCTTCGACATGCTGGGGCTCGCGATTCAAGGCGCCGGCGATACGGTCACGGCGCGGCGCCGCGCGGGGCGGGAAGTCACGCTGGCCGCCGTGCTGGACGCCGCCGGTGCGCCCCATCCCGACCTCGCGCCGAGCGCGGCGCAGAACACGGCGTGCATCGCCGCGCAGGCATTGTGGGATGCGCACGGAGACGGCGGCCTGGAGCTCGTCCTGACGAAGGGCACCCCGCTCGAGTCCGGCATGGGCAGCTCGGCGGCTTCGGCGGTCGCCGCCGTCGTCGCCGCGAATGCGTTGCTCGCGCGGCCGCTGCCTGTCGACGAACTGCTGCCGTTCGCCCTCGAGGGCGAGCGCTTCGCGAGCCGCGGCCTGCACGCGGACAACGTCGCGCCCAGCCTGCTCGGCGGGCTGGTGCTGTGCCCGGCGCCGCTCCTGCCGCGCACGGTGAGGATCAACACGCCGGCCGGCGTCAGCAGCGTGCTGGTGCACCCGGAGCTGCGCGTCGACACCGCGAGCGCGCGCCGCTCGCTTGCGCCGACCTGCACGATAGAGCAGTGGCTCGCGCAACAGGCCTATCTCGCCGCCTTCATCGCAGCCTGCGAGCACGGCGACGTCGAGCTCATCGGCTCCGTGCTCCGCGACGTGATCATCGAGCCGCAGCGTGCCGCACGCGTGCCGCCGTTCCCGGCCGTGAAGGACGCGGCGCTCGCCGCAGGCGCGCTCGGCTGCTCTCTCTCGGGCAGCGGCCCGTCGATGTTCGCGCTGTGCACGGACGCGCGCTCCGCCGCCGTCGCGGAAGCGATGAAGACGGCGTGCCGTGAAGCCGGTGTAGCGTGCGAGGCCTGGGTCAGCCCGCTGGATGCGCCCGGTGCATCGCTCGTGACGGCGCCATGAATTTCGTCAGCACGCGCGGCGGGGAAACCGTCTCGCTGGAGGCGGCGCTCGTGCGCGGGCTGGCCGCGGACGGCGGGCTGTACCTGCCCGAGTCGCTGCCGGACTTCGAGGTCCGTGCGTTCGACGGTGCAACCGATATCCGGGAGACCGCCGCGATCCTGCTCGCGCCGTTCTTCGCGGGGTCGCGGCTCGAGGGCGAGCTTGCAGACATCGTGCGCGAGACGTTCACGTTCCCGGTGCCGCTCGAGCCTCTGCCGGCGGCTTCGCCGACCTGGCTGCTCGAGCTGTTTCACGGGCCGACCGCGGCCTTCAAGGACGTGGGCGCGCGCTTTCTGGCGGCCTGCCTCGCACGGCTCGAAGGCGGGCACGACACGCCGCTCACGATACTGGTCGCGACCTCGGGCGATACCGGCGGCGCGGTCGCGGGCGCGTTCGATGGCAGGCCCGGCGTACGCGTCGTGGTCCTGTTTCCCGAGAACCGTATCTCCGAGCGCCAGCGGCACCAGCTCACGTGCTGGGGCGACAACGTCCTGGCGCTATCCGTGGCCGGCTCCTTCGACGACTGCCAGGCGCTCGTCAAACAGGCGCTGGGCGACCCGCGGCTGCGGGAACGCTTTCGCTTCAGCTCCGCGAACAGCATCAACGTGGGACGCCTCCTGCCGCAATGCACGTATTACGCGCACGCGGCGCTCTCGCGTTACCGGCACGGCGGAGGTGCACCCGGTTTCGTCATTCCGACGGGCAATCTCGGCAACGCGCTCGCGTGCCTGCTCGCGCGCCGCATGGGCCTGCCCATTGGCGACGTCGTACTCGCCACCAACGCGAACCGGCCCATCCCGGATTACCTCGAGCAGGGAGAGTGGAGGCCGCGGGCCGGTATTGCCACGCTCGCTTCCGCCATGGACGTCGGCGCCCCGAGCAACATGGAGCGGCTGCTCGCGCTCACCGGTGACGTGACGACCGCGCGGCGCGAGATCCGCGCGCGCTCCGTCAGCGACGCGGAGATCCGGGCCACCATCGCGCAGGATTTCCGCGAGCTCGGGATCGCCACCTGTCCGCATACGGCGACAGCGACCTGCACGTGGCGCGCGTTGAACGATGCCGAGCGACGCGCGAGCGAATGGATCATCGTGGCGACCGCGCACCCGGCGAAATTCGAGACGATCGTGGAACCGCTCATCGGCCGCCCCTTGGCACTGCCCGAATCGCTGCGCGAAATCCTCTCTCGCCCGTCGCGTTCCGTGCGTATCGCGCCCGACCTCGCGTCGCTCTCCGCCGCGCTGGATGAGCACCGCCTTGACGGACGCGGAACCGCGGGCGATAAATGACGCCATCCCCGGACGACGGCCCGACCGACGCATGAGCAACCTCCTGCCCGCCGCAATTCCAGCCGGCTACCTGCTCCCGCTGGCCGTGGTCGTCCTGCTCCTGGCGTGGCTGCTCTTCCGTTACGTGCGCCGGGTCCGTGCCAGGCGCTCGCTGCCGCAGCTCTTCTCGGCGATTGCCTTCGATCGCATCGAAAACCTGGTCGTGCCGAACGTCGACGAAGGGGAAATCCAGATCGATCACCTGCTGCTCACGGCGAATGGGCTCCTGATCGTCGACGTCAAGGAGGTGAGCGGCACGGTTTTCGGCAGCGACAAGATGCAGGACTGGACGGTGATCAGCAGCGAGCGCCGCTTCACGTTCTCGAACCCGCAGCCCGCGCTCTTCGACCGCATCGCCGCCGTGCGTGAGATCGTGCGCCAGGTGCCCGTCGCCGGCAGGATCCTGTTCACGGACGACGCGGAGTTCACGAAAGGCGTGCCCTCGCTGGTCTGCAAGCGCGACGACCTGCTGGCCGAGTTCCGCGAAAGCGACAAGGCCGCGGCGAAAGCGAGGGTCGAGGCCTTCAAACCGCACTGGGAGCTCCTCCGCGGCCACCTGAAGCGCTCGCACACGGGCCCCTTTCTGCGCTACCGCCGCACCTGACGCGCCCGCGACCGGGCGCCTTCGTAGGAGCGCGCATCGCGCGCGCTTGAACGAAGGCACCGCCGCCAGAGCCTCCGCGGTCGCGCCTGACAGCCGCCCCTCCCGGCCGATTCGGTCGCGCGCGCTGCGCGCTCCTACAGGGGGGCGGACCGCTGCCGGGCGTCAGTCGAGGTCGAGGGAGCCGAGGACGAGCAGGTAGTAGCTCACCAGCCCGATGACTTCCTCGTTCTCGATTACCGGCGCGTGACTGATGCCGCAGCGCTCGAACAGCCGTGCGCAATGGCGGATGCTCATACCCGGCCGCACGGAGATCACGGGCTTCGCCATGATCTCGTAGGCGTTGACGCGCTCGGGTGAGCGGTCCTTGGCGATCACCTCCTTGGCGATGTCGGAGAACAGCACCATACCGAACTCGTCGTTCGGATAGCGCTTCTTCACGATCAGGCTGGTCGCACCCACCCGTTTCATGATGCGCATCGCCTCCATGACGTCGATGCGGCCGTCGACCATGGTCACGTCGTGGCGCATCACGTCGCGCACGCTGATATCCCGGGTCTCCTTCATAGCTCTTTCTCCACGACTTCCGTCAGCTCCTCGGCCTGGCGCACGATGCCGACGGCGTCTTCGACGTCGATCTGCACGGCGATCCCCGTGCCCGGTTTCGAATCGAACTCGCCGACGTCGCGTATGTGCTCCAGGATCCGCCGACTGAGGTGCTCCTCGACCAGCATCAGCAGCACGTCGCGTTGCGCGGACAGCGACATGCCGAGAAAGCTGACCGGCTTGTTCAGCCCCTCGCCGCGCGCCTGCGTGATGACTGTGCATCCCGTTGCACCGGCATCGCGCGCCGCGTCCATGACCGCTTTCGTGTGCCGATCCTCGACGAAAGCGACGAGCAGTTTGAAATGCATCTCATTCCTCCATGGGGGCCGATGAGCGTGTACGAAAACAGCGTCTGCGCCGCACGACGACAATCATGAATGCTGATCCTGCGGGGTCTGGCTGCGGCGGCGGAGCGTGCGGCGTTCGAGAAAGGCTGTGATCTGCGCGTAGCCGAGTACCGTTATCACGGGGTAGGTGGCCGCGAGCACCAGCACGCCGAAACCGTCGTAAAGCTCGCTGCGTCCCGGCACCTGCTGGGCGAGGCCGAGACCGAGCGCGGTGACGACGGGGACCGTGATCGCGGAAGTCGTGACGCCGCCGATATCGTAGGCCATCGACGTAATGACGCGCGGCGCGAATGCCGTTTGCGCGATGATAACCGCATAGGCCGCGCCGACGCACCACAGAAGCGGCACGCCGGCCGCGATCCGCATGCAACCGACGGTGACGCCGAGACCGACGCCGAGCGCGGCGGCGACCCGGAGGCCGGAGGCGCCGATGGCACCGCCCGACAGGTCGTCGACGCGGCGGGCCACAGCGAGCAGGGCCGGCTCCGCGATGGCCGCGCCGAACGCGAGACAGAACGCGAACGCGAAAATGAGCCGGTAATCCCACCAGTGCGCTGCCTCCTTGGGAAGCCGGAGAGTGGTGAACGCGACCAGCTGGTCCACCATCAGGCGGCCGACGGGAAACAGGGCCTGCTCGAGGCCGAGCAGGAAAACGCCCAGGCCGGCCAGCATGAACAGGAAGCCGATGGCGAGCTGCGCCGGTTGCGCGAACTGGCGGTGCAGCACCACGCGGTGGAAGAACAGCATGAACGCCGCGATCGGCAGCACGCTCAGGGACGTTTCGCCCAGCATCCGGAGCAGCTCGAGGGTCAGAGCCATGCGAGCAGCGTTCCGTAAAGCATCACGAAGATCATCGGTATCAGCAGGATCAGCGCGATCATGCCGAAGCCGTCCGTCAGCGGGTTGCGGCCGGACAGCGAGGAGGCGAGCCCGATGCCGAGCGCGGTGACCAGCGGCACGGTGATCACGGAGGTCGTGACCGCGCCCGAGTCGTAGGCGATGCCGATGATTTCCGGAGGAGCGATCAACGTGATCGCCATCACCAGCACGTAGCCGCCGACGACGAGCTTCGGCAGCGACCAGCCGAGCACGATGCGCGTGACGCCCAGGATCAGCGCGACGCCCACGGAGAGGCCCACGACCAGCCGCAGGCCCAGGGCATAGCGCGCGCGCGATACCGGCGAGTCGGCGATCGAGCCTGCCACCGCCGCCACCTTCGCCGCTTCCGTGGCCACGGCCGTGAGCGCGGGCTCGGCGACCGCCGTGCCGAAGCCCAGCAGGAACGCGAACGCGACCAGCCACACGAAGCTGCCGTGCTCGGCGAGCGCATAGGCCAGGGCGTCCCCGACAGGGAACAGGGCCAGCTCGAGCCCGTACACGAACAGGGTGAGGCCCACCACGACCAGCACGGCGCCCTGCGCGAGCACCGCGAGCTCGGCAATCGGCCGGTCCAGGACCACGGCCTGGAAGAAGAGGATGACCACGAGCACGGGCGCCAGGTCCCGAACGCTCCCGAGTGCCATTCGCCAGAACAAGCGCATGCGTCGTCCCGGCTCAGTGGCCTGTCACTCTGGCCAAACTATGTCCTTGTTTTCCTGTCGGTCGTCGGAGCCGGGCCAGTATAGCATCGGCTGCTCAGCCGGACGGGAGGCGGAACAGCCGCGCGGCATTCGCGGTCGAGGCGCGTGCGAGCTCCTCTTCGCCGCACTCCATCGCCTGCGCCGCGACCCGCAGCACCTCGCGCAGGTGCATCGGCTCGTTGCGGCGGGATCCGGGCATGGGCGAGAGGGTCCGCGGCAGGAGGTACGGTGCGTCGGTCTCGAGCAGAACGCGATCGAGCGGCAGCCCCGCGACGGCCGCGCGCAGCGCGTCGCCGCGGCGCTCGTCACAGATCCAGCCGGTCAGGCCGATGTACAGCCCGAGGTCGAGGTAATCGTCCAGCATGCGGCCGTCGCCGGTAAAGCAATGCGCGACTCCGCCGGACAGCCGTTTCATCACCGGCGCGAGAACCGCGAGGAAATCCTCGTGTGCATCGCGCTGGTGGAGGAAAACGGGCAGACCGCACTCGGTCGCGATGGCGAGCTGCGCCTGGAACGCCTTGCGCTGCGCGTCGCGCGGCGAGAAGTCGCGGAAATAATCGAGTCCGCATTCACCGACCGCGACCACGGCGGGATGCGTCGTGAGCTCGCGAATGACGCGCGCCGCGGCCGGCGACCAGTCGGCGGCATGGTGCGGATGCAGGCCGGCGGTCGCGAACAGCACTCCCGGATCGCCCTCGGCGAGCGCCGCGGCCTGCAGGCTCGACTCGACGGAGCTGCCCGTGATGATCAGGCGCGCGACGCCGTGCTCGCGCGCCCGCTCCAGCACCGCCGCGCGATCGTCGTCGAAGGAGTCGTGGGCCAGGTTGACGCCGATGTCGATCAACGGGTGCATGCGAAACTCCCGGCCACTTAGCGCGGCCCCCAGCGGAAGATGGCCGCGCCGGCGGCGAGGAAAACGGCGGTCATCCCGCCCAGCACCGCGAGCTCCGGCGCGACGTCGACGAGGCTCGCGCCGTCGAGCATGATGGCGCGAGCCGCCTCCAGCATCCAGGTCAGGGGGAACAGCTTCGATGCGGCGATCACCCAGTCGCTCGCCCCCTCGAGCGAGAACCAGACGCCGGACAGCAGCATCATCGGCCAGGTCACGAGGTTGAGCAGGCCGCCGGCCAGCTCTTCGCTCGTGACGCGTGCCGACAGCAGCAGCCCTACCGCGATGAGGCAGATCGCCCCCACGATCGCCACCGCGAGCAGGGCGGTATTGCTGCCGACCATGTGGATGTCGAGCAGCCAGCTCGTGCCGGCGTACACGGCCACCGTGATGGCGATGATCAGCACCAGGCGGGAGGCGACCTGGGCCACCACGAACTCGAGCGCGCGCAGCGGCGTCGCGCGCAAACGCTTCAGGAAGCCGTTCTTGCGATAGCGCACGACCACGTAGCCGACGCCGAACAGGCAGCTGAACATCATGTTCATGCCGAGAATGCCCGGAAGCACCCAGTCGACGTAGCGCACCGGCTCGCCCTTAATCTCGGCTTTCACAATTTCTCCGGCCGGGTCCTTCTCGTGCAGCGCGAGCTCGACGAAGTAGCCCTTCGGCGAGCTCGGGTTGACCCAGTACCGTGCCGGCGGATCGAAGCGGACGAGGAGGTCGAGCTGGTGGCGGGCCACCTTGCGGATCGCCTCGTCGAGATCGCGCTCCGGCACGAAGCGCACGTAACGCGTCTCGAGGAACGGGTGCACGACCGTATCGATGTCGTCGGCCTGCTGCACGACGCCGACGGTGTACTGCGGCCGCGACGCGCCGCCGAAAATGAAGTACAGCCCCAGCATGAGCACGAACGGCAGCAGGATGTTCCATCCCAGCGTGCCGCGGTCGCGCACGAACTCGAGATTGCGCGCGCGGAACACGGCATAGATGCGTTTGAGCCGGCCTGCCATCACTCGACACTAGGCGCGCAGCGAATGGCCGGTGAGATCGAGGAAGAGGTCCTCGAGGTTCGGCTGGCGGATCCGCAGGCGGTTGAGCGCGTGCATCTGTCCCGCGAGCCGGCGCAGGCTCGTGTTGACGTCGCTGGTCGGAATCTCCACCACGCCCCGTGCTTCGACGACCCGATGCTCCAGCTCCCCGAATCCCTCGCGCACGTCCTCGATCGGCAGCTCGATGACGACGTTCGGATAGCGGTGCTCGAGCAGCGATCTCGGGTTGCCCTGCGAGACGATACGACCGGCGTCCATGATGGCGATCTCGTCGCACAGGATCTCCGCTTCCTCCATGTAGTGCGTGGTCAGCACGACGGTGGTGCCGCGGGCGCGGATCCGCTCGACCAGCTCCCAGAAGTTGCGGCGTGCCTGCGGATCGAGCCCGGTCGTCGGCTCGTCGAGGAACACGAGCCGGGGCACGTTCACCAGCGCCACCGCGAGCAGGAGCCGCTGGCGCTGGCCGCCCGACAGCTTGCGGTTGTCCCGATGCTGGAGCTCGACGAGCGAGCACTCCGCCAGGATCTCGTCGATGTCCGCCTGGCGGTCGTACAGGCTGCGGAAGAGCTCGAGGGACTCGCGCACGGTGAGGAAATCCTGCAGCGCAGTGTGCTGGAACTGGATGCCGCATTCCTCGCGGAAGCGCCGCCCGGCCGGCTCCCCGCGGTAGCGGACTTCGCCGGAGGTTGCCGGTGTCACCCCCTCGATGATCTCGACCGTGGTCGTTTTGCCGGCTCCGTTCGGCCCGAGCAGGCCGAAGCAGCTGCCTTCCCGCACGGCGAAGCTCAGGTGATCGACGGCAAGCACGCCGGGATACCGTTTCACGAGGTCGCAGGCCTCGAGCACAGGCTCCATCGGGTCTCCGGGTCAGGGGAAAACGCGAAGATTACCCGTTGCCCCTCACGCAGCCTAGCGGGCCGACTTAAACCGAACGGCTGCGCGGTGCATCGAAGCAGCTGAATCTGGCTCACGAGGACCGAGACAATGACGAGGAAATCCCTGCTTGCCGCTGCCAGCGCCGGCTTCGCCGCGCTCGTGCTCTGTGCCTCCGCGCAGGCGTTCGACCTGAACGAGAACATCGACATCGCGCCCGGCAGCGAGTCCGGCGGCAAATCGACCGTCAACGGCAGCATCACGGTCGGCAGCGAGGCGGTCGTCGACGGCGATCTCGAGACGGTGAACGGCTCGATCCGCATCGACGAGGGGGCGCGGGTCGGCGACGCGCAGACGGTCAACGGCAAGATCCGGCTGGCGTCAGGCGTCACCGCCGGCGGGATCCAGAGCGTCAACGGCGCGGTCACGGTCGAACGGGACAGCACCCTCGACGACATCGACGTCGTGAACGGCGAGATCCGGATCGAGGCCGGCGTACGCGTCGCCTCGGACGTGGCCAACGTGAACGGCGAAATCCGCATCGCCGGCGCCGAGATCGGGGGCGATCTCGATACCGTCAACGGCGACGTCACCCTCTCCGACGGTACGCGTGTCGCTGGAGACTTCACCGTGCACGAGCCCGAAGGCTTCAACTTCGGCAGCGACGAGCCGAAGATCGTCATCGGCCCCGGGGTGCGCGTCGACGGCGCCATCGTCCTGGAGCGCGAGGTCGAGCTCTACGTCAGCGACGACGCCACCATCGGCGAGGTGCGCGGGGTCATGAGCCTGGACGACGCGGAGCGCTTCAGCGGCGATCACCCCTGACCGCGTGATCCTCTCTCGGCGGCCGTAGGAGCGCACATCGCGCGCGACCGAACGGAGGCACGTCGCCGGACGACGGCACGCTCGGCGTCGGGCATCTGTGGCTGCGTCGGGTCGCCCGCATGGCGCGCTCCTGCGGAGGCGCTGCGGCGGTCCGCCGTGGGGGCGGGTTCCTGCGGAGGGCGGTCCGGGGGCCGGGTTCCCGGGAGAGGCGGCCGGCTGCGGCGCCTGTTTGCTTTACGGAGGGACGCCGTAGAATAGCGCCGTGCGAGCAGAGCGCCCCCAGCTTCCGCTGTTCCCGGACGGTCCAAAGGCCGCGCACCTGCCTGCCTTCTCGGTGCGCAAGAGCGCGCGCGCCAAGCGCCTGACCATCAAGGTATTCCCCCGGGGCCGGGTGGAGGTGGTCGTGCCGCACCGCACGCGCGCGGCCGACGTGCAGGCTTTCGTCAACGAGAATGCGGGCTGGATCCGCGACGCCCGCAACGCCTTCGCCGTTGACTACCTCCCGGGAGACCTGGCCTTGCCGGGGGCGATCCGCGTGCCGGCGCTCCGGCGCAGCATCCGCGTCGCCTACCGGCGGCAGCGCGAGCTGAGATCCGTGCGCTGCCGGGAAAACGGGGCCGGCGTCGAGGTGGCCGGCCGCATCGAGGACGAAGAGCTCTGCCGGGTCGCGCTGCGCCGCTGGCTCTGCAAGCTCGCGCGCGCGGAGTTCGAGCCGCAGCTCAAGCTGCTCGCGAACCGCATGCGCACGCCCTACAGCAAGATGCAGATCCGCGGGCAGCGCACCTGCTGGGGCAGCCACAGCTCGTCCGGCACCATCACGCTGAATTTCTGCCTGCTCTTCCTCAAGCCGGAGCTCGTGCGCTATCTCATGGTGCACGAGCTGGCGCACGGCCGGCACATGAACCATTCGCAGCGCTTCTGGAAGTTCGTAGCCCGTTTCGAGCCGGACTACCGGCGGCTCGACCGGGCATTGACGGACAGCTGGCGGGAAGTGCCGGGGTGGCTGGGGATTTATTAGTCGAAGCGCTGCACAAGTGCATCCTGCACTTGTGCAGCGTCGCAAGGGCAAAGCTTAGCTTTGCCCTTGCTCCCGCGCTGTCAGTCGCAGACGCGACTGGCGCGGCGGGGCATCCCTGCCCCGCAGGGAATCTCTGCACTACGTGCAGAGATTCCCTAGCCCTCGCCGAGCAGCTCGCGGAGGTTGATCACGGCGGCGTTCGCGCGCGCGAGGTAGTTCGCCATCACCAGCGAATGATTGGCGAACAGCCCGAAGCCTCCGCCGTTCAGCACCATCGGTGAGCGCAGCGGCTCGACGCTCGCCTCGAGCTCGCGGATGATCTGGCGCACGCTGGTCTCGGCGTTCTTGTCCTTCAGCACCTGGGCGAAGTCGAACTCGACGGCGCGGAAGAAGTGCAGCAGGGCCCAGGCGGTGCCGCGCGCCTCGAAGAACACGTCGTCCACCTCGAGCCACGGCGTGCGCACCGCGACGCGATCGCCGTGCGGCGAGCTGGCCTCGGCCGCGCGGTCGCCGGCGAGGTCGGTGTTGATCACGTCCTGCGCGACGCTGTTGCCGAGCCGCCGCGACAGGCTGCCGAGGCGCTTCTCCACCTGTGCCAGCCACTCACGCAAATTGTCCGAGCGCGCGTAGAACTCTGCCTGTGGCGTGGCGCTGCCGATCAGCCGGTCGCGGTAGCGCTCGAACCCGGCGATCGCGTCCCGGTAGCGGGATTCGCTCGGCGGCAGGATCCAGGAATCGTTGTCGAAGAAAAAATGCGGCTCGGCGGCGGCCAGATCGGGATCCTCGCGCGACTGCGACTGGCTGCGGCTGAAATCGTTGCGGAAGACGCGCGCGAAGTCACGTACCTGCTGCAGCACGCCGAATTCCCAGTTCGGGATGTTGTCGAGGAATACGCCCGGGGGAAACCGGTCGTTGCTCAGGTAGCCGCCCGGCTTGTCGAGCAGCGTGCCGGCGACCCGGATCAGCGTGTCCGTGCAAGCGTAGCCGACGACCACGCGCTCCGAATCGGGATTCCGGTTCACCCAGAACACGTCCGGCTCGCGTGACCAGTAGACGGCGAGCACGGTCAGGAGGAGCAGCACCGCGGCCGCGGCGTACAGGGCCGGCGTGAGCCAGGACGGCCACCGGCCCGGTGAGCCGGGCGCTCCGTCACTGGCCTTGCGACGTCTGAAGATCATGTAGCTCGGCTGTCCCGTACGCCCGCCCGGCGGGATGTCGGGCCGACGCCGCGCAGTGTAGCAGGAAGCGTTGCCTCAGGCGGCGGTCGCCGGCGTCCGCGCGAGCTGCCGCAGCACGTAGTGCAGGATGCCGCCGTGCACGAAATAGTCGTGCTCCTTGGGGGTATCGATGCGCACCTTGGCTTCGAACACGATCGGTTCGCCGGAGTCCGGAGTTGCGGTGACGCGCACGGTCCGGCCGAGCTCGCCCGCGAGCCCCTCGATGTCGTAGCGCTCGCGTCCGGTGAGCCCGAGCGTGCCGGCGCTCTCGCCGTTGATGAACTGCAGCGGCAGCACGCCCATGCCGATCAGGTTCGAGCGGTGGATGCGCTCGAAGCTCACGGCAATGACCGCCTTGACGCCGAGCAGCAACGTGCCTTTCGCCGCCCAGTCGCGCGACGAGCCGGTCCCGTATTCGGCCCCGGCGATGACGAGCAGCGGCGTACCTTCCTGCTGGTAACGCAGCGAGGCGTCGTAGATGCTCAGGAGCTCGTCGCTCGGCTGGTGCCGCGTCCACCCGCCCTCCGTGCCCGGCGCGAGCTGGTTGCGCAGGCGGATGTTGGCGAACGTGCCGCGCATCATCACCTCGTGGTTGCCGCGCCGCGAGCCATAGGAGTTGAAGTCGTGCGGCTCGACGCCGTGCTCGATCAGGTACTTCGCCGCCGGGCTGTCCGGCGCGATGCTGCCGGCCGGGGAGATGTGGTCGGTGGTCACCGAATCGCCGAGCAGCGCGAGCACGCGGGCGCCGCGGACGTCCGCGAGCGGCTCGGGCTCGGCCGTCATGCCTGCGAAGTACGGCGGGTTCTTGACGTAGGTCGATTTCTCGTCCCATGCGTAGATCTTGCCTTCCGGCAGGTCGAGGCGGTTCCAGTTCTCGTCGCCCTCGAACACGCCCGCGTAGCTCGAGCGGAACATCTCTGAGTCGATGTGCTGCTTCACCACTGCCTGGATCTCCGCCTGCCGCGGCCAGATGTCGCGCAGGTAGACAGGCTTACCGTCCGCGGCTTCGCCGAGCGGCTCCTCGAGCAGGTTCTTCTCGAGGGTGCCTGCGAGCGCGTAGGCGACGACGAGCGGCGGCGAGGCGAGGAAGTTCATGCGCACCATCGGGTGGATGCGGCCCTCGAAGTTGCGGTTGCCGGACAGCACCGCGCAGCCGACGATGTTCCCGTCCTTGACGGCTTGCGTGATCTCCGGGAGCAGCGGACCCGAGTTGCCGATGCAGGTGGTGCAGCCGTAGCCGACGAGATAGAAGCCGAGCGCCTCGAGATCGTCGGCGAGACCGGCCTTTTCCAGGTAATCGGTGACCACCCTGGAGCCGGGCGCGAGGCTGGTCTTGACCCACGGCTTGGTGTGCAAGCCCTTCGCGCGAGCGTTGCGGGCGAGCAGGCCCGCGGCCAGCATCACGGCGGGGTTGGAGGTGTTCGTGCAGCTCGTGATGGCCGCGATGAGCACGGCGCCGTCGCGGATCTCGACGTCCTGGCCGTCCCATTCGGCGCGCGCCGAGCCTCCGCCCTTGCGTTCGGCCACCGCCGCCGCGAGGTGCTCGCGGAACACGGGCGCCGCGCGGCTCAGCAGGATGCGGTCCTGCGGGCGCTTCGGCCCGGCGATGCTCGGCTCCACGGTGCCGAGATCGAGCTCGAGCAGCTCGCTGTAATCGGCGGCTTCCGCGCCTTCGTGGCGCCACAGGCCTTGCGCCTTCGCATACGCCTCGATCAGGCGGATGTGCCGGGGATCGCGGCCGGAAAGCTCCAGGTAGCGCAGCGTCTCGCCGTCGATCGGGAAGATGGCGCAGGTGCTCCCGAACTCGGGCGACATGTTGCCGAGCGTCGCCCGATCGGCCACCGGCAGGTCGGCGAGCCCGTCGCCGAAGAACTCCACGAATTTGCCGACCACTCCGCGCTCGCGCAGCATCTGCGTCACGGTCAGGACGAGATCGGTGGCGGTCGCGCCTTCCTGCAACGCCCCCGTCATGCGGAAGCCGACGACCTGCGGGATCAGCATCGTGATCGGCTGGCCGAGCATCGCCGCCTCCGCCTCGATGCCGCCGACGCCCCAGCCGAGCACGCCGAGGCCGTTGATCATGGTCGTGTGCGAATCCGTGCCGACCAGCGTGTCCGGATACGCCGCGCGCACGCCGGCGCTTTCCGCATCGAACACGACCCGGCCGAGGTATTCGAGGTTCACCTGGTGCACGATGCCGGTGTTCGGCGGCACCACGCGGAAATTCTCGAACGCGGTCTGGCCCCAGCGCAGGAAGGTGTAGCGCTCGCGATTGCGCTGGAACTCGATCTTGTTGTTGAGATCGAGCGCGTCGCGCGTGCCATAGCGGTCGACCTGCACCGAGTGATCGATCACGAGCTCGGCGGGGGAGAGCGGATTGATGCTTTCGGCCCTGCCGCCGAGCCGCACCACGGCGTCGCGCATGGCGGCGAGGTCCACGACCGCGGGCACGCCGGTGAAATCCTGCAGGATGACGCGCGCCGGCGTGAAGGAAATTTCCGTCGCGGGCTCCGCTTTCGCGTCCCAGTTCGCGAGCGCGAGGATGTGCTCGCGGGTCACGTCGCGGCCGTCCTCGAAGCGCAGCAGGTTTTCCAGCAGGATCTTGAGCGAGTAGGGCAGCCGCGCCACGTGGCCTTCCTTGACGGCGTCGAGCCGGTGAATCACGTACTGTGTGCCGTCCACGTCCAACGTCGAACGGGCGCCGAAGCTGTCCTTCATCATCGGTCTCCGGGAGCTTTCTGATTCTCGGGAGGGGCCGCGGCCTTCTTTAGAACGAGGAGCCGCGGCGCGGGCGCTCATTATAACAGTCCGTTCAGCCGGCGGCCCTGAGCGCGCCGGCAGGAGCGCGAGCATCCGCTCCCGCGGATGCGATCACGGCGCCGCCGAGGCAGCGCTCGCCGTCGTAGAACACGACGAACTGCCCGGGGGTCACGGCGCGTTGCGGCTCCGCGAAGCTCACCGACAGGCCGTCGGGGGTGCTTCGTACGCGGCAGGCCTGGTCCGGCTGCCGGTAGCGGATCTTCGCGTGGCACGCGAGTTGCCCGCCGCGCACGAGCGCGTCCGGCTCGGCGCCGATCCAGCTCGCGTCGACGGCCGTGAGCTCGTCCGTGTAGAGCAGGGGGTGATCGCCCTGGACGACGATGAGGGCGTTCGTTGCGGCGTCCTTCGCCGCGACGTACCACGGCGCCTCGCCCTTGCCGGCGCGCCCGCCCACCCGCAGGCCCTGCCGCTGGCCGATCGTGTAGTACGGCAGGCCGGCATGCTCGCCGAGCACCTCGCCCTCCGGGGTGCGGATCGGCCCCGGCCGTGCCGTGAGGTGGCGCGCCAGGAACTCGCGGAACGGCCGCTCGCCAATGAAGCAGATGCCGGTGCTGTCCTTCTTGTCGAAGACCGGCAGGCCGTGATCGCGCGCCAGCGCCCGCACGTGGTGCTTGGCGAGCGCGCCCAATGGAAAAACTGTCTCCGCGAGCGCGTCGGCCGTCACTGCGTGCAGGAAATAGGTCTGGTCCTTGGCGGCGTCCTCAGCCTTGCACAGGACCGGCCGGCCGCCCTCGCTGCCGATCTGCGCGTAATGCCCTGTGGCCAGGCCGTCCGCGCCAAGGCGCTTGGCGTAGCGCCGGAACGCGCCGAACTTGATGACGCGGTTGCACAGCACGTCCGGGTTGGGCGTGCGCCCGGCCTGGTACTCGCGCAGGAAATGCGCGAAGACCTCGTCGCGGTACTCGCGCGCGAAGCTCACGTGATGCAGCGGGATCTCCAGCGCGTCACAGACCTTGCGTGCATCCTGGAGGTCGGCGGCGGCGGTGCAATAGCCGTCGTCGTCCTCCCAGTTGGTCATGTGCAGGGCGTGGACGTCCGCTCCGGCGTCCTGGAGCAGCAGGGCCGCGACCGCGGAGTCCACGCCGCCGGAAAGACCCACGACGACGCGCCGTCCGCGCACGGACTCGATGGGCGGGAACTCGATCACGCGCGAATTATACGCGACGGGCCGCCCGGCTCCGGACCGGGCCTCAGACCAGGCAGGCGCTCGCGATCACGGCGTCGACGTGCTGCTGGATCGGCAGCAGCGGCGCGAGGAGGCTTTGCGGCTTGCGCACCCCGGCAACGTGGTCATCGACGCAGCGGATGACGACCGGCGAGCGCAGCGACTGCCGGCGGCGCCTGAGGTCGTCCACCGAGTACCAGTGGACCGCGTGCACCCCGTCCTCCAGGGGGCGGGACCGGTCTTCGGACACGAGGTTGGCGACGTACACGATGCGCAGGAACTGCTGCCGCGTCTGGGGATGGATCCAGAGATAGACGCCGAGCAGGCTGTCCACCGTCACGACGCAGCCGCTCTCCTCGAGCGTTTCGCGGACGACGGCATCCTCCGGCGACTCGTTGGCCTCGATGTGGCCGCCGGGCTGCGTGATCACCAGCGCGCCGCCGACCCGTTCCTCGACGATGAGATAGCGGCCGGCTCGCGGGACGACGGCAGCCACTGTCAGATCCGTAGGGAGCACGATTCGCTCAGGAACTGGCTTCGGTACCGGTTTCAGATGCCGAGCTGGCGGAACTCGAATTCCACCTCACTGGCATGCCAGATCTCGTCGAACATGCGGCCGTAAACCTTCGCGATCGACGGTTCGTACGTGTCCGCGATACCTTCCCAGCGGCTGGCCTGCAGGCGGTACACCAGCGCGGTCTCGTCGGCGATACAGAAAGACTCGGAATGCGTCCGCAGATCTTCGCGGACGTGGCGGAACTCGATGTAGGTATTCAGCCGCCGGCCCAAAAGCACCAGCGCATTGCCGTTCTTCACCGCCCGCGACGGGTCCGCGATCAGCACGCGGATGCGCGCGTAAGCCTGGGAGAGTACCAGCCGCTTCACCACCTCGAGGAAATCCGCATCGTCGTAGATGCCCGGCTCGAGATCGTGCGTGAAAATCGAGACGCGGCGGGTCGCTTCGCTCGCCACCTCGATGACCGCCTGGCGCATCTCCTCCTGCGTCGAGATCACCCAGCGACGACCTTTCTTCCGTGTCGTTTCCATCATGTTACGCGTTGTCGCACCCTGAGCTGATAACACCTGCACTGCGCCTCGGGAGCAGTCGAACGAGCTTTTGCGAAAACGGTCCGGGAGGGACCTCGAAGCGGTCGCCTGAATGCCGCGGTAGCATTATGTTACCGGTGACATTCGGACATCGTTGTCAACTGCGTCACGTTTTGCGGACATTGCACGGCCCCGGACCCTCGCGGGCCGTGACCGACGCTCTTGACTGCGGCAGCGAGTTTTGCTCGCGCGCTGCCGTCCTTTGGCCCTGCGAAGGGTGCGTACCCTAACGCAAATCGCCGCCGACGTGCACCCGTGTCCCCGTCGCCGATCGGCAACGCCCGGCTAGGATCTGGCGAGGGTGGGGGCGAGGCCGATGTAGGTGGCGGGGGTGAGGTCCAGCAGGCGCTGCTTTGCGTCCTTCGGGATGTCGAGGCCGGCGATGAACTCGTGCAGCAGGTCGCGCGTGACCTTGCGGCCGCGCGTCAGCGCCTTCAGCTGCTCGTAGGGCTCGGCGATCCCGTGGCAGCGCATCACCGTCTGCACCGCCTCCGCCAGCACCTCCCAGGCGTCGTCGAGGTCCCGCGCGGTCGCCGCCGTGTCCGCCTGCACCTTCTCGAGCCCGGCGAGCGTAGCGCGCAGGGCGAGCAGCACGTGACCCGCCGCCACCCCGAAATTGCGCTGCACCGTGGAATCGCTCAGGTCCCTCTGCCAGCGAGATACCGGCAGCTTCTCCGCGAAATGCCCGAGCAGGGCGCGCGCGATCCCGAGATTGCCCTCCGCATTCTCGAAGTCGATCGGGTTGACCTTGTGCGGCATCGTCGACGAGCCGGTCTCCGCGGCGTTCACCCGCAGCCGGAAATAGCCGAGAGACACGTAGCCCCAGAGATCGCGGCACAGGTCGAGCAGCACCGTCGCGTAGCGCGCCAGCGCGTCCGCGTATTCCGCCGTCCAGTCGTGTGGCTCGATCTGCGTCGTCAGCGGATTCGGCGACAGTCCCAGGGATTCCACGAAGCGCTGGCTCACGTCCGCCCAGTCCACCTCCGGGCACGCGACCACGTGGGCGTTGAAGTTGCCCACCGCGCCGTTCATCTTCCCGCGGATCTCGACCTTCGACCACTGCGCCTGCGCGCGGGCGAGCCTCGATGCGAAATTCGCGAGCTCCTTGCCCAACGTCGTCGGCGTCGCCGGCTGGCCGTGCGTGCGCGACAGCATCGGCAGCGCCGCGTACTCGTTCGCCATGGCGCGCAGCTTCGCCCGCAGCTCCTTCATCGCGGGCACCAGCGCGTTGTCGCGGCCGAAACGCAGCATCAGCGCATAGGCGAGGTTGTTGACGTCCTCCGACGTGCAGCCGAAGTGGATGAAGTTGCCGATGTTACCGACGTCCGCTCCGGTGCCGAGCTGCCCGCGGATGAAGTATTCGACCGCCTTGACGTCGTGGTTGGTCGTCGCCTCGACCTTCTTGATCTTCTCGGTGTCCTCGGTCGTGAACCCGTCCACGATCCGGTTCAATGCCCCTTTGACGATCGGCGGCAGCGGCGGCAGCGGTGCGAAAGAAGGCTCGTCGGCGAGCCATTGCAGCCAGCGGACCTCCACCAGTACCCGATAGCGGATCAGCCCGTGCTCGCTGAAGATGTCGCGCAGCGCTCCGACCTTCCCGGCATAACGGCCGTCGAGCGGCGACAGTGCCCTGATCGTCATGGCTTCTCAGGCTGCTGGACTCTGGCACGCGAAGCGCGAATCATACACCATTGCACGCGGTTGCAGCCGCGAGTGGAGACGCGAAGAAATGGGTGAGAAGTTTCGCACGGAAAAGGACAGCCTCGGCGAGTTGCGCGTGCCGGCCGACGCGCTATGGGGCGCGCAGACGCAACGTGCCGTGGACAATTTTCCGATCAGCGGCCTGCGCATGCCGCGCCGCTTCATCGCGGCGCTCGGCCTCGTGAAGTGGGCCGCGGCCGGCGCCAACGCCGAGCTCGGCCTCATGACGAGCGACAAGGCGATTGCGATCCAGAAAGCCGCATTGGAAGTGACGGAAGGCGAGCACGACGAGCAGTTCCCGATCGACGTGTTCCAGACCGGGTCCGGTACGAGCTCCAACATGAACGCGAACGAGGTGATCGCACATCTGGCCGCCGAGCGCCTCGGCGCGCCCGTGCACCCGAACGACGACGTCAACATGAGCCAGAGCAGCAACGACGTCATACCCACCTGCGTGCACGTCAGCGCCGCCACCGGTATCGACCAGGCCCTGCTGCCCGCGCTGCTCCATCTCGAGACCACCCTGCGGGAAAAAGCAGAAGCGGTGCGGGCGATCGTGAAGACCGGTCGGACGCACCTCATGGATGCCATGCCGGTGACGCTCGGCCAGGAAGTCGACGGCTGGGCGTCGCAGATCGAGAGTTGCCGCGCGCGTCTGCAGGATACGCTGCGGCGCCTCACCGCGATTGCACAGGGCGGCACCGCAGTCGGCACCGGTATCAACGCGCATCCGCGCTTCGGCGCCAAGGTTGCCGTGCTGCTCGGCGAGCAGACCGGCCTCGAGTTTCGCCAGGCGCCTTCGCTGTTCGAGGCGCTCGCGACCCAGGACACCGCCGTCGAGACGTCCGGTCAGCTCAAGGTGCTCGCGGTCGCGCTGATGAAGATCGCGAACGACCTGCGCTGGATGAACTCCGGTCCGCTCGCGGGCCTCGCGGAAATCGCCCTGCCGGCGTTGCAGCCCGGGTCGAGCATCATGCCCGGCAAGGTCAATCCCGTCGTACCCGAAGCGGTGGCGATGGTGGCCGCACAGGTGATCGGCAACGACGCCGCCATCACCGTTGCGGGCCAATCCGGCAACTTCCAGCTGAACGTGATGCTGCCGCTGGTCGCGCACAATCTGCTGCAGAGCATCGAGATCCTCGCAAACGCCGCGACCTGCCTCGCCGACAAGGCCATCGCCGGCTTCACCGTGAACGAGGAGCAGCTGCGCGCGGCGCTCGACCGCAACCCGATCCTCGTGACCGCGCTGAACCCGGTGATCGGTTACGAGAAGGGCGCGGCCGTGGCCAAGAAGGCATACGCCGAAGGACGGCCGCTGAAGGAAGTGGCCAAGGAGCTGACCGATCTCACCGACGAGGAGCTGGAACGCCTGCTCGATCCGGCGGCCCTCACCGAGGGCGGCATCCGGCATTGAGCTCGCGCGCGCCGCTCCTGCCGCAGCGACTTCCACACGGGATCGCGGTTTTGCTGCGGACGCCCCCGTGCAGCCGCTGACGGCCGCGGAGCTGCGCCGTCGGCTGGCCGGCACCGCGTTGGCGGACGACCCGCGCCACGTCGTGCTGCCGCCGGAGTTCGACCGCTGGCCGGCCGAGCTGCGGCAGCGCGTGCCGCGCCGGCTCAAGGCGGCGGGCGTGCTCGTGCCGGTCGTCGACCGGCGCGACGGCCTGTCCGTGCTCCTGACCCGCCGCGCGGCGCACCTGCGCTACCACCCCGGCCAGGTGAGCTTTCCGGGCGGCCGCATGGAGTCGGGCGATGCCGACGCGGCGGCCGCGGCGCTGCGCGAGGCGCACGAGGAAGTGGGCATCACGCGGCGCGACGTGGAGGTCGCAGGCTATCTCGAGCCGGTGCTCACCGTTTCGGGGTATGCCGTCACGCCCGTGGTCGGGCTCATCAGGCCGGACGTGCAGCTCGTCATCGACGCGGGCGAGGTGCAGCACGCCTTCGAGGTCCCGCTCGCGTTCCTGCTGGACGCGGGCAACGTCCGCGAGGGCACGCGCGAGGTGGCAGGCCGGCAGCTGCCCGTGATCGAATACCGCTACGCCGGGGAGCGGATCTGGGGTGTGACCGCCGCTATCGTCATCAGCCTGCGGAGCATGCTGGTAGATTTTGAATCATAGAGTTATGTCCGCGATAGAGAATTTGCTTGAAGTGATGCGCCGGTTGCGAGATCCCGAGCAGGGCTGCCCCTGGGACCGGGAGCAGAGCTTCGCGACTATCGCGCCGTACACGATCGAGGAGGCCTACGAGGTGGCCGACGCGATCGCGCGCGAGGATTGGAGTGCGCTCCGCGACGAGCTCGGCGACCTCCTGTTCCAGGTGGTGTTCCACGCGCGCATGGCAGAGGAGGCCGGCGCCTTCGATTTCGAGGCGGTCGCGGAAGGCATCGCGGCGAAGATGCGGCGGCGTCACCCGCACGTGTTCGGCACCGGCGAAGAGCGGGCGCGCGGACCGGAGCCCGGCGCCTGGGAGCGCATCAAGGCCGAGGAGCGCGGGGGCGACGAGGCAGCCGGGGAGAGCGCGCTGGCCGGCGTCGCGCACGCCCTGCCCGCGCTGAAACGCGCGCAGAAGCTCGGCGAGCGGGCCGCGCGGGTCGGCTTCGAGTGGCCGGACGTCGAGGGCCCGCGCGCAAAGGTGCTGGAGGAGCTCGCGGAGCTGGAGGAGGCCCGCCGCGCAGGACCGCCGGCGCAGGTCGCCGAGGAGCTCGGCGACCTGCTGTTCGCGGTCGTGAACCTGGCTCGCCACCTCGACGTGGACGCCGAGACCGCCCTGGCGGCGGCGAACCGCAAGTTCGAGGGCCGCTTCCGGCACATGGAGCAGGCGGTCCGGTCGAAGGGACAGGCGCTCGCGGACCTGCCGCTCGAAACCCTCGAGACCTACTGGCAGGCCGCCAAGCAGGAGCGCGCATCGCGCGCGACCCGGCCGTCGTCCGGCGGATGACAGGTCCCCGTTCAGGCACGGTTCATTGGCCCGGCCGTATCGTTCGCGCGAGGCTCGGGAAGAGTGCCCGGGCGGTCCAGGCAAGGATCGGGAGAAGCACATGAACAGGAAAGCGATTCTGTCCGGCGCCGCCGCGACGGTGCTGATGCTGGCGAGCGGTGCGGTGCTGGCCGACCCCTACGGCCGGCAGGGTGCCGTCTACGATTACGCGCGCGTGCTGAGCGTGCAGCCGAACGTGCGCTACGTCACCGTCCGCACGCCCGTGCGTGAATGCTGGGAGGAGACCCGCTACTACAGCGTCGAGGAACGGCCGCCCGGCAGCCCGGTGGGAGCGCTCGTCGGCGCGGTCATCGGCGGCGTCATCGGCCACCAGTTCGGCAGTGGCAGCGGCAACGACGCCGCGACGGTGGCCGGCGCGCTCACGGGCGCCGCGATCGGCAGCGGCGCCGGCAACCGTGAGCGCTACGCGACGACCGAGTACGCGACCCCGGTGAAGCGCTGCGAGACCCGCTACACGACGCACGAGGAAGAGCGGATCGACAGCTACCGCGTGCTCTATACCTACCACGGCCAGAAGTACGCGACCGACATGCCGTACGATCCGGGTGAGCGCCTGCGCATCCGCGTCGACGTGCGGCCGGTGCGCTGACGCAGGAAACAGGAGCCCACCCGTGTCGGCGACCCTGGCCCGGGCGGGCTCCTCGTTGCATTCGCCGGGATGAGCCACCAAACTGGCGCCTGGGTCGCGCCGCAGAAGACGACCTGATCCGGGGTGACATCGGTAATGCGAATTCTTTCCAGAGCTGTCCTGCTGGCCGCCGCCTTGTACATTGCAGCGCCCGCTTCCGCCGCGCCGCCGGATCGCGGGCACAGCCGCAATTTCGTCGCGCAGCAGCAGGACGGGCCCAGCCTGAGTGAAGCCGTGGAGATGGTCCGCCGCAAATACCGCGGGCGCATCGTGAGCGCGGAGACGCACGTCAGCGGCAATCGCGAGGTGCACGTCATCAAGGTGCTCACCGAAGACGGCAAGGTCGTGACGGAGCGCATCCGCGGGCGTACCCGGCGCGGGTAAACGGGGCATCCGATGCGCCTGCTCGTAATCGAGGACGACGAGGTATTGCGCGAGTCGCTGTGCCGGCAGCTCGCCGACCATGGGTTCGCGCTCGAGCGCGCCGGCGACGGTCGTGAAGGTCTGTATTTCGCCCTCGAATACCCGGTCGATCTCGCCATCGTCGATCTCGGGTTGCCGGAGATTTCCGGGCTGGACGTGATCCGTACGCTGCGCGAGAAGGGCAAGACGTATCCCGTCCTCGTGCTGACCGCGCGCGACCGCTGGCAGGACAAGGTGGACGGCCTGTCCGCGGGCGCGGACGACTACGTCGTCAAGCCGTTCCATTTCGAGGAAGTCCTCGCGCGCGTCAACGCGTTGCTGAGAAGGAGCGGCGGCTGGGCTTCCCCGGCCCTCACCGCGGGGCCGGTCACGCTCGACACCGCGCGCCAGGAGCTGAAGGTCGAAGGGCGCGCCATTGAGCTCACCACGTTCGAGTACCGGATCCTCGAGCACCTCATGATGCGTGCCGGCGAGGTGATCTCGAAGGCGGAGCTCACCGATCGCCTGTACGACCAGGATTTCGAGCGGGACAGCAACGTCATCGAGGTGTTCATCGGCCGGCTGCGCAAGAAAATGGACCCGGACAACCGACTGAAGCCCATCGAGACGCTACGCGGTCGGGGCTATCGCTTCGCGCTGGAACGGCAGTCAGGCTAGCTGCCCGGGCATGTCGTCGCTCAGCGCACGGCTCCTGATTTCCGTCAGCCTGCTGCTGCTCGTCTTCTTCGGCGCGACCATTCTCGTCCTCGACAGCGCGTTCCGGCAGGCGGGCGAGCAGGCGCAGCGCGACATTCTCGACGGCCACCTGATGTCGCTGCTCGCGGCCGCCGAGCCCAACGGGGAGCGCCAGCAGCTCGAGATGCCGCCGGATCTGCCGGAAGAACGTTTCGCGGCCCCCGGCTCGGGCCTGTACGCCGAGCTGCGCGACGAAGAGGGGCGCCGGGTCTGGAGCTCGCGCTCCGCGCTCGGGATCGCGTTGCCGCGGGTGGCGCCGCCGCGCCAGGGCGATCCGCACTACGCGATCCTGCCTGCCGAGGACGACGGCGAGCTGATGGTGCTGAGCCTCAGGGTCGCCTGGCAGTTCCCGGGCGGCGATCTCAAGACCTACACGTTCAGCGTCGCGGAGAGCCGCGACACGTTCCATGCGCAGATCGCGGCGTTCCGCAAGCAGCTCTTCACCTGGTTCGCGGTCGTCGCGGCGGTGATGCTGTTTGCGATCTCGCTCGTGATGCGCGGCATCCTGCAACCGCTGCGGCGGATCGAAAAGGAGATCCGCGAGATCGAGGACGGCCGCCGGCAGGCGCTGTCCGAATCGTTCCCGTCCGAGCTGCAGGGCGTCGCGTTCAACATGAACGCGCTGATCGGCAGCGAGCGCGCGCGCTCGGAGCGCTACATGCACACGCTGGGTAATCTCGCGCACAGCCTGAAGACGCCGCTCGCGGCGATCCGCTCGATCGTGCAGGGTGAGCCGCGCTCGGAGCTCACGGATCGGGTCGAGGAACAGGTGCAGCGCATGGATGACATCGTGCGCTACCAGCTGCGCAAGCCGGCACGTTACGCCGCCGATGGTTTCGGCGTGGCAGCCGTCGCGATCGAGAAGGAGCTCGAACGGCTGGTCGACGCGCTGGCGAAGGTCTACAAGGAGAAGAACCCCGAGATCGGGATCCGCGTGGCGAAGGGGGCGGTGTTCCGTGGCGACAGCGGCGATTTCCTGGAGCTCACCGGCAATCTCCTGGACAACGCCTGCAAGTGGTGCCGCCGCCGGGTGGAGATCGATGTGGGACCGGCCTCTCCGGAGCAGGGGCGGAGCGCGGGCATCCGCATCGTGGTCAGCGACGACGGCCCCGGCATTCCGGAGGAAGCTTCGAGCCTGCTGCTCGAGCGCGGCATGCGGCTCGACGAGAGCGCGCCGGGCCACGGCATCGGGCTCGCCATCGTCAAGGACATTGCCGCTAGCTATGGCGGCGACGTCGAGGTGGCGCGCTCCGCCTGGGGCGGGGCGCAGATCACCGTCACCATCGCCCGCCGCCAGCCCGTACCGACGTAACACCGCTCGCCGCCAACCTGCAGGAGCGCACACTGCGCGCGACGAACGAAGGCAGATACCCCGATGAAGGCACGCCGGCGCTCCCGCTAGAGCGCCGGCACGACGTCCCATCGGAGTCGCGCGATGCGCGCTCCTACGGCTGTTTCCGCGACTCGGCCCACTCCATGAACGGCCCGAACATCTCGAGCGGCGCCGGGAACACGATGGTGTTGCTCCTGTCGTTCGCGATATCGCGCAGCGTCTGGAGATAGCGGAGCTGGAGCGCCTGTTTTTCCTGGGCGAGGGTACGCGCCGCGTCGGCGAGCTTCTGCGCCGCCTGGAGCTCGCCCTCGGCGTTGATCACCTTGGCGCGCCGCGAGCGCTCGGCCTCGGCCTGCTGGGCGATCGCGCGGATCATGCTCTCGTCCAGGTCCACGTGCTTGATCTCGACGTTCGCCACCTTGACGCCCCATGCGTCCGTGCGCTGGTCGAGGATCGTCTGGATGTCGTTGTTGAGCTTCTCGCGCTCCGCGAGCATGTCGTCCAGCTCGTGCCGGCCAAGCACCGACCGCAGCGTCGTCTGCGAAAGCTGGCTCGTGGCCTCGAACACGTTCGCGACCCGGATCACCGCTTTCTCCGGGTCCACGATGCGGAAGTAGATCACGGCATTGACCTTGACCGAGACGTTGTCGCGCGAGATGACGTCCTGTGTCGGCACGTCGAGCACGATCACGCGCAGGTCGACTTTGGTCATGGTCTGGATGACGGGGAAGAGGAGGATCAGGCCGGGCCCTTTCACCCGCTGGAAGCGGCCGAGGAAGAACACCACGCCGCGCTCGTACTCCTTGAGCACCTTGATGGTGTTGTAGAGGATAACGACGAGAAGGGCCGCGATGAGGCCGAAGGCAGTGATCGAGACTGGCATGGGTGCTCCTTTGAAGCGCCTTTGTGATCGTACGCGGCTGCGCCCCGGCCGCGGTGGTCAACTGTCGATTCGGGTTTCCGTCCTGTCCTGGCGGCCGAGCGGCTCGACGTGCAGCGTCAGGCCGTCCAGCCGTCGGACCACCACTTCTTCGTTTTTCCGCACCGGCACATCGCTCACCGCCGCCCAGGCTTCGCCCTCGAGCCACACACGGCCGGGGCCGGTGAAATCTTCCATCGCCGTGCCGGTGCCGCCCACGATGGAGGCCGTGCCGCTGACCGGGCCGCGCCGGTGCAGTCTGATGACGTAACTCATGACGAGGAGCATCGAGAGCCCCACCGAGAGGGCGAACACCACGACGAAGGTGATCGAGATGCCGAAGCCGGGAATGCCGGTGTCGAACATGATGATCGCGCCGAAGATGAAGGCGGCCAGGCCGCCCAGGCCGAGCGCGCCGAAGCTCGGAACGAACGCCTCCGCCACGATCAGGGCAAGGCCGACGAGGATCAGGGCCAGGCCGGCGAAATTCACCGGGATGACCTGCAGCGCATACCCCGCGAGCAGCAGGCAGATCACGCCGACGACGCCGGGGAGCACGCCGCCGGGGTTGTAAGCCTCGAGCAGCAGTCCGTACAGCCCGATCACGCCGAGAAGGAGGGCAATCTCGGGGTTGGAGATCGTGGCCAGGAACTTGATGCGCCAGCTCGGCTCGACTTCCTCGACGGTGACGTTCCCGGTGTCTACCGTGGCCGGCCCGCTCTCGAGCCGCACTTCGCGGCCGTCGATCGAGCGCAGCAGCTCGCCACGATTCTCCGCGACGAGATCGATGACGTTCTCCCGCAGCGCCGCGTCCGCGGTGAGCGTCGCCGCCTCGCGGACCGCCTTCTCGGCCCAGTCGGCGTTGCGCCCGTGGCGTGCCGCGAGCCCGCGTATGTACGCGACGGCATCGTTCAGGACCTTCCTCTCCATCGTGGTGTCCGGCAGCGGCGGCTGGTGCTGCTCCGGTTCCTCGCCGTCGGCCGGCGGCGTGTCCGGCGCCGGTTCCGCCGGCTGCCCGGGCGGAGCGCCATCACCGCCGAGCGACACGGGGGAAGCTGCGCCGAGATGCGTCGTCGGCGCCATGGCCGCAATGTGGCTGGCGAGCAGGATGTACGTGCCGGCGCTGTCGGCCCGCGCGCCGTTCGGATAAACGTAGGTGGCGACCGGCACGGAGGAAGCGAGGATGGCCTGGATGATTTCGCGCATCGGCTGCATGAGCCCGCCGGGGGTATCCATGCGGATGATCACGAGGTTCGCGTTGCGCGCTTCGGCTTGCCGGATGCCGCCCACGATGTATTCGGCGGTGGCCACGCCGAGCGCGCCTTCGAGATCGAGCTGCAGGACCAGGCCGTCGGCCGATGCCGGGCGGACGGCGAACAGCAGCGCGAGCAGTACCGCGAGCGCCGCGCCGCAGCGCCGCAGCGCGGCGGGCCGGCCCCGCGGGCGGATCGTGATCATGGCCCCATCATAACAGCGGCGCGGCCCCGGGCAGGATGTCGGAAGGGCCATCCCTAACGTTTTCGACGTGGCGGCCTCCCGGCGGGCGGTTCTCGATACGGCCGGCCGGGCCTTCGTCTGGCCGCGCCGGCGCCTTTGGCCGATAATGGCCGGGCTTTTTCCGGCCTTTCCGGCACTCGCGGCGCATGTTCATCCGATTTCTCACGACCGGCGGCACGATCGACAAGATCTATTTCGACGCGAAAAGCGCGTTCGAGGTGGGCGACTCGCAGGTCCGGCATATCCTCACCGAAGCGCTGGCCGGCTTCGAATACGACGTCGTGTCGCTGTTCCGCAAAGACAGCCTCGAGCTCACCGACGCCGACCGGGCCGCCATCCGGCGCTACATCGAGGAGGACGATAAGCAGCGCTACGTCGTCACCCACGGCACCGACACCATGGTCGAGACCGCGCGGGCGCTCGAGGGCATTGCCGGCCGCACGATCGTGCTCACCGGCGCGCTGACCCCGGCCCGCTTCAAGCACACCGACGCCGTGTTCAACGTGGGGCTGGCCGTCGGCGCGGTGCAGGCCGCCCCGCCCGGCGTCTACATCGCGATGAACGGCGAGATCTTCGCCTCGGGCGAGGTCCTCAAGAACCGCGAGCAGAACCGCTTCGAGCGCGTCCCTCCGCCGGATGTGTGACCCCCACTCGTAGGAGCGCGATGCGCGCTCCTACGGTCAGAGGCGGAAGTCGATGCCTTGCGCGAGCGGCAGGTCGGTGCCCCAGTTGATGGTGTTCGTCTGCCGGCGCATGTAGGCCTGCCACGCGTCCGAACCCGACTCGCGGCCGCCGCCGGTTTCCTTCTCGCCGCCGAAGGCGCCGCCGATCTCGGCCCCCGACGTGCCGATGTTGACGTTCGCGATGCCGCAATCGGAGCCGAGTGCCGACAGGAAGTACTCCGCGTGCTGGAGGTTGTCCGTGAAAATGGCGGACGAGAGGCCCTGGACGACGCCGTTGTGCATCGCGATGGCTTCCTCGAGGTCGCGGTACTTGATGAGGTACAGGATCGGGCCGAAGGTCTCGGTCTGCACGATGTCCCATTCGTTCCGGCCGACGGCGATCGCCGGCTCGACGAAGTTGCCCGGACGGTCGAGGCGCTTGCCGCCGCACAGCAGCTCGCCGCCGGCTTTCTGCACCGCGGCGCACGCGCTCTCGAAACGCTGCACCGCGGCGTCGTCGATCAGCGGCCCCATCAGGGTGTTCTTGTCCAGTGGATCGCCGATGCGCACCTGGGCGTAGGCGTTGACGAGCTTGTCCTGGAGCTCCGCGAAACGCGATTCGTGCACCAGCACACGCCGCGTGGTCGTGCAGCGCTGCCCGGCGGTGCCGACGGCACCGAACACGATCGCCGGCACGGCGAGCTCGAGATTCGCGTGCTCGTCGACGATGATCGCATTGTTGCCGCCGAGCTCGAGCAGGCTCTTGCCCATGCGCGCCGCGACCCGCTCCCCGACCTTGCGGCCGACCGCGGAGGAGCCGGTGAACGACAGGAGGTCGACGCGCGGGTCGTCCACGAGTTGTTGCGCCAGCGTGTTGTCGGCGTCGTTGAACAGGTGAAAGATCTCGGGATAGCCCGCGTCCTTCAGCGCCTCGTTGCAGATTTTCTGCACGGCCACCGCGCACAGCGGCGCCTTCGGCGAGGGCTTCCACACGTTCACGTTGCCGCAGATGGTCGCGAGGCAGGCATTCCACGACCACACCGCCACCGGGAAGTTGAAGGCGGTGATGATGCCGACCACCCCGAGCGGGTGCCACTGCTCGTACATGCGATGGCGTGGCCGCTCCGAATGCATCGTCTTGCCGTAGAGCATGCGGGACTGGCCGACCGCGAAGTCGCAGATGTCGATCATCTCCTGCACCTCACCGTCGCCCTCGGCTTTGATCTTGCCGTTCTCGAGCGTGACCAGGCTGCCGAGCGCGTCCTTGTGATCGCGCAGCGCGTTGCCGATGCGCCGCACGGCGTCGCCGCGCACCGGGGCCGGTACCTTGCGCCACTCGCGCGCGGCCTCGCGCGCGGCTTCGATCATGCGCTCGTACTCGACGCGCGTCGTCGCATGCACCGCGGCGATCACCTCGTTGGTCGTCGGGTTCAGCGACTCGATCAACGGTGCTTCCGCACTCGCCGAAGAGCGTGTGCCCGACCATGTGCCGGGATTCGTTTCCTCGAGGCCGAGGCGTTTCAGAATGTCGTTCATTGCGCTTGCCCTTTCACTTCCTGCCGTGCCTTGCCGCGCTGACGTCCGGTCTCGCCCCGCGCCACGATTTCCGCCGAGAGCTGGCTGCTGCCGCCGTGCTCGTAATACTCGCCGAAGCGGTTGGCGAGGATCTCGCCCAGGCTGAATTCTTCCTGCGCGACGAACCCGCTGCGCGTGGGAGAGCCGGACAGCACGATATCCATGACGCTGCAGACGCCGGCGGCGGTGGTGATCTGTATCGCGGACCACAGGCGGCCGCCGACGACTTCAGGATACACCTTGTTGACGTAGTTCTCCTCGCGGAATTCCCCGTCCTGCATTCCCGTGACCGCGGCGTACACGATGACGACGTCCTGCAGCGTCTGCGGCACGGAGTTCTCGAGGATGCGCTTCAGCGTCGCGCGATCCTGGTTGAGCTTCAGGCCGTTCATGAGCAGGCGCATCTGCTCGCAGTGCCCGGGATAGCGGATGGTCTTGTAGTCCATGCTCTCGACGCGCTCACCGTAGGTCTCCGCGAGCGAGCCGAGGCCGCCCGAGGTGTTGAACGCCTCGTACAGCGTGCCATCGATCTCGATCTCCTCGAGTCCTTCGAGCGGCAGCACGTCGAGCGCCTTGCCGTCGGCGATCGCCTGGCACGGGTTGCCGTACTCGTTGATGAGGCCGTCGGTGGACCACGTGAGCGAGTACTTGAGTACGTTGTTCGGGTGCTGCGGGAGTGCGCCGACGCGCAGCTTCACGGTGCGCAGGCTGTCGAAGTGCTTGATCAGCTCGTTGGCAGCGATGCTGATGAATCCGGGCGCGAGGCCGCACTGCGGCACGAACGCGGTAGTGGCCCCCTGTGCGAGCTCGCGCACCGCGCGCGTGACGGCGACGTCCTCGGTGAGATCGAAGTAGTGAAGGTTTTCCGCGCGCGCGACCTGCGCGACCGCGGGATTGCAGTAATAGGGGAGGCCGGACACGACGGCGGTCGGGCGGTGCGCGCGCACGTGCCCGGTGAGCGCCGCCGCGTCGGTGGCGTCGAACGTGAAGGGCCGGATGGCGCCGCTGCCGTGCGCCGCGGCGACCGCTTGCGCGGCGCCCTCGGCACTGTCGGCGAGCTGCACGCCATAGTCGCCGGATTCGGCGAGGAGGCCGGAAATCAGCGCGCCGATCTTGCCGGCGCCGAGCACCAGGACGT
>DASVDF010000016.1:0-3087 GCA_036381215.1 Woeseiaceae bacterium | reverse complement strand
TACACGATCACCTCGCCGCCCGCGATCGCAGGCGACCGCGTGATCGTCGGCTCCGCCATCGGCGACAACGGCAGGGTGAGCCTCGAGCGCGGCATCGTGCGGGCGCTGGACGCGCGCACCGGCGAGGTGCTGTGGGCCTGGGACCCGATCCCGACGGACGAGAGCGACCCGGCATACGCGACGTGGGGAACGGGTGCGGAGATCAGCGGCGGCGCGAACGCGTGGCCGCCGTTGTCCGTGGATCTCGAGCACGGTCTCGTGTACGTCCCGACCGGGTCGGCGTCGACGGATTATTACGGCGGATTGCGGCCCGGCGACAACCGCTACGCGAACTCGCTGGTCGCGCTGTCGATCGCGACGGGCAAAGTGGTGTGGCATCGACAGCTCGTGCATCACGACGTCTGGGACTACGACTTGCCCGCGCAGCCCCTGCTCGTCGAGCTGGAGAAGGACGGGCGCGATTACGACGCCGTCGTGCAGACCACGAAGATGGGCATGGTGTACGTCCTCGATCGCGTGACGGGCGAGCCGATCTGGCCGATCGAGGAGCGGCCCGTGCCGCAGGGCGCCGTGCGGGGCGAGAGCCTTTCGCCGACGCAGCCGTTCTCGAGCCTGCCGCCGCTCGTCAGTCACGCAGCGCTCACGGCGGACGACGCGTACGGCATGCTCTGGTTCGACACCCGCGGCTGCCGCAAGAAGATCGCGGCGCTGCGTTCCGATGGCATTTTCACGCCGCCGTCGCTCCAGGGCACGCTCATGAATCCGGGCTTCGCCGGCGGCTCGAACTGGGGCGGACTTGCGTGGGATCCGCGATCGCAGCGGATCGTCGCGACGGTCATGCAGCTGCCGATGTGGGTTCGGCTCACGCCGCGCGACGAGCACGACGCGTTGATGGCGCGCGGCGAGATGGATATGACTGGCTTCACGGCGATGGAAGGCACGCCGTACGTCCTCACCCGCGGCACGTTGCTCTCCGGTCTCGGCATGCCGTGCACGCAACCGCCGTGGGGCAAGCTCGTCGCGCTCGATCTCGGCACGGGGAAGATCGCGTGGGAGCGGCCGGTGGGCACGATCGAGGACCTGGCGCCCGCGCCGGTGCCGAACCTCGAGCTCGGCGTGCCGCTGCTCGGCGGGGCGATCGTCACCGGCTCCGGCCTCGTGTTCGTGGCGGCGACATTCGACGATTACCTGCGCGCGTTCGATCTCGCGAGCGGCGACGAGCTGTGGCAAGGCCGCCTGCCGGCCGGCGGCCAGGCAACACCGATGACCTACGCGCAAGACGGCCGGCAGTACGTGGTCATCGCCGCCGGCGGCTACAAGGGCGACACGACGCCCGGCGACTACCTCGTCGCCTTCGCCCTGCGCCCGTAGCTCATGCCGTCGCCGGCGCGTGCGCCCGTTGTGGCGTCGGCTTGTAGATCGCCGCCAGCAGGATGCCCGCAATGACGAAGCTGACGACGCTCACGACGAACCAGGTTGCCGCCAGGTTCGGGTCGAGCGGGAACAGCACGTAGTTGTCCGCCAGTGCCGCGGACAGCAAAAGCCCGATCAGCAGCCCGTAGCGTGCCCCTTCCCCGATGCCTTTGCCTTCGTACCCCTTCGTGAAGATGTAACAGAACAGGAACAGGTAGACGGCGCTGGTGACGAACATCAGCCACATCCTGCTGTTGAACTCCGCCTCCGGCCGCAACACCGTGCCCCAGAGCGGCTGATAGGTCTCATCGAGCCACATGCCGTGGACGAGAAACCCGATGCACTGCATGACGACGTAAATGACGCCGAAGGCGATCCAGAAAGTCTTGTTCATGGGTCAGGTCCTTTGTTATTGCTTTCGGGACACGCGGTATGCTGGACCTCTGCTTCCGGACTGGCAAGCGTCGGAGAGCGTTGCAGTTTCCGGGTTGGGGACGACCTGACGGGTCAGGGTGTGCCGGCCAGAATCTCGCACAGGTGCCGCGGGTCGAGGTTACCTCCGGAGACCACGGCGGCCACGTTCCGCCCGCCGCAGCGCGGCGACAGCGCCGCCGCCAGGGCGGCCGCTCCCGCGCCTTCGGCGATCATGTGGGCCTCGAGCGCGAGCGAGCGCAGGGCGGCGCGGATCTCGTCCAGCGACACGACGACGACCTCGTCCACCAGCCGGCTGAGCAGCGGCCACATTTCGTCCAGCACCCGGCCGGAGCCGATGCCGTCGACGAAGGACGCGCGCCGCTCCACCGGCACGGGCTGGCCGGCGGCGAAGGCAGCGGCGAGCGGGGCGGCCGTTTCCGCCTCGCAGGCGACGATGCGCACGCGGCGGCCTAGCGCGCGCAGCGCGAGCGCGATGCCCGAGACCAGTCCGCCGCCGCCGAACGGGACGACGACGGTGTCGAGCTCGGGCCAGTCCGCCGCGAGCTCGAGGCCGATGGTGCCGTTGCCGAGGATGACCGCGGGCTCCGCCACCGGGTGAACGAACACGCCATCCGCCGCTTCGCGCGTGGCAAGGATCCCCCACCAGCGCTCGAACGGATGCGAGACCACCTCGGCCCCGAGCGCACGCATCGCGTCCAGCTTGACGCCGGCCGCGGTGTCCGGGGCATGCACGGTGACGGGGATGCCGCGGCGGCGCGCGGCGAGCGTCAGCCCCTGCGCGAAATTCCCGGCGCTCGCCGTAACGACGGCTTCGGGCGTATCGAGCGCGGCGACGGCGCTCGCGCCGCTGCGGATCTTGAACGAGCCGAGCGGCTGGAGGTTCTCGCACTTCAGGCGGATCGTGCGCCCGCCGGCCGCGGCATACGGCAGAAGCGGCGTGCGGATGGCATCGCCGGCGATGCGCGCCGCGGCCGCTTCGAAATCGGCGAGCGACGCGTTGAGGAGCGCATCCGCGAGGCTTTGCTCTTCCCGGCCCTGCTCGGCCAACGTTTCCCTCCCGAATTGCGATCCATGCATTTTATAGGCTCGGAGGCGGCAGGGGGTGCAGGAGCGACCGGGCCACGTTACCCATTCTGCCGTGCCGCCGCCGCCCGCCTCACGCGGAAATCCGCTAAAATGCCGTCCCCGACGCGCCCGTAGCTCAGCTGGATAGAGTACTGCCCTCCGAAGGCAGGGGTC
>DASVDF010000015.1:0-23652 GCA_036381215.1 Woeseiaceae bacterium | reverse complement strand
CAGGCTCGTCGATCTTGCCGAGGAGGATGCAATGCTCGCGATCCTGCGGGAGGTGCCGCGCGACTTCACTTCCGTCCCGCACCGTGCGGATGTCGAACTCGCCCACCCAGAACCCCGTCGGCGTCTCCGGCGGGCGATGCCAGTAATCCTCCGGCTGGTAATGGATCAGCACCGGCTTTTCCCCGGGCGTGTAGACCAGGTATGACCCCGGCGCGTCGGTCAGGGGCGCCCACGTGACAAAGTGCGGGTTGGCGCGGAACGGGTAGTAAGAGTCATCGAGGAACACGGGCTCGGGCGCGCCCGCGTAGATGACGGCGTGCCCGGCGCCGGCCTTGCTCAGCGCACGATCGAAACGCGCCAAGATCTCCCGCACGTGCCCGGGATAAAGCGCCGTGAGCGTCGCGGCATCCGTGTACTCATCGCTGTTCATGGGGGCATCTTACCCGTGGCTCCGGATCGCCGCGAGTCCGCGCCGCGGCGCCACCCGGCGGCTGGTGCATGGCCGTCGGCAAACGCGGGCTCCGCAGCCGCCGGCCGGTTTCAATAACACGTCAAACCGGGCATCATTCGTCGCTTTCGGAGCAGCGGCAGGCATGTACGCATCGCGCAAACCCCGTGTGACGAGCGGGTTCGATCGCCACACCGGCGAGCCGTTCGCGTCGCGCTCGGAAGTCATAGCCAAAAACGCCATGGCGGCGACCAGCCAGCCGCTCGCCACGCAGGTCGCGCTCGACATCCTGAAAGCCGGCGGCAGCGCCGTGGACGCCGCCATCGCCGCCAACGCCGCCCTCGGGCTCATGGAGCCGACCGGCTGCGGCATCGGCGGCGACCTGTTCGCGATCGTGTGGGACGCGGCAAAGCGCGAGCTCTCCGGGCTCAATGCCTCCGGGCGCTCGCCGCACGCGCTCGGCCTCGACGTGTTCCGCGAGCGCGGGCTGGCACAGGTGCCCGAGCTCGGGCCGCTGTCGGTCAGCGTGCCGGGCGCCGTGGACGGGTGGTTCGAGCTGCACGCCCGCCATGGGCGACTGTCGATGGCCGAGGTTCTCGCGCCGGCGATCGGCTACGCCCGCGGGGGTTTTCCCGTGTCCGAGGTGATCGCCTGGCACTGGCGGCGGAACGCGCCGGCGCGCATGGAATATCCCGGCTTCGCGCAGACGTTCCTGCCGGGCGGCAGGCCGCCCGCCAAGGGCGACATCTTCCGCAATCCACGCCTGGCCGACACTTATCAAAGAATTGCCGCGGGCGGACGCGACACGTTCTACACGGGCGACATCGCCCGGGTCATCGATGCCTACATGACGGAGCAGGGCGGTTTGCTCCGCTACGAGGACCTGGCGAGCCACCGCTCCGAATGGGTGGCCCCGGTATCGACCACGTATCGCGGCGTGGAGCTCTTCGAGCTGCCGCCCAACACGCAGGGCATCGCCGCGCTCGAGATGCTGAACATCCTGGAAGGCTTCGACCTGGCCGCGACGGGCTTCGCCACTCCGGAGTACGTGCACGCGTTCGTCGAGGCGAAGAAGCTCGCGTACGAGGACCGGGCGCGGCATTTCGCGGATCCGGAATTTCATGCCGCACCGCTCGAGCTGCTGCTGTCGAAAGACTACGCCGCCGCGCGGCGGCGGCTGATCGACCCGGACCGGGCAGCGACCGCGTATTCTGCCGACGACCCGCGGCTGGAGCGCGGCGACACGATCTGCCTTTCCGTCGCAGATCCCGCCGGCAACATGGTTTCGCTGATCCAGAGCAACTACGGCGGCATGGGCTCGGGCATGACGCCGGGCGACCTCGGCTTCGGACTGCAGAATCGCGGCGCATTGTTCAGTTTGGAGCCGGGCCATCCGAATGTCGTGGAAGGCGGCAAGCGGCCGTTTCACACGATCATTCCTGCGTTCGCGATGCGCGACGGCGAGCCGTACATGGCGTTCGGCCTGATGGGCGCCTCGATGCAGCCGCAGGGACACGTGCAGATTCTGGTGAACATGCTGGACTTCGGCATGAATCTCCAGGAAGCCGGCGATGCGCCGCGCATCCGGCACACGGGCTCGTCGCAGCCGACCGGCGGGGTCATGCAGGACGGCGGCAGGTTGCATCTCGAGAGCGGTTTTTCGGAGCAGACCCGGCGCGCGCTCGCGCGCATGGGGCACAATGTCACGCGAGGAGAGATGGACTTCGGCGGCTACCAGGCGATCCTCTGCGATCAGGTCCGCGGCGCATGGTACGGCGCCTCGGAAGCGCGCAAGGACGGCCAGGCGGCCGGGTATTAGTGACACAACCATGACACGCAACGTATATCTCACCGGCATCACCACCACCGGCACACCGCACATCGGCAACTACGTCGGTGCGATCCGGCCCGGCATCGAGGCGAGCAAGGATCGCTCGAAGGAGAACTATTACTTCCTCGCCGATTTCCACGCGCTCGCGAAAGCCGAGGATCCGGAAAAGATCCGCCGCTCGACCCTGGAGATCGCCGCGGCCTGGCTCGCGCTCGGGCTCGACACGACGAATGCGGTTTTCTATCGCCAGTCCGACATCCCGGAAATTCCCGAGCTCACCTGGATCCTCACCAGCATGACGGCGAAGGGCCTGATGAACCGTGCCCATTCGTACAAGGCGATGGTGCAGGCGAATACGGAGAGCGGCAGCGCCGATCCCGACAAGGGCATCTCCATGGCCCTCTACTGCTACCCGATCCTGATGGCGGCCGACATTTTGCTGTTCAGGACGACGCACGTGCCCGTCGGGCGCGACCAGAAGCAGCACGTCGAGATGGCGCGCGACATCGCGCAGCGCTTCAACCACCATTACGGCGAGCTGTTCACGCTGCCGGAGCCCGTCATCAGCGAGAAGACGGCGGTGCTCGCGGGTCTCGACGGACGCAAGATGAGCAAGAGCTACAACAACACCATCCCGTTGTTCGCCGACGAGAAGCCGCTGCGCAAGCTCATCATGAAGATCAAGACGAACAGCCTGGAGCCGGGCGAGCCCAAGGATACGAACGACTCGACGCTGTTCGACATCTACAAGGCGTTCGCCACGGACGAGGAGACGGCCGCGATCGAGCGGCGCTATGCCGAGGGCATCGCCTGGGGCGAGATGAAGCAGGTGCTGTTCGAGTACGTGAACGATCATCTCTCCCCGGCCCGCGCGGAATACCGGCGGCTCATGGACGATCCCGCGGAGGTCGAGCGGGAGCTCCTGAAAGGCGCGGAGAAGGCCCGCACGGTGTCGGTACCGTTCATCGCCGGGATCCGCCACGCCGTAGGCATCCGCAAGCTGGGCTAGCGCGCTACCGCCCGTCGTGCGCATTTTTACACCATGAGGTCTCCGGGTCCCGCCCACGCCTCGTCACCGGCCCTGATCGCGGACTAGAATCCGTTCATATGCGTGCCCTCGTGATCCTGCTCCTTGCGTCTGTCCTGACCTGCGGTCCTGCCGCGGCGGATGGATGGGTCGATCTCACCCGGCGAGGCGCGCTCCAAGAGCTCAGGACCACGAACCCGGAGCATTTCGCACGCATCGTCGAGATCGTCGAGGGGCTGCGGGAGGAGCCGGCGCGCGCCGAGACCGACTGGCTCGAGGTCAACTTCGACGCGGCCGACGTGGATCTCTCGAAGCTCCTGATCCGCACCAGCTATCCGCCCAAGCAGTCGCTCACCTTCACGCTGGACGGCACGCGCTATCACCTGTTCGTCACTCGCACCGACATGGTCCCGCGAGCGATCCCCGCGCACTGATCGACCGGCCGTGCAACCGCGCATCACGCTGATAACGCTCGGAGTCGACGACCTCGAGCGCGCGGTGTGCTTCTATCGTGACGGCCTCGGGCTCGCGACCGAAGGCATCGTCGGCGAGCAGTTCGAGAACGGTGCGGTCGCGTTCTTCGACCTGCAGCCCGGATTGCGTCTCGCGCTCTGGCCGCGCGCGAGCCTCGCGGCGGACGCGAGCCTGCCGATGGGGCGGCCGAATGTCACCGATACCTGCCTTGCGCACAACGTGCGCTCGCGGCAGGCAGTCGACGAAGTGATGGCGCAAGCCGGCGCGGCCGGCGCCACGATCGTCAAGCCGGCACGGGACACCTTTTTTGGCGGTTACGGCGGTTACTTCGCCGACCCGGACCAGCACCTGTGGGAGGTCGTGTGGAATCCGCGGATGCTGCCCGACGATTGATCTTTGCGCTCAACATGTGAGCGAAAACCTGGACGGCGGGTCGACACGGGCGGCCGCATGAGTCATCATGTGCGGCCATGCAGAGCCACGATCCGAACGAGTTTCTCGACGAGTGGGCGAAGCGGGTCGGCGAGCGCGACCTCGAGGGCGTGCTCGGGATGTACGACCCCGCCGCCGTCCTCATTCCCACCTTCTCCAATCGCCTGTATAGCGGCAGGGACCGCATCCGCGAGTACTTCGAGGTGCTGTGCAGCCGCGACGGCCTCGCGATCTCCCTGCACGCCAAGCCGCGGCTGGTTACGCCGCTGGACGACGGACGGCACGCGCTCGCGGGCATCTATCGCTGGCGCTTCGCCGTCGATGACGAGCCGCTCGATTTCGAAGCGCGCTTCAGCTTCCTGCTCGATTTCGGGCGAGCGGCGCCGATACTGCACCACCATTCCTCACAGATCCCGCGCACGCTGTAAGGTGATCTCCCACGCCTGACGGGTCCGCCATGCAGGAGCTCGTACCCGCGTGGCCGGTGCTCGCCACCTTCTGCGCCGCGAGCCTGGTGCTGGCCGTGACGCCCGGGCCCGGCGTGCTGTACATCGTGACGCGCAGCCTCGCACAGGGGCGTGCGGCCGGTCTCGCCTCCGTGCTCGGCATCGCACTCGGGAATTTCGGCAATGCGCTCGGCGCTTCGCTCGGACTCGCCGCGCTGTTTGCCATGTCGGCGGTGGTGTTCACGGTCGTCAAGCTGGCCGGCGCCGCGTACCTGATCTGGCTCGGCGTTCGCGCCGTGATGGGCGGCGGGTCTGCCCCGGAGACGACGGCGTTGCCGCGCAGCGGTACCGGGCGCGTGGTGCGCGACGGCTTCTTCGTCGCCCTGCTGAACCCGAAGACGGCGATGTTTTTCGCCGCGTTTCTGCCGCAATTCATGAGCCCCGGCGCGCAGCCGCTCGCGCAGGCGGCGCTTCTCGGCGGCCTGTTCGTGGCCATCGCGATGGCGAGCGACACCCTGTACGTACTCGCGGCTCGCACTCTCGCGCCGCTGGTGCGCGGCGCCGGCCGGACCGGGCGCTACCTGTCGGGCGGCGTCTTCATCGGCCTCGGGCTGCTCACCGCCTTCGCCGGGGACCGCGGCCGCTGACAGAGGCTCCCCACGGCGGCATGCTGCATGGGATGGCGGAGGAGAAACACAGGTTGCGGGGACGATCCGAGCTCGGCGTCATTGCCGGCTGGCTGGTGACCGCCGCGACGCTTGCCGTCGCGCTGCTCTCCGGCGGCGCGGTGCGCATCGCCGCCTTCGCGGTGCTCGCGTTGCTCGTCGCCTGGTTACTCGTCGGCGACTTCTTCCTCGCGCTCGCGGACGAGCGCGCCGCCCGGCGCCACCCCCACGCGAATCGGGCAAGCGATGTCGGCCGCACCGTGCGGGTCGTCGACAAGGTCACCGGCGGCGGCGGCAAGGTATCGCTCGGCGGGGAAACCTGGAGCGCGCGGTCGCGTGACGGCACCGTTCACACGGCGGGCGAGGAGCTGGTGGTCGTCGAGATCCGGCGGCTGGTGCTGATCGTCGCGCCGCGCAGCCGGCGCTGACCTGGTCTAGTTCGCGGGCGAGGTCGCCGCGCTCACGACCGCGGGCTCCGCCGGCAGGTGGCGGTCGAGGAACGCGAGCAGCTGCTCGTACACGCGCTTCCGGGTCTCCTCGTCGTAGACGCCGTGTCCCTCGCCGCTGAGCTCGACCCATTCCACCGACTTGCCGGCGCGCTCCAGGGCCTTGCGCATGCGCACCGCGTGCTCGAAATCGGCGCGCCAGTCGTTGCGGCCGTGGATGAGCATGACGGGCGCTTCGATCTCCCCGGCGCGATACACCGGCGAGCGGCGCTTCAGCAGCTCGGGGTCGTCACCGAGCACCTTCTGCAGCCAGGCCTCGCCGACACGCCAGCGGCGGATGTCTCCGGACTCGTACATGAGCTCGAGGTCGTACACGCCGGCGAGGCCGATCGCGCAGGCATAGAGTGACGGCTCGCGGACGACGCCCATGAGCGCAGCGTAGGCGCCGTAACTCGCGCCGAAGATGCAGACCGAGCCCTCCTCGGCCAATCCCTCGGAGATTGCCCAGCGCGTCGCGTCGGTCACGTCGTCCTGCATCGCGGCGCCCCACTCGCCATAACCGGCCTGCTGGAACTCGCGTCCGTAGCCGCCGCTGCCGCGGAAGTTGATCTGCAGCACGGCGTAGCCGCGGCTCGCGAGCAGTTGCACCTGCCAGTCGAATTGCCAGTGGTCACGGATGCCGTGCGGTCCTCCGTGCGGCAGCACGACGAGAGGGAACGGGCCGTCGCCCTCGCGGGGACGCGTGAAGTAGCCGTGCAGCTTGCGGCCGTCCCTCGCGGTCACCACGACCGGCTCCCGGCGATGCATCAACGTCGGGTCGATCCAGGAGCGGGCGGACTGTATGTACGTCGCGTGCTTTTCCTCCACGTCGAACAGGTAGTAGTCGCCGGGGTTCACGTCGGACCAGGTATGCACGAGCGCCAGTCGCCCGTCGCGCGTCGTGCTGGTGATGTCGATCGCCTTGCCCGGGAAGGCTTTTTCGAGCATGCGCCAGAGGCGCGCGCTCGGCTCATCGGGATCGAGCCAGTAATAACCGGGCCGGTCGGTCTCGAAGCCCGCGCCGATTACGGAGCGGTCCGTGAGATCGGTGAGGATGCGGTCGATGTCCACCCCGGGGTGCCGGTAGAGAAGCTCGACGTTGCGCGTCGCGAGGTCGACACGGTACAAGCCGCGCACCGTGTCGCCGGTCGCGACGCCGGTGAACACGACGCTGTGCCCGTCCGCTCCGAAGCGGTGCGGCACCACGGTGCCGTCGACGAAGCCCGGCAGGTTGAATTCCGTCCAGTCGTCGCCGGGCTCTGGCCTCCAGAGCACGGCGAGCTTCGCGTCGGCGTCGTAGCCGATCGCGAAGCGCACCTGGTCGTCGTGGTCGACGATCAGATCGGCGTCGGACAGCGGCACCGCGTCGACGAGGTCGCGTTCGCCGCTGTACACGTCGATCCGTGCCACCCGCGGAAACGCGTCCGGATCCGCATAGAGCGTGTTGTAGCGCACCTTGTACGGACGCTCCACGATCAGGATGTGATCGTCGTCCGCCTCGAGCGTGCTCAGGAGCTCGCCGGAGGCTTTGATCGAATCGCGGCTGCCCAGGCGCGATCCGGTATGCCGGTTGCCGGCGCGATAGCCGTACAGCTGCTCGTCGCGCTTGCCGTCCCGATCGACCGCGAAGATCTCACCGGTGTGCGACGGGAACTCGTCGCCCGGAAAGCGCTGGCCGAAGTAATAGACGATGCGGGTGTCCGAGACCCAGTCGAAGCCGATGATCTCGTCACCGCCGCTCGCCCTGACGCCGCCGGTCATCTTCATCGTCGCGAGATCGATGAAGATCAGTGCGGACAGGTCGGATCCGCCGGTGATCGCGCCCAGGAACTCGCCATCCGGCGAGACCTGCATCAGTCCGACATCGTCATCCCGCGTGAAGTAGTCGATCGGCAGCGGCTCGGCGGCCGCGGCCACGCTCCCCAGCAGCGCCGCGCAGAGCGCCAGCGCCTGCCCATTCCCCGGTCCGGGCATCGTGCCCCCCTTGGTCGTGCTTTTCCTTTTGGGGGAATCTTACCACGGGTGTGGGGCACGTCCGGGCCGGGGCGACCGCTCAGCGCTGTGCCGCTTCGAACTCCTGCCGGCTGATCAGCCCGTCGGCATCGGTATCCATGCGGTCGAAGGCTTCCGACAGGGGTGGCATGCGCTGCGCTTCGTTTTCGCCGATCACGCCGTCACCGTCGCTGTCGAGCGATTCGAAATCCACACCTTCGAGCAGGTTGGTCGTGGCGGCCCGGTATTCCTGCGGGCTGACGTTGTCGTCGCCGTCGGTGTCGATGTCGCCGAACGCTTCCTTGAGCGACACCGGCATGGCGGCCGCTTCGCGCTCGCTCACGACGCCGTCCCGGTTCACGTCCACGTCCTCGAAGCGGAGGTCGGCGACGTGCATGGTCGCCGCCTGGTATTCCTTGTCGTCGATGCCGCCGCTCTGGTTCGTGTCGATGCGCGCGAAGTTCTGCCGGAGAGCAGGCAACTGGTTGCCCTCCTGCCGGCTGATGACACCGTCACCGTCCGAATCGTACTCGCTGTAGGCCGTCGCCAGCGGGTTATCCACCTGCCTGAGGGTCTCGCAGCCGGCCGCGAACACCAGCGCGGCAAGAATGAACACCGCATTCTTCATGACAAAAGCTCCTCAAAGAGAAACAAGCACCTACGGCGGGTGCCGCAATGCCGTGCGCGCAGGGACTGCCCGCGGTCCAAGTGAAGCAATAAACGTGCCACGGCGAGCCGCGCGCCCCAGGGGCCGGGCGGGGGATAAGTAAGAGTGCAATTTTTTCCGTGCGTTGACGCTCGCGATGCGGAGGCGGATCATTTTCCGCGGCAGCTTGCCACGGCGGCGCGCGCCGCACGGGCACGGAGGAGAACCTGCGTGAAATCCCCGATCGCCTCGACGGAGATCGTGTACGTTCCCCCCGAGGGTGACGAGATCACGACCGAGATCCAGGTCGGGCTGCCGCGGCGCGAGGGCGACAACTGGGCGTGTGACGTCGAGATGCCCGACGTGGAACGGCTGCGAACGATCCACGGTGCCGACAGCCTGCATGCAATGTTGCTCGCGCTCGGATTCCTGTCGGATCGACTGGAATATCTTGCCGAGCACGGCGCGAAATTCCTGTGGCCCGACACGCGCGAGCCGTCCCGGATCGGGGACATCCTGCCGCGGCTCGACACGCTGGTCGACTGAGCTGCAGGCATCCGTGCCCCTTCGCCGCCCCGGAGCGGCGCCCTACATTTCCTGCCATCGATCGAAACTCGGAGGATCATCGCCATGCAACGCAAGGGTCGAGCCACCTGGACGGGCGGCATCAAGGACGGAAAGGGCACGGTGTCGACGGACAGCGCCGTGCTCTCGGAAACGCCGTTTTCCTTCAGCACGCGTTTCGAGAATGCCAGCGGCACCAATCCGGAGGAGTTGATCGCGGCAGCGCATGCCGGTTGCTTTTCCATGGCGCTCTCGGCCGAGCTCGGCAAGGCCGGCCTGACCGCGGAGAGCATCCGCACCGAAGCCGCCGTGAAGCTGGAGAAATCGGGTGAAGGATTCGCGATCACGACCGTGCACCTCGACCTCCGGGCCAGGGTGCCCGGCGCGGAGCGTGCCGCGTTCGAGCAAGCCGCGAACGCGGCGAAGGAAGGCTGTCCCGTCTCCAGGCTGCTGAACGCGACCATCACCCTGGACGCCCGGCTCGAGTGAGCACGCCGGGACAGCTTTGCACGCCATGGATCCGCCGGGTTCCGAGCGGCGCGCGGCTGCCGCGGTTGCAGAGCGTCCGGGCGTTCCGCAGAATGTGCCGCGAATTCCTTCGGAATTACCGGCATCGTCCGGGCAACGTCCTGGGGCGTGGAAGGGAGCGATGCACGAGGAGATCACTCATCCTTGCGTCCGCCACAAGCTGGCGCTGATTCGCGACCGCAGGACGGGTCACCAGGAGTTCCGCGCATTGGCGCGCGAGATCACGATGTTCCTGTGTTACGAGGCCCTCAAGTCCGTCGAGGTCCGGGAGATCGAGGTCGAGACGCCGCTCGCGACCGCGGCCGGCTTCAGGATCGACCAGGAGCTGATCGTCGTGCCCGTTCTCCGCGCGGGGGTCGGAATGCTCGAAGGTATCCTGGATCTCGTGCCCACCGCGCGCGTGGGCTTCGTCGGGATCTTTCGCGACAAGCAGACGAAGCTTCCGATCACCTACTACGAGCGGATCCCGGAGGCGCCGGAAAATGCGGTCTACGTTGTGATCGATCCCATGATCGCGACCGGCGGCTCGACGGCAGCCACCCTCGACGTCCTGAAAGCCAGGGGCGCGCGGCACATCGTGGTGGTGTGCCTGGTGACCTGCCCCGAGGGGCTCGCGGCGATCGCATCCAGGCATCCCGACGTGCGCGTCTACACCGCCGCCGTCGACGATCATCTCGACGAGCGCAAGTACATCGTGCCGGGACTCGGCGACGCCGGCGACCGCCTGTTCGGGACGAGTTGATTCCGTGCAATGAGCCGCCGGATGCGCTATACCTGAGCGCCCGGGAATAAATCAGGTCGGATCGGACGAGCTCTCATGGGCCAGATGACCTTGCACACGATCTGCAAGACGGTGGTGCTGCCGGCTTCCGCCGCCGAGCTCTATGAGATGTACATGGATCCAGAGCTGCACGCACAGTTCACGGGCGCGCCCGCGAAAATCAGCGAGGAGGCCGGGTCGCCGTTCGAAGCGTTTGGCGGCCTGATCACGGGCACGACGCTGCAGGTCGTGCGCCATCGCCTGATCGTTCAATCGTGGCGCTCGGTGAACTTTGCCAGGACCGACCCGAATTCGACGCTGATCCTTTCGTTCACACCCGAGGACGAGGACGGGCGCATCGACCTCGTGCACGTCAACGTTCCGGACAGCGACTACCAGGGCGTCTCCGGCGGCTGGGAGTCGCGCTATTTCGCCCCCTGGCTCGATTACCTGCGCCTGCGTCACGGCTGAAGCGCCGGACAAAAGGTATTGTTTTTCAATGAATTGCGAGCAGCCGCATGGCCGCCCGCAGGGCCGCGACCGCCCGTTCGTCGGTTTTAACTTGCACGGCGCCCGGACCCGCGTACCATACGCGCCCTTGCCCGTCGCCGGCCGGATGCTGCGTGCGCAGCCTTCGCCGTCCCGGACAGGACATGACCGGCTCGCCGGTTTCAGCAAACGCCAGTCGAACTGGCTTTACGACGCAAGAGAGAACGTATGTCAGATGTGATCGAGGGGACCGTCAAGTGGTTCAACGATGAGAAGGGCTTTGGCTTCATCGCCCGCGAGGGCGGCAAGGACGTGTTCGTGCACCACAGCGCGATCAACGCCACCGGCCGCCGGTCCCTGCGTGAAGGTCAAAAGGTAACGATGAAGGTGACGCAAGGACAGAAAGGTCCCCAGGCGGAGAATGTAACTCCGCTCTGATCCGCTCGGAATTCAAGCCAGGCGGCGCCAGGTAAGGTGCCGTCGGCACCGAAGCAACTGCAAGCCCGAAGTGAGGCACAATGGCCTCCTTCGGGCTTCTTTTCGTGAGCGGCCGTCGGACGACGCCGGGGAGAGCGCATGCGAAGACGCGTGCTCCTGTCGTGGAGCAGCGGCAAGGACAGCGCATGGGCGTTGCACGTGCTGCGCCAGCGCGCAGACCTCGACGTCGTCGGTCTGTTCACCACGATCAACGAGGCCGCTGGCCGCGCGGCGATGCATGCGGTGCGCCGGAGCCTCGTCGAGCGGCAGGCCGGGGCCGCGGGGTTGCCCGTCGACTTCATTCCGTTGCCGCATCCCTGCCCGAACGACGCCTACGAAGCGGCGATGCATCGTCACGTCGCTGCCGCTCGTGCGCGCGGCGTGGAATGCGTCGCGTTCGGCGACCTGCTGCTCGAGGACGTGCGCCGCTATCGTGAGGCGCAGCTCGCCGGCAGCGGCGTGGAGCCGTTGTTTCCGCTGTGGGCCAGCGACACGGCGGCACTTGCCCGCAGCATGGTGGAAGCCGGCCTGCGCGCGCACATCACGTGCCTCGACCCTGCGCGCTTGCCGGCGAGCTTCGCCGGGCGCCTGTTCGATCATTCGCTGCTGGACTCGTTGCCTACCGGTGTCGATCCCTGCGGCGAGAACGGTGAATTCCACACGTTCGCGTGCGCGGGGCCGATGTTCCGTGCGCCCGTGCCCGTCACCGTCGGCGAGACCGTCGAGCGCGACGGCTTCGTGTTCGCCGACCTGCTCGACGCCGCCGCCGATTGAGGAAAACCTCATGCACATGAGCCGATTCGCGGGGATCATCATCGACTGCCGCAGCGACGATCTCGACGCGGCGGTGGCTTTCTGGAGCGCGGCTCTCGGCTTCCCGCGCCGCCCCAATGCCGAGCCGCGGTACGTCACTTTAGACACCCCCGGCGACGAGCCGCACGTCGAGGTGCAGAAGGTCGATCACGAGAGCCGCGTGCACATCGATATCGAGTCCGACGACATCCCCGCCGAAGTCGCGCGCCTGGAGGCGCTCGGCGCACGCCGGGTCGCGGACATTCGCGACTGGTGCGTGATGGAGGCGCCGACCGGGCAGCGCTTCTGCGTCGTGCCGGCGATCCGGCCGGACTTCGCGGCGAAGGCGAACCGCTGGCCATGACGCAGGCCGGGGCGAACGCCCGCTACGAGATTCAGCGCGCGCGCCGGCGGCACGTGCGCGACATCCCGGCGCTCGAGCAGGCGGCGGTGAAGCTGTTTCCGATCGAGGATGTTCCCCTGCCGCTGCGTTTTCGCGTGACCGCGCCCGAGGCACTGCTCGAGGCGCAGGAAGACGGCCGGCTCTGGGTCGCGGTGCACGCATCGGGACGGACCGTGGGTTTTGCCCTGGCGGAGGTGCTGGACGGCGAAGGCTATCTGACGGAAGTCGACGTGCATCCCGAGCACGGACGACGCGGCGTCGGCACGCGCCTGGTGGAGACGGTGATCGCGTGGGCGCAAGCCCGTGGGTTTCGCCACCTGGTGCTGGTTACGTTCCGGCACCTGCCGTGGAACGCGCCGTTCTATCGCAAGCTCGGATTCCGACCGGTGCCGCACGAGGCGATGGGCCCGGAGCTTGCGGGCATCTTCGACGAGGAGGCGCAGGCGGGCATCGATCCGGGCAAGCGCATCGCCATGCGGCTCCCGCTGCCAACGCACCATGCCGGGGAGCGGCGCGCGTGAGGGAGCGGCTTTGCGGATTCCTGGCCATGCAGGACAGCAGCGGCTGGTCGATCGACATGGAGCTCGGCATTCCGCCGCTCGCCGCGCTCGGCTGGCGCGTCGAGCTCGTGCCCTGGCGCGACTCCACCGCGGACTGGAACCGATTCGATCTCGTCTATATCGGTACCCCCTGGGATTACCCGGAAGACCCCGGGCATTTTCTCGCCGTGCTGGCCGCGATCGATGCATCGCGCGCGGTGCTCGTCAACGACCTGTCCCTGGTTCGCTGGAACCTGCCGAAGACCTACCTGCGCGAGCTCGCAGAGCGCGGTGCCGGCGTGGTGCCTGGCCGCTGGCTTGATCACTACGCCCCCGATGCGGTCGCACAGGCAGCACGCGAGCTCGAAGCCGCGCGTTTCGTCCTGAAGCCGGTGATCGGCTCGAACGCGCGCGACACGTTCCTCCTGTCGCCGGCAGAGGCGGCGCGCGCCACGGAGCAGCTGGCCACTGCGTTCGGCAACCGGCCGCTCATCGTGCAGCCGTACATCGAGGCCATCGAAACGGAAGGAGAGTACTCGCTCTTCTATCTCGGCGGCGAGCTCAGTCACAGCATCGTGAAGACGCCGCGGACCGGCGACTTCCGCGTGCAGGAAGAGCACGGCGCGAGCATCCGTGCCGTCTCTGCGCAGGCCGCACTGGTCGGCGCCGCGGATCGTGTCATGGCGCTCGTGCACCCCGCGCCTGCTTACGGGCGCTGCGACCTGGTACGGGGGCCGGACGGCCGCTTCCTGCTCATGGAGCTCGAGCTGATCGAGCCGTCCCTGTACCTGCGCATGGACGCGTGCGCGCCCCGGCGTTTCGCCGCCGCCCTCGATCGCTACTTCCGCGACCACGCCCCGGGCCGCCCGTAGGAACCGCGCTGTGCGCGCTCCTACAGGCGGCGGGCGCGTTTCGGTTTCAGCGCGCGGCCGAGCAGCGGGCGGAGGTACTCGCCCGTGAACGACGCCGGGTTCTCCGCCACGTCCTCGGGGGTGCCGGTCGCGATGATCTCGCCGCCGCCGTCGCCGCCCTCGGGGCCGAGGTCGACGAGCCAGTCGGCCGTCTTGATCACGTCGAGGTTGTGCTCGATCACCACGATGGTGTTGCCGCGGTCGCGCAGCCGGTGCAGCACCGTAAGCAGCTGCTCGATGTCGTGGAAGTGCAGCCCCGTCGTCGGCTCGTCGAGGATGTACAGGGTGCTGCCGGTGTCGCGCTTCGACAGCTCCTTCGCGAGCTTCACGCGCTGCGCCTCGCCGCCCGACAGCGTCGTCGCGTTCTGTCCCAGGCGGACGTAGGACAGCCCGACGTCCATCAGCGTCTGCAGCTTCTTCGCGACCACCGGCACGTTGGCGAAGAACGCGCACGCGTCCTCGACCGTCATCTCCAGCACTTCGTGGATGTTCTTGCCCTTGTAGCGGATCTCCAGCGTCTCGCGGTTGTAGCGCATGCCGCGGCACACGTCGCACGGCACGTAGATGTCCGGCAGGAAGTGCATCTCGACCTTGAGCACGCCGTCGCCCTGGCAGGCCTCGCAGCGCCCGCCCTTGACGTTGAAGCTGAAGCGGCCCGGCATGTAGCCGCGCGAGCGCGCCTCCTGGGTGCCCGCGAACAGCTCGCGGATCGGGGTGAAGACGCCGCTGTAGGTCGCCGGGTTGGAGCGCGGCGTGCGTCCGATCGGGCTCTGGCTGATGTCGATCACGCGATCGATGAACGCGAGCCCCTCGAGTGAATCGTGCGGCGCCGCGTTGCGGCTGATGCGGTTCAGCTGCTCGGCAACGGCCTTGTACAGCGTGTCGTTGATGAGCGTCGATTTGCCGGAGCCGGAGACGCCCGTCACGCAGGTCATCAGCCCGATCGGGATCGCGACGTCGACGTGCTTCAGGTTGTTGCCGCGCGCGCCCTTCACCACGAGCTGGCGCTTGGGGTCGGGCGGCACGCGCAGGGCCGGCACCGGAATGGCGCGGCGCCCCGAGAGATACTGCCCGGTCAGCGACTGCGGGTTCTGGCGAATCGCCTCGGGCGTGCCCTCGGCCACCACCCGCCCGCCGTGCACGCCCGCGCCCGGCCCGAGGTCGACGACGTGATCCGCCGCGAGGATCGCTTCCTCGTCGTGTTCCACGACGATCACGGTGTTGCCGATGTCGCGCAGGTGCGTAAGCGTCGACAGCAGCCGCTGGTTGTCGCGCTGGTGCAGCCCGATCGACGGCTCGTCGAGTATGTACATGACGCCCACCAGCCCCGAGCCGATCTGGCTTGCGAGCCGGATGCGCTGCGCCTCGCCGCCGGAGAGCGTTTCGGCGCTGCGGTTCAGCGACAGGTAATCGAGACCGACGTCGGCGAGGAAGCCGAGCCGCGCCGTGATCTCCTTCACGATCTTCGCCGCGATGGTCGCGCGCCAGCCCTCGAGCGACAGATGCTCGAAGAACTCGCGCGCGTGCCCGACCGACATGCCGCTGACCTCGGGCAGCGAGCGTCCGGAGACGAACACGTTGCGCGCGGCACGGTTCAGCCGGGTGCCGTCGCAGTCGGGGCAGGGGCGGCTGTTCAGGAAACGGGAGAGCTCGTCGCGCACCGCGCTCGACTCCGTCTCGCGGAAGCGGCGCTCGAGATTCGGGAGCACGCCCTCGAAACGATGCCGCTGCCGGATCTCGCGTCCGCGCCCGTTCGCGTAATGGAATTCGATGCGTTCCTTGCCGCTGCCGTACAGGATGACGTTCTGCAGGTCGGGCGAGAGCTCGTTGAACGGCGTTTCGACATCGAAGCCGTAATGCGCGGCGAGGCTCTTCACCATCTGGAAGTAATACGTCGTGCGGCGGTCCCAGCCGCGGATCGCGCCGCCCGCGAGCGACAGCTCGGGATTGACGACGACGCGCGCCGGGTCGAAGAACTGGCGCACGCCGAGCCCGTCGCAGCCGGGGCACGCGCCGGACGGGTTGTTGAACGAGAACAACCGCGGCTCGAGCTCCGTCAGGCTGTAACCGCACACGTTGCAGGCGAAGCGATCGGAAAAGACCAGCTCTTCCGTTTTCGGGTCGTCCATGAACGCGACCCGCGCGATGCCGTCGGCGAGGCGCAGCGCCGTCTCGAAGCTCTCGGCCAGGCGCAGCCCGACGTCCGGCCTGACCTTGAACCGGTCGATCACCGCGTCGATGGAGTGCTTGCGCCTGAGGTCGAGCCGCGGCGGGTCGTCGAGCTCGTACACCTCGCCGTCGATGCGCGCGCGCACGAAGCCCTGCGCCTGCAGCTCGCGCATGAGCTGCATGTGCTCGCCCTTGCGGTCCTGCACGACCGGCGCGAGCAGCAGTAGCCGCGTGCCTTCCGGCAGCGCGAGCACCTGGTCCACCATCTGGCTCACGGTCTGCGCTTCGAGCGCGATGTCGTGATCGGGGCAGCGCGGAATGCCCGCGCGCGCGTACAGCAGGCGCAGGTAGTCGTAGATCTCCGTGACCGTGCCGACCGTGGAGCGCGGATTGTGCGAGGTGGATTTCTGCTCGATGGAGATCGCCGGAGAGAGGCCGTCGATGTGGTCGACGTCCGGCTTCTCCATCATCGAGAGGAACTGGCGGGCGTAGGCCGACAGCGATTCGACATAGCGCCGCTGCCCCTCGGCGTAGATCGTGTCGAAGGCGAGCGAGGACTTCCCCGAGCCGGAAAGGCCGGTGAAGACGATGAGCTTGTCGCGCGGCAGGCTCAGGTCGAGGTTTTTCAGGTTGTGCGTGCGCGCGCCGCGGATGTCTATCGTTCGCATGAGCAGAGGAGGCAGCTGGTGTGATGCCGGCCGTTCCGCTCGTCGCACCTGATCGAACGCCGGCCAACCTGCTAATATACGCCGCCGCTCGAGAGCGGCGCAAAGCGAGCCACGAAGCGCCTGATATACGGGCGAAACCGGCAAAAGCAACGTCCCCGATGCATTCCTCGACGACCGATTCGCTGATCCCGATGGCGCCCGCGGAGCGGCGCGCCACCGGCGTGATCGCCTGCGTGGCGATGCTGCGGCTGTTCGCGCTGTTCGCGCTCTTGCCGGTGATGTCCCTGTTCGCGGGCAGCCTGGCGGGCGCTACGCCGATGCTCATCGGCATCGCCGTCGGCGGCTACGGGCTGACCCAGGCGCTCCTGCAGATCCCGCTGGGTGCGCTCTCCGACCGGGTGGGCCGCGTGCCCGTGATCCTGCTCGGGCTCGGCGTGTTCGCCGCGGGCAGCATATTGGCCGCCGTTTCCGACGGTATCCACGGCGTGATCGCCGGCCGCCTTTTGCAGGGTGCCGGCGCGGTTTCGGCGACGCTCACGGCCCTGCTCGCGGACCGGACCCGCCCGGAGGTCCGCACCCGCACCATGGCGATTCTCGGCGTCGGTGTCGGCTCCTCGTTCCTGCTCGCCCTGATCGCCGGACCGGCGATCGCGGCGGTGTGGGACGTGCGCTCGCTGTTCTGGATCGCCGCGGCGCTCGCGGGTGTCGCGGCGTTCGTGCTCACGACGCTGCCCGGCGTGCCCGAGGCCGCTCCGCCGGCACCGGCGGCACGGCGTTCGCTGGCGGCCGCCCTGCGCCTGCCGCTCCTGCGCCTCGACCTCTACATTTTCCTCCTGCACGGGCTGCTCACGGCCACCTTCGTCGCGCTGCCGCTCATCCTGCAGAATGCGCTCGCGCTGCCGGTCACCGACCACTGGAAGGTCTACACCACGGCGCTCGTGCTCTCGCTCGCCGGCACCGTGCCGCTCATCCTCGCCGACGACCGCCGCGGCAAGCGTTCCACCCTGACCGTCGCGGTCGGCCTGCTGTTTGCCGGCCAGCTCCTGCTCGCGCTGGCGAGCTTCTCCCTGCCGGCGGTCATCGGCGCGCTCGCCCTGTTCTTCGCCGGGTTCGGCTTCCTCGAGGCCGGCCTGCCGGCGCGGCTCTCGATCCTCGCGGATCCCGAGACGCGCGGGGCCTCGCTCGGCGCCTTCACCAGCTCGCAGTTCCTCGGCATCTTCGCCGGCGGGCTCGCGGGCGGGCGGCTGCTGGCCGGCGGACGGCCCGCCGACGTGTTCCTCGCGGGCGCCGTCGTGGCGGGCCTGTGGCTGGTCACGCACCGCCTTCTCGACACCTGAACCGCGGGCAGCGGCACTGCCGGCGAGAAATGCCGGGTTCGCGACGGAAAGTCGGTTAGCTTTTGCCCCGGCACCCTCTACAATAGGCAGCCCTCGCGCGAGAGGCGCGGTCACATCGAGCAACAGGAGCGGCCATGGCAGCCCGCGGAGTCAACAAGGTCATATTGATCGGGAACCTGGGCGCGGATCCCGAGACGCGCTACATGCCGAGCGGCGGCGCGGTCACCAACCTGAGCGTCGCGACCAACGAGTCGTGGAAGGACAAGCAGAGCGGTGAGATGCAGGAGCGCACCGAGTGGCATCGCGTGGTGATGTTCGACCGCCTCGCAGAGGTCGCCGCGGAGTACCTCCGGAAGGGCTCGCAGGTCTATATCGAGGGCAAGCTGCAAACGCGCAAGTGGCAGGATCGCGACGGTAACGACCGCTACACGACCGAGATCCGCGCGAACGAGATGCAGATGCTCGGCGGGCGCTCCGGCGCCGGTGCGCCGGCCATGGGCGGCGGCAGCCGCCCGGCGGAGGACAAGGCGCCCGCGCGCGCCGGCGTCGCCGAGGATTTCGACGACGACATCCCGTTCTAGAAATAGACCTTTTCTAAGGATGGCGCGGATGTCGGCAGGCACAGCCGGGCGCAGTACCACGACCGCTAGGTACTGGGCCGCGTTCTGCTGCGGGTGGTACTGACACCGCTGCCAAGGCACACTCGGGAATACCCTGCCTTGCGCGCCGCCGCCAAGGCTCTTGTGCGCATCGCTCAAGACCAGCTCGAGGCCGTGCATGCAGCGATCCTTGGGCCCCGACAGAAAGCCCCCTAATGTGGCTCCTCCTCTGATAGCGCAACGCAGAATGTCGCGACGCGCTCTGGATCCCCACCGGTAGCGATCAGCAGGACCGCGTCCAGCACCTGACCGCCCGGGGTCGACACCCCTGCACGGTAACATTTGGGCCATGTAAGAATGTCCATGCGAAGGTCGTGATCCAGTGTTCCTACGATAGTTCTATAAAAGGGCGATTATAAACATATAAGGAGTTAATCTCCCAATGGCGTCGTCCTGTAGAGTTTGAAAACCTAACTGGAGGGAGATAAAAGGTCGAGCCCTTTTAAACCACTGGCAGCCAACATGAGGTGCTGCTATACGTAGATACGCCAGTTATAACGGATAACTGCTGATTGGAAGTGGTGACGAGGGCAGCTCAAAACGAAGAGCTGCCCTTGTCGCTGCTCTAGCCAGAACAGACATCTGCGAGGTGAAGGGCTGTGCCATTCCGCTGTCCCACTTGGCGGGAATGTCCTCCAACTGCGGAAGTAAGGGCTCTTCAGGAGGAGGAAGCATAATGCGGCGCGTGTCCCTAATAACTCGCATTTGTTATCTCGCACTGGTCGCACCATGCCTTGCTGCCGCTCGGGCGGGGGACATTGGATCGCGCCTGGACGGCTTCCGAGCCGAGGAGGGCGCAATTATCAGCGCGGCGTCGGACGAAGATGACTGGAGCGATCATCGCACTGCTCTCGAGGTAGCCTACGAGCGTTGGTTTCCCGAAGCCTTGCTCGGGCCTTTGACAAAGAACGCGGAGAAGCGGGAACTTACGAACTTGTTCTTTGAGACACTTGGTTATGCGATGGACGTTGGCAAGTCGGAGCAAGGGAAAGTGGCGGTTGTGTTCGCAGCGCTCGAAGAAAAAGGCTGGGCAGACGATCGGCTCACTGGATATATGCACCGACTTCTGCTGACCTTTCGTCGATTCGATGAGGCAAAGGCTTTTCGACAATCGCACCCCCAACAAGGACTCCCGGCTGCACCGCCGATTATTCCATTGTCAAGCACATCCGGTGACGACGTTCGCACTGTGTTGCGGTTCATCAACAATGGCTCCGCTCTCGAGCGGGAAGCAGTCGATTGGCAATCGTCGTCCAAGGTGATCGTCATCGGCCATCCGGAGTGCCACTTTTCCAGGGATGCAGTTGCCGCAATCGCCTCAGATCCTGAGTTGGCCAAGGCGATGAGCACCGTCGCGATCTGGCTTACCCCAGCATTTACGTCTTTGACTGACGGATCGGTCGTCGTGTGGAATAAGGAGAATCCCACGTACGCCTACCGGTACGTCGAGTCTGACGCTGACTGGCCGGAAGTCAACTACTGGGGCACGCCGAGCTTCTACTTTATAAAGCAGGGTGAGTTGGTTAAAAAGGTCGTAGGCTGGCCAGAAGATGGACGCACGGACGAGTTGTGGGCTGGCTTGCGCGCCATAGGACTAGAGGCGGAGTAGTAGCACAAAATTAACAACGCTCGGCCGCGCAGAATGATCGGCAGATTCGCTCCCCGCCTCACCTACGCCTAACCCATGAATCGCAACTGCACGCGCCGCCGCGATCCTGAGACTCGCCATTCCGAGGGCAGCCGCGTGAGCATTTGATCGGTACAGCGGCTATACTCCCGGCCCGACTTGTCAACCGCTTCATCGTCAACAAAATACGGGCTTCTCTCGTGAGCGGCAAGCTCTACATCAAGACCTACGGCTGCCAGATGAACGAGTACGACTCGGACAAGATGGCGGACGTGCTGCGCGCCTCGCACGGCTACGAGCTCACCGCCGTGCCCGAGGAAGCCGACCTGCTGCTCGTCAACACGTGCTCCATCCGCGAGAAAGCGCAGGAGAAGGTGTTCTCCGAGCTCGGCCGCTGGCGCGCGCTGAAGGAAGAGAGGCCCGAGCTCCTGATCGGCGTCGGCGGCTGCGTCGCGAGCCAGGAAGGCGAGGGCATCAGCCGGCGCGCGCCCTTCGTCGATCTGGTGTTCGGCCCGCAGACGCTGCACCGCCTGCCCGAGATGGTGGACGACGTGCGCGCGCACGGCCGGCCGGTCGTCGACGTCTCTTTCCCCGAGATCGAGAAGTTCGATCGCCTGCCGGAGCCGCGCGCCGAAGGCCCGACGGCGTTCGTCTCCGTCATGGAAGGCTGCAGCCGCTACTGCACGTTCTGCGTCGTGCCCTCCACGCGCGGCGAGGAGATCGGCCGCCCGGTGGACGACGTGGTGGCGGAGATCGTGAGCCTGGCGGAGCAGGGGGTCCGTGAAGTGAACCTGCTCGGGCAGAACGTTAACGCCTACCGCGGCGCCATGCACGACGGCCGCGTCGCCGACCTCGCCACGCTGGTCTACTACGCGGCCGCGATCGACGGCATCGAGCGCATCCGCTTCACGACATCGCATCCCGTCGAGTTCACCGAAAGCCTCGTGCAGGCGTACGCGGAGATCGACAAGCTCGCGAACTTCCTGCACCTGCCGGTGCAGCACGGCTCCGATCGCATCCTCGCGCGCATGAAGCGCGGGCACACCGCGCTCGAATACAAGCAGAAGATCCGGAGGCTGCGGGAGGTCCGGCCGGATATCTCGCTCTCGTCGGACTTCATCGTCGGCTTTCCCGGAGAGACCGAAGCCGACTTCGAAGCCCTCATGCGCCTCGTCGAGGAGGTCGGCTTCGACCAGTCGTTCAGCTTCATCTACAGCCCGCGCCCCGGCACGCCGGCGGCGTCCTTCCCGGACGACACGCCGCTCGAGGTGAAGAAGGAGCGGCTCTACCGGCTGCAGGCGCGGATCGACGCGCAGGCGCAGGCCATCAGCGCCGCCATGGTCGGGACGCGCCAGCGGGTGCTGGTCGAGAAGCGCTCGCGCAAGAGCGCGCGGCAGTGGACCGGGCGCACCGAGAACAACCGCTGGGTGAACTTCGACGCCGATGCCTCCTGCCTCGGGCAGTTCGTCGACGTGCTCATCACAGAGGCCCTGCCCAACTCGTTGCGCGGACGCATCGCGGACCATGCCGCGGTTTGATTGCCCGGACGGCTCCGCCTATTCCAAGTTTTCGGGCTTCGCGGTAGGCTAACCACAGTGCTCGAACCGGTCTCAAACAGAGGTTCTTTACCAGCCCATTGAATGCTGTAGAAGTTTCCCGGGACCTCGTCCTGGAACCCGCCGACAACCAGCGCCTGGCCAATCTCTGCGGCCAGTTCGACGAGCACCTACGACAGATCGAACGTCGCCTGAACGTCGACATCTCCAGTCGCGGCAACCGCTTTCGCGTGACCGGCCAGCCCGGCGCCGCGCAGCAGGGCAGCGACGTGCTGCGCTCGCTGTTCCAGCTCGCAGGCTCGGAGCGCATCGATCGCGAGCGGGTGCACATCTGCCTCCAGGAAACGGTCATGAAGGAAGCTGAAGCCGCCGGCGTCGAGCCTCTCGCAGAGAACAAGGGCGAGGGCGACCAGGACGCGATCGAGATCCAGACCCGCCGCAAGCTGGTGCGCGCAAGGAGCGCGAACCAGCGGGCCTATCTCAAGGGCATCCGCATCCACGATCTCGCGTTCGGCATCGGCCCGGCCGGTACCGGCAAGACCTATCTCGCCGTCGCGAGCGCGATCGACGCACTCGAGAACGGCGAGGTGCGACGCCTCATCCTCGTGCGCCCCGCGGTCGAGGCCGGCGAGCGGCTCGGCTTTTTGCCGGGCGACATGTCACAGAAGGTCGATCCCTATCTGCGCCCGATGTACGACGCGCTGTTCGACATGCTCGGCCCGGAGCAGGTCGGGCGGCTCATCGAGCGCAATGTCATCGAGGTGGCTCCACTCGCGTTCATGCGCGGCCGCTCGCTGAACGAGTCGTTCGTCATTCTCGACGAGGCGCAGAACACCAGCATCGCGCAGATGAAGATGTTCCTGACGCGCATCGGCTTCGGCTCGCGTGCGGTCGTCACCGGCGACGTCACCCAGGTCGATCTCCCGGCAGGCAGCCAGTCGGGGCTGGTGCACGCCGTCAGGATCCTGTCCGGCGTTCGCGGGATCTCGTTCACCTGGTTCAGCCCGAGCGACGTGGTCCGCCACGAGCTCGTGCAGCGCATCGTCGAGGCCTACGAGGCGGACGACTCGGCCCGGAGATGAGTGCCGGGCCGCGGATTCCCGGCGTCGAGGTCGAGCTGCAGATCGCCTGCCGTGCCCGCGGCATACCCGCCGCGGGAGAGATCGAGCGCATGCTCGAGGACACGCTCCGGCAGGCGGGCCGGTCGAGCGGCCGCTTCGCCATGGTCGTGCGGGTGGTCGACGAGCGCGAGAGCCGCGCGCTCAACTACCGCTTCCGCCAGCAGGATCGTCCGACCAACGTGCTTTCCTTCCCCGCCGACGCGGAGTTCGCGGCCGACCCCGAGGCCGACGGGAGACTGTTCCTGGGCGACCTCGCCGTCTGTGCGCCCGTGCTGGAGCGCGAGGCGGCTGCGCAGGGCAAACGTCCCGCCGACCACTGGGCCCACCTGCTGGTCCACGGGACGCTGCACCTCCTGGGCTTCGACCACCAGACGGACGACGAGGCGGCCGCCATGGAGGGCCTCGAGCGGCGCATCCTCGCGGCCCGCGGCATCGCCGACCCGTACGCCTGAGCGGGGGCGGGGCTGGCTAATGCGCTGTTCGGGCAAGACATCCGGCCGCCGCCGCCGCGCCCGGCCTGATAAAATGCACGGCCCATGAACGACAGACCGCCTCCCAGCAGTCCCCCGGGATCGACCGGCGTCTTCAGGCGCGTCCTGCGCGCGG
>DASVDF010000014.1:0-13198 GCA_036381215.1 Woeseiaceae bacterium | reverse complement strand
CGACCGCTACTACCAGATCGTGCGCTGCTTCCGCGACGAGGACCTGCGCGCCGACCGCCAGCCGGAGTTCACCCAGCTCGACATCGAGATGAGCTTCGTCGACGAGGTGGCGGTCACGGGCACGATGGAAGCAATGATCCGGCGCGTGTTCCGGGAAGTGCAGGGCGTCGAGCTGCCGTCGCCGTTCCCGCGCATGTCGTGGGAGGAATCGATGCGGCGCTACGGCACGGACAAGCCGGATCTGCGCATCCCGCTCGAGCTCGTGGACATCGGCGATCTCGTGGGTGACGTCGAGTTCAAGGTGTTCGCCGGCCCGGCCAAGGATCCCGAAGGCCGCGTCGCCGCCCTGCGCCTGCCGTCCGGCGGCGGGCTCACGCGCAAGGAGATCGACGACTACACCGCGTACGTCGCGCGCTTCGGCGCGCGCGGACTCGCGTACGTCAAGGTGAACGACGTGGCTTCGGGGCGCGACGGGCTCCAGTCGCCGATTCTCAAGTTCCTGCCGGACAGCGCGATCGACGGCATCCTCGAGCGCACCGGCGCGGCGAACGGCGATCTCGTGTTCTTCGGCGCGGACAAGGCGCGCGTCGTGCACGACTCCCTCGGCGCGCTGCGGGCGAAGCTCGGCACCGATCGCGGGCTCGTCGAGGAAGGCTGGCGGCCGCTCTGGGTCGTCGATTTCCCGATGTTCGAGCGCGACCAGCACACGGGCCGCTGGACGCCGTTGCACCACCCGTTCACCGCGCCGGCCGTGGGCAGCCCCGCGGACCTGAAAGCCGATCCCGGCCGGCTCAAATCGCGCGCCTATGATTTCGTGCTGAACGGTTACGAGATCGGCGGCGGCTCGATCCGTATCCACGACCAGGCGCTGCAATCCGCGGTGTTCGACCTGCTCGAGATCGGGCGCGAGGAGGCCGAGGAGAAGTTCGGCTTCCTGCTGCGCGCACTCGATTTCGGCGCGCCGCCGATGGGCGGCATCGCCTTCGGCCTCGACCGGCTGGTCATGCTGCTGGCCGGCGAGGAGAGCATTCGCGAGGTGATCGCGTTTCCCAAGACCCAGACCGCGGCCTGTCCGCTGACCGGCGCGCCCGGCGACGTCTCGGCGGAGCAGCTGCGCGAGGTCGGCATCCGCATCCGGACGCCGCAGACGGAGTAACCCGTGGCGTCATTCGCCGCTCCCGGCAGGACCGCCCCAGAGCCGCCGCGGCGACCCGAATCCGTGCTCGTGATCGTGTATGCCGCGAGCGGTGAAACCCTGCTGCTGAAACGGCGCCAGCCGTTCGATTTCTGGCAATCCGTCACCGGCAGCCTGCTGGAAGGCGAGGCGCACGCGGACGCGGCCGTTCGCGAGCTGCGCGAGGAGACCGGCTTCACCAGCGAGGGCGAGCTGACCTTCAGTGGCCGGCAGCGCGACTTCGTCATCGATCCGCGCTGGCGTCACCGCTACCCCGAAGGCGTGACCGTCAATACCGAATACGAATGGCAGTACCGCTTGCCCGAGGTCCGCGAGCCGGTGCTCCACGAGGCGGAGCATTGCGCGTCGCGCTGGCTGCCGATCGACGAGGCGATCGATACCGTATGGTCGTGGACGAATCGCGAGGCGCTGGTGGAAATCCGGAACACGCTGTGACGCACGAGACCATCGTCTTCGTGCACGGCATATGGATGCCGGGCGCGATCATGTCGATGCTGAAGGCGCGCCTGGAGAGCCACGGCTTCAGCGGGCGCCTCTTCGACTATTTCGCCGTGAATGTCAGCCTCGACGAGAATGCCGAGCGGCTGGCGAAAGCCGTGCAGGAAGAGGCGGGGAAGGGCCCGGTGCACCTCGTCGGGCACAGCCTGGGCGGCGTGCTCGCCATGCGCACGCACATGCTGCATCCCGAAGCGCCCCCCGGGCGCATCGTCTGCCTCGGCTCGCCGCTGTGCGGCTCGCAGGCCGCCGCGGGGCTCGGCCGCTGGCCGATCGGCCAGCGCATGCTCGGGCGGACCATCACCGCCGGCGTGGTCGAGGAGGCCGCGGACTGCTGGGGACGCGAGGTCGCCGAGCGGCGCGAGATCGGAATCATCGCGGGCACGCGGCCGATCGGGCTCGGCCGCGTCGTCGCCGGGTTCCACGAGCCCAACGACGGCGCCGTCGCCGTGTCCGAAACGCGCCTGCCCGGCGCCGCCGATCACCTAGCCATGCCGGTCACGCACACCGGCCTCGTGTGGTCGCGCAGCGTGGCCGAGCAGGTCGCCGCCTTCCTCCGCGAGGGCCATTTCCTCCACTGATGCAGGAGCGATTTCAGGCGGTAGAGGAGGTCCAGCGCCGCGCGCGGGGAGAGCGCGTCGGGGTCGGCGGCGGCGAGCGCGGCCTCGACGGCGCTCGGGCGCGGCTCTGTCGCCGGCAGCGCGAGCGGCAGCTCGGTCTGCGGATGCGCGACCGCCGGGCCATGCGGTGCCTCGAGCGCCGCCATGTAGTCGCGCGCGGAGGCGATGACCTCCGCCGGCACGCCCGCGAGCGCCGCCACCTGCAGGCCGTAGCTGCGGTTGGCCGGCCCCGGCTTGACGGCGTGCAGGAACACGAGCTTGCCCTGGTGCTCGGTCGCGTCCAGGTGCACGTTGCGGCAGCCGGGCAGCTCCGCCGCGAGCGCCGTCAGCTCGAAATAATGGGTCGCGAACAGCGTGAACGCCCGAATCTTCTCGCCGATGTGCCGCGCCACCGCGAACGCGAGCGACAGGCCGTCGAACGTGCTCGTGCCGCGGCCGATCTCGTCCATGAGCACGAGGCTCGCATCGGTAGCGTTGTTCAGGATCGTTGCGGTCTCCGTCATCTCCACCATGAACGTCGAGCGGCCGCCGGCGAGGTCGTCGGAGGCGCCGATGCGCGTGAAGATGCGATCGATGGGCCCGATGCGCAGCCTCTCCGCCGGCACGAAGCTGCCGATGTGCGCCAGGATCGCGATCAGCGCCGCCTGTCGCATGTAGGTGGATTTGCCCCCCATGTTCGGACCCGTGATGACGAGCAGCCGCGCTTCGTCGTCGAGGACCAAGTCGTTGGCGACGAACGGCGTGTCGATGACCTGCTCGACCACCGGGTGGCGTCCGCCTTCGATGTGCAGGCAGGGCTCGGCGACGATCTCGGGTGCGCTCCAGGAAAGCGCCTCTGCACGCTCGGCGAAGCACGCCAGGACGTCGAGCTCGGCGACGGCTTCGGCCGTGGACTGGAGGCATGCCTGCACCTCCTGCAATGCGTCGAGCAGGCCTTCGTAAAGCTGCTTCTCGCGCTGCAACGCCCGTTCGTTGGCCGAGAGCACTTTGCTTTCGAACTCCTTCAGCTCCGGCGTGATGTAACGCTCGGCCCCTTTCAGCGTCTGCCGGCGCATGTAGCTCGCGGGCGCCTTGTGCGCCTGGCCCTTGCTGATCTCGATGTAATAGCCGTGCACGCGGTTGTAGCCGACTTTCAGCGTGGGAATGCCGGTCGCCTGTTTCTCGCGCGCCTCGAGATCGAGCAGGTAGCGATCGGCGTGCGCGGCAATCTCGCGCAGCTCGTCGAGCTCGGCGTCGTAACCGCCCGCGATCACGCCGCCGTCGCGTACCAGCATCGGCGGGTTGTCGACCAGCGCCTTGCCGAGCAGGTCGCGCTGGCGGGCATGCGTCTCTATCCGATCGTGCAATGCCCGCAGGAGCGGTGAATCGAGATCGTGCAGTGCGTGCCGCAGATCCGGCAGGCGGCCGAGCGCGACGGTGAGCTGGCCCAGGTCGCGCGGGCGCGCGGAGCGCAGGGCGACGCGCGCGAGGATACGCTCCATGTCGCCGACGCCGCGCAACGTCTCCTGTAACTCCGCGGTATGCCGGCCGAGCAGGAGCGTGTCGACGGCCTGGTAGCGCGCCCGCAGTACGCTGGCGTCGCGCAGCGGGCGCTGGATCCAGCGTTTGAGCAGGCGGCTGCCCATCGGCGTGCGGCAGCGGTCGAGGATGCCCGCGAGCGTGTGCTCGCGCCGGCCCGAGAGGGATTCGACGAGCTCGAGGTTGCGGCGGGTCGCCGCGTCCATGAGCACCGCGTCGCTCTCGCGCTCCATGCTGATCGAGCGGATGTGCGGCAGCGCCGATTTCTGCGTGTCCGTGACGTACTGCAGCAGCGCGCCGGCGGCGGCGAGCGCGGCCGGGCAGCCCTCGACGCCGAAGCCCGCGAGATCGCGCGTGCCGAGTTGCGAGCACAGCAGCCGCGTCGCGCTGTCGAGATCGAAATGCCAGGGCGGGCGGCGCGTCTTGCGCGCGGCGTGCCGCAGCACGGGCTCGGGTGTCGCCTGGTCCTCGTCGTGCACGATTTCCGCCGGCTGGAGGCGCGCGAGCTCCGCCGCGAGAGACGCCGGGTCTTCGAGCTCCGTGACGCGGAAGCGGCCGCCGGCGAGGTCGAGCCAGGCAAGGCCGATGCGCGGGCCGTCGGTCCACACCGCGGCGATCAGGTTGTCGCGCGTTTCGCTGAGCAGCGCCTCGTCGGTCAGCGTGCCGGGCGTGACCACCCGGATGACCTGGCGCTCCACCGGCCCCTTGGCCGCCGCGGGATCGCCGATCTGCTCGCAGATCGCGACCGATTCGCCCTGCCGCACGAGCTTCGCGAGGTAGGACTCGACGGAGTGGTGCGGCACGCCCGCCATGGGGATCGGCCGCCCCGCGGACTTGCCGCGCGCCGTGAGCGTGATGTCGAGAAGCTCGGCCGCGCGCCTGGCGTCGTCGTAGAACAGCTCGTAGAAGTCGCCCATGCGGTAGAACACCAGCATTTCCGGGTACTCCGCCTTGATGCGCAGGTACTGCTGCATCATGGGCGTGTGAACGGCGGCGAGGCTGGAGCTCATCGGGCGTGTTCGGGTCGGCCGGCGAGCGCCGCATGATACCGTAGGAGCGCGCATCGCGCGCGACGGCACTCCCCCGGGATGCTCCTTACGTCGAGGGCCGCGCGCGATCCGCACGCCTGCGGGATGGATGCGATGAAAATTGTGCACGTCGAGACCGGGCGCCACCTTTACGGTGGGGCACAACAGGTCGTGTGGCTGCTACGCGGCCTGCAGCGCGCCGGGATCGACAACGCGCTCGTGTGTCCGCCGGGCAGCGGCATCGATGCGGCGGCGCGCGCCGACGGCATTCGCGTGCTCAACGTCGCCTGCGCGGGCGATGCCGACCTCGCGTTCGCCTGGCGCCTGCGGGAAGTGCTCACGCGTGAGCGCCCGGACCTGCTGCACAGCCACAGCCGGCGCGGTGCCGACCTGCTCGGCGGCCTCGCGGCGCGCGCCTGCGGCGTGCCCGCCGTCGTCTCGCGCCGGGTGGACCACACGGAGCCTGCGTGGCTCGCGCGCCTGCGCTATGCGGGCTACGCGCGCGTGGTCGCCATTTCGGACAGCGTCGCCGCGGCCCTCCGGGCCTCCGGCGTCGCTCCCGGCCGTATCGAGGTCATCCGCAGCGCCGTCGACGTCGAGCGCTTCGCCGGGCAGGCCGATCGCCGGCGGCTCGCGCGGGCATTCGGCATTCCCGCCGGAACGCTCGCGCTCGCCGCGGTGGGCCAGCTCATTGCGCGCAAGGGTCATCGCCACCTGCTCGAGGCCATGTCGCTGCTGGCGAATCGCATGCCACCGATGCATCTGGTCATTTTCGGACAAGGAGATCTCGAGGCCGCGCTGATGAGGGAGGCGGAGCGGCTCGGCCTCGTCGGCACCGTGCAGTTCGCGGGCTTTCGCGCGGAGCTCGACGACTACCTCGGCGCCTTCGACCTGCTGGTGCACCCGGCGCTGCGCGAGGGCCTCGGCGTCGTCATGCTGAAGGCCGCCGCGGCCGGCGTGCCGGTCATCGCATTCGACGTCGCCGGCGTGCGCGAGGCGGTGGCGCACGGCGAGACGGGCCTGCTGGTGCCGCCGCGCGATGCCGCCGCCCTCGCGGACGCGATCGGGCGACTGGCGAAGGACGCGCAATTGCGCGCGCGCTTCGGCGCGGCCGGACGCGAGCGCATGCGGCGGGAATTCTCGATGGGATCGATGGTCGACCGCCATCTTCGCCTGTACGATGCCGTGCTGAATGGACGCGATTGAACGCATCGGAAGCGCCGCCGCCGAGATCGTACGGCGGATGACCGCGAGCGGCAGCATGCTCGCCACCGCGGAATCCTGCACCGGCGGCTGGATCGCCAAGGCGATCACGGACGTGGCCGGCAGCTCTGCCGTTCTCGGCTACGGTGTCGTCAGCTACAGCAACGCCGCGAAGCAGGCGCTGCTCGGCGTGCGCGAGGCGACGCTGGCCGCGCATGGCGCCGTGAGCGAGCCCGTGGTGCGGGAAATGGCGGAAGGCGCGCTCGCGCTCTCGGGAGCGGACTACGCGGTGGCCGTGAGCGGCATCGCCGGGCCGGGCGGGGGCAGCGCCGGGAAACCCGTCGGCACCGTCTGGTTCGCCTGGGCGCGGCGAACCGACGCCGGCTTCGTGACGGAAGCCGCGCGGCACCAGCTCGACGGCGACCGCGACGCCGTGCGCCGTGCGAGCGTGTCGATCGCGCTCGAAGGCCTGAAGGACCGCCTGACGCGTGGCTGACCGGCGGCTGTTTTTCGCCCTCTGGCCGTCCGATCGCCAGCGCGACACGTTGCGGAACACGCTCCGTCCCGTGCTGACGAGCGTGGAGGGTCGCGCCGTCGACCGCCGCAACTGGCACGTCACCCTCGTCTTCATCGGCAACTTCCCCGAGGCGCAGGTGCCGTTCCTCCAGGCCGCCGCGGGCGAGATCGCGTGCGAGCCCGTGCGGCTGCGCTTCGACCGGCTCGCCTACTGGCCGCGGGCGAAAATCGCCTGCCTGCTCCCGCTCACGGTGCCGCCCGCGCTGGAATCGCTGGTCGCCTCTCTCGAAGCGCTGCTGCCCGCGTTCGGCCGCGAGCCGGAGCGGCAGATCTACAAGCCGCACATGACGGTCGCGCGCCGCGTGCGCACGTTCGAAACTCTGGCGCTCACGAGCGCCGTCGACCTCGAATGGGAGGGGTTCGCCCTGGTCGAATCGGAGACTCACCCGGCCGGTGCCATCTACCGCCCGCTCGCCCACTACCCGCCCGCCCGGTAGGAGCGCGCATCGCGCGCGACCGAGGCGATCAGCTGGCCCGAATGGCCGTTCCTGGCCGACCCGATGGTCGCGCGCGACGCGCGCTCCTACGGGGGCCCAATCTCGATGCTCTGAAGGGTTTTTCCCGTCCGGCGCGCTGCCGGCGGGTGGGGATTTGTGAAATAATCGCGGCTCCAACCCGACCCATCCGACGGCAGCAGCACATGGACGAAAACCGCAAGAAGGCGCTCGCGCAGGCGCTCGGCCAGATCGAAAAGCAGTTCGGCAAGGGCTCGGTCATGCGGCTCGGCGACGCCGGCAGCGCGCGCGACATCGAAGCCATCTCGACCGGCTCGATCGGCCTCGACGCGGCGCTCGGCATCGGCGGCCTGCCGCGCGGCCGGGTGGTGGAGATCTACGGGCCGGAATCTTCGGGCAAGACGACGCTGACCCTGCAGGTCGTCGCCGAGGCGCAAAAGCGCGGCGGCACCGCCGCTTTCGTCGACGCCGAGCACGCCCTCGACCCCACCTACGCTGAAAAGCTCGGCGTCAACGTCGACGAGCTGCTCGTCTCGCAGCCGGACACCGGCGAGCAGGCGCTCGAGATCACCGACATGCTGGTCCGCTCCGGCGCCATCGACATCGTCGTCGTGGACTCGGTGGCGGCGCTGACGCCGAAGGCCGAGATCGAGGGCGAAATGGGCGATTCGCACATGGGCCTGCAGGCGCGGCTCATGTCGCAGGCGCTGCGCAAGCTCACCGGCAATATCAAGCGCTCGAACGCGATCGTCATCTTCATCAACCAGATCCGCATGAAGATCGGCGTCATGTTCGGCAACCCGGAGACGACGACGGGCGGCAACGCGCTCAAGTTCTATTCCTCCGTCCGTCTCGACATCCGCCGCATCGGCGCCATCAAGAAGGGCGACGAGGTGATCGGTAACCAGACGCGCGTCAAGGTCGTCAAGAACAAGGTGTCGCCCCCGTTCAAGCAGGCCGAGTTCGAGATCCTCTACGGCGAGGGCATCTCGCGCGAAGGCGAGATCATCGAGCTCGGCGTCGCGCAGAACATCATCGAGAAATCCGGCTCGTGGTACAGCTACAAGAGCGACCGCATCGGCCAGGGCAAGGAGAACGTGCGCGACTTCCTGAAGACCAATCCCGAGGTCGCCGACGAAATCGAGCGCCGCATCCGCGAGACGCTCCTGCCGCTCACCGTCAAGGAAACGAAGGAAGCCGCGCCCGTCGCCAAAGAGGCGTGATTCCGGGGCTCGACACTACGGGCGAGGATGAGCGCCGGACCGATGCCGGTGCCGCCCGCCGCAAGGCCATGGACCGGCTGGCGCGGCGCGAATACGGCCGGACGGAGCTCGTCGGCAAGCTGATCGAGGACGGCTTCGATCCGGGCACGGCCGGGGCGGTGGTCGAGCGGCTGACCGCCGAGCACCTGCAGGACGACGCCCGCTTCGCCGAAAGCCTGGTCAGCGCCCGCATCCGCCAGGGCAAGGGCCCGGTCCGCATCCGCCTCGAGCTCGCAGAGCGCGGCATCGAGCCCGCGCTCGTGGAGCAGGCACTCGCAGACGAGGACTGGCTGACCCTGGCGCGCCGGGTCCGCGAGCGCCGCTTCGGCCCGGAGCTGCCGGCCGACTTCCCGGATAAGGCGCGCCAGATGCGCTTCCTGCAATACCGCGGCTTCGAGCCGGACCAGATCGCCGCCGCTGTCGTCGCCAACGACCCGTAGGAGCGCGCACCGCGCGCGACCGGCCAACCGCTGGCTGGTGGAGGGAACGCGCCCTGCGCCGCAACGTCCTCGCCGCAAGCCCGGGATCCGGGCGATGCCGGGCAGCCAGGGGCATCGCGTCGGCCCGATTCGTGAAATAATCCGCCGCTTGCCCCTGGACCAGGACATCCGGCCGGAAGGACCCGATCTACAAGCGCATGACCCCCAGAACCGCCAACGAGCTCCGCCGTTCGTTCCTCGAGTTCTTCCGCGAGCGCGGTCACGAAATCGTGGCGAGCTCGCCGCTCGTCCCCGCGGACGATCCGACGCTGCTCTTCACCAATGCCGGCATGGTGCAGTTCAAGGATGTCTTCCTGGGCCGCGACCGGCGCCGCTACGTCCGCGCCGCGACGGCGCAGCGCTGCGTGCGCGCCGGCGGCAAGCACAACGATCTCGAAAACGTGGGCTACACGGCGCGCCACCACACGTTCTTCGAGATGCTCGGCAACTTCAGCTTCGGCGATTACTTCAAGCGCGAGGCGATCGGGTATGCGTGGGAGTACCTCACGCAGACGCTCGCGCTGGCGCCCGAGCGCCTGTGGGTCACCGTGTTCGAGGACGACGACGAAGCGGCCGACATCTGGCTGAAGGAGGTCGGGGTCGATCCGGGGCGCTTCTCGCGTCTCGGCACGAAGGACAACTTCTGGGCGATGGGGGACACCGGTCCTTGCGGTCCCTGCAGCGAGATCTTCTATGATCACGGTCCGGACGTGGCCGGCGGCCCGCCGGGCTCGCCGGACGACGACGGCGACCGCTACGTCGAGATCTGGAATCTCGTCTTCATGCAGTTCGATCGCTCGGAGAGCGGCGAGCTCACGCCGCTGCCGAAGCCTTCGGTCGACACCGGCATGGGGCTGGAGCGCATCGCCGCCGTCATGCAGGGCGTGCACAGCAATTACGAGATCGACCTGTTCCGGCACCTGATCGCTGCGGCGGCGGAGATCCTCGGCGTCGAGAACGACGGCTCGAGCTCGCTCAACGTCATCGCCGACCACATCCGTGCCTGCGCGTTCCTGGTTACGGATGGCGTGCTGCCGGGCAACGAGGGCCGCGGCTACGTGCTCCGGCGCATCATCCGCCGGGCGATCCGCCACGGCCGGAAGCTTGGCGCGCACGACAGCTTCCTTTACAAGCTCGTCGCGCCGCTCGTGCGCGAGATGGGGGAGGCGTATCCCGAGCTGGTCGAGGCGCGCCCGCACGTCGAGCGCGTGCTCGCGGCCGAGGAGGCGCGCTTCGCCGAGACCCTGGACCAGGGCATGGAAATTCTCGACGCGGCGATCGCGGGGCTCGATGGCACAATGCTGCCGGGGGAGCTGGTATTCCGGCTGTACGACACCTACGGCTTTCCGGTCGACCTCACGGCCGATATCGCCCGCGAGCGCGGCCTGACCGTCGACAGCGAGGGCTTCGAGGCGCAGATGGCCGTGCAACGCGACCGCGCACGCGCGGCGAGCAAGTTCGGGGCGGCCGGCGGAGAGCGGCTCGAGACGCAGGCCGTGACCGCGTTCACCGGCTACGAGTGCCTCGAGCAGTCGGCGACGATCGTGGCGCTGTTCAAGAACGGCGAGGCCGTCGACGAGCTTGCCGCGGGCGAGGAGGGCGCGATTGTGCTCGATGAGACGCCGTTCTATGCCGAGAGCGGCGGGCAGGTCGGCGATACCGGCGCCCTCGAAAGCGACGGCGGCTCGTTCACCGTGACCGACACGCAGAAATCCGGCAAGGCCGTCCTGCACCTCGGCGCACTGCGCCTCGGCACGCTGCGCCGCGGCGACACCGTGACTGCGCGCATCGACGCGGAGCGGCGCGGGCGCATCGTGCTCAACCACTCCGCGACGCATTTGCTGCACGCGGCGCTGCGCCGCGTGTTGGGCGAGCACGTGCGGCAGAAGGGCTCTCTCGTCGCGCCCGATCGGCTGCGCTTCGACTTTTCGCATTACGAGCCGGTGACCCGCGAGCAGCTCGACGAAATCGAGGCGCTCGTGAACGAGCAGATCCGCAGCAACGCCGCGGCCGAAACGCGGGTGATGACCTACGACGACGCCGTGAAGTCCGGGGCGCTTGCGCTGTTCGGCGAAAAGTACGAGGAGCGCGTACGCGTGCTGCGCCTCGGCGATTTCTCCGTCGAGCTGTGCGGCGGTACGCACGTTGGCAGCGCCGGAGAGATCGGCGTCTTCAAGGTCACGTCCGAGAGCGGCGTCGCCTCCGGCATCCGGCGCATCGAGGCGGTGACGGGCAAGGGCGCGCTGGAATGGATCGACGCCCGGCTCGAACGGCTGGATGCGGCTGCCCGGGCGCTGAAGAGCGAGCGCGACCAGGTGCCGGTGAAAGTCGAGCAGCTGCTCAGGCGCAATCGCGAGCTCGAGAAGGAGCTTGCGGCCGTGCGCCGCGAGCTCCTGAGCGGGCGCTCCGGGGTTGCCGACGGCGTGCGCGAGGTGGACGGAATCAAGGTGCTGGCGTCGCGCATGGACGGCGCGGACGCCCGGGCGCTGCGTGACGCGGTCGACCGGCTGAAGGATCAGCTGAAGAGCGCCGTGGTCGTGCTCGCCTCCGTGGAGGACGGCAAGGTGCGCCTGGCCGCCGGCGTCACGAAGGACAATGTCGGGCGGATCCGCGCGGGGGACGTGCTGCAGCCGGTCGCGGAGCAGGTCGGGGGCCGCGGGGGCGGCCGGCCTGATTTCGCGCAGGCGGGCGGGAACCGGCCGGAGGCGCTGGACGCCGCGCTCGCCGCGGTGCCGGACTGGGTCGCCCGGCATCTCTCCGCGACCTGACGCGGCCAGGGCACACGCGCGTGCGCGAAATCCCCGACAAAACGCGCACCGGGCGGGGATTTCGTCTACTATTACAACAGTTTAAGTGCACGCAGGCGTAGCATCCAAATAAAAGAAACGAGGGACGCGCCGTCCACGTTCCGCGCTCAGACCCTCGAAAACAAGGCAGGAGTAGGAAGTCATGCTGATCCTAACGCGACGCGCCGGGGAGACCGTCATGATCGGGAGCGACATTACGATCACGGTGCTCGGCGTCAAAGGGAATCAGGTTCGCATCGGAATCAACGCCCCCAAGGACGTCGCCGTGCACCGTGAGGAGATTTACGAGCGGATCCAGAGCGAAAAGCACGCCCGGAACGGGGGGAATGAGGGCGCCGGGGGGAATTGAGCCCGCCGCCTTTACCGCACGGCGGGCGGCCAGTAATATGTCGGGCCCCGCGGGGGCTCCGGCGGTGCATCCGGCGACGGCCGGCCAGAACGGAGAGATGGCTGAGTGGTCGAAAGCGGCGGTTTGCTAAACCGTTGTATGGGTTAATGCCTGTACCGAGGGTTCGAATCCCTCTCTCTCCGCCACCTTCGGGGACAAGACGACACACAACGCGCCCGTAGCTCAGTTGGATAGAGTACCTGGCTACGAACCAGGCGGTCGGGAGTTCGAATCTCTCCGGGCGCGCCATTTTTCCCGGGCGTTCCACCCGAAGCCTTGGGTGGATTGCCGCAGCTTGCCGCGCTAATCATGGGCTGTTGTTCAGACCCGCGGCATCGGCTGCTCCGCTACAGACCGGAAGGAATCTCACCTACCTCGGCCTTTGACGAAGCAGTTCCTAGCTGGTCGGGTACGAGGTGAACAGCGCTTCGCGCGCAAGCCTCAAAGCAGTAACCGCGTCATGCCGCTCTTGCGCCGCACGCATCGCGTCGAAGTCCAGCTTGTCGAGCGCTCGTTGGATCGCCTTCAGGAACCCGATGGCGCTGTTGGCGACTTCCACGGCGTCCTCGCGGAACGGGAACTGATCGAGCTGCCAGACACCGTGCCAGTCGTTTTTCCTGAGCGTATAGAAGAACTCGAAGAGCTCGATGGGGTGCACCGAACCGGCGATGAGGTCGTCGTCCCAGCCGCGGAAGTTGTCGTTGACGTCCATGCCGAAAAGCCGGCCGTAGTCGATCGCAAGCTGTGCCGCGTCCGCGGGCGACTCACCTCCATACAACGAATGCCCAAAGTCGAGCAGGATGCCGACGTTCGGCAGGCCGATTTTCTCGATTGCGAGCAGCGTGCGGGCGACGCTGTCATAACTCATGTGGACGCGGGGTTCGCGAGGCTTGTACTCGATGACGAATTTGAGATCCGCATTCTGGCCGGCAACCTCGGCAATGCCGTCGACGCTCGCCTTCCACAGTGCCCGGTGGTCGACCTGGAAGGGATAGTCCCAGCCGTCCTGCCCTGGCCACAGCTTGACATAGCTTGCGCCGAATCGCCGGACCACATCGGCAGCGCCGTTGATCATCTCAACGGCTGCCCGGCGCACTCCGGGATCGGGATTCGTAAGCGCCCCTCTGGAAAACTTCCGCGTGTAGATCTCGGGCGTGATGCCGATGACGGAA
>DASVDF010000013.1:0-11315 GCA_036381215.1 Woeseiaceae bacterium | reverse complement strand
CGAGCGCCGCCTCGAACGCCGCCTCATCGCGGAATTCGAGGAAACCGTCGACGCCCTGCTCGCCGAGCTCACGCCCGCCAACGTCGCACAGGCCACCGCGATCGTGAAGCTGTACCTCGAGATCCGCGGCTACGGCCCCGTAAAGGAACAGGCCGCCGCCAAAGTCCGCGACCAGATCCGTGCCGCCCTCGCCGACTTCTGCACCGCCCCCCGCGCCGCCGCCTGACGCCGGACCACCTTTGCAGCCCGTCCTCACGGCGACGGCGGGTGCTCTCCGTGGCGGGTTCGGCAGCACCGGCGACGGCGGATAGTGGGTGTCGTGCCGAGTTCGGCAGCCCCGGCGACGGCGGGGTGCCTTTGGGGGAATGGCTCCCATGCGGTCCGCTTTATTTCCCCCAAAGGCACCCCGCCGCCACCGGTGCTGCCCTGGTTCCGTGGCCCCCTTCGTTTGCGTTGTGCGCTGTGTTTGGGTTGTAGGAGCGCGCACCGCGCGCGACCGAACGCAGGCACATAGCAAGAACGAAGGCACGTTAGCCCTCAGCATCGTTCACGCACGGCGTCATCGCAAACAAGGGCGGAGCCGTGGCCGGGGGATGTCCTTGGCGGAAATAAAGCGGACCGTCAGGGCGCGCAGCGCCCAGAGGGAGCCATTCCGCCAAGGACATCCCCCGGTCGCGGCTCCGCCCGGAGCCGCCAAACGCCAACGTGCGTGAACGATGCGATCCCAAAGAGTGCGGGCCACGATCGCCACCGCATCGCCCGCATGGCGGGCTCCTGCGGTGGGAAGGCCTGCGGCCGTGTGGAGGGTCGTGAGATGATGGCCGGCATGGGCCAGCGGAAGGGCACGGGCGCCGTGCGGTACGAATTTGCGGAAAAACCGGATTCCGGTGCGACGATGCCGGTGGGGTCGGGCATCGTATGGTTGCGGATGCCGCTGCCCTGGACGCTGGGGCACATCAACCTGTGGCTGCTGGAGGAGGACGACGGCTGGACGATAGTGGATTCCGGCGTGCACACGGACGTGACGAAGGGCGTGTGGGAGGACGTGTTCGCAGCGGCGATGCACGGCCGGCCGGCCGTGCGCGTGATTGCGACGCACCTGCACCCGGACCACGTGGGCTGCACCGGCTGGCTGGCGGCGCGCTTCGGGGCGGACGTGTGGATGACGCGCGAGGAGTACCTGCTGTGCCGGGTGCTGGTCGCGGACACGGGCAGGCCGGCGCCCGAGGCCGGGACGCGTTTTTATCGCGCCGCCGGTTTTCCGCCGGAGGCGATGGATCGCTACGAGCGTCTATTCGGGATGTTCGGCCGTTACGTGGCGCCGCTCCCGGACTCGTACCGGCGATTGCAGGACGGCGAAGAGCTGTTGCTGGGCGGGCATGCCTGGAAGGTGATCGTCGGCCGCGGGCACTCGCCGGAGCATGCGTGCCTGTACTGTCCCGGGTTGAACGTGCTGATCTCCGGCGACCAGCTGCTGCCGACGATCTCGTCCAACGTGAGCGTGTACCCGACGGAGCCCGCCGCGAATCCCCTCGAGGAGTGGCTGGAGTCGCTGGCGAGGATGAAAGAGGAAGTGCCCGCGGACGTCCTCGTGCTGCCGGCGCACGGACGGCCGTTTCGCGGTGCACACGAGCGCCTCGACGAGCTGCTCGAGGAACACCGCGCGGGGCTCGAGCGGCTGGAAGCGCTGTGCCGCGAGCCGCTGCGTGCGGTCGATGCGTTCCCTGCGCTGTTCAAGAGCGCAATCGATGACAAGAACCTGATCATGGCGGCGGGAGAATCGATCGCGCACCTGAATTATCTGCTCGAAAGCGGTCGGATTGACGCGGAAACCGATGCGGACGGCGTTACGTGGTACCGGAGCCGCCATCCGGCAATGCAAGGGACGAAAGCCAAGCCTTGATACCCAAAAACGTTTTTGCTAAAAGATGCGGCCACACCGCGGGCGACCGCCCGGCCGACCAAGACTCATGATCGAAATCAGCGAACTGACAAAACGCTACGGCGATCACACGGTCGTCGACAACTTGAGTTTCAGCTGCAAGCCGGGCGAGGTGCTGGGCTTCCTCGGCCCGAACGGCGCCGGCAAATCCACCACGATGAAGATGATCACGGGCTTCGTGGCGCCGGACGGCGGCCGGGCCGTGGTCTGCGGCCACGACGTCGCCCTGCAGGCGCTCGCCGCGCGGCGGCACCTGGGCTACCTGCCCGAGGGCGCGCCGTCGTGGCCCGAGATGACGCCGCGCAGCTTCCTCGATTTCATTGCGGACGTCCGCAATCTCGAGGGCGACCGGCGCAAGCAGCGCCTGGACGCGGTGATCGAGGAGCTGCATCTCGGGCCGGTGCTCGACCAGAGCATCGATACGCTGTCCAAGGGTTTCAAGCGCCGGGTAGGTCTCGCGCAGGCGATCCTGCACGATCCGGACGTGCTGATCCTCGACGAGCCGACGGACGGGCTCGATCCGAACCAGAAGCACGAAGTGCGCGAGCTGATCCGCTCCATGTCCGCGGACAAGCTCATCGTCATTTCGACGCACATCCTCGAGGAAGTCGAAGCCGTGTGCACGCGCGCCATCATCATTTCCGACGGACGCATCCTCGCGGACGACACGCCCGCCGGGTTGGCCGCGCGCTCGCGCTACCACAATGCGGTGCGGGTGATGCTGGCGAACGGCACGGCGTTCGACGAGGTGCGTTCGGCCATCGCGAAGCTGCCCTCCGTGGCCGACACCGAAGCGGATCGCCTGCACGGCGCCATCGTCGCCATGCCGCGCAAGGGAGCGCTCAATGTCGAGCCGTGGCGCGAGGTCTCCGATCTCGTCGCGGCGCGCGGGTGGCCGGTGGCCAGCCTGCAGCTGGAGGGCGGTCGCCTCGACGACGTGTTCCGGCAGATCACCGGAGCGGCGAGCACGTGAGCACGATAGCGGCATTGTTCCGGCGCGAGCTGCAGAGCTACTTCGCGACCCCGGTCGCCTACGTGTTCATCGTAATTTTCCTGCTGCTCATGGGCGCGTTCACGTTCTACCTCGGCAATTTCTACGACCGCGGCCAGGCGGACCTCGCACCGTTCTTCAACTATCACCCGTGGCTGTACCTGTTCCTGGTGCCCGCCATCGCCATGCGGCTCTGGGCGGAGGAAAGGAAGACCGGCAGCATCGAGCTGCTCATGACCCTTCCGGTCACGCCCTGGGAAGCCGTGCTCGGCAAATTCCTCGCCGCGTGGGCGTTCACCGGCATCGCGCTCGCGCTCACGTTCCCGATCTGGATGACCGTCAACTACCTCGGTGATCCGGACAACGGCGCGATACTGGCCGGGTACGTCGGCAGCCTGCTCATGGCCGGCGGCTTTCTCGCGATCGGTGCCTGCCTGTCCGCGACGACGCGCAACCAGGTCATCGCCTTCGTCATCACTGTCGTCGTGTGCTTCGCGTTCCTGCTCTCGGGCTTTCCGCTGGTGCTGGATCTGTTTTCCGGATGGGCACCCCAGGCGATTTTGGACGGCATTGCCTCGCTGAGCTTCCTGACCCATTTCGGAAACATCAGCAAGGGAGTGATCGAGCTCAGTGACCTCGTCTACTTCGCCCTCGTCATCGGGACCTTCCTGTTCGCCAATACCATCGTCCTGCAATGGAAGCAGGCTGACTGAGCAGCGATGAGCACGACCACCCGACGCCGCCTGAGCTCGACCAGCCTCGTGCTGCTCGCGCTCGCGTTCATCGCCGCCGTCATCGTGAGCAACCAGCTGTTCAGCGGCTGGCGCATCGACCTCACCGAGAACAACCTGTACACGTTGTCGGACGGCACGCAGCGCATCCTCGAGGACATCGAGGAGCCCATCAACCTTTACTTCTATTTCTCGGATCAGGCCACCGCGAACCTGCCGAACATCCGCGGCTACGCCAATCGTATCCGTGAGATGCTCGAAGAGTTCGAGTCGGCATCCGACGGCATGATCCGGTTGCACGTCGTGGACCCGGTGCCGTTTTCCGTCGAGGAGGATCGCGCGGCGCAGTTCGGGCTGCAGGGCGTGCAGTCGGGCCTGTCCCCGGACCCGATCTACATGGGTCTCGCCGGCACGAACGCGGTCGACGACGAGGAGGTCATCCGCTTCTTCGATCCGGACAAGGAACAGTTCCTGGAATACGACATCGCGCGCCTGGTCAGCGTGCTCGCACACCCGGAACGCACGGTGATCGGCCTCGTGTCGGGCGTGTCGATGAGCGGCGACTTCAACCCGCAGTTCCAGCAGATGGAGCCGCCGTGGGTGGTGTATACGCAGGCGCAGCAGCTCTTCGAGCTGCGCGACCTCGGGACCGACTTCACGAAGATCGACGACGACGTCGGACTGCTGTGGATCGTGCAGCCGAAGAACCTTTCGGACAAAACCCTGTACGCCATCGATCAGTTCATGCTGAGGGGCGGCAAGGCGCTGATCTTCGTCGACCCGCTCGCGGAGGTGGACGCTTCGCAGCCGCCCGGCATGGCCGGCATGCCGGCTCAGGGCCAGAGCTCCAATCTCCCGAAGCTGTTCGACGCCTGGGGCGTCAAGTTTTCCACGGACGAAGTGGTGGCCGACGCGGAGCTCGCGTTGCGCATCAACGGCAGGGCCGGCCGGCCGGTGGTGCACCCGGGCCTGCTCGGCGTCACCGCCGAGCAGCGCAGCGCGGACGACGTCGTCACCGGCGACCTGGAGATCATCAACTTCGGCACCGCCGGGCATTTCGCATTCGACGAGGAGAAGGCGCCGACCGTCGAGCCGCTGATCACCTCCAGCGATTCCGCGGAGACGCTCTCCGCAGCGAAGTTCCGTTTCCTGCCCGATCCGGAGACGCTGCTGAACGATTTTGCACCGACCGGCCAGCGCTATGTCATCGCGGCCCGTCTCAGCGGTCCGCTCAAGAGCGCGTTCCCCGACGGTCCGCCCGGCGGTGATGACGCGGAGGCGGCCGGCAACGGTGAGGACGCGAGCGAGCCGGCCGCGGCGACTGGCGATTCCGGCGCGGATGCCGATGCCGCCGGTGACGATGCCGGGGCTGCCGACGCGGATGCCGCCGCAGGCGACCAGGACGCGAAGCCCGCGGCGACCGACGGCGCAAAGAAGACCGATGCGGCGGGTCACCTGAGCGAATCCGTCGAGCCCGCCAACATCGTCGTGGTTGCGGACGTCGATCTCCTGAGCAACCGCATGTGGGTGCAGGTCCAGGATTTCTTCGGCCAGCAGATAGCGAATGCGTTCGCCGACAACGGCACCTTCGTGGTCAACGCTCTCGAAAATCTCTCCGGCAGCAACGATCTCATCGCGGTGCGCAGCCGCGCGAGCTATTCGCGGCCGTTCACGCGCGTCGAAGCGCTGCGCGCCGAGGCCCAGGCGCAGTTCCAGCAGACTCAGCAACGCCTGCAGCAGGAGCTCGACGAGACCGAGCGCCGCCTGTCCGAGCTGCAGGCGTCGCGCAACGACTCCGGCAACATCCTGATGACGCCGGAGCAGCAGGCGGAGGTCGACCGTTTCATCGACCGGCGTGCCGAGATTCGCCAGGAGCTGCGCGCGGTGCAGCGCGGTCTCGACCGCGACATCGAGCAGCTCGGCATTGCGCTCAAGATCATCAACATCGCGCTCGTCCCGGTGTTGCTCATTGCTTTCGTTCTGTTCGCCGTCTGGCGCCGCAAGCAGGTGCGCCGTGCGAGGGCCGCGACGTGAGCCCGCGCACCCTGCGCCTACTCGCGGTCGCCGTCGTGGTGCTGTTCGCCGCGGTGTGGCTCGTGAACCGGCAGCGCGACGCAGGGCCGGCACCGAGCGCCCTGCTGCTGCCCGGTCTCGAGGACCGCCTCGACGAGATCACGGCCATCACCCTGACCGACGAGGACGGCAGCACCCGCATCGAGCGCCGCGACAACGCATGGGTCGTGCCCGCCAAAGGCGGCTATCGCGCGGACACGGCGAAGCTGCGGGGACTGCTGGTCGGCCTGGCCGAAGCAAAGAAGATCGAGCAGAAAACCGCCAACCCCGAGCTCTACGGGCGCATCGGCGTGCTGGATCCGACGAAAGCCGGCGAACAGCAGGCCGCAGACGAACCGGAAAAATCCGGCGTGCTGGTCGCCAGCGAAGGCCTGGGCGACGCCGATTTTGCCGTGATTCTCGGCGACTCGGCGCAGCGGGATTACCGTTATGTACGCGTCGCCGACGAATCGACGAGCTGGCTCGTCGATCGCAACCCCGATGTGCCCGACGCGGCCACGGGCTGGCTCGTCCGCGACATCACCGATCTCGCCGCCTCGCGCGTGCAATTGGTCACGATCCGTCACGCCGACGGCGAGACCATCCGCGTCGCGAAGGACAGCGAGGACGCCGACAATTACACCGTCGAGGACATCCCCGAGGGACGCGAGCTCTCCTACGCCTCGGTGGCAAACAGCATCGCCGCGGCGCTCGACAACCTGAAGCTCGACGACGTCCGGCCGGCGAGCAAGGCCGCCACGGAGACGACGCCGGACGCTTCAGACGCTTCGTCGGACGAAGCCGATGCAACGTCCGACAGCGAGGGGGACTCAAACGACACGCCCGAGGCCGTCACGACGGTGTTCCGGACCTTCGACGGCCTCGAGCTGACGGTCGACTCGACCGGCACGGACGCCGAGACCTGGATCCGCGTGCACGCCGCTGCCCTGCCGCGGGAGGAAGACACCGCCGCCGAAGCCGCGCCCGCGGCGACCGGCAACGCCGCCTCGGACACCGCGGTGACCGCCGGCGCTGCGGGGGAACAGGGCACACCGGCAGCGGACGCAGCGCCGGACGGCTCCGCACCGAAGAGCACGGCCGCGGAGGCCGGCGAAGAGGCCGCGGCGAACGGCGGGCCGAAGGACGGCGAGGCCTCCGCGGATGCCGCCGGCGACGCGGCCGAAAAGGACGCCGCGGAGAAGCCCGACCCCGAAGCCGAGGCAGCCCGGATCAACGCGCGGGTCGGCGGCTGGGAATACCGCATTCCGCAGTACAAGGCGAGCCAGCTCCGGCGCCACTGGGAAGACCTGCTCAGCGCACCGGCCGACGACGAGGAGGAATGAGCGCCGCTCCGGCCGCGGACGCATCCGCGGCAGTCCGTGGCGTCGTGTTCGACCTGGGCGGCGTATTGCTCCGTCTCGCCGACCCCCTCGCGCTCTTCGAGCTCGAGGTGACCGAGGCGGAATTCCACGCGCTGTGGCTGCGGTCGAAGTCCGTGCGCGAGTTCGAGCGCGGCGCCATCGACGCGCAATCCTTTGCCGAATCCGTCGTGCGCGAGCTCGCATTGCCGATGCCGCCCGCCCGTTTCCGCGAGCGCTTCGACGCCTGGCCGCAGGCACTCTTCCCGGACACGCTGGCGCTGCTCGAGGCGATTCCCGCCGGTGTTCAGCGAGTCCTGCTTTCCAATACCAATGCCGCCCACTGGGGGCGTCCCGACATCTCCGGGGCCCTCACCGGAAGCTTCGACCTCGCGTTTCTGTCCTACCGCACCGGGATCCTGAAGCCGGACCGGGCGGCATTCGCACAGGTGGCCCACGCGTGCCGCTGCGCGCCGCGCGAGCTCCTGTTCTTCGACGACAACCCCGGCAACATCGCCGCCGCCCGCGAGTTCGGGATGCGGGCCCATCTCGTGAAGGGACCGACGGATGCCCGCGCCGTGCTGGACGCGGCGCTGCCAGGCGGCGTGCGCGGCGCCGGCCCGGGGGCGCGCTGAACCATTGAGCGGCCGCCGGCGGGCAACGCCGCACGCCGGAGCAGCCCGCGGCCCGCGGCCGCGTCGGCCGATGCCGGGCAGGCTCTCGCGGAGGGAGGTCAGGAAAGGCGCGCCGGCTGCGGCGCCGCCGCACGCCCGCCGTTACGAAAGAAACCGGGTACGCTGTAGCGCCCGATGTGGTCGAGCGCGTACTCCGCCCCGCCCGTGATCGCCCGGGCCGCGGCAAGCGCGCTCCGCACCGCGGGGCCGATCCCCTCCCCCATGTCGACCGAGGCGAGGCCGATCGCGTCGCCGACGATGAAGGCGTTGCCCGAGCGGACGGTGTTCGCACGGCCGCGCAGGTAGTAGCTGTAGCCGCTCGGCTCCCAGTCGTGCCCGCGCACCAGGTTCTCGCGTTCCAGCCGCTCGACGAAATGCTGCCAGTACTCCCGGATGCGGGCGCCCTTCGCCTTGATACTGTCGGCTTTGCCGCCGAGACCGACATTCAAGTAGCCGTTCGCTTTGGGGACGTACCACGCGTATCCGGGCAGGCCATTCTCGAAAAACCAGAGACGGCACTCGCCGTCCTGCCAGTCGTAGGGAAACTCCTGCTCGAAAGTCGCGATCTGCAGGCCGCTTGCACGCGCCGTCGAATCGGAGAACAGCCGCCGGTACACGGGGCAGCGCGTGCCGCCGGCGCCGACCAGCCAGCGGCAGGCGAATTCACCATCGATCACGTAGCCGTCGCTGCGCACCTCGATGTCTTTCACCTTGTGCTGCACCACGCGCGCACCCGAGCGCCGGAGCAGCCAGTCGTCGAATTCGTAACGGCGGATGGAATGCTGCACGGTGCGCTTGCGGAAACGGATGCCCCGCCAGTTGAACTCGAGCCGCTCGAACGACAGCAGCCGGTGCGGGTAGCGATCGAGATCGATGTCGAGGTCGTCGATCACCTGCGGTGTGACCCAGCCCGCGCACAGCTTCGTTCGCGGGAACTCGGCCAGGTCCAGCACCAGCACATCCAGCCCCGCCTGCTTCAGCTTCCAGGCACAGGTGGAGCCGGCGGGGCCGCCGCCGACGACGATCGCGTCCGCCTGCTGCATGCCCGGTACCCCGACTACTCGGCGCCCGCGGCGGGTACCGGCTCGACGCCGTACTGGTAATGCCGCGTCCAGGGCACGTCGTTGTTGCCGTGCGGCGCGAACACCACCTGGTAGAGCTGCAGCGTGCCGTAGCGGAACGCGGCGGAAGACCCGGCCAGGTACAGCCGCCACGTGCGGACGAACTCTTCGTCGTAAAGCTGGCGGACTTTCTCGCTCACGCGCTCGAAATTATGCAACCAGGCGCGGCAGGTACGCCCGTAATGCAAGCGGAGGTTCTCGACGTCCAGGATGGACAGGCGGAACGGCTCGAACACGCGGGCCATCTCACCCAGGCTCGGGATGTGCCCGCCGGGAAAGATGCGCTTCGCGATCCAGGGATCGGGCGGCCGCGGGTTGCTGCGGCCGATCGAATGCACGAGCCCGATGCCTTCGGGCTTGAGGCAGCGCGCGATCACCGAGCCGAGCGTGCGGTAGTTGCGCAGCCCGACGTGCTCGAGCATGCCGACGGAGACGAAGGCGTCGTAGCGGCCGACGATGTTGCGGTAGTCCTCTTCCATGAACGTCACCCGGTCCGACAGGTTGCGGGCCTGGGCCTGCTCGCGGGCGTAGCGGACCTGCTCGTGCGAGTTGTTGTAGGCCGTCACCGTCACCCCGTAATGCTCGGCCATGTGCAGTGCGAGAGCGCCCCAGCCGCAGCCCGCCTCGACTACGGTCTGGCCCGGTTTCAGGCGCAACTTGCGGCAGACGTGATCGAGCTTGGCGAGCTGCGCTTCCGCGAGGGTCGCGCCGGGATGCTCGTAATAGGCGCAGGTATAGACCATGCGCTCGTCGAGCCAGAGACGGTAGAAGTCGTTGCCGAGATCGTAGTGGTGGTGCACGTTGTTCTTCGAGCGGGACAGCGTGTTCGAGCGCAGCGCCGCGAGATACGAGCCGAGTCTCTCCAGGCGATAGCGTCCGGCCGCGCGACGGGAAATGGCCGACGACGCCTCACAAACGAAATCGTAGAAATCGCCGTGCACCTCGACCAGGCCCTTGGCATAGCCCTCGCCGACAGCCATGGACGGCGATCGGATCAACCCGAGCAGGACGGAGCGATCGCGGATCTCCAGCTGGGCAATCGGCGCGCGCTCGGAGAAGCAGTACTCGTTGCCGTTCCACAGCTTGAGCGAGATCCGCGGATTGCCCGCCAGCGCGAGGCACCAGCGGGCCAGCGTGCGATCGAACCCGGCTTCGTAAGTCTGCTGTTCGGCGTCGGCTTTCACGATCTCACCTCATTGGCATGATACGCAAAGGTCCCTCTGACCCATTCGAAGCATCGAGTACGGCGTCCCCGTCTCGCACTGGCAGGCACGTCTTGGAAGAACCTGCTGGGGACGTGGCGGTGCGCCACTGGCGAAGCTTCTCCAGTTTCGCATCGCTCCGTCGAAGGGACAAGCCTGCCAGCCGCGGTCCGGCACCGCGGTCGGGTCTTGCGACGGCCGGCGTGCCGCCGGCAGGCGGCGCGGCCGGCCGGTAGCCGGTCAGGCCCGGGCCTTGAGCGAGTCGCGGATTTCGGTCAAGAGCTGCACTTCGGCCGACGGCTTCGGCGGCTCCGACGGCTTCTCCTCCGCCTTGCGCTGCAGGCGGTTCATGGCCCTGACCAGCAGGAAAATCGCGAAGGCGACGATAATGAAGTTGATGATGGCATTGATGAACAAACCGTAGTTGAGCGTCGCCGCGCCGGCCGCCTGGGCAGCGGTCAACGACGGGTAGTCGGCGCCGGTCAGGTTCAGGTACAGCTGGCTGAAGTCCACCTTGCCGGTCAAAAGCCCGAGCGGTGGCATGATGACGTCGTTGACCAGCGAAGTGACGATCTTGCCGAACGCCGCGCCGATAATGATGCCCACGGCCATGTCGACGACGTTGCCCCGCAGTGCGAATTCCTTGAACTCTTTCAGCATGGTTGTTCTTCCTCGTTGCCGCTGCCGGCGCCCAGCGCGCCGCGCCGCAGCAATCTTACCCCACGACAACTCCGCACCTGCCCGGACCGCAGGAGCCCGCCATGCGGTCGACGAACGAAGGCACGTTCCACGAACGAAGGCACGTTAGCACCAAGCATCGTTCACGCACGGCACCATCGAAGATAGGGCGGAGCCGCGGCCGGGGGAGTCCCTCTCGGCGGCGTGCGAGGCATGGATGCCGAGCCCGCAGGCCCACAGGGACGTGCTCGTGTCCGGCGCCGAAGGCCCCTCCCCCCGGTCGCGGCTCCGCCAACCCCGGCGCTCCAAGTTTGGCGCCACGAGCCACGAAGCCGGTGCTACGGACGATGGTGATCGAGAATGCGGCTAAGGGTTTGGAAGCCGAGCGTGGCGTTGGTAACGGGATCGGCGATGGCGGGGTCCTGCTCGGCTTCGACGACGATCCAGCCGTCGTAGCCGGCGTCGAGGAGCGGCTCGAGCACGGCCGCGTAGTCGATGCAGCCGCCGCCCGGCACCGTGAACACGCCCTGCAGCACCGCTTCCAGGAAACTCGTGTCGGCGTTGAG
>DASVDF010000012.1:0-30878 GCA_036381215.1 Woeseiaceae bacterium | reverse complement strand
ACCGATGATGCGGCCGAGCAGCCGGTGCAGGTACTCGAGCCAGAAGATGGTCTTGAAGCCCTGCACGTCCATGTCGGGGTTCACCTGGCGGAACTCCGGCGTCTGGCGGTACAGGTCGAAGGCGCGGTCCCAGTGAGCCGCATCGAGCGGCGGCAGCCAGCCCATGATCGGGCGCCAGTCCGCCATGGACAGCCCGGAGCCGGTCAGCCGCGTGACGCCGCCCAGCACCACCATCGCAAACACAAGTGCGCACAAGCTGAAGAGCCAGCGCGCAATGCGGCGGTTCCTGACGTTGGTTGTGGCTTCCATGGCGATACAGGGCGGCCCCGGCGCGCGCCATCTTAGTTGCTGCAGAAGGCCATTGGAACCGCCGGCGCGGCGCGCATGGTAGGCTCTTGCGCCAATCGGGGAAGGAGGAGTGGGGATGCGCCTGCCGCAATGCTGCAGGACCGCGGATTTCCGCAGGCTCGCGAAAGCGCGGCTGCCGTCGCCGATCTTCCATTACATCGACGGGGGAGCCGACGACGAGGGCACGATGCGCCGCAACACGGAGGCGTTCGAGTCCGTCGATCTCGTGCCGAACGTGCTGGCCGGCGTCGATGCCGTCGACCTCTCGACCGAGGTGCTGGGCGCAAAGCTCGCGATGCCGCTGTTTTTCTCGCCCACCGCGATGCAGCGCCTGTTCCACCCGGAAGGGGAGCGCGCCATCGCCACGGTCGCCGCGGAGCTCGGCACGATGTTCGGCGTGTCCACCATCGGCACGCGCAGCATCGAGGAGCTCGGGCCGCTGCCGGCGCCGAAGCTCTTCCAGATTTACGTGCACAACGACCCGGCCCTCACGTCCGACCTCATCGCGCGCTGCAGGACCGCGGGTTTCGACGCGCTCGCACTCACCGTGGATACCATCGTCGCCGGCAACCGGGAGCGCGACATCGTGACCGGCATGACGACGCCGCCGAAGCTCACGCCGAAAAGCGTGCTGAGCTTCCTCACACACCCGGGCTGGACGTTCCGCTACCTCACCGGCGAGCGCTTCGACCTGCCGAACGTGTCCGCTTACATCCGTAAAGGCTCGGGCGTCGCGTCCTCGGTCGCCGAGTACATCGATACGCAGATGAAGCGCTCGATCGACTGGGACGACGCGGCGCGCATGGTGGAGGAATGGGGCGGGCCGTTCGCCCTCAAGGGCGTCATGTCGGTCGACGACGCGAAACGGGCCGTCGACATCGGTGCGAGCGCCATCATGATCTCGAATCACGGCGGCCGGCAGCTCGACGGCTCGCGCGCACCGTTCGACCAGCTGCCCGCGATCGCCGACGCCGTCGGTGGCCGGATCGAAATCATCCTGGACGGCGGCATCCGGCGCGGCACGCACGTCCTGAAAGCCCTGGCGATGGGGGCGACGGCCTGCTCCGGCGGCCGCTTCTACCTTTACGCGCTCGCCGCGGCGGGCACCGCGGGCGTGCGGCGCGCGGCGACCCTGCTCAGAGCCGAAATCGAGCGCGACATGCTGCTCATGGGCTGCCGCTCGCTCGCGGAGCTCGACCGATCGAAGCTCGCGGCCCGGGCAGTTCCCACTGGCCTGCGCTAACATAGTCGGCACACCACTTTTCCACGATCGGCGTAGAACGGCACAGGACGGAGAGCAGTGGTTACGACGAGGATGAAGATCGCGGGCAGCGCGCCGGATCCGCGCAACCCGATGGGCACGGACGGCTTCGAGTTCGTGGAGTACACGGCGCCGGACCCCGAGCGCCTGCGCGAGCTGTTCGCACACCTCGGTATGCCGGCCGTGGCGCACCACCGGTCCAAGGACGTCACGCTGCACAAGCAGCGCGAGATCAATTTCATCGTCAACGCGGAGCCGGACAGCTTCGCCCAGGCGTTCGCGCGCGAGCACGGCCCCTCGGCCTGCGCCATGGCGTTCCGCGTGAAAGACGCGAATTACGCGTTGAACCGCGCGGTCGACCTCGGCGCAAAAGCGCTGCCCGGCGATCCGGGGCCGATGGAGCTCAACATCCCGGCGATCGAGGGCATCGGCGGCAGCCGGTTGTATCTCGTCGACCGCTACGGCGACGAATCCATCTACGACATCGACTTCCGCTTCGAGCCGGGCTGGGAGGAGCAGGTGGCGCGTCTGGATACCGGCCTCACCTCGATCGACCACCTGACCCACAACGTGCACCGCGGGCGCATGCAGGCGTGGGCGGAGTTCTACGAAAAGCTGTTCAACTTCCGCGAGATCCGCTATTTCGACATCGAAGGCAAGCACACCGGCCTGTTCTCGAAGGCCATGACCAGTCCCTGCGGCCGGATCCGCATCCCGTTGAACGAGAGCCAGGACGACAAGAGCCAGATCGAGGAGTACCTGCGGGAGTACAAGGGCGAAGGCATCCAGCACATCGCCCTCGGCACGGATGACATCTACAGCACCGTCGATCGCCTGCGAGCCAACGGCATCGAGCTGCAGGACACGAACGAGACCTATTACGAGCTGGTCGACCAGCGGGTTCCCGGCCACGGCGAGCCGCTCGACGAGCTGAAGAAGCGCCGCATCCTCATCGACGGCGCGCCCGAGCAGGGGCAGGGCCTGCTCCTGCAGATCTTCACGAAGAACGTAATCGGCCCGATCTTCTTCGAGATCATCCAGCGCAAGGGCAACGAGGGCTTCGGCGAGGGCAACTTCAAGGCGCTCTTCGAGTCGCTCGAGCTCGACCAGATCCGCCGCGGGGTCCTCGGGCCGGAAGCCTGAAACCCGCCCGGGCGCCCCTCCCTGGCTCCCGCCGGTCCGGCCGGCGCAGTGCCGCGCCCGCGATGCCCCGGAACTGCCGCGTTTGGCCATTTGTGCGCAGGGCCGGCCGAAAAGCCTGCGCCGCCGCGATAGTTTCAGAGTACACTGTTCCTGCGTCGGCTCCGGCCGGCGGTACAGTGATGAGGTGATTATGGCAGGCGAAAGAGTGAGCGGTACCGTCAAGTGGTTCAATGACGACAAGGGCTTTGGCTTTATCGCGCGCGAGGGGGGACAGGACGTCTTCGTCCATCACAGCGCCATCCAGATGGAAGGATTCAAGTCGCTCAAGGAAGGGCAGCGAGTCACGATGATCGTGACCCAGGGCCAGAAAGGACCACAGGCGGAAAGCGTCATCGCCGAATAGCGAACGAAAAGAACAGGGTCTGCCGGCAGCCAGGACGACACCCGGCCGCCCGCCATGGCGGATTCCGCAGCGGCCCCGCCGGGCTCGCGCGGAAACGATACCGCCCTCGGGAACGCGCCTTGCGGGGGATTGCGCGGGATGTCCTGCACCCGTAAATTGGTCCGCATCCCCACCAGGTGAATCGGCATGAAGCTGCGCATTCGTGACAACTCGATCCGCCTGCGGCTCACGCGCGGCGAGGTGGACGCGCTCGCGCGCGACGGGCGCGTGGCGTCGGCCGTCGCTTTTCCCGGCGGCGCCCGCCTCGAATATGCCGTCGTCTGCGCGCCCGGCGCGCAGGCGCCCGGCGCCGAGTACGCCGCGAGCTCGGTCCGCGTCACCGTGCCGGCCGACGAGGTGCATGCCTGGGCCGGGTCCGAGCGGGTCTCGATCAGCGGCGAGCAGCCGCTCGGCGGCGATGCGACCCTCGCCATCCTCGTGGAAAAGGACTTCGCCTGCCTGGCGCCGCGCGGGGGGGAGGACGAATCCGACATGTTTCCCCACCCCGGTAAGGACATCGAATCCTGCTGAGATCCGGCGCGCCGGACCGCCACCCGTGACGTGCTAGAATCCGCGCCGCGCGCCGGCCGGGCGCCGCACCGTGTCAGCTCGCCGCACCGTACGAGCCTCGCAGCACGACCAGGGTAAGCCGATGTCAGTTTTCGACGATTCCGCCTTCGACGATCACGAGCGCGTTCTCTTCTGCCGCGACGCCGCGACCGGGCTCGCCGCCGTCATCGCCATCCATTCGACGGCGCTCGGCCCGGCGGCGGGCGGCTGCCGCGTGTGGCGCTATGTGTCCGAGCAGGACGCGATCCACGACGTGCTGCGGCTGTCGCAGGGCATGAGCTACAAGAACGCGATGGCCGGCCTCGCTTTCGGCGGTGGCAAGGCGGTGATCCTGAAGGGTGACGACTTCGCCGCGAACGACGCGCTGTTCGAGAGATTCGGCGAGTTCGTCGATTCGCTGGGCGGCCGTTACATCACCGCCGAGGACGTCGGCATGTCCGTGGCGATCATGGAGATCGTCGCGCGCCGGACCCGCTACGTCACCGGTCTCGCCGTGAAGGAGGGCCACGCCGGCGGCGACCCGTCTCCGAAAACCGCCTGGGGCGTCTTCAAGGGCATCGAGGCCGCCGCACGCCACAAGCTCGGGCGCGACGACCTCGCCGGCCTGACCGTGGCCGTGCAGGGCGTCGGCAACGTCGGCTACCACCTCTGCCGCTATCTCTCGGAAGCGGGCGCGCAGCTTCTGGTCGCGGACATCGACGAGCAGCGCGTCGCCGCCGTGCGCGACGAGTGCGCCGCGACCGCGGTCGGGCTGGACGCGATCCTGTTCCAGCCGGTCGATGTGCTCGCGCCCTGCGCCCTCGGAGCCATCCTGAACGAGCGCAGCATACCGCGGATCGCGGCGCGGATCGTCGCCGGTTCCGCCAACAACCAGCTGGAGACCGCGGCCGACGGACAGCGCCTGGCCGACGCCGGCATCCTGTACGCGCCCGACTACGTGATCAACGCCGGCGGCATCATCAACGTCGCCGCCGAGTACTACGGCACCGCCGACGACGCCGCGGTCACGGCGCAGGTCGAAGCCATCGGCCCGAGGCTCACGAGGATCTTCGAGGAAGCCGCACGCACCGGCCGCCCGACCAACGCCATCGCCGACGAGCAGGCCCGCCGCATCATCGCCGACGCAAAAAACGCCTAGGCCTGGCGGGTGGTCAGCACGATCTTGCCCATGTGGCGGCCGGATTCCATCAGCGCGTGAGCAGCGCGTGCGTCGGCCAACGGGAAGGCGGCGTGGATCACCGGCGCGATCTCGCCGGAGGCGAGCAGGGGCAGGACCTGCGCCTCGAGCGCCTCGCGGATCGCCGATTTCTCCTCCACCGACTGTGGCCGGAGCGTCGAGGCGGTGATCGTGAGCCGTTTCGCGAGCACCGGCCGCAGGTCGAGCTCGGCTTTCGAGCCCGCGAGGAACGCGATGATGGCGTAGCGGCCGTCACGCGCGAGCACGTCGAGGTTCTTCTGCATGTACGTGCCGCCGACCATGTCGAGCACGACGTCGACACCGCGCTCGCCGAGCTCCGCGCGCACCGCGTCCAGCCAGTCCGTTTTCCGGTAGTTGATCGCGAGCTTCGCACCGAGCTGCTCGCAGAACCGGCACTTCTCGTCGCTGCCCGCAGTGGTCACCACGGTCGCGCCGGCGGCGCGCGCGAGCTGGATCGCGGTGCTGCCGATGCCGCTCGATCCGCCGTGCACGAGCAGGATCTCCCCGGCCGCGAGCCGCGCGCGCATGAAGACGTTGTACTCTACGGTGAAGAAGGTCTCGGGCACGGCGGCGGCCATTTCGAAGCTCAGGTGCGCCGGCACGGGCAGGCAATGCGACTCGTGCACGCGGCAATACTCGGCGTAACCTCCGCCGTGCGTCAGCGCCATGACGGGCTCGCCGCTGCGAAAGCGATCCGTGCCGGGGCCGAGGGCGGCGACCTCGCCGGCGACCTCCAGGCCGGGCAGCGGATCGGCATCCGGCGGCGGGGCGTAGCGGCCCAGCCGCTGCAGCACGTCCGGGCGATTGACCCCGGCCGCGGCCACGCGCACCAGCACCTCCCCCGCGCGCGGCTCCGGTACGGGCAGCCTGACCGGCTCCAGCACTTCCGGTCCACCCGGTCGCGCGACGCGCACCGCCAGCATTTCCCGCGGCAAGTTGCGATAATCGGTGAGCATTCGCAAAGCATGATAGAGCAGACGTGACCGACAATCCCGTTCTCTGGCAGCCCGACGACACACGCCGGGAACAATCGGCGATCTACCGGTTCATGCGCGCGCACGGCGCGCCGGATTACGCGCGACTGCACCGCTGGTCCATAGAGCAGCCGGCAGCGTTCTGGCCCGCAGTCGCGGATTTCTGCGGGCTCGGATTCAGCAGGCCGCCGCAGCGGATTCTCGAGCAGCCCGGCGACATGACGACGGCCCGCTGGTTCACGGGCAGCGAGCTCAATTTCGCGGAGCACCTGCTGCGCGGCCCGGGCGAGCGCACCGCGCTGGTCTTTTGCGGCGAGAACGGCGCACGCCGCGAGCTGACGCTCGGCGAGCTGCGCACGGCAGTCGCCGGTATCGCCGCCGCCCTGCGGCGCGAAGGCGTGCAACGCGGCGACCGCGTCGCGGGCTTCCTGCCGAACTGCGCGGAAGCGATCGTGGCGATGCTGGCGACCTCGTCGATCGGCGCGATCTGGTCGTCGTGCTCGCCGGATTTCGGCATCAGCGGCGTGGTCGACCGCTTCGGCCAGATCGAACCGAAAGTGCTGTTCTGCGCGGACGGCTATTTCTACAACGGCAAGCGCATCGCCTCGCTACCCGCGGTCGCGGGCGTGCTCGAGCGCATCGCCGGCATCCGGCGCACCGTGGTCGTGCCGTTCACCGGCGACGCGCTCGATCTCGGCGGGATCCGCGCTGCAATCGCGTGGGACGATTTCGCGGAACGTGGCGCCGAGCTCGAGTTCGCGTCGCTGCCGTTCGACCACCCGCTCTACATCATGTACTCCTCGGGCACGACCGGCGTGCCGAAATGCATCGTGCACGGCGCCGGGGGCACGCTCATCCAGCACCTGAAAGAGCATCAGCTGCATTCGGGCATCGGCGCCGGCGACCGCGTGTTCTATTTCACGACCTGCGGCTGGATGATGTGGAACTGGCTCGCGAGCGCGCTCGCCTCGGGCGCCACGCTCATTCTCTACGACGGCGCGCCTTTCGTCGGCGACGGCCGCATGCTGTGGCGCATCGCGGAACGCGAGACGATGACGGTGTTCGGCACCAGCGCGAAGTACCTTTCGGCGCTGGAGAAGGCGGGCATCCGGCCGCGGGACGAGTTCGAGCTGCCGGCGTTGCGCACCGTCCTCTCGACCGGTTCGCCGCTCGCGCCGGCGAGCTTCGATTACGTGTACGACGCGATCGCCGCCGACGTGCAGCTCTCCTCGATTACCGGCGGTACCGACATCATCAGCTGCTTCGCCGGCGGCAACCCGGTCCTGCCGGTGCGGCGCGGCGAGATCCAGTGCCTCGGGCTCGGCATGGCGGTCGAAATCTACGACGACGACGGCCGCTCACTGGTCGGCGAGAGCGGCGAGCTCGTCTGCACGAAGGCGTTCCCGTCGATGCCCGTCGGTTTCTGGAACGACCCGGGCCATGCGAAATACCACGCCGCCTATTTCGAGCGTTTCCCCGGCGTCTGGGCGCACGGCGACTACGCGGAGATCACCGCGAGCGGCGGCGTGATCATGCACGGCCGCTCGGACGCGGTGCTGAACCCGGGCGGCGTGCGCATCGGCACGTCCGAGATCTACCGCCAGGTCGAGAAGCTCGACGAGGTGCTCGAGGCGATCGCGATCGGCCAGGATTGGGACGATGACGTGCGCGTCGTGCTGTTCGTGGTGCTGCGCGAAGGCCGGCAGCTCGACGATGCGCTCGAGGAGCGCATCCGCAAGGTGATTCGCGAGAACACGACGCCGCGCCACGTGCCGGCGAAGATCGTCGCCGTTCCCGAGATCCCGCGCACCATCAGCGGCAAGATCGTCGAGCTCGCGGTGCGCTCGGTCGTGCACGGCAAGCCGGTGAAGAACACGGCGGCGCTCGCGAACCCGCAGGCGCTCGAGCATTTCCGCGACATCCCCGAGCTGAAGGAACCCTGAGATTGAACGGGCCGGGGGGCGGCGGGTTCGCGATCCATGAAGGCTCAGTGCGGCCGGAGTGGATCGACATCAACGGTCACATGAACGTGGCCTATTACGTGCTTGCATTCGACAAGGCCGTGGACGAGCTGCTCGCGCGCGTCGGCATCACCGACGACTACATCCGCGAGGCGGGTGGGACGACGTTCGCCGTCGAGGCGCATGTCACCTACGCGCGCGAGCTGACCGAAGGCCAGCGTTACCGCATCGAGTCGCGCGTGCTCGCGTACGATGAGAAGCGCGTGCACCAGTTCCAGCGCATGCTGCACGCGGACGAAGGCTGGGTCGCGGCGACTGCGGAGTGGATGAACCTGCACGTCGACCTCGGCACGCGCCGCGTGAGCCGCTGGCCGGACGCCACGCTGCGGGCCCTTGCCGATTTAACGGCCGCGCAGCCGCGCGGCGAGTTCCCCGAAGAGGCGGGGCGGCGTATGGGCATCAGGCAGCCGCTGTACCGCATCGACGGGCCCGGGACACCGCGTGGCTGAGACATTCCTGCTCGGCATCGACCAGGGCACCAGCAGCAGCCGCGCGGTGGTCTTCGACGCGGCATTGCGGCCGGTGGCCGCCGCGCAGCGCGAATTCACGCAGTACTTCCCGCGGCCGGGCTGGGTCGAGCACGACCCGGAGGAGATCTGGTCGTCGACGCTCGAGGTTGCGCGGCGCGCGATCGCGGACAGCGGTGTGGCGCCCGGCGCGCTCGCCGCGATCGGCATCACCAACCAGCGCGAGACGACGCTCGTCTGGGATCGCGAGACGGGCCGCTGTCCGCATCGCGCGATCGTGTGGCAGGACCGCCGCACGGCGGATCTTTGCCGCAAGCTCGAAGCGGACGGCGCCGGCCCGACCATCGCGGCGAAGACCGGGCTCGTGATCGATCCCTACTTCTCGGCCACCAAGCTCGCCTGGATTCTCGAACATGTGCCCGAAGCGCGGCGTCTCGCGGACGCCGGCCGGCTGGCGTTCGGCACCGTCGACGCGTTCCTCGTATGGCGCCTGACCGGCGGCCGCGTGCATGCCACGGACGCGACCAATGCATCGCGCACGATGCTCTTCGACATCCACGCGCAGCGCTGGGACGAGGAGTTGCTCGCGCGCCTCGGCATACCGCCTTCGGTACTGCCGGAAGTCAGGGACTCGGCGGGCGATTTCGGCACGAGCGAGGCGGCGCTGCTCGGCGCCGCCGTGCCGATCGCCGGGGTGGCGGGCGACCAGCAGGCCGCGCTCGTCGGGCAGGCCGGCAGCCGCTCCGGCATGACCAAGGCCACGTTCGGCACCGGCTGCTTCGTCATCACGCACACGGGCGATACGGCGCTCGCCTCGCGGCACCGGCTGCTCACGACAGTGGCCTGCCGCGTGCACGGCCGGCCGACGTACGCCATCGAGGGCAGCATCTTCGTTGCCGGCTCCGCGGTGAAATGGCTGCGCGACGAGCTGAAGCTGATCGCGAGCGCGGGCGAGACGCAGGCGATCGCCGAAGCCACGGGCATCGTCGAGCACGTGCACGTCGTGCCGGCGTTCACCGGGCTCGGCGCACCGTGGTGGGACCCGGACGCGCGCGGCGCGATCCTCGGGCTCACGCGCGACACCGGCATCGGCGAGATCGTGACCGCGACGCTGCAGGCTGTCGCGTACCAGACCCGTGACCTGCTGGAAGCGATGAGCGCCGACGGCATCGCGCCCGCCGTGCTGCGCGTCGACGGCGGTATGGCGGCCAACGACTGGCTGCTGCAGTTCCTCGCGGACCTGCTCGACGTGCCGGTAGAGCGCCCGGTCAACATCGAATCCACCGTCGCCGGCGCCGCGTTCCTCGCCGGGCTCGCGCGCGGCATCTTTCCCTCCCTCGATTCCGTCGCGGACGTGTGGACATGCGATCGCCGCTTCGCGCCGCATATGACCGACGCGCGCCGCGCCGCGCTGTACGACGCCTGGTGCCGCGCGGTGTCGCGCGTGCGCAGCGAGCGGTAAGCGAGCTTTACATGCGCATGGAGATTCCCGGGCGATCCCATTTCCGGGATCTCTGCGCAGAGTTGTCGCACCTCCATCCCGCCGGTATGCTCGGAAACCCTCGACCCGACAACGACTACAAAGGAGCCAGCCGTGCGCTCGGTAATCGCGCTGTTCCGCAAGCTCTGCTCGGGTGCAATTTGCGCCAGCCTCACTCTCGTCGCGTGCACGGTCCCGGCACTGGCGAAAGGCGAGCTGCCCATTCCGGAGATCCCGTACCAGAAATTCGTCCTGGAAAACGGCTTGACCGTCGTCATCCACGAGGATCACAAGGCTCCGATCGTGGCGGTGAACGTGTGGTATCACGTCGGCTCGAAGAACGAGGTGCCGGGCAAGACCGGTTTCGCACACCTGTTCGAGCACCTCATGTTCAACGGCTCGGAGCATTACAACGACGATTACTTCAAGCCGTTCGACGCGGTCGGTGCGACGGAGATGAACGGCACGACCAACAACGACCGCACGAACTACTTTCAGAACGTGCCGAAGACCGCGCTCGACATGGTGCTCTGGATGGAGTCCGACCGCATGTGCTGCATGAACCAGGCCGTCGACCAGGCGCGGCTGGACGAGCAGCGCGGCGTCGTGCAGAACGAGAAGCGGCAGGGTGAGAACCAGCCCTACGGCGAAGTGTTCAACCTGATCCAGGAAGCGACCTATCCGGAGGGCCATCCCTACGACCACACCGTCATCGGCTCGATGGAGGACCTGAACGCCGCCTCGCTCGACGACGTGCACCAGTGGTTCAGCCAGTACTACGGTCCGAACAACGCCACGCTCGTGCTCGCCGGCGACGTGGACACCGAGCAGGTGCTCGAGAAGGTGAAGCACTACTTCGGCGGCATCCCGCCGAGCCCGCCGATCGAGCGCCAGGCCGTGTGGGTCGCGCAGCGCGAGGGCATGCACCGGCAGGTGATGGAGGACCGGGTACCGCAGGCGCGCATATACAAGGTGTGGAACGTGCCGGAGCTGACCAACCCGGTGGCCGACCGGCTGTCGCTGTTCGGTGACATCCTCGCCAACGGCAAGAACTCGCGCCTGTACCAGAAGCTCGTGTACGAGGAGAGAATCGCGACCGGCGTCGGCGCGTACCTCTGGGGCCGCGAGCTCGGCAGCCTGTTCATGGTGTACGCGAACGCGGCGCCGAACCAGGATCTCGGCGAGCTGGAGGCGATGCTGGATGCCGAGATGCGCAAGCTGCTCGACGAGGGCTTCGACGAAGAGGAGCTCACGCGGGTCAAGACGAGCCGTTTTGCCGGCTTCATACGTGGTGTCGAGCGCATCGGCGGTTTCGGCGGCAAGTCCGACGTGCTGGCCTCGAGCGAGGTTTACTACGGCAGCCCGGACGGCTACGAGCGCAGTCTCCAGAACGTCCGTGGGGCGACGGAGCAGAGCATCATGGCCGATGCGCGGCAGTGGCTGGGCGACGGCGTGTACGTACTGGAAGTGCATCCTTATCCGCAGCTCGCCGCGACCGACGCCGAGGTGGATCGCGCCGGCGGTCCCCCGATGCCGCAGGACTTCCCGCAAGTCGATTTTCCCGAGTTCGAGCGCGGCGAGCTGGACAACGGCCTCGACGTGATCGTCGCACGGCACAGCGCCGTGCCGGTGGTCGAGCTCGCGTTGCTGTTCGACGCGGGTTATGCCGCCGACAAGTCCGGCGCGCTGGGTGCCGCGAACCTGGCCCTCGACATGATGGACGAGGGCACGAAAAAGCGTGATGCGCTCGAGATCGCCGCCACCGAAACGCGACTCGGCGCCGAGATCAGTCTCGGGTCCAACCTGGATACCTCCTACGCGGCGCTCTCCGCGCTCAAGGCGAACCTCGAGCCGTCGCTCGAGCTGTACGCCGACGTCGTGCTCAACCCGACCTTCCCGGACGAGGAGCTGGAGCGCTTGCGAGCTTTACAGATCGCCGGCATCCAGCAGGAGCTCGCACAGCCGTTCACGATTGCCTTGCGCCTGTTCCCGCAGCTCATCTATGCGCAGGACCACGCGTATTCCATCCCGTTCACCGGCTCGGGCACGCTCGAATCGGTCAAGGCGATGACGCGGGCGGACCTGGTCGCCTTCCATGACACGTGGCTGCGGCCGAACAACGCCACCCTGGTGGTGGTCGGGGATACCACGCTCGCCGGGATCGAGCCGTTGCTGGAGAGGTATTTCGGCCGCTGGCAGCCCGGCGAGGTGCCCGCGAAGAACGTCGGCCCGAGCGAAGTCGACACGGGCGGCACCGTGTACGTGGTGGACCGGCCCGACTCCGAGCAGGCCGTCATCATCGCCGGCCACGTCGTGCCTCCCTATGAAAGCCCGGACAAGCTCGCGCTGGCCGCCGCCAACGACGTGCTTGGCGGCAGCTTCACCGCGCGCCTCAACATGAACCTGCGCGAGGACAAGCACTGGTCGTACGGAGCGCAGAGCGCGATCATCGACGCCCGTGGTCCGCGCCCGTTCTTCGCTTATGCACCGGTGCAGACGGACAAGGCCGCGGAATCGATGGCCGAGATCGCGAGCGAAGTCCGCGGCATCGTCGGCGACGAGCCGCCGACCGCCGACGAGATCGTGAAGATCAAGAACCAGAGCATTCTCACTTTGCCCGGCCGCTGGGAAACCTCGGGTGCCGTGCTGGGCTCCATCGGCGAAATCGTGCGCTTCGGCCTGGACGACCATTACTGGGACACCTATCCGGAGCGGGTCAGCGCGCTCGACGTGGCGACCGTCACGGCCGCCGCCGACCAATACATCCACCCGGACGACCTCGTGTGGGTGGTGGTCGGCGACTGGGCCAAAATCGGCGAAGGTGTGCGCGCGCTCGGCCTCGGCGACGTCGAGCTGGTCAAACTCGACGGCAACGGCCTCGTCCGGTAGGAGCGCGCATTGCGCGCGACCCCTTTTCGGAGCGCCAGCAGGAATGAAGGAAGCCGTCATCGTCTCCACCGCCCGCACGCCGATCGGCAAGGCGTATCGCGGCGCGTTCAACAATCTCGAGGCCCCGACGCTCGCCGCGCACGCGATCGGCGAGGCGGTGCGCCGCGCGCGGCTCGATCCCGCCGAGGTGGACGACGTCGTGCTGGGCTGCGCCATGCAACAGGGCACGAGCGGCCGCAACGTGGCGCGCCAGGCGCTGCTCGCGGCCGGCCTGCCGCCCTCCGTCGCGGGCATGACCGTAGACCGGCAGTGCTCGTCGGGCATGATGGCGATCGCGATCGCGGCCAAGCAGATCCTCGACGACAACATGAGCATCGTGGTCGGCGGCGGCGTCGAGTCCGTCAGCCTCGTGCAGAACGAGCACTACAACCGCTACCGCGCCGAGGACCCGAACGTCCTTGCGGCCGCCCCCGACATCTACGTGAGCATGCTCGAGACGGCCGAAGTAGTGACGAAGCGTTACGGCATCTCGCGCGAGCGCCAGGACGAATACGCGCTGCAGAGCCAGCAGCGCACCGCCGAAGGGCAGGCGCGCGGCGCGTTCGACGACGAAATCGTGCCGGTGACGGCCACGCAGGCAGTGACGAACAAAGCCACCGGCGAGACGACGCTCGAGACCGTCAGCCTGGCGCGCGACGAAGGCAACCGGCCGGAGACGACGCTCGCGGCGCTCGCGGGCCTGGCGCCGGTTTTCGAAGGCGGGCACATCACCGCCGGCAACGCGAGCCAGCTCTCCGACGGCGCCTCGGCGGCGGTGGTCATGGACAGCCGGCTCGCGGAGAAGCGCGGCCTCGAGCCGCTGGGCGCCTACCGCGCCATCGCGGTTGCCGGCACGGCGCCCGACGAGATGGGTATCGGTCCGGTGTTCGCGGTGCCGAAGCTGCTCGAGCGCACCGGCCTCAAGATGGACGACATCGGGCTCTGGGAGCTGAACGAGGCGTTCGCGGTACAGGTAGTCTACTGCCGCGACCGGCTGGGGATACCGAACGAGCTCCTCAACGTGAACGGCGGCGCGATCTCGATCGGCCACCCGTACGGCATGTCCGGGGCGCGGCTCGTCGGTCACGCGCTCATCGAAGGCAAGCGCCGCAACGCCAAGTTCGTGGTCTGCACGATGTGCATCGGCGGCGGCATGGGCGCCGCCGGTCTCTTCGAGGTTTTGTAGGAGCTTGACTCCGCTCTCCCGCGCCTCAATGATTGCGCCGGCATTCATAAGCCGCATGGACCCGTGGGAACGACGCCAGCATTACTGAGAGCTCGGCAGAAGCTCGGCAAATACCGCATCCTGGGACGCATCTCGTCGGGCCCGCTCGCGGACGTCTACAGTGCCTTCGACACGATCCACAAATCGCGGGTCGCGCTGAAGATCCCGCGCGTCCACCGCAACATCACGCACGAGGATTTCCTGCGCGAGGTGCAGGTCGCGGTCAAGCTCCGGCACCCGAACATCCTCTCGGTGCAGAACGCGAGCTACATCGACGGCCACTTCGTCATCGCGATGGAGCTCGGCGAGGAGTCCCTGGCGGACCGGCTGTTCCGCCGGATCTCCACCGAGCGCGCACTGGAGCTCGCCGACCAGGCGCTCGCCGGGCTCGCCTTCGCCCACTCGCAGAACGTCATCCACTGCGACATCAAGCCCGAGAACTACATTCTGTTTGCGGACGACACCCTGAAGCTCACCGATTTCGGCTTCGCCAAGATCAGCCTGCGGACCCTGAAAGCCTCGGGCTCGGGCACCATCGACTACATCGCGCCCGAGCAGGCGATGGGCCGACCGAAATTCCAGTCGGACGTGTTCTCCTGCGGACTCGTCCTGTACCGCATGTTCTCGGGCAAGCTGCCGGAATGGCCGTTCGCCTGGCCGTTGCCCGGCCACGAACGCGTGAGCGCGCGGGTGCGCCCGGCGTTCGTCGAGTTCCTGAAGAAGGCGATCCAGCTCGACCCGGCCGACCGCTGGCGCGACGCGTTGCAGATGTATTCGGCGTTCAGGCGCGTCCGCTCGCGCGCCCGCCGGCCGCGCCGCCGCACCGCCCGCTCGAAGAAGCCGTCCTTCTCCTGGCGCCAGCAGCAGTGGCGCGAGTTCCAGCGGCTCTACAAGAGCGTGCTCGACACGCGCCACCAGTGCCGGCGCTGCGAGGGGCCCGTGGCGGAGAGCATGCATGCCTGCCCCTGGTGCGGCGTGCAGCACCCGACGCGCGGCGGCCAGACGACACTGCCCGCGCAATGCCCGCGCTGCGAGCGCGGCGTGAAGCGCGACTGGAACTACTGCTCGTGGTGCTACGGCCCCGGTTTCGAGCCCGAGACGAATCGTCGTTACAGCGACCGGCGCTACGTCGCCAAATGTGCGAACACGCGCTGCCGGCGGCCGCTGATGGCGTTCATGCGCTATTGCCCGTGGTGCCGCACCAAGGTGAAGAAGCCGTGGAAGCTCGCCGGCAGCCGCGACACCTGCCCGAACTGTCGGTGGGGCATCGCGAAGGACTTCTGGAATTTCTGCGCCTGGTGCAGTGAAGCGGTGACGCCGAAATGACGCCACGCAGCGGGCTGTCGGTCCGATGAACGCGGCGCCGGACGGCATGGTCATGCTCGACGGGGCGGATGTGCCCGAGCTCCTGCAGCTCGAGGTCGGCGGCGGCCAGCTCATCGCTTACACGGCGCGCTCTCCCGACAAGGATACCGACAACGAGGACACGGTCGCGGCCATTCCGTACGGTCCGGATGCGGTCGTGCTGGTCGTGGCGGACGGCGCCGGCGGGCTGCCGCTGGGACGCCAGGCGTCGCGACTCGCCGTCAGCACGCTCGAGCGATCTCTGCAGGCCGCGATCGAGGAAACGATGCTCCTGCGCACCGCGATCCTGAACGGCATCGACGAGGCGAACAAGGCCGTGCAGACCCTCGGCGGCGGCTCGGGGACGACCTTCACCGTGGTGACCGTCGAAGGCATCATCGCGCGCGCCTACCAGATAGGGGATTCCGAGGCGATCATCGTCGGCCAGCGGGGCCGGCTGAAAGCGCAGACGCTGCCGCATTCACCGACCGGATTCGCCGTCGAGGCGGGGTTCCTCGACCAGCGCGCCGCGTTGCACCATGCCGAGCGCCACCTCGTCTCCAATCTGCTCGGGACCGCCGACATGCGCATCGACATCGGCGCGAGCGTGGAGCTGAAGCCGCGCGACACGATCCTGCTCGCGAGCGACGGCCTGACGGACAACATCCACATCGACGAGATCGTGGAGCTCATCCGCAAGGGCCCGCTCGACAAGGCCGTGTACTCCCTGACCCGCCTCGCGGGGCGCCGCATGACCGGCGAGGCGCGTACCCAGCCCTCGAAGCCCGACGATCTCTCGGTCATCCTGTTCCGCAAGCCCGGCCGTTCGCGGCGCAATATGTCCAATCGTTGAAACGCCAGCGTAGCCGCCGGCAAACCGGGATCCGGCCGGCAGTTGCGACTCGCCAGGGGGCGTATTAAGGTGATTACAGGAACCACCCTCGTCGGTCTCCGCAGGCGAGAGTCCCTGGCGGAACAACGCGCTGTCGTCGCGATCAAAAAAACGCTGGGACAACGATCGGCGGCAGCGCGGGAGCACGCTCTGCCGGCGCAGCGGAGGTCATTCCGTGAGAGTTAAGTCCATGAATACATTCGGCCCGACACCTACAGTGGCCCGGCGGCTGTGTCCGCTGGCGCTCGCAGCGGCGGCGGCACTCCTGATCGGGGGTTGCGCGGTCGGCGTGTCGAGCGGCGGCATGAGTGGCGGCGGCGGGATGGGCGGCGGCGGGATGAGCATTCCCGGCGGCGGCGGTATGCCGGGCGGTTCATCCGGTGGCGGCGGCATGCCGGGTGGTGCGTCGGGCGGCGGTATGCCGGGCGGTGCGTCGGGCGGCGGTATGCCGGGCGGTGCGTCGGGCGGCGGCATGCCGGGCGGCGCGTCGGGCGGCGGTATGCCGGGCGGCGCATCGGGCGGCGGCATGCCGGGCGGCGCGTCCGGCGGCGGCGCTGACGGCGGCGGCGGCGGCGGCATGGCCGGCGGCGGCGTGCGCGGCCTCGGCGGCCAGGTCCCGGGCGGCATGGGTGGTGCCGGCGGCGCCGGTGGTGAAGCGGGCGGCGTCGCGGGCAGCGGCCAGGATTGCGGACCGGAGCTGCCGGGCGACGTCGGCGGCATGGAAGGTACGGGTGAATGCAAGGGCGACGTCGGCCAGTACCCGGGCGAGACGCCCGCGCAGCGCAAGGCGCGTCTCGAGAAGCAGCTCGACAAGTCGGTCGGCGATTTCGACGGGGTGCTTGCCGGCGAGCAGAAAGAGATTTCGACGGTAGGCCGTGACACGAAGGGCTTCGGCGGCCAGGGCGGCGGCGGCGGTGGCGTCGGCCTGGGCAAGCAAGCCAGTGGCGGGGTCGAGGGCACGGGCGAGGTCGCCCGGACGGACGAGGACGAGACGTCGACCAGCCCGTCGGTCGCGGGTCTCTCGCAAGAGGAGATCAAGAAACGCACGCCGGACGACATCCCGGACCTGGTCAGCGAGGACATCGTGGCCAAGCAGCTCCGGGAAGCCGCTCTCGCCGAGGACGATCCCGTATTGCGCGAGCGGCTGTGGGAAGAGTACCGGAAATACAATAATCTGTAAGACAAAGGACCGATACCCGACGTCGCCCGGACAGCGCAGGATGACCAGCAGGTTGCCAATGGACAGGCGGTAACGCAGAGGAGGGAAAACCACCGCTATGAAAGCTCCGCTTCTTCTGGTGATCGCGGTCGCCTGCACCGGCTGCACGGTGTCCGAAGTGATTACGGCGGAGAAGACACCCCTCGAGGTCGCATCCATGAAGATCGACGAGAGCCTCCTGCTCGACGTCGGCGTCATGAATTTCGATCCCGCCATCCCCGAGGACAACGAGGCGGACGAATCCGGCATCTATCCCGAGGTGCGGCAGGCGGAGGCCCGGTACCTGCCCTACCACCTGAAGACGACGTTGCAGGGCACCGGATTCTGGGGGGCTGTGCGCGTCATCCCGTCCGAGTACGCGTTCACCGACGTCATGGTCTCGGGCGAGATCGAGCGCTCCGACGGCGAGTTCGTCACCTTGAAGGTGAAGGCGTGGGATGCGCGCGGCCAGGATTGGTTCGAGAAAAGCTACTCGATGCAGACGGGGATCACCTCGTACTCGGAAAACCGTGACCTGAGCAAGGACCCGTACCAGAAAGTCTTCAACGAGATCGCGAACGACCTGCGCAATTACGCCGCGGGGCTGAACGCGAAGGAGGTTCGGCGCATCCGCCAGATCTCCGAGATGAAATTCCTCGCCGACATGGCGCCGACCGTGTTCGGCGAATACATCACCACCGACGAGGACGGCATCACCAGCCTCGTGCGGCTGCCCGCCGAGAACGATCCGATGGTGGAGCGCCTGCGGCAGATCCGGGCGCGCGATCAGCTCGTGATCGATACCTTGAACGAGCATTACGCGAATTTTTATTACGGCATCGCCATTCCCTACGAATCCTGGCGTGAGACGGCGCGCGAGCAGGCCGTCAATTATCGCCAGGTCAAGCGGGCGGCAACCCTGCGCGCGCTGCTCGGCGTCGTGGTCGTGGCGGGCTCGATGAGCATCGACACCTCGAGCTCCAGCCGCTCCGCGGCGCGGGCGAAGACGGCGGCACAGTACGTGGGCATCAACCGCGGCATCGGCACGATCATCAGCTCCTGGAACCTGAGGCAGTCGGCCAACATCTATCGCGAGAACATCAAGGAGCTGTCGGAATCCTTCGGCGCCGAGGCGGCGCCGCTGGTGGTGCGCGTCGAGGGCGAAACGCGGCGGCTCACCGGCACGGCCGAGGCGCAGTACGAGACCTGGCGCAAGCTCCTGAAGGAAATCTACAGGGCAGAGACCGGGTTCGCGCAGGCTCTCGAGGTGGGCGTGGAAGGCCGCGCGCAGGCCGAGTCCCCCCGCTGACCCCATTGATGGCGGATGCCGGGGCGCGGGCTCGCGTCCCCGATTTCGCTGTGCCGCTCGGCGCCGCCCCGCGCGGACGCAGCGGCGGATGAGGCAACTTGCAACGCCGATCGACAAAGATCGGAGACCGATGCATCGATGACGGTACGAGCACAAGCACTCGCTCAAGGCACGCGGCTCGCCGACCGATACACCTTGCTCCGCCGCCAGGGCTCGGGCGGCATGTCGGAGATCTGGCTCGCACGTGACGAGCGCGCGCGCTCCACCGTGGCGCTCAAGTTTCTCGCACCCGCGCTCGCGGCGAACACCCGTTACCGCGAGCTGTTCCGCAACGAATGGCAGACCGGCATTCGCCTGATGCACGCGCACATCGCGCGCGTGTTCGAGTATCACGACGACCCGGACGGCCCTTTCTACAGCCTGCAGTTTATCGGCGGACCGGATGCATCCACGCTCGCCGGGCGTCCGGCCGGGGAGGCGCTCAAACCTTTCGGTCTCATTGCCGACGCGTTGCGCTACGCGCACGGCAAGGGGCTCGTGCACCGCGACATCAAGGCGGCCAACGTGCTGTTCGACTCCCGCGGCGCTCCGTACCTGATCGATTTCGGCATGGCCGCTCCCCCGGGTGCGCCGCCCGCCGGCGGCACGCCGGCGGCGGCGCCGCCGCGGCGCGACGGCGAACCGGTGGCACCCGCGGACGACGTCTATGCCCTCGGCGTGCTGATGCACGAGGTGCTGTTCGGAATGCCGCCGGGTGCTCTGCGGGCAGTCGCCGATCTCGCCGGCCGGCGCACGCTCGCGGGTGACGTGCTCGCCCCCGACGTCGCACGCCTGCTCGCCGACATGCTCGCGAACGACGGCCGGCACCGCCCGGAAGCGGAGCAGGTCGCGGAGCGGCTGCGCGCCGCCGGCATCGAGCCGGGCAGCGTGCCGATCGATCCCGACGAGGTGTCGCCGGTCGCAGAGGCCGCGGACGACATCACCGTGCGGTCGGTGCACACGGCCCGCACCCGGGCGCGCGCCGGCGCGTCCCCTGCCGCCGCGGCGCCCGCGCCAGGCCGCGGCGTATCGCCCGCCTTCCTCTACGGCGGTCTCGCCGTGCTGGCCCTCGTGTGCATCGCGGTGTTCTGGCTGCTGCCGCGGGCGCTGGAAAGCCGCCGGCACACGGAGGCGGCGCAGCCGTCCGCGGAGGCGCACGCTCCTGCCGCTCCCGCCGCCGAGGCGCCCGGCCCGGGCGCCGACCGCCCGCCGCAACGCTCGCCCGCCGACCTCGCGGCGGCCAAGGAGGCGGCCGACGAGGTGCTGGGCGAGCTCCTCTCCGAGCTCGAACGCCTGAAGCAGCGCGCCATCGAACGCTGGGGAGGACAGTCGTACCAGGACGTGATTGCGGCGTACGAGGAAGGCGACCGCGCCTATCTCGAGGGCGACTACGAACGGGCGCATCAGCGCTATCGCGAGGCACTCGACAAGCTGCACCCGTTCTTCGATCGCATCGACCGGGAGTTCCAGCGCGCCATGCAGGCCGGCAAGACGGCCTTCGAGCAGAGCAATCACGCCGACGCCATCCGCCAGTTCGATCTTGCCGTCGCCATCACGCCCGGAAGCGGCGAGGCGAAGGGCTGGCTCCTGCGCGCGCGGAACCTCGAAGCGGTGCTGCGCCTGACGGATCAGGGCCTGACGTTCGAGCGCTCGCTCGAGCTCGACGCGGCGAAGTCCGCCTTCGAGCGCGCGATCGCGCTCGACGCCGCGTGGCAGCCGGCCGTCGACGGTCTTGCGCGGGTGCAGGACGCCATCAAGCAGCGCTCGTTCCAGCAGCGGATGACGGAAGGGTTTGCCGCGCTCTCCGCGGGGAACTATCCGAGCGCACGGGCGGCGTTCGAGGCGGCCAAGGCGCTCATGCCGAATTCGCCCGAGCCCGCCGACGGGCTGCTGCAGGTCGACCAGGAAGTGCGCCTCGCGCGCATCGCAAGCCTGGAGCAAGAAGCGAAGGCGCTGGAAGCCGGCGAGCAGTGGCAGGCGGCAACCGCGAAATACCGGGAGATCCTCGAGATCGACGGCCTGCTGCAGTTCGCCCGCGAGGGACTGGCGCGCGCTGAGCAGCGCGCGGCGCTGCACGCGCAGCTCGACACGTGGCTCGAGCAGCCGGATCTCCTGTCCGCGCCCGAGACCATGCAGGCAGCCACCAACCTGCTGCTCGAGATCTCGCGAATGCCGTCGGTCGGGCCGCGGCTCGAGGACCGGAAGAACGAGCTCGCCCGGCTGCTGAAGCGCGCCGCGACCCCGCTCACCGTGCAATTCGTTTCCGACAACGCAACCGAGGTGTCAATATTCCGCGTCGGGGAGCTCGGGAAGTTCAGCACGCGCGAGCTCGAGCTGCGTCCCGGAACCTACGTCGCGGTGGGCAGCCGGGCGGGTTTCCGCGACGTGCGGCTCGAATTCCGCGTCGCGCCGGAGATCGAGCCCGAGCCGATCGTCATCAAGTGCGAGGAACGGATTTGAGAGTTACGTCGATCGTCATCAGGGACGCGGAGGGCGAGAGGCGTTTTGCTCTGGATCGATTGCCGCTTAAGATCGGCACCGGCAGCGATTGCGAAATCCGTCTCCCTGGCCCGGGTAATGCCCCGGTGGCGCTCATCGCCGAGCTCGACGGCGAGCCGTTCCTGCAGCCGGTCGGGCGCGACGGCGCGGTCACGCTGAACGGTGAGCCGCTGACCACGTCGCGCCGTCTTGCTGCCGGTGACGCGGTCGGCTTCTTCGGTTCCCGGGTCGAGATCGGCGCGGAGGAGGGCGCCCTGCTGGCGCGGGTGCGCCTCGAGGAAAGCGCCTATGTCACGCGCCCGCCGGAGCTGCCCGCCGGTGCGGCCGAGGACGAGGCCATCGCTCCGGCCGCGTTTCGCCGCGCGCGCGACGTGGCCGCGGCTCCGCCGGAGGAGAAGAGTTATCGCTGGCAGGTCGGGCTGACCCTCGTGCTCGCCACGCTCGTCGGCGTGTCCTGGCTGCTGTTCACCTCGCGCTCGATTCGCTTCGACGTCGACCCGGTCGCGCCCGACGAGCTCACCATCACCGGCGGCTGGTTTCGCCTGCCGATAGGCGACCGCGTGCTGCTTCGGCCCGGGGACTATGTCGTGAACGTACGCAAGGACGGCTATTATCCCGTGAGCCAGAGCTTCGCGGTCGGTGCCGAGCGCAGCCAGGAGATCGCGATCGCGCTGCGCAAGCGGCCGGGCAAGCTCACGGTGTACACCGATCCTTCCGTCGAGGCGATCGTGACGGTCGACGAGACACAGCTCGGGCAGGCGCCCTACGGACCGCTCGAGCTGCAGCCCGGCGTGCATTCGATCAGCGTCACGGCCGACCGCTTCCTGCCGTTCAACGATCGCCTGACGATCACCGGTCTCGATCGCCACCAGCAGGTGTTCGTGCAGCTCGTGCCGCGCTGGGCCGAAGTCAGGATCACCTCCACCCCGCCGGGTGCGGCGGTGTACGAAGGCGAGCAGCAGGTCGGCGTCACGCCTGCCAGCGTGTCCCTGATGGAAGGCACGCACCGGCTGAGTGTCGTGCGCGAGGGCTTCAAGGCCTGGGACGGCGTGGTCGAGGCGCGCGCGAACCAGGACATGGCGCTGCCGAACATCGAGCTCGAGCCCGCGAACGCCGAGCTGCGGGTCACCACGGTCCCGGTCGGCGCGAGCGTCACGGTCGACGGGCGCTACCGCGGGCAGTCGCCGATCACGCTCGCCCTGTCGCCCGACGTCGACTATCGGATCGGCGTTTCCAAGGCGGGCTACGGCTCCGCCTCCCGCGAAGTCCGCCTCGAGGCCGCCTCGATGCGCGAGCTCGCGATCGACATGACCGCGCGCGTCGGCGTGGTGAACGTCAACGTGATGCCGTCCGACGCCGTCGTCTACGTCGACGGCCGCGAAGCGGGCACCGGCTCGAGCACGTTGCACCTCTCGTCGGCGCCACACCGGCTCGAGGTGCGCAAGCCCGGCTACCAGACGTTCAGCCGCAGCGTCACCCCGCGGCCTGGCTACCCGCAGCAGGTCGACGTGCGCCTGCTCACCGAGGAAGACGTGCGGCGCATGAGCATCGCTGCCACGCTCACGACCTCGCAGGGGCAGGTGCTGCGCCGGATCGAGCCCGGCAGCATCGTGATGGGCTCGTCGCGCAGCGAACAGGGCCGCCGCGCCAACGAGGTGCTGGTGCCGGCGAAAGTCACGCGGGCCTTCTACATCAGCGAGAAGGAGATCACCAACAAGGAGTTCGCGCGCTTCCGCGCGGATCACGTCTCCGGCTCGGGCGAGCTGGCTGCGCTCGCGGGTGACATGAACCCGGTCGTGAGCGTGACCTGGAGCGACGCCGTGGAATACTGCAACTGGCTGTCGGCCGAGGAGGGCCTGCCGCTCGCCTACGAGAAGCGCTTCGAGCAATGGGAACCCATCATCCCGGCGCCGGACGGCTATCGCCTGCCGACGGAGGCGGAATGGGAGCTCGCGATCCGCTACCAGGGCCGGTCGCGCGCGCCCGTCTTCCCGTGGGGCGACAGCCTGCCGCCGCGCCGCGACAGCGGCAATTACGCCGACCGCTCCGCCGAGGGCGTCGTGCCGTCGATCCTGCCGGGTTACGACGACGGCTACACGGCGACGGCGCCGGTGGGCTCGTTCCCGCCGAACGCCCTCGGTATCTACGACGGCGGCGGCAACGTGGCGGAATGGGTGCAGGACTACTACTCCGTGCCGACCCCCGGCATCACCGAGCCGCTGATCGATCCGACCGGGCCGAAGAACGGCAGCCATCACGTCATCCGCGGCTCCTCCTGGCGGCACGCCGGGATCCTGGAGCTCAGGCTGGCCTATCGCGATTTCGGCACCGAAGCCCGCAACGACCTGGGCTTCCGTATCGTGCGCAACGCGCCGAAGGCGCCGGCCAATTGAGCGGGGCGGCGCCGGACGGGGGGCCTGCGGCGACGGTCCTGCCGCCCCGCCGGGAGTTTTTCCCGGCGGCGCAGTCTAATGCGGTTATGCAGAAGCGAGCTTTGAACCTTGCGGTGAGCGCCGCCGCGGCGCTGCTGGCGGCCGCCTGGCTGGCCGCCCCGGCCCGAGCGCAGGAGGCGGACGCGAGCGCAGAGCCGGCGGCGCAGGCGGCCGGTCCGAAGGCGACTGCCCCCGATACGGCCGACGGCAGGCAGACGAGCGGGGGCGAGGAGTCCGCCGCGAAATCCGGTTCGGCGAGCAGCAAGGCTGGCGCGAAAGCGGGGCAGGCCGGGCAGAAAGCCGCGAAAGCCGCGGCCGCCGAGGGGCCCCCGGAGGACGGCGGGCCGCTGGTCCTCGAGGATGCTCCGGACGATTCGGTGCTCGATGATCAGACCTACGGGGGCGAGAATGACGAATTCATCCCCAGCGAGGAAATACCGGTCGATGAACCGATTCCGTACCCGACGGACATCTGACGCTTCCGAAACAGGCGAAACCCGTCCCGCGCCGGCGCCGCCGCCCCGGGCGCGCCGCACGCGGACAGTGATACAGTCGGTGCCGCGACGCCAGGACGAGGAACAAAGCTTCAGTTACATGAAAAAAAAGAACATTCCGATCGAGTTCGTTTACCAGCTCTTTGCGCTCATCATCATCGTCATCCTCGTGCAGGGCTACTGGATGTCCGTGGTACGGCCGAACGCCAGTGAAGCCATCGCGGAGCAGAATCGGCTGACCGCCGAGAACCCGAGCTACGTGCCCGAACGCTCGTGGTGGGTCCTGATCAAGGACTACGAGCAGGAATCCTGCTTCGTGCTCATGTTCTGGGCGTTCGCCATCATCGGCTACAAGGCCCTGCAGCTGTCGCGCGAGCGGCGGCTGCTCGAAACCGACCTGATCCCGATCGCGGACGGCATGCGCATCCTGCCCGAGGACACGCGTGAGTTCGCGCGCCAGATCCAGGCATTGCCCGAGGATCAGCAGCGGCTGCTCCTGCCGCGGGCGCTGCTCTCCGCGCTCCGCCGCTTCGCCTCGACGCACAGCATCCAGGACGCCTCCACCATCGCCCAGTCCGTCTGCGAGACCGAGGCGGACCGCCTCGAGTCCGACCTGTCCATGATCCGCTACATCGCCTGGGCCATCCCGGCGATCGGATTCATCGGCACCGTGCGCGGCATCGGCGACGCGCTGGCGCAAGCCAATCGCGCCGTGCAGGGCGATCTGTCGGGCGTGACGGAGAGCCTCGGCCTGGCCTTCAACTCGACGCTGATCGCGCTCCTCATCAGCATCGTGCTCATGTTCCTCATCCATCAGCTCCAGTCGATGCAGGAGCGGATCGTGTTCGACACCGACGCTTACTGCGACGAGAAGCTGATCCGCCACATGAAGGCGGACTGATGGTCGGTCCGGGCGACCGGGAGCGTGCCCGCGGGCGGCGGCGCGAGGCCCGGGCGTGACCCGCGTCGCGGCTCACCTGAACGATGCCGCCATCACCCTGCTCGACGGGCAGCGCATCCTCTACCGCGAGCCCGGCTTCGCGTTCCTCGACGGCGAGCGGCTGACCACGGGTACCGAGGCGTTCGCGCATGCGCGCATGCATCCGCGACATATCCAGCACCGCTACTGGCGCGAGCTCGTCACCACCCCGTTGCCCGACCGGCGTTTCGCGCACCTGAGTAATGCAGACCTGGTCAGCCGCCAGCTCGAGCAGATGTGGGCTGCCGCCGGCCCGCAAGCGTCCGAGCTCGTGCTCGCGGTGCCGGGCTACATGAGCGCGGAGCACCTCGCGCTCCTGCTCGGCGTCGCGGCGGAGCTGTCGTTGCCGGTCGCCGGCATGGCGGATGCCGCGGTGGCCGCCACTCGCCGCGAGTACCTGAATGCGGTGCCGGTGCACGTCGACATGGGCCTGCACGCCGCGACGCTCACGCGGCTCGTGCAGAACGGCGGCCAGGTGCAGCTCGAGCGCGTGGAGGTGATCGACGACTGCGGAGTCTACGCGCTCTACGACGCGTGGACGAGCGCCGTGGCCGAGGTGTTCGTGCAGCAGTCGCGCTTCGATCCGCTGTACGACGCGGAAAGCGAGCAGAAGCTCGCCGATGCGCTGCCCGACTGGCTCGCGCAGGCCGCGCGCGGCGGGGTCGTGCACCTCGCACTCGAGCACCGCGGCATGCGCCACGAAGCGGAGATCGAGGCCCTGGCCCTGATCGGCGCGGCGGCGCCGCACTACCAGCGGCTGGCGAGCCACCTGCGCGCGCTGTATCGCGCGGAGGAACGGCCCGCCATCCAGGTCACCGATCGCATTGCGCGGCTGCCGGGGCTGGCCGACATGCTGAAGGCGCGGGTCGGCGGCGAGGTCTTCGGTCTCGAACCGGGCGCGACGGCGCGCGGGGCGCTCGCCCGATGCCGCGAATCGGTCCGCCAGGGCGATGCGGTGGCCCTGAAACGCCGGCTGCCGCTGGACCAGGCGACGGTCGAGGTGGCGCCCGGAGAGGTCACCGCGCGCGCGGGTGTCCCCACGCACGTCCTGTTCGGCAACACGGCTTTCGAGATCGGCGAGCGGCCGCTGCTGCTCGGCTCGCGGCGCGGCGACGGCGAGCGCGGCATCGTGCTCGGCGGCGACATGCCGGGGGTCTCCCGCCGCCACTGCGCGTTCCGGCGGGTGAACGGGCAATGCGTGCTGGAGGACATGAGCCGCTACGGCACGTTCCTGAACGGTCACCGGATCGACGGGTCTACCGTTCTGCAGGTCGGTGACACCGTCCGGGTCGGGTCGCCCGGATACGAGTTTCGCCTGATCACGACCGACGAAAGCCATGGCACGTAGGCGGCGCACCTTCGAAATCTTCAGCATGTCCTTCCTGGACTGCATCTGCTGCGGTTTCGGCGCCGTCATCCTGCTGTTCATGATCATCAACGCCCAGGCCACGCGCGCGACCGACTCCCCGACCCAGCGTCTCATGGCCGAGGTTTCCAAGCTCCAGTACGAGATTCTCGACCAGCGCAAGGACTTCGTGCTCGCGAAGAACACGGTCGAGAAGCTCGACAACGAGCGGGCGCAGGCGTCGTCGGAAATCGAGCAGATCACCGCGCTGATCGAGAGGCTCAGGGCCGAGATCCAGAAGAAGGACACGGATTCGCTCGCCAAGGCGGAGCGCATCGAGAAGCTGCAATCCGACATCGAGTCGCTCGAGGAACGGCGCAAGCAGCTGCTCGCGGCGGCAGCGAGCCGCGCGAGCGGCGCGCAGGTGCGCTCGTTCACCGGTGAGGGCGACCGGCAGTACCTCACCGGCCTCAAGGTCGGCGGTCAGCGGATTCTCGTCCTCGTGGACGCGTCGGCGAGCATGCTCGACCGGCGCATCGTCAACATTCTGCGCCGCCGCAACCTGCCGCCGGAGCGGCGGCTGCTGTCCGAAAAATGGCGGCAGGTCGTGAACAGCGTGGACTGGCTGTCGGCGCAGTTCCCGGCCGACAGCCAGTTCCAGGTCTATGCCTTCAACACGGTCGCCTGGCCGGTCCTGGAGGGTACCGACGGCACGTGGCTCGACGTCGGTGACGGCAAGCAGCTCACCGAGGCGGTGCGGATCCTGAGGCGCACGGTGCCGCGCGCGGGGACGAACATGATGGCGGCCTACGACGTGATCAACAAGCTGAAGCCAGCCCCCGACAACGTCATCGTGCTCGCGGACGGCCTGCCGACGACCGACAGCGAGCATCCGGACCGCGGCATGGTCACCGGGCAGGAGCGGCTGAATTACCACTACGAGGCCGAGGCCGTGATCCCGGACGGCGTCCCGGTGAACATCCTTCTGTACCCGATGGAAGGCGATTACAACGCGTCGATCGCCTACTGGCTGCTCGCGTATCGTACCGGCGGCGCCTTCATGAGCGTGAGCAGGGACTGGCCATGAAGCGGCGACGCCGCGACATCGAGGTGTTCAGCCTCTCGTTCCTCGACTGCATCTGCTGCGGTTTCGGGGCCATCATCCTGCTGCTGGTGCTGAGCAAGATCGCGGAGCCCGTGACCGTCGAGCAGACGGAAACGGACCTGAAGCAGCTGATCGCAATGCTGCAGGAGCAGCTCTATGACCTGCGCGGCGACACCACGGTGCTGAACCGCGAGCTGGTCTCGGCGCGCAAGCTCACGACGGACACCAAGCTGACACTGAAACAGCTGCAGCAGGAGCTCGACCGCGTGCAGGGGCAATACAAGCTTCTCACCGAGGAGGCGCCGGGACTCAACGCCGACGAGGGCAAGCTGCGCGCCGCGCTGCAAAGCCTTACGGAGGAAATGCAGCGGCTGCAGCCGAACTTCCGGCGCGCACCCGACGATGCCATCGGCGGCATACCGGTCGACAGCGAGTACGTCATCTTCGTGGTCGACACCTCGGGCAGCATGCAGTCGAAATGGGATTTCGTCGTGCAGAAGGTCGACGAGGTGCTGGACGTCTATCCCACGGTGAAAGGCATCCAGATCATGAACGACAACGGTCGTTTCATGTTCCAGCAGTACGGCGCCACCTGGCTGCCGGATACGCCGCAGCTCCGCCAGCAGATCAAGAACGTGATGCGTACCTGGGCGCCGTTCAGCGACAGTAACCCCGCCGATGGCATCGCCTACGCGATCCAGTCGTTCTGGGCGGCCGACAAGAAGATCAGCATCTACGTGTTCGGCGACGAGTTCCAGGGCAGCTCCATGGAGGCCGTGCTGCGCGATATCGACAAGATCAACAAGGCGGATGCGAGCGGCCAGCGCCGCGTGCGCATCCACGCCATCGGTTTCCCGTATTCCTTCACCGGCTCGACCATTCCGACCAGCTCGCAGCGGTTCGCCGGGCTGATGCGCGTGCTCTGCGACCGCAACGGCGGCACGTTCGTGGCGCTGACCGAGGTGGACCGGAGGCGGTAGGAGCGCGCATTGCGCGCGACTCCCGGAAATGGCCCGTCTTGCCTGGGCGCCCCGTCACATTTCGCCCGAATTGGTCCGCGACGCGCCACTTTTGCGCCCGCGCCCCCGCTCATTCCCGCCCTGTAATGGACTCCGAAGGCGCCACGCCGTGGCGATCGAAACCGAAGGAGTTACACCATGCGTACCACCCTCATTCTCGTCAGCCTGTCGGCCTGCCTCGCGGCGGGACCCGCGCTCGCCGCCGGCAAGGCCTCGAAGGAGGAGACGATCGGCGTCGGCGTCGGCGCCACGGTCGGCGCGCTCGCCGGCGGCCCGATCGGCTTCGTGATCGGCGCCGCGGTCGGCGCGAAGCTCGGCGACGAATTCCACCAGAAGGACCGGCAGGTCGCGACGCTCACCGGCTCGCTCGCGAACTCGCAGGCGAAGGTCGCCGCGCTCGAAAGCGACGTCGACACCCTGAACGTCGACATCGACGCGCTGGCCGCCGATCTCGAGCGCCTGCGCACCGTCGCCCGTCCGGAGCTCCTGGCGCTCCTGGAAAGCGGCATCGAGATGGATCTCCTGTTCCGCACCGACGAGCACGTGCTTCTGGACTCGACGCGCTCACGCCTCGCCGGGCTCGCGGGCACGCTGGCGGCCATGCCGGACGTGAAGGTCCGGATCGAAGGCTTTGCCGATGCGCGCGGCGATGCCGCCTACAACCAGGCGCTCTCCGTCAAGCGCGCCGAGTACGTCCGCGAGCTCCTGACCGCGAACGGCGTCCCCGCCGAGCGCATCCAGGTGGCCGGCCACGGTGAAAGCGTCGCGCCGAACGCGACCGCCGACGATTACGCGCTGCAGCGCAAGGTGGCGGTCACGCTGTACGTCGCCGACGGCCCGTCGCTCGCCGCCAACCCGGACTGAGCATCCCCGCGACTCGTTCCCGAGTCCGCTTCGCCGGCCCTGCGGGGCCGGCATTTTTTTGCACGGCATCCGGTACAATCTGCGGCTTCGCACCGCGGATTCGACCGCCGCGGGAAACGCCCGCAGACTTTCCGAGGTCACGCCAGCCGATGAGCGATCTTCACGAACGGCGCTGCAAGCCCTGCGAAGGCGGCGTCGAGCCGCTTTCCGAAGCCGCGGTGAAGGAGCTGCTCGCCGCGCTGGACCCGGCGTGGATGCTCGCGGCCGACGGCAAGAGCATCAAGCGCAACTTCAGCTTCCCCGCGTTCAGCTGGACGATGGCGTTCGTGAATGCCGTCGCCTGGATTGCGACCACCGAGGGTCACCACCCGGAGCTCACCGTCAACTACGGGCGCTGCGTCGTGCGCTACACGACGACGGCGATCGACGGGCTTTCCGACAACGACTTCATCTGCGCCGCGAAGGTCGACCGGCTCGCGGCCGAGCTCTAAGTCGCATGCCGGGCTTGGATATCGAGCTGGCCGACGTCGAGGCCGCCGCCGGGCGCATCGCCGGTGTCGCCGTCCTGACGCCGCTCCTCTGCTCCGACGAGCTGGACCGGCTGGCGGGCGGCCGGGTGCTGCTGAAGGCCGAAAACCTGCAACGCACCGGCTCGTTCAAGATCCGCGGCGCCTACAACCTGCTCGGCCGTCTGCCGCCGGAGCGCGCGGCCGCCGGGGTGGTGGCGTGGTCCTCGGGCAATCACGCGCAGGGCGTTGCCGCGGCGGGCTCGCTGCTCGGCATCCGCACCGCGATCGTCATGCCGGAGGACGCGCCCCAGGCGAAGCTCGAGAACACCCGCCGGCTCGGCGGCGAGCTCGTGCTCTACGACCGCTACACCGGCGACCGGGAGGCGATCGCGCGTGCGCTCGCGCGCGAGCGCGGCGCGGAAATCGCGCCGTCCTACGATCACCCGGACATCATCGCCGGGCAGGGCACCGTCGGGCTCGAGATCGTGCGCCAGTGCGAGCGCGAGGGGCTGGTGCCGGAGCAGGTGCTGATCCCCTGCAGCGGCGGCGGCCTCGCGGCCGGCTCCGCGGTCGCCATCCGTGCGCTCTCGCCGGCGACGGCGGTGCACACGGTCGAGCCGGCCGCCTTCGACGACACCCGGCGCTCGCTCGCTGCCGGTGAGCGTGTGAGCAACGATCCGGCGGCGCGCTCCATCTGCGATGCGCTGCAGGCGCCACTGCCGGGCGAGCTCACCTTTCCCTTGAACCGGCAGCTGCTCGCCCAGGGGCTCGCCGTCAGCGACGACGAGGTGCG
>DASVDF010000011.1:0-2233 GCA_036381215.1 Woeseiaceae bacterium | reverse complement strand
ACGCAGTTGACGCGGATATTGGCCGGCCCGAGCTCCTTCGCCATCGCCCGGGTGAACGTCATGACGGCGCCTTTCGAGGTCGCGTAGGCGGCCGCGCCCGGCCCGCCGCCGTCACGCCCGGCGAGCGACGAGAAGTTGACGATGGCGCTGCCTGCGTGCATGTACGGCACCACGGCCTGGGTGGTCAGGAACGTGCTCGTGACGTTGAGCCGCATCACTTCCTCGAAGAACTGCTCGTCCATCTCCGCGAGCGACTTGCGCGCGACGAGGCCGCCCGCCACGTTGACCAGCACATGGATGGCATCGCCGAACGCCTTGCGCGTCTCCGCCACCAGCCTCCGCACGTCATCCGTTCGCGTCATGTCGCCGCGCACGGCGATCGCCGTGCCGCCGGCCGACTCGATGGCGGCGAGCGTCTTTTCCGCACCCGCGACGCTGTTGCAGTAATTCACCACCACCTTCGCACCGGCGGCCGCCAGTCTCTCGGATACCGCCTTGCCGATGTCCCGTGCGCCGCCGGCGACGATTGCTACCTTGTCATCGAGTCTCATTGCAATCCCATTTTTCTATCGATTGGTGGAGGTTCCGGCCTTGACCGGCTGGATGTGCCCGCCGAATCCCCAGACCGACAGCACGGCGAGGGGCACGAGCAACGCGCCGAGCACGAAGAACGGCACGTAGGATTCCTGCGTGATGACCGGGACGATCCAGGTCGTGATCAGCACGCCAATGATCGCCGCCGTTCCGCCGACGCCGGCGAGCGAGCCGACCGAGCGGCCGGAGAAGAAGTCGCTCGGCAGCGTCTGGATGTTGCCGATCGCCATCTGGAAACCGAACAGGATCACGGCGATCAGCAGCACTGCCGCCAGTGGCGTCGCGGCGTAAGCCGTCGCGAGCAACGTCGGCAGCATGAGCGCGCCGCCGAGCGTGATGGTGAGCTTGCGCGCGCCGTTCACGCTCCAGCCGCGCCGCAGCAGGACGCCGGCGAGCCAGCCGCCGAAGATCGCGCCCAGTGCCGCGCCGACGTACGGCACCCAGGCGAACAGCCCGATCTGCTGGATGTCGAAGCCGAAACGGTCGGCGAGGTAAATCGGCAGCCAGGACACGAACAGCCACCAGACCGGGTCGATGAAGAACCGCGACGCGATGACCGACCAGCTCTGCCGGTACCGCAGCATCGCGAACCAGCCCGGCGCGGCGGCCGCGCCCGTGTCGCCGTTCTCGGTGCGCCGTCCCGTGAGGATGTAGTCGCGCTCCTCGGCCGAAAGCCAAGGGTGGCGCTCGGGCGGCGCCTTGTAGACCAGGAGCCAGGGCAGCAGCCACACGAACCCGAGCAGGCCGACGGCGACGAACGCGCCCTTCCAGCCGAGCTGGAGATACAGGAACGCGATCGTCGGCGCGGAGATCACGGCACCGAGCGAGGCGCCCGTGTTGAAGATGCCCTGCGCGAGCGCGCGCTCCTTGACCGGGAACCATTCGGCGTTGCTCTTGGTGGCGCCGGGCCAGTTGCCCGCCTCGCCCACCGCGAGGCCGAAGCGCACGGCACCGAGGCCGCCGACGCTGCGCACGACGGAGTGCAGCATGATGGAGACCGACCAGACGACGATCGCGAGCGTGAACCCGAGCCGCGTGCCGATCATGTCGAACACCTTGCCGAACAGCGACTGTCCGATCGCATAGCCGACCATGAAGAACGAAAGGATCAGCGCGTAGTCGTTCTTGTCCATGCCGAGCTCTTCGGACATGCCCGGCCACATCACCGCGAGCGCGTTGCGGTCAATGTAGTTGATCACGGTGGCGATCGCGACGAGGCCGATGACCACCCAGCGCAGGTTCTTCGTATTCATTCTTCCTCGCCGAACAGGTGGTAGTACCCGTTCCATTCGAATGTCCGCCCGCGCGCGGTGAGCGAGTGCCGCTCATCCGGCCGCGGGTCCCACGAGAGCGCGAACCAGCGTTCGTTGCCGTTGCCCGCGGTGATGTGGATGAGATCGGCGCCGCCGCCGCTGAAGTGTTCCAGCGCGGTGATGGCGCTGCGGCTCCGCACCGTGTATTCCTCGGCGCCGTTGTACTCGCCGTGCGGCTCGAGCACGGAAACGAACGTGCTCGCCTCCGCCTCCGGCACGCGCAGGATCAGCGCCTGTTCGCGCCGCAGGTTGAAATGCGGGTCGTTCGAGCCGAGCTCGGTGAACAGCACCTCGCCGTCGCCCGGCGCGAGCGCCGTCCAGGTATA
>DASVDF010000010.1:0-29250 GCA_036381215.1 Woeseiaceae bacterium | reverse complement strand
CAGCGACGAAGTCATCCCGGAGACGCATCGCCACGGCGCCGAGGCGCAGGGCACCGCCGGCCTCATGGCCGGTTTCGTCGTGATGATGTGCCTGGACGTCGCGATCGGCTGAGCGCGGCGCGCGCTCAGCGCGCCGTGATGCCGTCGACGAGGTGCTGCGCCAGCCGCCGCGCGAGCGTCTCGGCGCGCATTCTCCCGAGCCCCGTCCTGTCCAGCCTGCCGGTCGTGAGCAGCATCGCGGCGCCGTGCACGAGCGACCACGCGGCGACGGCGAGCTCGAGGGGAGGGCGGTCGACGAACGTACCCGCGCGCACCCCGTCCTCGATGATCCGCACCAGTCCCTGGAACGCTGCCTGCGCCGTCTGCCGTTGTGCTTCGTCCGCCGCGTCGTCGGGCAGGGCGCCGCCGAACATCAGGTGGGTCAGCTCCGGGTGCGCGGACGCGAGCCGGACGTAGGCGATACCCGCTTCCACGAGCTGCCGGCGCGGATCGCCGGGATGCTTCGCGGCCGCGGCGGCCATGCCGTCGCGCAGCCTCGCGAAGCCGATCTCCGCGAGGGCGGCGAGCAGGGCCTGCTTGTCCGCAAAGTGCCGGTAGGGCGCGGTGTGGCTCACTCCCGCCGCTTTCGCCACCGAGCGCAGGCTCAAGGACGCGACGCCGTCGGCGCGCAGCAGGCGCTCCGCCGCGTCGAGCAGGGCGGCCCGCAAGTTGCCGTGGTGGTATGCCGTTTTGGCCATCTCGCCGATCATCGCACGCAGATGTTGACATTGTCCACATCGGGACCTACCCTGTCGCCATGAATGTTTCCACTGTCAACTTATCGGATCACCCGTCCCGAGGAGGACTCATGAACGGTGTACTGGCTCCCTGGGCGCGCCCGTGGCGCGACGCCTCCGTCCTGTTCATCCTGCTGTTCGCCGCGACGATGGCGGCTTTCGCCCTGGATCATCGTCTCCTCGGCGGCATTTCCGTCTGGATCAAGCCGCTCAAATTCCAGGCCGCAGTGGTGATGCACTTCGGGACCCTGATCCTGCTGGCGCAGCTGCTGCCGGCAGCTCGCCGCGCTTCGCGGGGATTCCGCTGGCTCGTGGCCTCCAGCACCGGCGCCGCGCTGTTCGAGATCGGCTACATCATGCTGCAGGCCGGGCGCGGCCGTGCTTCGCACTTCAACCACGAGACGGTCGCCGAGTACGCCCTGATCGCGATGGGTGTGGGCGCGGTCGTGCTGGTGCTGGTGCCGTTGGTCATGGGCCTGTGGCTGTGGCGCGATCACGGACGATGGCTGCGCTCGGACCCCCTGCGCCTGGCTGCGGCATTGGGAATGGTCCTCTCGGCACTCACGACGCTCGTGGTCGCGGGCTACCTGTCGGCACACGGCAGCCACTGGGTCGGCCAGGTGGCGGGCGACGCCGACGGCCTGCCGCTCGTCGGCTGGTCACAGCGGGTGGGCGATCTTCGCGTGCCGCATTTCTTCGCCACGCACGGACTGCAGCTCGTGCCGCTGCTCGGCTATGCGCTGCGGCGCCGCGGGACCCGCGGCGCGCTGTACGTCGCCGTCGGCGCGGCGGCCTGGCTGGCGCTCACGGCGATGGTGTTCGTGCAGGCGCTGCAGGGCAAGCCGTTCCTCGTCCTGGGTTGACGCGGAACCGGCGGCAACCGGCGGCGCGTCAGGGCGCGTCCGGGGCGCCGGCCTCCGGCGCGCCGGCGGCGCTTTCCTGCGCGACGAGCCAGTTCACGAGCTCGATGAGCCGGTTCGCGCTGCCCGCGGATTGCCCGTGCACGCGGTATTTGCCGTTCACCACGATCGTCGGCGTGCGGTCCACGCGACACGCCTCGATCCAGTCGTCGGCCCGGCGCATGTCGAGCGCTACAGAGAAGGATTTCGCCGCGTCCAGGAATTCTTCTTCCGTCACCTCGGCATGCCCGGCATAGAATCGCGCCACGTCCTCGAGGTCGGGAGGAGTCCTGAGCAGGCGGTGGGTCGCATAGTCGACGACGGCGAGCTCACCGGTCTTCCAGATTGCGTCATACATCGCCTGGTGCGTCTCCCCGACGATGTTCAGCGCTTTCGCGGTGTAGAAGGCGCGCTGGAACAACGGCCATTGCTCCCGCGGGATGAACGACGCGGGCACGTGCGTCAGCACGGCATTCGCGGGCAGGCTCGCCTCGAGCTTCTGCATGATCGGCTCGAAAGCGTTGCAGGCCGGGCAGCCGTACGAGAAGGCCTCGGTAACCTCGATTTGGCCTTCGCCAACGCTTGTCGGCTGCGCGGGGGTAATGAGGAAATAATGCGTTCCTTCCACCCACTGCGGCCCGCCTTGCGCGCCTGCCGCGAAGAGCAGGAGACAGGTCAGCAACGGCACCACATTTGTTCTCATTGCGTCATCCGGCAGTCGATCGGTGCCGAAGGATAGCACCCGGTTAAACCAATCGGTGCGTGGCGTGCATCTCAATGCCGAATGCTCGCTCGATCGTGCCGCCACGATGAGCGGGCTGCGCCGCAACGAAGGAGCGAGGTGAATCGATGCAAGGAAAGATCGGCAGTTGCTGGCTCACGATCCTGTTGCTGGCCGCAGCGCCGGCGCTCGCGGACATGCAGACGGCCACGGCCGGCAAGGTTCCCCCCGGCACGATCGCGCTCGACGGCAGGCTGGATGAGCCCGCGTGGAGCAGGGCGGAGGTGTTCGTGCTCACGCAGCAGGATCCGCGTCCCGGCGAGCCGACGCCGTACGACACGGAAGTGCGGGTCCTTGCCGACGGGCAGCACCTGTACTTCGCCTTCAGCAACGTCGATCCGGATCCCGAGCTCGTGGCGATCCACACGCTGCAGCGTGACGACGACCAGGACGCCGACGATCACGTGACGATCGTGCTCGACACGTTCGGCGCCCGCCGGCTCGGCTACTGGTTCCAGGTCAACGCGGGCGGGGCGCGCGCGGACGGCCTGAACGTCAATGGCGAGGCCGACGATAACTGGAACGGCATCTGGAATGCCGCCGTCAGGCGCTCGCCGTCCGGCTGGACCGCCGAAATCGAGATCTCCACGCAAAGCCTGCAATTCGGCGCGAATGCGTCGGCCTGGGGGTTGAACGTCGGGCGCTACGTCGCGCGCCACCAGCTGTCGCTGCGCTGGGCCGGCATCACGCTCGATTCCGACATTTTCGATCTCCGGCGCGCCGGCACCTTGCAGGGCATCTCCGGACTCGAGCAGGGGCTCGGGCTCGCGGTGCAGCCGTACGCCCTCGCGCGCTACAACAGCGAGTCCGGCGCGGACGATTCGGGCGACATCGGCCTCGGCGTCAAATACCACTTCACGCCGCAGCTCGAAGGCATGCTGACCGTGAATCCGGATTTCGCCGAGGCCGAAGCCGAGGAAGGGCAGGTGAACCTCGGCCGCTTTTCGCTGTTCTTCCCCGAAACCCGCCCATTTTTCCTCGAAGGTTCCAACCTGTTCGAGTTCGGCCACGGGCAGAACATCGGCGACGACGGCAACCTGAGCACGTACTTCATACCGTATTTCTCCCGGCGCATCGGCCTCGTCGACGGACAGGTCGTGCCGATCGATGCCGGCGCGAAACTGGTCGGCCACGCCGGAGATTTCTCCATCGGCCTGCTGGACGTCGAGACCGCGGATGCGGATGCCGCGCCGCCCACGAATCTCGGGGTCGCACGCGCCGCCTGGGACGTGAACGACGAGCTCCGGCTGGGCACCCTGATCACGCACGGAGATCCCGAAGGGCTCGAGGACAACACGTACGCCGGGTTCGACGGCGTCTGGCACACGTCGCAGTTCCGCGGCGACAAGAACCTCACCGTCGGAGGCTGGTATGCCCGTTCGTACGGCGACCTCGCTCCCGGCCAGGCCGACGGGTACGGCGTGAGCGTCGAATACCCGAACGACCGCTGGTACGGCTTTGTCAAGGCCAACGAATTCGGCGACGCGCTCGACCCCGCGCTGGGCTTCCTGCCGCGGCCGGGTACCCGCCAGTACCTCGGCATCGCGCTGTTCCGGCCGCGGCCGCAGGGCGGAATCTTCGACTGGGTGCGCCAGTTCCAGTTCGGCGGCGAATACATCCAGGTCGACGGCCTGGACGGCATCCCGCAGAGCAAGCAGCTCGCGGTGCTGCCGTTCCGCATGACCACGGAATCGGGTTATTTCTTCGATCCTGTGTTCATCGCGAGTTACGAAGCGCTGGAGGAACCGTTCACGCTCGAGGGTGTAACGATCCCGGCCGGAGAGTACCGCTTCGACCAGTACAGCCTGCGCGGCAATACGCCCGAATCGCTGCCGTGGGTGCTGTATGCAAACCTCACCGCGGGCGATTTCTACACCGGCACGATCAAGTCCGAATCGCTCGAGCTCGCGTGGACGTCCGCGGACGGCAAGCTGCGTTTCGGCCTGGAGAACGAAAACAACTTCATTCACCTGCCGCAAGGCAACGTGATCATCCGGCTCACGCAGCTCAATGCCGCCTGGTCTTTCACTCCGGATCTCGCGCTCGCGGCCTTCGTGCAGCGCGATTCGATCACCGACACCACCGGCGTCAACGCACGGCTGCAGTGGATCATCCAGCCCGGGCGCGAGCTGTTTGTCGTGTTCAACCATGGCATCGAGCCGCAGCTCGCCGATCTCAACCGCGCGCCTCCCACCGGCAACGCCATCACCGTGAAGCTGCGCTGGGACACCTACTGGTAGTCCCGGCTCACGCCGCAGCGCGTGCTGTGGCAACATGGCGCGCGACCCTTGCGCGCGGAGCGTCTTCCCGACCGGAGCCGCCCGTGGCACCGGGGGAGGGAAGGGCGGCAGCACGATGTTCATGACGAAGCGACAGTTTCTGGCGGCGGGTGCGGCCGCGGCGGGCACAGCGCTCATCGCGCCGGGGCGCCGGCCGGAAGCAAAGCCGGCGCAGCCGGAGAACGGCCTCGCGCCGATCACCGGCGACGCGGTGCCGATCGGCGTGCCGGAACGGCTCGCGCGCATCGACAAGGCGCAGTGCCTGATGAAGGAGCACGGCATCGATGCGCTCCTGCTCGAGCCGGGCTCGGCCATGCTGTATTTCACCGGGATCAGCTGGTGGCGCAGCGAGCGGCTGACCGCGGTCGTCATTCCCGCAAGCGGCGACATCGGCGTCGTCACGCCGTATTTCGAGGAGCCGAGCGTCCGCGAATCGATGACTTTCGGCGACGACGTTCGCACCTGGAACGAGCACGAGGATCCGTTCGCGCGCGTGGCCGGGATCCTCGCGGATCGCGGCCTGAAAGAGGGCCGCATCGGCTTCGAGGACACGGTGCGCTGGTTCGTCGCCGCCGGGCTGCGCGAAGCCGCGCCGTCCTTCGCCATCGTGCCCGGCCGGCCGGTGACGCTCGGCTGCCGGCTCTACAAGTCCCCGGCCGAGATCGCCCTCATGAAAAAGGCCAACGAGGTGACGCTCACGGCGTACCGCTATGTGTACGAGCGGCTGGAGCCCGGCATGAGCTCGGAGGACGTCGCCGCGATGATGGGTGACGCGCAAACCGCGCTCGGAGGCTCCGACGTGTGGAACATGGCGCTCCTCGGCCGCGCCAGCGCCTACCCGCACGGCACCCGCCAGCGGCAGGTGCTCGAGGAAGGAAAGATCGTTTTGATGGACTGCGGCTGCGCCGTGCAGGGGTATCAATCGGACATCTCGCGCACCTTCGTGCTCGGCGAGCCGACGAAGCGCCAGCGCGAGGTCTGGGCGCAGGTCCGCCGCGGGCAGCAGATCGCCTTCGAGACGGCGCAGCCCGGCACGCCGGCGGGCGCGGTCGACGACGCCGTCCGCGAGTGGTACACGTCGCTCGGCTACGGCCCCGGCTACGAGACGCCCGGCCTGAGCCATCGCACGGGCCACGGGATCGGCATGGACGGGCACGAGCCGGTGAATTTCGTGCACGGCGAGAAAACGCCGCTCGCCCCGGGCATGTGCTTCTCGGACGAGCCCGGGCTCTACGACTTCGAGAGTTTCGGCGTGCGGCTCGAAGACTGCCTGTACGTGACGGAGAAGGGGCCCGCCTGGTTCACCGTGCCGCCGTCCAGCCTGGAGGACGACCCGATCGGCTCGCTCGGCGCCTGAACGCTGACGGCGGCCACGGGCGACACGGCCGCCGGTCACTGCCATCGCCTCATCGGACTAACACCAGGCACGGCGGGCGCCCCGGCCGGCGCCCGCCGGCTCGCCTTCGCGGCCGGCGCGGCCGCATACTCGTCCTGCCCATGACTTTCCCGGTCGGGTGGGGTCGCCGCGTTGCTAACCCGTCGGCCTTCCCCCGCATCGAAGGAACAATGACGGCATCGAGCGAGCGGGGCGGCAGGCCGACCCAGGCGGAATTCCACGCGGCGATCGCCCGTCGAGCCGATCGCTGGTTCTCGGCCTGCCTCCGGATCACACGCAACCGGCAACTGGCCGAGGATGCGGTGCAGGAGGCGCTGTTGTCGGCGTGGCACAAGCGCGATCAGTTCCAGGGCACTGCGAGTCTCGAGACCTGGATTCACCGCATCGCCGTCAATGCGGCGCTCCAGCTCATGCGCAAGGAGCGGCCGGACCGGCTGCTGCCGCTCGGACCGGAGCTCGTCGATGACGGGGAGTCGCCGGAGCAGGGCGTGCTGGACCGGGACGTCGACGCCGTGCTCGCGGCCGCCTTGCGCTGCCTGAGCGACCTCGAGCGCGTGTGCTTCGTGCTGAAACACCTCGAGCAATGGCGCTTGAAGGAGATTGCCGCGGAGCTGCATACGGACGTCGGCACCGTCAAACAGGCGATCTTTCGAGCCGTGAGAAAACTGCGGCCGCGGGTGCCGGAAATGCTGAGCGCATGATCATGAACGACGATACGCTGATTCTTTATTACTACGACGACGGCCTGAGCGACGACGAGCGGGCGGCGGTGGAAGCCGCGTTCGAGGAGGACGCGGCGCTGCGCGAGCGCTACCGCGTCCTGTGCGGTGAGCTCGAACAGCTGAGCGAGCAACCGACGATGGCGGCGCCGCCGCGGGCGACGGCACGCTGGCATCGCAGCATCGAGAACGCCGCCGCGGAGCGCGGCGGACACCGGTCCCGCCATCGCGTGCGAAGGTTCCCGTGGCTCTCGCTGGCGGCACCGCTGGCTGCCGCGCTCGTCGCCGGCATCGCCATCGGCCTTTACCTGGGCGCGCACGATACTCCGGCGCCGACGACCGCGGAGCCCGGGAACACGGTCGCCGGCGATGATCGCCCCGGCGTGCAGGCGGTACCCGTGGCCTTCACCCGGGGCCTCGAGTTCCATCTGCGGCGCAGCCGGCAGGAAATCACGCACCTGAACGGCGAGCCCGATCGTCGCCTGCTCATCATGGACATCGTGCGCCAGAACCGCGTCTTCGAGCGGGTGGCCGAGGACAATGAGGCGGAGGACGTCGCTCGCGTGCTGCGCGCCTTCGAACCCGTCCTGCTCCGGCTCGCCGACGAGCGCACGAGCGCCGCGGATGCGGCGGCGCTGCGCTCGCGGCTCGCGTTCGAGCTCGACGTCGTGCTAACCAAAATGCAGCGGCGCGACTCTGATCAAACGGATTCCATTTAGCCGAAGGGACCTCCCATGTCGAATTCCTGGAAAATCGCAATGGCCTGCCTGCTGCTCGGCGTCGCTGCGGGCGCGCACGCGCAGACGGGGCCGCGTGCGCCGCAAGAGCCGGCATCGCCGTCCGATTCGGAGCAACTGAAGATCGCGGCGCTCGAGGCGCTGGTGGCCGCACCGCCGCAAAAGGCCCTGCCGATCGTGAAGAAGGTGCTGCAAGGCGACGGCAGCGACGAGCTGAAGCAGCGCGCGCTGTTCGTGCTGAGCCAGATCGACCTGCCCGAAGCGGAAACGCTGCTCATGGAAAGCGCCCGCTCGGGCGACAGCGCGGTGCGGCGCGAAGCCATCCGCATGATCGGAGTCGGGGGCGGCGCGAAGGCGCTCGCCTCGCTCGAAGAGCTGTACGCCGGCGGCGATCGCGAAACGAAGCAGGCCGTGCTCGAAGCGTACCTGATCGCCGGCCAGGAAGATGCCGTTTATCGCATTGCGGCAAATGCCAGGGATCCGGAAGAGTTCCAGGCCGCGGTGAACATGCTCGGCGCCATGGGTGCCCTGGAGCAGCTCCGCGCCCTGCGGACCCGCGGCGACATGTCGGAAACCCTGATCAACGCTTACGCCGTGGCCGGCGATACCGAGACGCTGCGCGAGCTGGCCCTGGACGGCAGCAATCCCGAGCGGCAGGCGCAAGCCATCCACGCGCTCGGTATCGCCGGTGGACCGGATGTGGGGAAAACCCTGGTCGCCATCTGGCGCGGCACCGATTCTCCGGACATCAAGGACGCCGTGCGCGAAGGGCTTTTGATCGCCGGCGACGACGACGCGGTGCTCACGCTCTTCCGTGAAAGCCGCGACAGCGACGAGAAGCGCGAGTTGCTGCAGACGCTCGTCAACATGGACAGCGAAGCCGTGTGGGACATCATCGATTCGACGCTGGAGGGGGAGGGCACCCAATGAGGCGCGCCCGCAGCATCGTCGTCGCGGCGGCGCTCGTCGTGCCGGCGCTTGCGGCCGGTGGGTCGCTGTCGGCCCTCGAGGGTGCAAACGGCTGGTACACGTGGCAGGTGGCAGCCGCCGCGGATGCTCCGGCCTGGTGCTGCTTCGACTGGCACCGCAACACCCGCATACCGGGCCCGTGCAATCTCGACCAAGACGGAGCCTACGGATCGTGCGACTCGCCCGCGCCGCCGGGTGCACAGGTCCGGATTTACGCGCAGCTCGAAGCCGGCGAGCCGCGCAAGCTGCGGGTGCTGAGCCCCGCCTGCGCGGTCGAAGCAGCAGAGGGCGTAACGGATCTCGGCGCCGTGGAGGTAGCCGAGAGCTTCGACTGGCTGCGATCCCGGGTGGCGATCGACTCCCGCGTGAGCGATGAAGCGCTGCTCGCGATCGCGATGCACGCCGGCGAGCGGCCATTGCGCTGGCTCGTGGACGCGGCCAACGGCGGCGCTGAGGGCGAGATTCGCGAGCAGGCCATCTTCTGGCTGGGGCAGGTGCGGATCTCGGAGAGCGCGGACGTGATCGAGCACCTCATGTTCTCGGCAGAGCCGGCAGGCATCCGCCAGCATGCCGCCTTCGTGCTTTCGCAGTCCGACGCCCCGCGCCGGATCAATGTCCTGATCCGGCAGGGCCGGCGCGATCCGGACGGTGAAACGCGTGCGCAGGCGTGGTTCTGGCTCGCGCAAACGGGCGCGAGCCGGGGCGAGGAGGCCATCCTGCAGGCGATCGCGACCGATCGGCAGCAGAGCGTCCGCGAGGAGGCGGTCTTCGCGCTGTCGCAGCTCCCGGAGGATCGCGCGGTCGACGCCCTGCTCACCGTCCTGCACGACGAGCGGCTGCACCACGACGTTCGCGAGAAGGCGCTCTTCTGGCTGGCGCATTCGGAATCCGAGCGGGGGCTCGCGGCGATCGAGCGTTTGCTCGCGGGCGGGGACGCCGCCCGGCACTGACGCGGCCGCTATCGACCGGAACGCGGCTGCTATGGTAGAAGCAGGGCGGGACTTCCCGAGGACCGGACATGGCTCGCCCTGCGAGTCTGGAGAGGATCGACCGCTTCTATCGAGAGCTCCGCCGGCGCAAGGTCATCCGCGTCGCGGCGTTGTATGCCGTCGCGGCCTGGGTTGCGATCGAGGTATCCTCCGTCGTCCTTCCCGGCCTGATGCTGCCGGCGTGGAGCGTGACGCTGGTCATCGCGCTGGCGCTCATCGCTTTTCCGATCGTCGTCGTCCTCGCCTGGGTGTTCGACCTCACGCCGTACGGCGTCCAGCGCACGCCGCCCGAAACGCCCGCCTTGCCGGGCCCACTGCAGCCGACGGCGCTGCCGGCGCCAAAGGCGCCCCCGCCGCAACGCTCGCTGGCGGTGCTGCCGTTCCGCAACATCGGCGGCGACCGTGAAAACGACTACTTCTGCGAAGGGCTGGCCGAGGACCTGCTGAACGTCCTCTCGCGCGTGGAAGGACTGCGGGTCGCCGCCCGCAGCTCGGCGTTCGCGTTTCGCGATTCGGCCGACGACGTGCGCACCATTGGCGAGAAGCTCAACGTCGCGAACGTGCTGGAAGGCAGCGTGCGCAAGAGCGACGGCCGTCTGCGCATCGTCGTGAGGCTGCTCGACACGGCGGACGGGTACCAGCGCTGGACGCAGGTGTTCGACCGCGAGCAGGGCGACATTTTCAGGATCCAGGACGAGATTTCGCGCGCGGTGTTCGACGCGCTGCACGTCGAGCTCTACGGCGCCAGGCGTCCGCGCGTCGTGCCCGGCACCCGCGACGTCGAGGCCTACAACCTCTACCTGATGGGCCGTCATCAGTTCCATAAGCGCACCGAAGAATCCCTGCGCAGCGCGCTGCGCTTCTTCGAGCAGGCGACGGAGCGCGATCCGAAGTTCGCGCTGCCGTACACGGGGCTCGCGGACTCGTACTCGCTCTTGAGCGCGAGCGGCGAGGGCTACGGGTCGATCCCGGTGGAGGAGGCGATCGCGCACGCGTCGCCGCTGGTGGAAAAGGCGCTGGAGCTCGAACCGCGTCTCGCGGAAGCGCACGCCTCGCGCGGCTTCATCGAGCGGCTGCAGGGCGATTTCGCGGCGGCGGAGCGCTCGCTGCGCCGCTCGCTGGAGCTGAACCCGGATTACTCCATGGCGCACACCTGGCTCGGGCTCACGCTCATGGATCGCATGCGCCTGCGCGAGGCACGGCAGCAGTTCCAGCACGCGTGGGAAGCCGATCCGCTGTCACCCATCATCGGCTGCAACCTGGGATTCGTCCTGCTCAAGCTGGGCGCCTACGACGAGGCCCGGGAACGCTTCCTGGCCGTGGTGGAAATAGCGCCCGAGTTCAGCGTGGCGCCGTCCGGCATGGCGCAGCTGGAGAAGCGCCTTGGGCACCTCGACGCGGCGCGGGAATGGTGGGAAAAGGCGAACGCGGTCAACCCGAAACGGGCGTATTACCCGGCGAGCCTCAGCCTGCTGTACCTCGATCGGGACGAGCTTGCGGCGGCGGAGGAGATGCTGCAGCGCGCCGAGGCACTCGCGCCGCATGACGCGCAGGTCGTGCGCACGCGCATGGCGGTGCTGATCGCTGGCGGGCGCAATGCCGAGCTGTGCTCGTATACCGAGGGCCGCCTGCAGGGTGAGCGTTCGAGCGACGAAGCGCTCGCCAACGCGGCGCTCGCGCAACTGTTCGCCGGCGAGGCGAAGAAGGCGCGGAGCTACTACGAGCGTGTCGCCGCCAATCTCGAGCAGTGGGTTGCCGACGCGCTGGTCTGGACGTGGCGCTTTCCGCACGGGCTGTATTACGCCGGCGCGTTGCTGCGGACGGGTGCCCGGGAGCGTGGCCTCGCCTTGCTGGACGATGCGGAACGTCTGTTCGCGCGCCTGGCGGGCGAGGGACTCGTGAATTTCGAGCTGGACTACGAGCGCGGCATGGTGCTCGCGCTGCGCGGCGAGCATGCAGCCGCCGCCGCGGCGGTGCAGCGCGCGCTGGCGGACGGCTGGCGCGCGCACTGGCTCGCCCGGCGCGATCCGGCCTTCACCGGAACGCGCGGTCGCGGTTTGCTCGCACTGTAACGCGTTCGGCGGTGACCCGCGCGGGCGCCTGGGCGCCGGCCGAACGACTTTGGGCGTGACCCGGCTCCCTCTGCGTGTCCTTGAATAGGCTGAATGTTCTGGCAGTACCCCAGCTTATAAGTCAAATGCTTATAGAACGTATTTCATCTCGAATCGATTTCAGAACGGGGCTCGCGCGATGGCTCGGCCTGCGCGACGTACAGTGTCTGGGTCGGATAGGCGAACTCGATCTGCTCCTCGGCAAACTGCTCGTAGATCGTCAGATTCGCCTCTTGCTGAATGTCCATATAGAGGCTGTAGTCGGCCGAGGTGACGTAATAAACGACTTCAAAGATCAGGGCGGAGTCCCCGAATTTCTGGAAGTGCGCCCGATCGACGCGGACCTTTTCGTGGCCTTCGAGGGCCCCCATCAGTATCCCGGGAATCCGGCGCAGCTTGTCCGGCGGCGTCTGGTAAGTGACGCCGACCGTGAACACCACGCGCCTTTCGAACATGCGGCCGTAGTTGCGGATCCGGCTGTTGAGCAGGTCATTGTTCGACAGGATGAGCTGCTCACCGGAGATGCTGCGCAAGCGGGTGGTCTTGATGCCAATCTTCTCGACGCTGCCGAGATAGCCGTTGACGTCGAGGAAATCCCCGCCCACGAACGGCTTGTCGAGCAGGATCGAAAGCGACGCGAACAGGTCGCCCAGGATGTTCTGGACGGCGAGCGCGACGGCGATACCTCCAATACCCAGTCCTGCAACCAGCGCGGTGATCTCGACCCCGAGGTTGTCGAGGGCCAGCAGGACAACGAATGTCCAGATGGCGACGCGCAGCACGAAACCGAGGACGTCCATGGCCGCGACGGCGGAGGGATCCACGGCAACACGCCGCTCGTGCCGCAGGCGCATACCGACAGCGAACGCCGCGGTGGCCCAGAGGCCGAGCTGCACCAAAAGACCGATCGTCGCGCCCTTCTCGAGCACGGAATTGACGGACGCCGGCAGTACGACGAACTGCGCTGCGATGACCAGCGCGATCAGGAACAGGAACCAGCCCCGGGTTTGCGAGATCGTGTGCGCGGCAATCTTCCATGCCATCGCTTCGTGCGCTTCGGAGAACGTCTGCAACCGGCTCTGCGTCACCCGCCGTGCGATCCCCAGCAGCAGCCAGGCGGCGACGAAGACGGCGGCTGCCGTGCCCCAGGCCAGCAGCGAGTTGCCGAATAATTCGTATTCCAGCGTTTCGATCGGATCCATCGCCCCTCCTCACGTAACGCGCCGGATTCTAACAGGCTGCGCAACGGCGCGGCCGGAGCTGTCCTCCGGCGGTTGCGCGAGATGATTGCGGGCGAGGGGAGTGTCGGTCAGCCGGCATCGCCGATCCGAAGCGGTCCGGGTATGCTGCGGCGGTTAGCGGACGCCGATCGGGATGACGTCGGCTCCAGAAAAGCAGATTCACTCGAACAGGAGATCGCAACTTTGGAAGTTCCTGCAGCGACGCACTGTGCCGGTGTATCAAGGCGGTGCATACAACCATAAGCTGGCGCTCCGCGGCGCTCGGCCTCGTGACGCTTCTAGTAGCGCTGCTCGCCGTTCTCGTCGTCAATACCGTTCTGACGACCTCGCACCAGACGGCCGCCGTCGCACCCGTCGACACTCCGCCGCGGGACTCCGCCGCGCCGCGCCGTCTCGCGACCGCGATCACGTTCCGCACGGTTTCGTCCGGCACGACGGCCGCGGATCGCGAGACGTTCCGTGCCTTCCACGAGTTTCTCCGCGAGGCGTTCCCGGGCGTTCACGACCGGCTGATTCGGACCGAAATCAGCGGCTCGAGCGTGCTTTTCGAGTGGATGGGCCGCGATCCCGCGGCGCGGCCGGTGCTGCTCCTCGCCCACCAGGACGTCGTGCCGGTGCTCGACGCGGAAGCGTGGACAGAGCCGCCGTTCGCCGGCGCGATCGCCGATGGGTATGTCTGGGGCCGCGGCGCGATGGACGACAAGTCCAGCCTGATGGGCCTGCTCGAGGCGGTGGAACAGCTGCTGGCCGACGACTTTCAACCCGCGCGCACCGTGTATCTCGCGTTCGGCCACGACGAGGAGACCGGCGGCGAGGGCGCACGCGAGGTGGCCGCGTATCTCGGCCGGCGCGGTGTGAAACTCGAATTCGTGCTGGACGAGGGCGGCTTCGTGGCAGACGGTCTGATCCCGGGCGTGGCGGCACCGATCGCGCTCGTCGGCATCGCGGAGAAGGGCTATCTGACGGTCGAGCTCACGTCCGAGGAGGAGGGCGGCCACTCGTCCCGTCCGCCCGCGCACACGGCGATCGGCAACGTCAGCCGCGCGGTGGCCCGGCTCGAGGAGCATCCCTTCCCCGCGCGGCTCGACGGCGCCGCGGAGCAGCTGTTCGTCACGCTCGCGCCGCACCTGCCGTTCGGGCAGCGCTTCGCGATCGCGAATCGCTGGCTGCTCGAACCCGTTCTGCTCTCGGCGCTCACGAGCGACCCGAGCACCGCCACCCTGGTGCGCACGACGACCGCGCCGACGATGTTCCGCGCGGGCGAGAAGGACAACGTGCTCGCGCCGCGGGCGACGGCGACCGTGAACCTGCGCATCCTGCCGGGCGACACGGTCGACGGCACGCTGGCGCGCATTCGGCGGATCATCGACGATCCGCGCGTCGAGGTACGCGCGTTGATTGCGATCGAGCCCTCGCCGACCTCGAGCACGACGTCGCCGTCGTGGGCGCTTCTCGGGGGCACGATCGGCGAAGTATTGGGCGACGACGTGATCGTCGCGCCCTGGCTCATGGTCGCCGGCACGGATTCCCGGCATTTCGTGCCGATCGCGGACGACGTCTACCGGTTCTTCGCGCTGACCGTAACGCCGCAAGACGTGGCGCGCTTTCATGGCGTGGACGAGCGTATCTCGCTCGGGGACTACGCCAACGTCATCGCCGTGTATCGTCGCCTGCTGGAGAATCTCTGACGCGGGCCGCCGGGCTGGCCCTGGAGAATACGCCTACGACACGGGAGGACATTCGCAGGTGAAAGAGAGCGCGGTTATCCTCATCCGCCATTGCGAATCGTCGGGTCAGCATCCCGAAGCTCCGCTCACGGCAGCCGGCCGCGCACAGGCGGTCGAGCTCGCCGAGCGCCTGGCGGAGCTGCCGATCGATCGGCTGGTGTCGAGCCCGTACGCGCGGGCGATCGGCACCATCGAGCCGTTCGCGCGGCGCGCGAATCTGCCGATCGAGATCGACGCACGACTCGCGGAACGCCGATTGTCGCCCGAGCCGATCGCCCACTGGCGCGACGTCGTGCGGCTTTCGTTCGAGGAGCCGGATTACGGCATCCCGGGCGGTGAGTCGGGCGGCGAGACGCTTGCGCGAGGCCGGGCTGCTATCGAAGACGTGCTCGACGGCGGCCACCGTCTCCCCGCTGTCGCGAGTCACGGCCAGTTACTCAGTCTCGTGCTGCATTCGATCGACCCGACGTTCGGCTTCTCCGGCTGGGAGGCACTCTGCAATCCCGACGTGTACCTGCTCGAACGTGGACGCGACGGACGGCTGACCTTCAGCCGGATCTGATGGCTAGGGGGCTGCGGGACGCCGGATTCGGGCGAGCCGCGCCTCGATAGCCTCTCCGAAGTACGCCTGAGGGCGCGAAGGCTCGATGTGCTCACGCGCCTCGCGCTCCTCGATGGCTGTTACCGCTTCCCCGAACGCTTCGCGCAGCGTGCCGGAGCCGGGGAGGGCATCGCGGTAGAACGCCTCGCCGAAATACGTGAGATCGCGATCGTCGCTGCAGCCGAAGGAGCTGCGGTCCGCGGCCGCGGCCGTGATCACGATCGTGTTCGCGTTGCGGAGCGCATCGATGAAGCTTCCCGAATAGCACGCGGAGATGACGATGACGCGCCATTTGATGCCGGCATCGTCGAGCGCCTGCGCCAGCCCGTCGGCGGTGAGATCGCGCAACATGAGAGGCTCGTGCGAGACGGCCAGGGTGCCCGCGCTGCCGTGTGAGGACAGCGCGAGGAACAGCACGTCCTCGTCGACATCCATCCGGTTGGCCAGCGCCGCGAGCGCATAGTGCAGGGACGACACCGTCGCGATCGGCGCCGAGCTCGAATCCTGCCGGTCGTTGACGAGCAACAGGCTGCGCGCGCCGGTGCCATAGCGTTCGGCGACGACCTTCGCCGCGAACCGGACCTCGTTCGCGAACACTCGCTCCTCGCCGAAGCCCGCGAATCCCATGAAGAACATTGCCGGTGCCTCGCCGTCCGGCCGGGAAATCGCGGCCACCGCCGTACTGATCCGCAGCGGCTGCTCGATGAGCAAGTTTTCCGCAGCGCGTTCATCCGCGCGCGCCGGGGCGAGCCAGCCGACGACGCAGAGGCACAGCGCGAGGAGAAAAGCGGGTTGCAATCGCGGACGGCTCACCCGGTTCAGGATACGTGGCGCGCCCCCGGAGGAACAGGGCCGGCGCTCGCGCCGCGCCCGCTCATATTCCGCAAGCGTCTGAACCGACAGGTCGGTTGCCGGTCTGGCGCGAGCAGCAGACCAGGGGAACGCTCGACGAGCGGCGCGCCTCGCTGCTGCCGGACATCGAGCTGATGCGCGATCAGCTTGCCTCGGTCGATCTCTCTGCGTTCGAGCAGGCATTCGCGGGCGACGATCCGGAGCGGCGGCTCAAGTTCAACGCGTGCTGGAAGCAGCCGATCGCGCGCTCTGCCTGGCTGGAAGCGCGGGGCGAGGAGATCCGTCAGGGCGCATCCGACGAAACCGGCTGACGCGCTACAATGCGCCGGGTCCGGAGTGCTCCGGATTCGCGACCGGCAACACGCGGTCCGAACGATCTTTCTGAACCCCTCAGCCAGGTAAGCGGCTTGCCGTGATTCGGATTCGCGCCTTCCAGCCCGACGACTGGCCCGCGGTGTGGCGCATCGTGGAGCCCGTCTTTCGCGCGGGCGAGACATGGCCTCTCGCGCTCGACGTCAGCGAAGAGGAGGCACGGGCTTTTCTCGTGGAACGGCCGAGCGCCACGTTCGTCGCGCTGGACGCCGCCGCTGCCGTAGTCGGCACGTATTACCTGAAGCCGAACCAGCCCGCGCTCGGCGCGCACGTGGCGAACGCCGGCTACATCGTGGCGCAAAGCGCGCGCGGCCACGGCATCGCCAGCGCGCTGTGCCGGCACTCGCAGACGGAGGCTCTGGCGCGTGGCTTTCTCGCGATGCAGTTCAATCTCGTGGTCGCGACGAACGCAGCGGCCGTGCACGTGTGGCAGAAAGAGGGTTTTGCGATCGTCGGCACGCTGCCGCAGGCGTTCCGGCACCGCCGCCTCGGCCTCGTCGACGCGTACGTGATGCACAAGCTGCTGGCGCGGGACTGACGGCGCGTCAGGCCGGCGCAGGACCCGGAGCTTCGCGTGCCAGCCACTCCAGGTACGCGGCGCTGCCGGCGACGATGGGCAGCGCGACGATCTCCGGCACGTCATACGGGTGGTGTGCCTGAATCGTCTCCATGGCCGCCGCTGCGGCCGTTGCGGACGTCTTCACTAGCAGCAGGATCTCGCCCTCGCAACGCGCTTCGCCCTGCCAGCGATAGCGGCTCCTGATCTCGACCTGCTGCACGCAGGCCGCCTGCTGCTGCTCGATGAGCCGCGTCGCGAGCCGCGCCGCCGCGTCATCGCCGTCCACCGTCGTCATGATCAGCATCGCTTGCGCGTCCGTCATCGGAGTGCTCCCGTCCTCGTCCCGCCCGGCACCGGTCCGTCGCGGTGACGTCATGTATACTCGCCACCCGCTCGAAGAAGAACGGAGCGACGGGCAGCGCCACTCGCGCGAGCTCCCGGTGACATCGCCGGCCCGGGCTCGAGCCGAGTCTGACATCGACCCGCCGGTCCGCATCTTCGTCCTCAGCATACGGGAGAAATGATCCGATGATGAAGAAAGGCGTCATCCTCGTTGCGCTGTTCCTGACGGCCGCCGCTTCCGCCGATGCCCGCGGCCTCGAGCCGCGGGATCTCGCGTCACTGGCAAGGCTGTCGGACCCGCAGGTGTCTCCCGACGGGCAGACGGTGGCCTTCGTCGTCACCGAGACCGACCTCGAGGCGAACAAGCGCCGCAGCGACGTATGGCTGCTCGACCTCGGCCGGCGCGACGCGAGACCGCGCCGCCTGACCGAGGATGCCGCGAACGACAGCGCCCCGCAGTGGAGCGCCGACGGCGCATGGGTCTGGTTCATATCGGCGCGTTCCGGCAAGAGCCAGGTCTGGCGCATGCGCACGACCGGGGGCAGGGCACAGCAGGTCACCGATTACCCGCTCGACGTCGCCAACCTGCGGGTCGCGCCGCGCGGCGATCGCATTACATTCACGGCGGACGTGTTCGCCGACTGTGCAACGCTCGCCTGCACGGCAGAGCGCCTGGAGGAAGGTGAGCAGGACAAGCGCAGCGGACAGGTCTACGACCGGCTGTTCGTGCGTCACTGGGACAGCTGGGAAGACGGGCGGCGCTCGTCCCTGTTCACCGCGCCCATCGCGGACGGCAGGGCGACCGGTGAGCCCGTCAAGGTCTCGGGAACGCTCGACGGCGACGTGCCGTCGGTGCCTTTCGGCGGGCGCGCGGAAATCGCCTTCGCTCCCGACGGACAAACCGTATTCTTCACCCTGCGCGAGGCCGGGCAGACCGAGCCCTGGTCCATGAACTTCGACGTGTTTCGCGTGCCGGCGGACGGCTCGGCCGCGCCGCAGAACCTCACGCGCGGCAACCAGGCCACGGACAAGAATCCGCTCGTCTCGCCGGACGGCCGGCGTCTCGTGTGGCTCACGATGCGACGTCCCGCCTACGAATCCGACCAGCTCGATGTCATGGTTCGCGATCTCGCGAGCGGTGAGACGCGCAATCTCACGGCCGACTGGGACCGCTCCGTCAACGAGGTGGCGTTCGCCGCGGACGGTACGAGCCTGTACGTGACGGCGGGCGACGTCGGCACGACCCGGATCTTTCGCCTCGACACGGACGACGGGTCGGTGACACCGCTCACCGAAGGGGTTGCGGACGCGAGCGTGGCAGTGGCCGGGGAGCGGCTGATCTTCATCCGCGATTCGTTCGCCGCGCCGGCCGACCTGTATGCGCTGCCGCTCGGCCGCGGCGAGCCGCAGCGGCTCACCGCCATCAACGCGCAGGCGCTGCGCGACATCGAGATGGCCGACTACGCACAGTTCAGCTTCGCGGGCGCGGAGGGCGATACGGTGTATGGCTACGTGTTCCGCCCCGTGGGCTTTACGGAAGGCGAGACTTATCCGATCGCGTTCCTGATCCACGGCGGTCCACAAGGCAGCTTCAGCGAAGGCTGGAGCTACCGTTGGAATCCGCAGACCTACGCCGCGCAGGGCTACGGCGTCGTGCTCGTCGATTTTCACGGGTCAAGCAGCTACGGCCAGGACTTCGTCGACTCGATCAATCGCGACTGGGGCGGCAAGCCGCTCGTCGATCTGCAGCGCGGTCTCGCCGCGGCCATCGCGCAAAATCCGTGGCTCGAGAAGGACAACGCGTGCGCGCTCGGTGCGTCCTACGGCGGCTACATGATCAACTGGATCGCAGGCCGGTGGCCGGAGCGCTTCAAGTGTCTCGTCAATCACGACGGGCTGTTCGACTTGAGGAGCTTCTACTACGCTACCGAGGAGCTCTGGTTCCCGGAGTGGGATTTCGGCGCGCCGTATTTCGAAGATCCGGAAGCGTACGAGCGCTGGAACCCGGTCAACCACGTGTCCGAATGGCGCACGCCGATGCTGGTCGTGCAGGGACTCGAGGATTTCCGCGTACCGCCGAACCAGGGGCTCGGCACCTTCACGGCGCTGCAGCGGCGCGGCATCCCGTCGCAGCTCCTCGTCTTCCCGGACGAGAACCACTGGGTGCTGTCGCCGGGCAACTCGCTCCAGTGGCACGAGACGGTCGCGGCATGGCTGAGGCAGTACCTGAAAGGGGAGTAGCCCTGCCGCCGCCGATCGATTCCGATGGCTAGGCGTGCATTGCCGCGCGCCCGCGCGCGGCAATGCGCAGCGCCCGCGCGTGCTCACCGCGATAGACGAGGTTCGCGCCGCTGACACCCGGCACCGTCGCGATCTGCTCCAAAACCTCGGCGCATACGGCCTCGCCCTCGCCGGCAATGTCCGGCGACTGGCGGAGTCTTTCCAGCACGCCGGGGGAGATCAGGAGCGGACGCCGCGCGCGGCGGAGCTCCTGCAGCATTTCCACGGAATCGATCAGCGGCACCTGCACGATGACGGACAGCCGCTCGAGCAGCTTGCGCCCGACGAGGGCGGCCATGTAGCGGCGCAGCACGTCGCTGTCGAGGCAGGGCTGCGTCTGCACGAACTTGATGCCCGCGTCGGCCTTGCCGTCGACACCGTCCGCCGCCCAGTCCTCCGGGGGATCGAGTGCCGTGACGTTGGAACCGATGAAGAACCCGGGCGGCGGCACCAGCCGCGGATTGGCCGCGAGCGCCTGCGCCGTGGCAATGAGCCGCTGCGCGCCGATGTCGAAGACGCCCTTCACCTTCTGCTTGAGCGAGGCCGGGAGCTTCTCGCCGCGGGTCAGCACGAGGCTGGTTACACCGATCGCCGCCGCGCCCATCAGGTCGCTCTGCAGCGCGATACGGTTCCGGTCGCGGCAGCCGAGATGCACGATCGGATCCATGCCGCCTGCGAGCACGAGGCTCGCCGCGGCGATCGGCGAGACGTGCGGATGCGCATTCGGATTGTCGGAGATCTGCACCGCATCGAACGCATCGCGCAACGTGGCGACGGCCGCCCGCACGTCGTCACCCACGGTGCCGGAATCGAGCGGCAGGTGCGCCGTGAGAACGAAATCCTCCTGCCGGAGCGCGTCGTGAAAGGAGCGGGGTGGAGCGCTCATCGCGACGCGGCGGTCGCCGGCGTGGCGCCCGGGGCGGCCGCGGTTTCCGTGCCGCTGCCGCCGTTGGCCGGTGGCATTGCGGAAACGGCGGTCGGTGCGCTGCCGCATGCCGCGTTCGGCGCGGCGGAAAAGCGGCGGCTACGGATTGCGCTCGACGGGTCCCGGCTCATCCGCGGCATTATGCCGCTCGCGTGACCGGCCGAGCCAGCCGCGCCGGCTGCTCCGGCCGTCGCGCAAGGTCTCCGCCTGGAGCGGCGTCTGTGGTAAGGTTGCGGGCCGCCGGAACGGCGGTTCTCACGGGGCTAGGTGGCAGAGTGGTCATGCAGCGGCCTGCAAAGCCGTGTACGCCGGTTCGATTCCGACCCTAGCCTCCACTAACTGCCAGTACATCGTTCCACCCGCGCTGCTGCGTGCCGGGGCGCCGGGGCGCGCCTGTTACAATCGCTGCACCCACGGCGCCCGGGTGGCGGAATCGGTAGACGCTGCGGACTTAAAATTCGCTGGCCGCAAGGCCGTGCCGGTTCGAGTCCGGCCCCGGGCACCAATCGCGTCGTCGCACCGGAAGGAGACGTCATGCTCGAGCTGAGACCCAACTGCGAGCTGTGCGATCGTGACCTGCCGCCGTCCAGCACCGACGCGCGCATCTGCAGCTACGAATGCACGTGGTGCGCGCAATGCGCCGACGAGGTGCTGCAGGGCGTGTGTCCGAACTGCGGCGGCAATCTCGTGCCGCGCCCGATTCGTCCCGCAAGCGAATGGCGCGAAGGGATCGGCCTTGCGCACCAGCCGGCGGGCGCGGAGCGGCGTCACACGCGCTGGTCGCGCGCGGACATTGCGGATCTCGCGTCGCGAGTGCGCGGAATAGCACCCGAAGATCGCTGAATGTGTCACAATAGCGCCTGATCCCCCTCGTACACATCCCTTTCGCGCGAGTCGGCGCCGTAAACGACGATACCGCAATGGCGAAGCTTTATTTTTATTACTCTTCAATGAACGCAGGGAAGTCGACTTCGCTCCTGCAGTCGAGCTACAACTATCGCGAGCGCGGCATGAACACGCTGCTGCTCGCGCCGCATTTCGACGACCGCTACGGCGTCGGTCGCGTCAGCTCGCGCATCGGCCTCGATGCCCCGGCGACGACCTTCAACAAGGCAGACAACCTGTTCGACATCGTCGATGCGTGCCGGCGTGAAGACCCCCTGCATTGTGTGCTCATCGACGAAGCGCAGTTTCTGACCAGGCAGCAGGTTTTCCAGCTGGGCCAGGTCTGTGACGAGCTGGAGATTCCGGTGCTCGCCTACGGAATCCGCACCGACTTCCAGGGTGAGCCGTTCGAGGGCAGCAAGTACCTGCTCGCCTGGGCCGACAACCTGACCGAGATCAAGGCGATCTGTCACTGCGGACGCAAGGCGACGATGGTGATCCGGCTCGACGAGAACGGCAACGCGGTCACCGAAGGCTCACAGGTCGAGATCGGCGGCAATGAGCGTTACGTGTCGATGTGCCGCAAGCACTTCAAGAAGAACTTCTATCGCGAGACGGTCGAGAAGACGCGTCAGGCGCGCATCGATCGCCTGGTGCACACCGCCAACTGATTCCACGCACGGCCTGGCGCGAGCGCGCGTTTCCTCCGAATGGCCTCAGCCGTCGGCGGCGGCGGACGAATCCTGTGCGCCGACGGCTTCCGTTCGTTCTTCCGCGAGCAGCCGCCGTACGTCGGCGAGGCTCTTCATCACCACGGTCTCCGCGAGGGCCGCTTCGTCCGGGGTCACGCGCTCGGTCGCCTGCGGGTCGATGAACTTGATGCGGTGATGCCCGAGCTGCACGACATCCTCGTGCCGCAACACGAGGTTCGAGATCCGGCGCGAGTTGACGAACGTGCCGTTGGTGCTGTTGAGGTCGAGCAGGAACGTGGTCGGGCCGTGCCGTACCAGCAGCGCGTGATGGCGGCTCACGAAGCGGCTGTTGATACGGAGGTCGTTGTGCTCGCCGCGTCCGATCAGGAAGCGAACACCGTCGAGCGCGCGTTCTTCGAGGGTCTCGCCGTCTCGGGTAATGATGAGCGTGGGCGGCGTGCGTACGTCCTCGAGCAGCCATTCGCCGCTTGCCTCGCCGAGCACGGGCAGGTTGTCGTAGGTGTCGGACCGCTCGACCAGCTCGGCCGTGACCGGCAGCTTCTCGGCCTTCGCGAGCGCCCGTAGCGCGAGGCGGTCGACGAGTCCCGGCCAGCCGCCTGCGGCCTCGTGCAGCTCGAGGCAGACGTCCTCGGGGAAGACCTTCGCGGGCTCGCGACAGCCGCTCGCCTTGAGCTTCGCGTAAAGATAAGAGCGGGACTCGAACCCGGTGAGAGGCTCGAGCTTAAACCTGCGTATCTCGCGCCGGACCAGCGCCGGCGCCACCGCGGGCGCACGCATCATGGGCTCGAGGCAGCGGTCGCTCGCGAACACCAGCCCGACGGCGCAGCGGTCCCGCACGCACAGGGCGGCGAGCTCGCACAACGCACCGAGCGTCGCGGGCAGCATGGCGTGCACGTTCTCGACGATCAGGAGCGGCGGCAGGCCCCGCGCCGTCTGTTGCAGCACGAACACGCGCAGCATGCTCACGAGCTCGTTCACCGTCGTGTACTCGAACTCGTAGCCGAACTGTCCGAGGATCTCGTCGAACAGCTCGCGGGTCCCGGCGCCCGCGCCGTCCACGAGAGCAAATGCAGTATGCTCATCGAGGGAGCGGGTGAAGGTGCGCAGGATCGTGGTCTTGCCGGAGAGCGGAGGTCCCTGGAACAGCCCGAGAGCGCGCTCGTGCGCGCCGACCTCGGCGAGGAACTCGAGCGCGGCCTGCTCCGCCTCGTAGGAGACGTGCGTGACGGGGCCGCCATGCGCCGGAAAAGGCGCTTGTCCGAGCCCGATCTCGCTCAGCTCCATTGCGGGTCCCCCGGAGGAAAGATTTATTCCGGAACAGGTACTTTCCGGTGATTTTTAAGGTGCGAAGCCACCAACGGATGTAGTCTACGGGCGGTTTTGTGCCTGTGTAAATACCTTATGTTCAACGCTCGGGCCGGGGCGGAGTTGTGAACATCTTCTAAGAAGAATTAGCGAAAGAGCTTGTAAATGACGGAAAACACAAATAACGGATCTCATTGCGCATGGCACCCGAGCTTGCGGCGCGTGACCTCGCGCTGATCCGCGGCGAGCGCTGCCTCTTCAGCGGCCTCTGCTTCGCGCTTGCCGCGGGCGAGCTGCTGCTGGTCGAAGGGCCGAACGGCAGCGGCAAGACCAGCCTGCTGCGCACCGTCGCGGGCCTGCTCCCCCTCGAGGAGGGCGAGATCTCCTGGCGCGGCGTCCCGACGCGCCGCAATCGCCAGGCTTTTCACGGCGAAGTCGCCTGGATGGGCCACCGCCCCGGCTTCAAGGGCGATCTCACGCTCGCGGAAAACCTGCGCTGCGAGGCGGGCCTGCGCACCTTCGGCGGGGCAGGACCGGGCGTGCTGGAACGTCTCGGGCTCGCGGGTCTCGAGCGGCTGCCGTTTCGCCTCCTGTCCGCGGGCCAGCAGCGGCGGGCGGCGCTCGCGCGGCTGGTGCTCGGGTGCGCCACCCTGTGGCTGATGGACGAGCCCTATACGAATCTCGATGCCGCCGGCCGCGCACTGGTGGCGGAGCTCGTCGGCGCCCATCTCGCGGGCGGCGGGCTGGCGGTCATGGCCTCCCACCAGGGGGCCGGCATCGACGGTGCGGTCCGGCGCATCCGGCTGTCGTGAGCACCGCGGCCGGACCCCCCCTGCCGTCGCTCACGCACGGCTTCCTCGCGGTAGCCCGGCGCGACCTGGTGCTCGGCTGGCGGCGTCCCGGCGACGTGCTGAATCCGCTGTTCTTTTACGTGATCGTCGCCACGCTGTTTCCGCTCGCCCTCGGCGCGGACGCGGCGGCGCTCGCGCTGATCGGACCGGGCGTGCTCTGGGTCGCCGCGCTGCTCGCGACGCTGCTCTCCTTGAACAGCCTCTTCCTTGCCGACCACGAGGACGGAAGCCTGGAACAGCTCCTGCTGAGCGCGCAGCCGCTGCCGCTGCTTGCGCTCGCCAAGGCCGGGGCGCACTGGCTGCTGGGCGGGGTCCCGCTGGTGCTGGTCGCGCCGGTGGCGGCGTATTCCTACGGGTTGTCGGCCGGCGCCATCCGCGTGCTGATGCTGACGCTTGCGCTCGGCACGGCGAGCCTGAGCCTGCTCGGCTCCGTCGGCGCGGCGCTCACCGTCGGCCTGAACCGCGCGACGGCGCTCCTCGGCCTCCTGGTCCTGCCGCTCGCGATCCCGATTTTGATCTTCGGGGCACGCACGGTGTCGCTCGCCGCCGCCGGGGACGCGGCCGCCGGCGGCATCTATTTCCTGGCCGCCTATTGCGTGCTGGCGCTGGTGCTAGCACCATTTGCGGCCGCCGCGGCCCTGCGCATCGCGGCCGAGTGACCATGTGGACTCTCCTGCACAAGCTGGCGTCGCCGCCGCACTTTTACGCGCTCGCGGCGCGCCTGACCCCGTGGCTCGGCGCGGCCGGCCTGGCCGCCATCCTCTACGGCACGTTTGCCGGCCTGTTCCTGGCGCCGGCGGATTACCAGCAGGGCGACGCATTCCGCATTATTTACGTGCACGTGCCGGCCGCCTACCTGTCGATGCTCGGATACGTGGTGATGGCCGTGGCCGCCGGCATCGGGCTCATCTGGCGGATGAAGCTCGCACACGCCGTGGCGGCGAGCGCGGCGCCGCTTGGCGCCTGGTTCACGTTTCTCGCGCTCCTGACCGGCTCGATATGGGGCCGCCCCATGTGGGGCACGTGGTGGGAGTGGGGCGATCCGCGCCTCACCTCGGAGCTGATCCTCTTGTTCCTTTATTTCGGCTATCTCGCCCTGCGCGCGGCGATCGACGAGACGGCGCGCGCGGATCGCGCGAGCGCCGTGCTCGCGCTGGTGGGCCTCGTGAACGTCCCGATCATCCATTTCTCGGTGGAATGGTGGAGCTCCCTGCACCAGGGCCCCACCCTGATCCGCGAAGGCGGGCCCGCCATCACGGGCAGCATGCTGTGGCCGCTGCTCGCGAATCTCGGCGGGTTCTCGCTCGTGTTCGCGGCGCTCCTGATCGACCGCGTGCGCGGCGAGGTGCTGTTGCGCGAGCGGCGTGCCCGCTGGGTGCGCCGGCTGATGTATCCTGAGGCCTCCGAAACCCCATGATCGAAACGCTGTCCATGGGCGGGTACGGCGCTTACGTGTGGACCGCGTATGCAGCCACTTTCGTCGTCCTCGCCGTGTGTGCAGTCCAGGCACGCCGCCGTCACCGGCGCATCGTGCGCGAGATCAGGATCCGGCTGAAGGCCGCGGAGACCGCAAAGTGAAGCCCCGACACCAACGCCTGCTCGCCATCGGCCTCGCCGCTGCGGGCCTCGCCGTCGCCACGGCGCTGACGCTGCGCGCGTTCCGCGACAACATGATGTTCTACGTCGAGATCTCGGACGTGGTGGCCGGCAACGTGCCGGAAAACCGCAATTTCCGCGTCGGCGGCATGGTGGTCGAGGGCAGCGTTCGGCATCCGCCCGGGGGGATCGACGTCGCGTTTACGCTCACCGACTACGCGCACCAGCTGCCGGTCGTCTACAGCGGCATCCTGCCGGACCTGTTCCGCGAAGGGCAGGGGATCGTCGCCCACGGTCACCTGGACGAGAACGGCACGTTCGTCGCGGACACGGTGCTGGCCAAGCACGACGAAAACTACATGCCGCCGGAGGTCGCCGATTCGCTCAAGCGGCACGCGGCGGAAAAGACCGGCGCGGCGGGGCCGGCGGGGGACGGCGCACAGTGATTCCCGAGCTGGGCCACTTCGCGCTCGCGCTGGCGCTGGCGCTTGCCGTCTGCCAGGGCGTGCTGCCGCTCGTCGGCGCGCACAAAAACGACGCCGCGCTGATGAGCATCGCGCGCCCGGCGGCCGTGGGGCAGTTCGTATTCGTCGCGTTCGCGTTCGCGTGCCTGGCCACGGCGTTCCTCGGTAATGATTTCTCGGTGCTCTACGTGGCGCGCAATTCGCAGCTCGCGCTGCCGGCGATCTACAAATTTTCCGCTGTCTGGGGGGCGCACGAGGGCTCGCTCCTGCTCTGGACCTTCATCCTCGGGGCCTGGACCGTCGCCGTCGGGCGTTACAGCCGTGAGCTCCCGGTGCCGTTCGCGGCCCGCGTGCTCGGCGTGCTGGGGCTCCTGAGCTGCGGTTTTCTCCTGTTCATGCTGCTCACGTCCAATCCGTTCGAGCGCGTCTTCCCCGCGCACCCCGACGGTTCCGACCTGAACCCGCTGCTGCAGGATCCGGGGCTTGCGTACCACCCGCCGATCCTCTACACGGGTTATGTCGGTTTCGCGGTCGCGTTCGCGTTCGCGGTCGCTGCCATGCTGTCGGGCGATCTCGACCGCACGTGGGCGCGCTGGACGCGGCCGTGGACCACGTGGGCCTGGGCCTTTCTCTCGGTCGGTATCGCGCTCGGAAGCTGGTGGTCCTATTACGAGCTCGGCTGGGGCGGCTGGTGGTTCTGGGATCCGGTGGAAAACGCCTCGTTCATGCCGTGGCTCGTCGGCACGGCGCTCATTCATTCGCTGGCGGTGACGGAACGGCGCGGTCTGTTCAAGAGCTGGACGCTGCTGCTCGCCATCGCGGCGTTCTCCCTGAGCCTGCTCGGCACGTTCCTCGTGCGCTCGGGCATCCTGGTGTCCGTGCACGCGTTCGCGACGGATCCGGCACGCGGGCTGTTCATCCTCGTGTTCCTCGGCGTCGTGATCGGCAGCGCGCTCGCGCTCTACGCCTGGCGCGCGCACACGCTCGATTCGGATGCCGGGTTCCGGCCGCTCTCTCGCGAGACGTTTTTGCTCCTCAATAACGTGCTGCTGGTGATTGCGGCCGCGCTGGTGCTGTTCGGCACGCTGTCGCCGCTCGCCGTGCAGTGGACCACCGGCGAGAAGATTTCCGTCGGTCCGCCGTGGTTCGACGTGGCGTTTGCGCTGCCCATGATCCCGCTGGTGTTCCTGCTCGGCGCCGGCATGCATGCCGCCTGGCGCTACCAGCCGGCGGCCGGGCTCGGCCGGCTGCTGAAGTGGCCGGCGCTGGTCGCGCTCGTGGCCGGCATCGCGCTGCCCCTGTTCGTGTACGGGCGCGCCACCGGCCTGGTCGTCGTCGGCAGCGTGGCCGCTTTCTGGATTCTCGCCGCGAGCCTGGTGCAGCCGCTGCGCTCGTGGCGCCGCGCACCGGGCACGCCCGGCATCAGCCGCTCGGTCGCCGGCATGTCGATCGCGCATTTCGGCGTCGGGATGTTCGTTCTCGGCGTGACGGTCGTGTCCGCATTCGGCGTCGAAGAGGACCTGAGGGTCGCACCGGGCGACAGCGTCGAGGTCGGCGGTTACACCTTCGAGCTGCGCGGCCTCGAGAACGTCGAAGGTCCGAACTACCGGGCGCTGGAGGCCGAGGTGGAGATCCGCAGGGACGGTGAGTTCGTGGGTACCGTGCGGCCGCAGGAGCGCACCTATCTCGTGCAGCAGAACCCGATGACGGAGGCCGGCATAGAGCCCGGCTGGAACCGCGACCTGTTCGTCGCGCTCGGCCAGCCGCTCGGTGACGGCGCATGGAGCGTGCGCGTGCAGTACAAGCCGCTCATCCGCTTCATCTGGTTCGGTGCGGTCGTCATGGCGTTAGGCGGTATCGTGGCGGCAAGCGACCGGCGCTATCGCGTGAACGTCGCCGCGCGCGAGCGGCAGCCCGTCGCCGCGGAGGAGCCGGCGTGAAGCTGCGCTTCATCGTGCCCATCGTCGTGTTCGCGGGGCTGGTGCTGCTGTTCACCTACGGCTTGGGCCGCAATCCGGCCGCGTTGCCTTCGCCGTACGTCGGCAAGCCCGCGCCCGGGTTCACGCTGCCCGATCTCCTGGATCCGGCGCGCAAGGTCACGAGCGACGACTACGCGGGCCGCTACGCACTCGTCAACGTGTGGGCGACCTGGTGCGTGGGCTGCCGCGAGGAGCACGGCTTCCTGCTCGCGCTCGCCGAGCGCGAGGACATCCCGATCTACGGCCTCAACTGGCGGGACGACGGCGACGCCGCGAGGCTCTGGCTCGACGAGCTCGGCAACCCTTACACCGCGGTCGGCTACGATGCCGACGGGCGCGTCGGCATCGACTGGGGCGTGTACGGCGCGCCGGAGACGTTCCTGATCGGGCCGGACGGCACCGTGCTGCACAAGCACATCGCGCCGCTGACGCAGGCCGTGTGGGAAAACGAATTCGTACCGTTGATCGCGCAGGGTGGAGGGAAGTGACGGTGAGCCGGCTGCTGCCGCTCTTCGCATTGCTGCTCGCGGGCATTGCGTTCGCGATCGATGCCGAGCGCCTGGACGATCCTGCACTGCAGGCGCGCTACGAGCGCATCATCTCCGAGGTGCGCTGCCTGCAGTGCATGAACCAGAGCATCAAGGACTCCAACGCCTTTCTGGCGGCCGACCTGCGGCGCGAGATCCGCCGGCTGCTGGTCGAAGGGAAGACGGACGCGGAAATCTCCGATTTCCTCGCGACGCGCTACGGCGAATTCGCGCTGTACCGCCCGCGCTTCTCCGGCAAGACGCTGATCCTGTGGATCGGCCCGCTCGTGCTGCTCGGCGCGGGCGGCGTCGCCGCCTTCCGCATCGTGCGCCGCCGCATGTCACTGCCCATCGAGGACGCATGATCTGGCTCGC
>DASVDF010000009.1:0-37799 GCA_036381215.1 Woeseiaceae bacterium | reverse complement strand
CCTGAACGCCGACAAGGCGAAGAACGTGGTCGTCATCAAGCGCGGCCAGGGCGCGGGCTTCTCCGGCATCGAGAACGCACTCTTCTTCCTCGACCAGACGCGCATGCTCTACGGCGACGGCCAGGCCATGGCCGCGGAGCTGATTCACGCCATCAAGCAGCTCTGACCGGGGAGCCGGTCGCGCGCGATGCGCGCTCCTACACCACCGGGAAGCCCATCGATGCAGGAAGCGGTGCTGAACGTCGCGATCAACGCACCGCTGTCGCGCCTGTTCGATTACCTGCCGCCGCGCCACGGCGCGCCGGGTGCATCGCCCGGCTGCCGCGTGCTCGTGCCCTTCGGGCGCCGCAGGCTCGTCGGCCTGGTGATGGGCGTGGCGGCAAGCAGCGACGTTCCCGCCGCGAAGCTCAAGCACGCGCTCGACGTGCTCGACCCGGCGCCGCTCCTCGATGACTCCGATCTCGAGCTGCTCTCCTTCGTCAGCGCTTATTACCATCATCCGATCGGGGAGGTCGTCGCCGCCGCGCTCCCCGCCCCTTTGCGGCACGGCAATCCGTTGCTCCCGCTGATACGCGAAGCGCGGCTCACGGCCTCAGGGGCCGCCGTCGACCTCGACACCCTGACGCGCAAGGCGCCGCGCCAGGCGGCGCTCCTCGCCGCATTGCGGCGCGCCGGCGGCGTCGCGACTTTTGCCGCCCTGGACGAAGCCGCCCCGGGCTGGAATCGCTCGCGAAAGAGCCTCGAGGAGAAAGGCTGGATCGAGATCAGCGAGCGGCAGGACGTGTCCGCCGTGCGCGCAGTGTCCGCCCGGCAGGCAGGGCCGGCGCTGAACGCCGGGCAGGCGGCCGCCCTCGAGGCGATCTCCCTCGATGGCGGGTTCGAGGTGACTCTGCTGGATGGTGTCACGGGCAGCGGCAAGACGGAGGTGTACCTGCGGCTGATCGAAGCGGTGATCGAGCGGGGGCGGCAGGCGCTGGTCCTCGTCCCCGAGATCGGGCTGACGCCGCAGCTCGTCGGGCGCCTGGAGCAGCGTCTGGGACTGGCGCCGGCCGTGCTGCACTCGTCCCTTCCGGATACGGAACGGCTCGCGGCCTGGCGCGCGGCGCGCGACGGCAGCGCGCCACTCGTGCTCGGAACGCGCTCCGCCGTGTTCGTGCCGCTCGCGCGCCCCGGCCTGATCGTCGTCGACGAAGAGCACGACAGCTCGTTCAAGCAGCAGGAAGGCCTGCGCTACTCGGCGCGAGACCTCGCGCTGAAGCGCGGTAAGGCGCTCGGTCTGCCGGTCGTGCTCGGCTCGGCGACGCCGTCGCTCGAATCCCTGCACCGCGCCCGCGACGGAGAGTGGCGGCACCTGCGCCTGCCGGTGCGCGCCGGGGGCGCCGCGCCGCCGCGCCTCGCGCTGATCGACCTGAAGCGCTACCCGCCCGAGGACGGGCTGAGCCAGCCGGTGCAGTCCGCGATCGAGCGCCAGCTCGCCGCCGGCGGTCAGGTGCTGGTGTTCATCAACCGCCGCGGCTACGCGCCGACGCTGATCTGCGAGGGCTGCGGCGCGCTGGCCGAGTGCCGGCACTGCGATGCGCGCATGACGGTGCACACGGCAAGCGGCCGGCTGATCTGCCATCACTGCGGAGCGTCACGGCGACTCGATCGCACCTGTGCGGAGTGCGGCAGCGACGTAACCCCGCTCGGCCACGGGACGCAACGGCTCGAATCCGTGCTGCGCCGCCGCTTCGGCGAGCACGGGGTCGCGCGCATCGACAGCGACAGCACGCGCCGCCGCGGCGCGATGCAGAAGGCGCTCGCCGCCGCCGCGAGCGGCGAATCGCGGGTGCTGGTCGGGACCCAGATGCTCTCGAAAGGCCATCACTTCCCCGATCTCGCGCTGGTCTGCGTCGTGGACGCGGACCAGGGGCTCTTCAGCACCGACTTCCGCGGCACCGAGCGGCTGGCGCAAAGCATCGTGCAGGTGGCGGGGCGCGCGGGGCGCGAGCAGCGGCGGGGCGAGGTGCTGATCCAGACGGCCTTCGCCTCGCACCCTTTCTGGGCGGCGCTGCTCGGGGGCGGCTATGCACGGGTGGCGGATGCGGCCCTCGAGGAACGCCGGGCGGCCGGCTGGCCGCCCTTCTCCCGACTTGCGTTGCTGCGCGCGTCGGCCACCGATCGCGATCTCCCGCAGCGCTTCCTCGAGACGGCGGCGGCGCAGGCGCGTGCCGAAGCCGTGGACGCCGTGCGCGTCCTCGGGCCGGTCGACGCCCCCATGGCGAGACGCGCCGGGCGTTACCGCGCCCACCTGCTGTTCCAGAGCGCGAACCGGCGCCTGCTGCACCGGCTGCTGGCCGCGCTGCTTCCCGCGCTCGAGGCGGAAGCGGGCGCCCGGCGCGTCCGCTGGTCGATCGACGTGGATCCGATCGAGCTTTTTTGACACTGCGCTGTCGCGCAGGAGACACCGGCAACGCTCGGCCGAAAGGCACGGTACAATTCGCGCTCGAAACACCCTGCCTCCCATGGCTCTGCATCTGGGATTTTCGTGAAGCAAGATCTCGAACAACTTCTCGCGCAGGCGCTGGCGCGCGCACCCGCCCTCCGCGGCGCGGAAGTCTCGTCGGCCGGACCGGCGCTCGAGCGCACGCGCGACCCGCGCCACGGCGACTTCACCACCAACGTCGCGATGCAGCTCGCGAAACCTCTGGGCCTGAAGCCCCGCGAGCTCGCGGAAGCAATCGTCGCCGCACTGCCGGAAAGTGAGCTCGTCGCAAGCGTCGAGATAGCCGGGCCGGGCTTCATCAATTTCCGCCTCGCGCGCGAGGCGCTGCACCGCGAGATCGCCAGGGTGCTGGAGCAGCGCGCAAGCTACGGCCGCGGGCCCGCCCGCGAGCGGCCGCGCATCCTCGTCGAATTCGTTTCCGCCAACCCCACCGGGCCGCTGCACGTCGGGCACGGCCGGCACGCCGCGTACGGCGCGAGCCTCGCCAACCTGTTCGAGGCCGCGGGCTATCCGGTCGACCGCGAGTACTACGTGAACGACGCGGGCCGCCAGATGGACATCCTCGGCGTGAGCGTCTGGCTGCGCGCGCTCGAGCGGCGCGGCGAGAGCGTGCCGTTCCCGCAGGCCGGCTATCGCGGCGAGTACATCCGCGACATCGCCGCTGCGGTCGACGCGTCCGGCTGGCCGCCGCTCGGCGACGATCTGAAGAGCACGTTGCCGCCGGACGCACCCGAGGGCGACAAGGAGGCGTACATCGGCGCGCTGCTCGAGGCGGCGGAACGGCACCTCGGTGCGGAGCGCTTCGGTGCGGTGCGGCGCTACGCGCTGGAGTCGATCCTCGACGACATCAAGGACGATCTCGCGGAGTTCGGCGTCGTGTACGACCGCTGGTACTCCGAGCAGAGCCTCGCGGACGACGGTCGCATCGGACAGGCGCTCGCGGAGCTCGAGAAGCGCCGCATGCTGTACAAGAAGGACGGCGCGACCTGGTTCCGTGCCACCGATTACGGGGACGAGAAGGACCGGGTCGTCGTGCGCGAGAATGGCAAGACGACCTACTTCGCTTCCGACATCGCCTACCACTACGACAAGCGGCAGCGCGGCTACGACCACCTGCTGGACGTGCTCGGCGCGGATCACCACGGCTACGTCTCGCGCGTCGGTGCGGGGCTCGAGGCGATGGGATTTGCGAGTGACGACCTCGAAGTGCGGCTCGTACAGTTCGTCACCCTGTACCGCGGCGGTGAGAAGCTCTCCATGTCGACGCGCTCGGGCGAGTTCGTCACGCTGCGGCAGCTGCGCGAAGAAGTGGGCAACGACGCCGCGCGCTTCTTCTACGTCATGCGCTCGAATGACCAGCACCTCGATTTCGATCTCGAGCTCGCGAAAAGCCGCTCGAACGAGAACCCGGTGTATTACATCCAGTACGCGTACGCGCGGGTCGCGAGCGTGTTCCGCCAGGCCCGGGAGCGCGGCATCGCATGGAACCGGGAGCTCGGGGTTGCCCGGCTCGGCCACTTGCGCGAGCCGCACGAGGAAGCGCTGATGCGCACCGTCACCCGCTATCCGGAGATCATCGAGCTCGCGGCCGCGAACCGGGCGCCGCATCACCTCGTGCATTACCTGCGCGATCTCGCCAACGATTTCCACACGTATTACAACGCGCACACGTTCATCGTCGATGACGAGGCGACGCGCAATGCCAGGCTGGCGCTGATCGCGGCCGCGCAGCAGGTCATCGCGTCGGGCCTGGCGATCCTCGGCGTGTCCGCGCCGGAAGCGATGTAGATGGCGAAGCGCCGGCGGAGAAGCTCCGCGGAGGAGTTTCCGGGCTGGGCCTGGCTGTTGTTCGGCCTCGCCATCGGCTTGTCGGTGGCGTTCGCGATCTATATCGAGGGGCAGCACGGCGAGCGCGAGCGAGAGTCCCGGCCCGTCGCCCAGGAACCCGCCAGCATGACGGAGCCGGTGCGCGAGGAGGCGACCGCGGCGGACCCGGCCCCGTCTCCGCCGGTGGACGAGACGCCGGCCGCACGCTTCGATTTCTACGACATGCTGCCGAACTTCGAGGTCATCATCCCCGAGCAGGAGAAGGACGTCAGCACCGACACGACCACGCGCAAGGTCGTGACGCCCGGCGTGTACGTGCTGCAGGTGGGCTCGTTCACCAACTTCGCGGATGCCGACCGGCGGCGCGCGCAGCTCGCGCTGCAGGGGATCGAATCGAAGATCGAGCGCGTCACCATCGCGGACAAGACCTACCACCGTGTGCGCATCGGCCCGATCGACGATCTGGAACGGCTGAACACATTGCGCACACGCCTGCACAAGGCCGGCATGGACGTGCTGCGGATCCGGCTCGGCGACGGATGATCCGGCCGTTGCCAGGCCCGCGATTCGTCGCGCTCATCGCCTGCGCCGCGCTGGCCGGCTGCGCCGCCGCGCCGGAGGCGCCGCGCGAGCCGGTGCCGGCGGCCCCCCCGGCGCCGCAGGCCCCGCCCGCTCCGGAAGCGCCGCCCGGCCCACCGGTCCTGCTCACCGTGGCGGCCGTCGGCGACATGATGCTCGGCACGGATTACCCGGAGAACATCCTGCCGGATGACGACGGGGTGTCGTTTCTCGCGGAGGTCACGCCGGTGCTCGCGGCGGCGGACATCGCCTTCGGCAATCTCGAGGGCGTGCTGGTGGACGGCGGCACGCCGGCGAAGGAATGCCGGAACCCGCGCGCGTGCTACCTGTTCCGCTCGCCGGCGCGTTACGTGGAGCACTTCGCGAACGCGGGCTTCGACGTGCTGAGCCTGGCGAACAACCACGCCCGCGATTTCGGCGAAGACGGGCGCACGGCCACGATGCAAACCCTGGACGCGGCGGGAATCCTCCACTCCGGGCGCCAGGGCGACTTCGCGACTTTGCAGGTCAAAGGCCTCGACGTGGCGGTGCTCGCGTTCGCCGTGACGCGCAATTCCAACCTGCTGCACGATTACGCCGCCGCGGCGGGCACCGTTGCGGAATACGCGGCCACGCACGACATCGTGATCGTGTCCTTCCACGGCGGCGCGGAGGGGCCGGACAAGACGCACGTCCCGTTCGCCGAGGAGGAGTATTTCGGCGAGCCGCGCGGCGACGTCGTGTACTTCGCCCGGCGCATGGTCGACGCCGGCGCCGACCTGCTGCTCGGTCACGGGCCGCACGTCGTGCGCGCCATGGAGCGCTATCACGACCGCCTCATCGCCTACAGCCTCGGCAACTTCGCCACCTACTACGGCATCAGCGTGAACGGCCTCGCCGGCATAGCGCCGATCCTGACCGTCACGCTGGACGGCGAGGGCCGCTTCGTCGACGGCAGGATCGACTCGACCGTGCAGATCCGCCCGGCCGGGCCGTCGTTCGACCCGCAGGGCGACGCTCTCGCCTGGATCCGCGACCTGAGCGCCGACGACTTCGTCACCCCCGGTATCCGCTTCGAGCCGGACGGGCGTATCCTGCCGGAAGAGCGCACCACCTTCATCGAGCACCGGGCAGCGGCCCCGCTTGCCAAAGAGTGAAGCATCCGGGGCGGGCAACGGCCGCTGACCCGCCGCGAGTCATCCCCCGGGGAGCCGATCATGCAGAATGGCTATGCGTACCTGTGGGAGTTCCAGGTCAGGCCCGGCCTTGAACGGGAATTCGAGCGGCACTATGCGGCAGCGGGCACCTGGGCACAGCTCTTTCGCCGCTCTCCGGCCTACATCGAAACCCTGCTGCTCAAGGACAGCGCCGTTGCCCGGCGCTATGTCACACTGGATCGGTGGCGCAGCGAAGAGGGCTACCGCGAGTTTCGGTCAGCGTTCGCGCAAGCGTACGCGGAGCTGGATGCAGAATGTGAGCGGCTGACCGTCGCCGAGCGTTCTCTCGGCACGTTCACCGAACTGCCCGAGACGGGCCGCACGTAGTCAACCTTGCGAGGCGAACAGGCATGGCATTCCTGATCGGGGCAATCCTGGCACTCGGGGTCGGGCTCTTCGCCACCTTCGTCGGTCTCGACCGCGACCGGGCCTTCTATCCCGTCGTGACGATGGTTGTCGCTTCGTACTACGCGCTGTTTGCAGTGATGGGCGGGTCGACGGAGGCTTTGCTGGCCGAGTCCGTCGCGATCTTCGTTTTCCTGGGTGCAGCGGTCGCCGGCTTCCGGTTGTCGCTGTGGCTGGTTGCCGCGGCACTGGCCGCGCACGGGTTGTTCGATTTCATCCACGACGATCTGATCGTCAACCCCGGCGTGCCCGCCTGGTGGCCTGCGTTTTGCGGTGCGTATGACGTCGTGGCCGCCGCTTACCTTGCGTGGCTCCTGTCGCGGTCGACGGTGCGTGCCGCCACCGCCTGACGAGCCGGAATCGAAACGGATATTGGGAGGAATCATGGACTATTCCGCCGATGCTTACCGGAGCGAGCCGGCTCGCTACCCCGCACTGCACGTGACGAACCTGAAAGCCGAAGGCGAGGCGGTTACCGACACGTACCGGAACATGGTCATCAACCGGGTCAACGGAAGCTGCCTCCGGCTTGCGGTTTTCGAGGGTGACTACCGCTGGCACTGCCATCCGTCCACGGACGAGCTGTTCGTCGTCGTGGCAGGGTGCCTCGCCATCGACCTGGAGGACGGGCGGGAGCTCAGGCTGCAGCCGTGGGACAGTGTCACGATCCCGGCCGGGACGGTCCACCGGACGCGCGCCATCGGGCGTACCATCAACCTGTGCTTCGAAGAAGCAGCGGCGGAGACCGTGTTTGTCGAGCACCGCGCCCGGCAAACGTGACGAGAGCACGCGTATGACGAAACTGCCAGCGGTGTCGGTCGCAACGTTGCAGGCGATCACGGACGCGTTCAACGCGCACGATCTGGACGCCATCATGGAATTCTTTGCCGACGATTGCGCGTTCGACTCGCCCCGGGGAGCGGATCCCTGGGGCAAGCGCTTCACGGGCAAGGCCGCCGTCCGCGAAGGCCTGGCAATGCGCTTCGCGGGCCTTCCCGACGTCCATTATGGTGACGATCGGCACTGGGTCAGCGGTAACATGGGCGTATCCGAGTGGTTGCTGACCGGCACGACGCCCGACGGCGTCCGCGTCGAGGTCCGCGGATGCGACCACTGGGAATTCCGCGACGGGAAGGTCGTCCACAAAGATTCGTACTGGAAGATCGTCGACAAGGTTTCTTGAGGCCATGGGCAGCGCAAAGATCCAGGGGCAGCTCTGGGGGGCACGGGCACGGGACTGGGCGGGCTGCGTGGAGCAGGTGAGCCTGCCACTGTTTGGCGCGGCGCTGGACGCCGCCCGCGTGACCGCCGGCACGCGCCTGCTCGATGCCGGATGCGGCGCAGGGCTCCTCGCGGTGCTGGGCAGCTTCCGTGGCGCGGAGGTGACCGCATTCGACCGCGCCCACAGGCGGCCGGACGGGAGCGTGCGTTATGAGAATGTCTTCCTCTGGGTGGCGGGCGAACGACCGTAGCGAGGCGCCAACGCAACCCACGGCAACACGGACGGAGTACCATGCACTACTCGCGACTCTGCGCGCTGCTGATCGACTGCAACGTGCCCGACATCGACGAGGCCGCCGAATTCTGGGCAGCGGCCCTGGGCCGCGCCGTGGATCCCGATCATCCGGGCACGCGCGGCAACTACCGCATGCTGGAGACGCCGCCGGACGAGCCCATCGTGCAGCTCCAGCGAGTGGACCACGAAAGCCGCGTGCACATCGACATCGAAACCGACGACATCCCCGCCGAGGTGGCGCGCCTGGAAAAACTGGGCGCCAGCGTCGTGCAACGTCTCGAGCGTTGGGTGGTCATGCAGGCGCCGACGGGACAGCGCTTCTGCGTCGTCCGTGTCCAGCGCCCCGGATTCCCGAAGAACGCAACCCGCTGGGACTGAACCGGCAGGCCGTCAACGCCGGCGGCTGCTCGCTCCCGCAAGCCCCGCGTTCGCGTCGCCGGTCAATCGTCTCCGCCGGAGACTGCCCGGAAATCCACGCCGAGGGAGCGCAATTTCCGGTACAGGTGGGTGCGCTCCATGCCGACCCGCTTCGCCAGCCGTCCCACCTTGCCGTCGCACAACAGGAGCTGTTGCTGGAGGTAGGCCCGCTCGAACTGCTCGCGCGCTTCGCGCAGCGGCAGTGACAACAGGTCCTGCTTCACCAGCGGCTCGTCGGACTGCATGCTCTGCGGCAGCTCGCGCTCGATCTCCTCGAGCGTGATCTCCTCGCGCGAGCCGGTGAGCAGCAACCGCCGCACCAGGTTCTTCAGCTCGCGCACGTTGTCCGGCCACGGGTAATTCCTGAGCCGGTTTTGCGCCGCCACGCTGAAGCGGCGGAAGGTCAGCCCTTCGGCATCCACGAGCTTGTCGACGTAGTAACTCAGGAGCTCCGGTACGTCCTCCGCGTATTCGCGCAGCGGCGGCACGCGCAAGCTCAGCACGTTCAGGCTCGCGACCAGCTCGCGCCGCAGCCGGCCCTCCTCGATCGCGTCCTCGTACTCGTCGCTCACCGTCGCGAGGATCCGCGCCTGCAGCGGCAGCGGCTCGCGCCCGCCGACCCGCACGAAACGGCCCTGCTCGAGCGTGCTCAGGATCAGCTTCTGCGCCAGCTCGTTCAGGTCCGTCAGCTCGTCGATGATCAGCGTGCCGTTCGCCGCCCGCTCGAACGCACCGCGATGGACATCCCCGTTCCTTTCGATCCCGAACAGCTGCTCTTCCGTGTTCGTATCCGTGAGCGACGCCGCGAGCAGGACCTCGAGATCGCCGTCCTGCCGGTTGCTCAGCACGTGGATGTAGCGCGCAAATGCGCCCCGCCCGGTACCGGGCTCGCCGATCAGCAGCACCGGCGAGTTGTGGCCGGCGAACTGCTGCACCTTGTCGCGCAGGGCCTGCATGGTGCGGCTGCGCCCCACCGGCGGCAACAGCGAGGGCAAGAGCTCTCGCGAGGGCGCCGCCTCCCTGCGCGCACTCTCGAGCGCATGCTCGACCGTGCGCAGGAGCTTGGCGATCGACAGCGGCTTCTCTACGAAATCGAAAGCGCCGAGGCGCGTGGCCTCCACCGCCGTGTCGACCGTGCCGTGCCCGGACATGATGACGACGGGGCAATCCAGCCCCTGCTCGGACCATTCGCGCAGCAGCGTGATACCGTCCGTGTCCGGCATCCAGATGTCGAGCAGCACGAGGTCACAGCGGTGCTCCTGCCGCGCGCGCCGTGCCTCGGCCGCATTGCCCGCGACCGTCACCCGGTAATTCTCGTCGGTGAGAATTTCCTGGATCAGCGCCCGGATGTCGGCCTCGTCGTCCACCACCAGCACATGTGCCGTGCTCATGCTCTCTCCCTCCGTTTCTCCATGCGCCTCGGCGACATGGCCACCAACGCTTCTCGCGCCGATTCATTGAGTGGCAACCGGATACGGATCATCGCGCCGCCCTGCGGCCGGTTTTCCGCCTCGATGGTGCCCGCGTGCTCTTCCACCAGCTTCTTCACGATCGCGAGGCCGAGTCCCGTGCCGCGCGGCTTCGTCGTGACGTACGGATCGAAAATCTGGCCGATGTGACCCGGCAGGAAACCCGGCCCGTTGTCCTCGACGACGACCTCGATCACGTCGACGCCCTGGAACCTGTTCGCCTTCGCCGACACGTCGATGCGGCCACCGCGGCTCGACTCGAGCGCCTCGATCGAGTTGCGGATCAGGTTGTGCAGTATCTGGCGGATGCGCCCGACGTCCGCGGCGACCGCCGGCAGGTCCGGATCGGCGTGCACCTGGATGTCGATCGCGCTCTCCTGCGCGCGATACAGGTCGACCACCTCGTGCGCCAGCCGGTCGATGTGGAACGGCGCAACGTCCATGTCCGGCGCACGCGCGTACTCGCTGAAGGCGTTGACCATCTCCTTCATCGCCTCGACCTGCTGCACGATCGTGTGCGTCGCGCGATCGAGGATCTGCGCCTCCTCGGCCGACATCGTGTGCAGGTATTTGCGCCGCAGGCGCTCGGCCGAGAGCTGGATCGGGGTCAGCGGGTTCTTGATCTCGTGCGCGAGCCGGCGCGCCACCTCGCCCCAGGCCGCGTCGCGCTGCGCCTGCAGGAGCGCCGTGATGTCGTCGAACACGATGACGAAACCGGGCGCGTGATCGTCGTCGCCGGGCAGCGTCGTGCACGCGCAGGTCAGGACACGCCGCCCCACCTCGCCGCGCAGCACGATCTGCTCGCGCCATTCGGTATCGCCGCCCGCCACGTGCATGCGCGCAACCTCGAGGAACTGCTCGAGCAGCGGCTGCCCGACGGCGACGTCCGGCAGGTAGTCGCCTACCCGGTTCTCGAGATCGACGTTCAGGATCGCTCCCGCCGCCTCGTTCGCCGTGCGGATGCGCAGATCCGATTCCAGGGAAACGACGCCGGTCGACAGGCGCGCCAGGATCACCTCGAGGTTCGCGCGCTCGGCCTCCACCTGCGCCTGGCTCAGGCTCGCCTGGCGACGCGCGGCGGCGAGCCGCTGCGTCATGTCGTTGAAGGAATTGATCAAAAAGCCGATCTCGTCGCGCGAGCCGGTCGGCAGCCGCATGTCGAAATCGCCCTTCGCCACCGCGCGCGTGCCCGCCACCAGGTCCTGTATCGGGGCAACGAGCCGCCGCGAGAAGAAGAAAGCGCCGTACACGGACGCGAGCAGCGAGATCATCAGCACGATCGTCAGCGTGATCGTGATGGTGCGCTTCAGCGGGTCGCGCAGGTACAGCGCCCGCTTGTAGTCGCTGTAGGAGTCCTCGACGCTCGAGGCCATGTGGCTCATGCGCTCGTTCACCGGGAACACCGCCCGCACGACACCCTGGCTCGCGGGATCGCTCGCGCTGCCGAACGGGATCGCGGTGCGGATCTCGTAGCGGCCCTGCTCCAGCGACTCGAGGCTCACGTACGGAAGCTGCTGCTGCGCCTGCAGCATCATCTCGTCGCCCGGCGGGCTGGGCATGTTGCCCGCGAGATCGTCGGAGCTGGTCGCGACGATGCGTCCGTTGCGTCCGAAGACGGTGATCTCGGAGGCGCCGCTCTCGAGGCGCAGAACCCCGAGCTGGTAGATCAGGTCGCGGCCGTGGAAGTCCTGCACGTCCTCGGCGATGCGCATGGTCGTGTTCAGGTTATCGCGCATCTGCAGGCCGAGCGAAGCCTTGCTCAGCGCGAGCGCGTCGTCGAGGCCTTCCTCCACCTTCACGTTGAACCAGGAATCGATGCCCTGGTTGATGAACTGCAAGGCAAACCAGAACACGAGCACCAGCGGCAGCACCGCCAGCCCGACGAACATGACCACCATGCGCGCCTTGAGCTTCGCGCCGGGGATGTGCGCCCGGTAATCGCGGAGCAGGCGCGCGAGATTGCCGATGATCAGCGCGAGCAGCGCGACCACACCGATCGCGTTGATCAGCAGGATCTGGTTCTGCAGCTCGTCGAAGTCGCTCGCGTTCTGCGCGGTGCGGCTCAGCAGGTAGAACGCGCTGAGCGCGAAGACGACCCCGGTGGCGCCCAGCAGCGAATAGAAGACCTTCCTTATCGTTCGAGGGACCATTCGAACCATTCGCTCTTCAGCTGCCAGTCGTCGCGCCAGAAGAACAGGAGCCTCAAGGGGGCGGGATACTGCTGCGTGCTGAGCACGGCCTGCAGCCGCATGCGGTAATCCGCATCCGGATCCAGTATGGACAGGTCTAGCACCGGCAGGTCCTGGATACGACCCAGGTTGTTCAGTGCCGAGTACAGGGTGGCGAACGAATCCTGGTCGCCGCTGTTCAGGTTGCTGACGATGTAGCGCTCGGAAAGCGGCCGGTACTCGAGCTGGTAGCGCAAGGTGAGCGCAGCGTCGGCCGGATCCGGCAGGAACCGCCGCTCGCGGACGACCTCGAGTGTCAGGTCGATGGTCAGCGGCACGCCGTTGTCGAGCGCGGCGAGCGCGTCGTCGGAGAGGACGAGCTGCAGCCTTGCATCGAGCCAGATCACGCCGTCCCGCACGGACGTGGACGCGGAGCGCACGTCGAAATACCCCTGGCGATCCACCTCGTCCTGCGCCGCGACCTGGCCGACGGCGAGCAGCGTGGCCGCCACGGCCAGGGCGCGCAGCACGCGGCGCCCGCGGGGCGTGGCGCTTCCTGCTCGCGTCATGGTCCGGTCAGTGCGTTTTTTCCAGGCAGGCATAGTAAAAGCCGTCGAGACCCGCCTCGCCCGGGAGGATCTGGAATCCGCAGGCGCGGCGATACATTAGATCGCGGATGTTGCGATCTGGCAACACGGCGGCCTCGGAGGCCGTGGGGCACGCGGCGAGAAAGGCGCCGACCACGTTTTCGTTCTCCTCCGCCAGCACCGAGCACGTGACGTACAGGAGCCGGCCGCCGGGCGCGAGCAGCGGCCACAGCGCCTCGAGCAGGCGCCGCTGGCGCTCTGCGAAAGCCGCGATGTCGCTGTCCCGGCGCAACAACCGGATGTCCGGATGACGCCGGATGACGCCGGTGCCCGAGCACGGGGCGTCGAGCAGGATGCGTCCGAACGCCCGGCCGTCCCACCACTCCTCCGGTGTCGATGCATCGGCGGCGCGCAGGGTTGCAGCGAGCTCGAGGCGCGCGAGCGTCTCCCGAACCCGCTCGAGCCGCGCCGGATCGCGGTCGAGCGCGAGGAGCACGGCGCCGGGCCCGGCGCGCTCGAGGAGGTGCCCCGTCTTGCCGCCCGGCGCCGCACAGGCGTCGAGTATCGGGCCCGGCACGCCGCCCGCGAGCAGCCACGGCGCGGCGAGCTGGGCGGCCGCATCCTGCACCGAGACCCGGCCTTCCGCGTAGCCCGGCAGCGCCGCGACCGGCCGCGGCGGCTCGAGCCGGACCGCATCGTCGAATCCCGGCAGGCGACCGGTGCTGAACGGCTCCGCCGACGGCGCGCGGGCGAGCTCTTCGATCCAGGCTGCCGCCGGCTGGCGGGCCCGGTTCACCCGCAGCCACATCGGGGCGCGCTCGTCGTTGCTGGCGAGCATCCGCTGCCAATGCTCCGGCCAGTCGCGGCGCAGCCGCGCGATCAGCCAGGCGGGGTGGTTGTAGCGCTCCTCGTCGCTCGCCGGCGGCTGCGCTCCCAGGTCGCGCCGGCGGAAGTTGCGCAGCAGGGCGTTCACCAGCGGGGCGTGGCGCGGCCGGCCGAGGACGCGGGCGGCCTCGACCGTGAGCGTGACCGCCGCGTGATCCGGCACGCGGAGCTCCGCGAGCTGGTAGAGACCGACGGCCAGCAACGATTCGACGATGCGATCCTTGCGCCGCGGCGGGCGTTCCAGGAGCGCCGCGAGCCAGGCGCGCAGGCGCCAGTGGCGGCGCAGCGTGCCGTATGCGAGCTCGTGGAGGAGCGGCCGCTCCGCCGGCGGGAGGGACCCCTCGGCCTCGGCCAGCGCGGCGTCCAGGGAGCGGCCGGCGTTGACGACGGCATCGACCGCCCGGGCGGCGGCGGCGCGGGCCGCGGCACCGCTCATGCCGGTAGCACGCGCCCGGCGAGCTCGACCTGGCGCGCGAAGTCGAAGGCGGCGACGCGCCCGCGCCCGGGCCGCTGCAGCTCGAGCAGCCGCAGCGTCCCGGCGCCGCAGGCGATGTCGATGCCTTCCCCGGCGCGGCGCGGGACGCCGGTCACCGTGCCGGGCCGGCCGCGCGCTTCGGGCAGCGCCTCGGCTTTCCAGCACTTCACGCTCTCGTCGCCCAGCCGGAAACGGGCACCGGGCTCCGGGGCATAGGCGCGGACGCGGCGCGCGAGAGTGTCCGCCGGCTGCGTCCAGTCGAGCCAGGCATCCTCTTTCTTCACCTTGGGGGCGTAGGTCGCCCCTTCCGCGGGCTGCGGCACGGCGGTGAGCCGGCCCGCGAGCACGTCGGGGAGCTGCGCCGCGAGCAGCTCGGCGCCGAGCCGGGCCAGCCGTGCCTCCAGCTCGCCGGCCGTTTCCTGCGGTCCGATCGCGACGGCGGCGCGGGCGTACACGGGGCCCGTGTCGAGCCCCTCGTCCATGCGCATCAGGGACACACCCGTCTGCGCGTCGCCCGCGAGGATGGCCGCCTGCACGGGGGAGGCGCCGCGCCAGCGCGGCAGGAGGGACGCGTGCACGTTCACGCAGGCGATGCGCGGCAGCGCCAGCACGGCAGGCGGCAGGAGGAGGCCATAGGCGGCCACCACGAGCGCGTCCGGCGCGAGCGCCGCCAGGTCCTCCAGCACTCTCTTATGTATAAGTGTGGCCGGCTGGCGCACCGGGATGCCGTGCGCCCCGGCGCAGCGCTTCACGGCGCTCGCCGCCAGGCGGCGGCCGCGGCCGGCGGGCCGATCGGGCTGCGTGAGCACCGCGAGCGGGCGCATGCCGTGCGCGATGAGGGCCTCGAGGGAGGGCACGGCGAAAGCCGGCGTGCCGGCGAACACGAGGCGAGGAGTCTCCGCCATGCCGGCGCTCATGCCGGCGGCCGGCCCGGCGGATACGCGGACAGGTCGCGCGCGATGCGCGCTCCTGCGGCTCCTGTGGGTGCTGGAGGCGGGGCGGGCACCGGAGGTCGCGCGCGCCCGCGCGCTCCTACAGGGCGGCGGATTGGCGGCGTTCCTTTTCCAGCCGCTTGCGGATGCGCTGGCGCTTGGCCTCGGACAGGTAATCGACGAAGAGCTTGCCGTCGAGGTGATCGATCTCGTGCTGCACGCACACCGCGAGCAGCCCTTCGAACTCTTCCTCGTGCAGGTTGCCCTCGTGATCGAGGAAGCGCACGCGCACGCGGTTCGCCCGCTCGACCTCGTCGAAAAAGCCCGGCACCGAGAGGCAGCCCTCCTCGGTCACGGCGACCCCGTCACCCTCGAGGATCTCGGGATTGATCAGCACGTGGCGGTCGTTCTTCTCGGACGACACGTCCGCCACCAGCACGCGCTCGTGCACGTCGACCTGGGTCGCGGCGAGGCCGATGCCGGGCGCGGCATACATGGTCTCGAACATGTCCTCGATCAGGCTGGCGAGAGCCGCATCGAAGCGCTCGACCGGCACCGCCTTCTTCCTCAGGCGCGGGTCGGGGAATTTCAGGATGTCGAGTCTGGCCATGGTGTTCGTGTCAAACCTGCGTGTCGGCGTCGCTGGCTGCGCTAAATTTTTGACTTGCTTGAATAAGATAATCGACAATCGGCGTCCGACGAGGCCTCGGGGGCGGCCTTCCCGGAAGGAACTGTGACGGGTTTGGCAGTCCCGCGAAGGTCGACCGGACATATTATACCAGCGCCCGCCTCGCGGGCTTCACACGCTGAGACGGAGCGACCGCCCACTATGTTCCCACGCAACGAATGCCGGATATGCGTCCCGTTGGCGGCGCTGGCGCTGGCCATGACGCTGGCGGCGTGCTCTTCGATGCCGTGGTCGGACGAAGGCCGCGGCAGCGACCGCCCGCTGGCGGACACCGGGCGGCAGGCGCCCTCCGCGAGGCAGCAGCGCGCCACCACCGGGGAGGTCGACACGAGCTACGAGCCGAAGCTCACGCCCATCGGCGGCGGAGAGGTCGCGCTCGCCGACGATCACCCGGACGAGTACGTGGTGCAGCCCGGCGACACCCTCTGGGACATCGCTTCGACCTTCCTCAAGGATCCCTGGTACTGGCCGGAGATCTGGTACGTCAATCCCGACATCGAGAACCCGCACCTGATCTATCCCGGCGACGTGCTCAAGCTCGTGTGGATCGACGGGCAGCCGCGGATCACCATGGCCCGCGGCTCGGCTTACCGGATGTCGCCACAGGCGCGGGTCACCCCGCTCAGCGAGGCGGTCACCAGCATCCCCTACGACCAGATCGCCGCTTTCCTGTCCGAGGGACTGGTCCTCGAGAAGGACCAGATCGAGAATCTGCCGTACATTCTCGCCACGCGCGACAAGCACCTGATCGCGGCTTCCGGCAACGACGTCTACGTGCGCGGCGGTGAGCCGGCCGCGCCGGGAACGCGCTACAGCGTGGTGCATGTCGGCGACGAGCTGGTCGATCCCGACGACGACGAGGTGGTGGGCTACCAGGGCATCTACGTGGGGGCGGGCGCGCTCGCGCGCGGCGGCGATCCCGCGACCATCACCCTCACGGAGACCAATCGCGAGGCGCTGCGCGGCGATCGCCTGCTGCCGGCGGCGGTCGACGTCCCGCTGAATTTCTTCCCCAGCCCGCCGGATACCCAGGTTGAAGGGCGCATCATTTCGGTGGTAGATGGGGTGTCGCAGATCGGCCAGTACATGGTCGTCGTGCTGAACCGCGGCGCGCGTGACGGGCTGGAGCCCGGCCACGTGCTCACGGTGTTCCAGGCGGGCGACGTCGTGGAAGACCGCTTTGGCGGCGGCTCGTTCTTCGGCGAAGACGTCAAGCTGCCGGACGAACAGGCCGGCACCGTCATGGTGTTCAAGGTATATGACCGCATCGCCTACGGGCTCGTCATGGAAGCGACCAGCGCCATCCACGTGCTCGACGCGGTGCGCAACCCGATCTGACCGAACGTTTCCCCTGAATCCGTACGCGGGCCGGTGCCTCTCCGGGGGCACCGGCCCGCGGCGTTTCCGGCGGCTGGAATGAGCGCCGTTTCCGAGCGGGCCTGGCTCGTGCTCGCCGGCGCCCGCCTCAAGGCCGCGGAGATCGAAGCGCTGCTCGAGCGCCACGGCGACGCGCGTCGCCTCGTCGCGCTCTCGGATCGCGAGCTCGCGCGCGCGGGAATCGACGACGAGCGGCGGCGCGCGATCACCTCGCCCGACGAGGCGGCGCTCGAGCGCGCGCTCGCGTGGCTCGCCGCCCCCGGACATCACCTCGTGCACCTGTATTCCTCTGCCTATCCTCCGTTGCTGCGCGAGATCGCAGGCGCGCCGCCGGTGCTGTACGTGCGCGGGGATCCCGGGGTGCTCGCGCTGCCCGCGCTCGCCATCGTCGGCAGCCGCAACCCGACGCGCGGCGGCGTGCGCAATGCCTTCGAGTTCGCGAAGCACCTCGCGGGCGCCGGCTTCTCGATCTCGAGCGGCCTGGCCGAAGGCATCGATGCCGCGGCCCACGAAGGTGCGCTGGCGGCGGGCGGCGCCACCGTCGCGTGGCTCGGGCACGGCATCGACAGCACTTATCCCGCCGCGAACCGCGGGCTCGCGGAGCGCATCGCCGCCGCCGGCGCGCTCGCCTCCGAGTTCCCGCTCGGCTTCCCGCCGCGGCGGGAGCATTTCCCCGCGCGCAACCGCCTGATCAGCGGCTCGAGCCTGGGCACGCTGGTCGTCGAGGCCGCGCGCCGCAGCGGCTCGCTGATCACGGCGCGCCTCGCCACGGAGCAGGGCCGCGAGGTGTTCGCGATTCCGGGCTCGATCCACAACGCACTGGCACGCGGCTGCCACGAGCTGATCCGCCAGGGTGCGAAGCTCGTCGAAAGTGCCGACGACATCCTCGGTGAACTCGGACCGCTGGTCCGGCATCTTATGCAAAATACGCCCGAAAACTCGCCGCTTGAGACGCCGGCGGCGGACTCGCGCGCCCAGGATGCCGATTACCGGCGCCTGCTCGCCGCGCTGGCTCACGATCCCATGACTCCCGACGAGATTGCCGCGCACTCCGGTTTGACGATCGAGCAGGTTTCATCCATGCTTCTGATCATGGAGCTGGAGGGCGCCGTCGAAGCCCTGCACGGCGGCCGGTACGCGAATTTGAAGGAACGCCTTTGATTTCACAGGCGAGCAGCCCTTCCGGGAAATGATCATCGTATTCGGCAGTCCATCGTGAAGATGATCGCTGCCCGGAAGGACTACCAGGAGTAAGCTCCAGGCATGAAGGAAAACGTTCTCGACGTCCTGATGTATCTCTTCGAGACCTACATCGACGCCGACGAAGAGCCTGAACCGGACCAGAACGAGCTGCGTGACGAGCTGTCGCGCGCGGGGTTTGCCGATGCCGAGATCGACCGCGCGCTCGAGTGGCTCGACGGGCTGGCGGAGAAGCAGGACGAGATCGCCTATCCGCGCCAGACCGGCCACGGCACGCGCATCTACAACGAGATGGAGCACGAGCGGCTGGATACCGGCTGCCGCGGATTCATTACCTACCTGGAGCAGATCGGCATCCTTTCGCCGCCGCAGCGCGAGATTCTGATCGACCGGTTGCTCGCGCTGGAAACGCCCGACATCGACGTCGAGCAGATCAAATGGGTGGTGCTGATGGTGCTGTTCAGCCAGCCCGGCCAGGAGCTCGCCTACGCGCGCATGGAGGACCTCGTCTTCGACGAGTCCGGCGGCGCGTTGCATTGAATCCGGCGCGGCCCGCGTTCGGCGCACAAGCGATCCATTCGTCCCACTTTTTGCCTTGTCCGCCCTTCGCTTGCGAACGGTGATCGGCATCCTGCGGCAGCCGTATCGAAGGTGAGCGGCGCGGAATGACGGCGAAAGGCGGCTTGACAGCCCGCCGGCAAGTATGTCATTCAACCGCCGCACGATCGGTGCGCGCCATGCCGGCGTTCAACTCACGAATCCTCAGCCAACAGGTCGAAGTCCCGCGAGCGTTTACGGTAATTACGTTCTGAATCAGATGCCCAGGCACCTCGTCATAGTCGAATCACCCGCTAAAGCGAAGACGATCGGCAAATATCTCGGCGCCGATTTCGACGTCATGGCGTCGTATGGCCACGTGCGCGATCTCGTGCCGAAGGAAGGCGCGGTGGATCCGGAGCAGGGCTTCGCGATGAAGTACCAGGTCATCGAGAAGAACGAGAAACACGTGAACGCCATCGTGCGCGCGCTCAAGAAGGCCGATGCGCTGTATCTCGCAACCGACCCGGACCGCGAAGGCGAAGCCATTTCGTGGCACCTGGTCGAGATCCTGAAAGAGAAGAAGGCGCTCGACTCGAAGCCCGTATACCGCGTGGTGTTCCACGAGATCACGAAAAACGCGATCCGCGAGGCCATCGAGCACCCGCGCAACATCTCGGGCGAGCTCGTGAGCGCGCAGCAGGCGCGGCGCGCGCTTGACTACCTGGTCGGTTTCAACCTGTCGCCGCTGCTCTGGAAAAAGGTGCAGCGCGGACTGTCCGCGGGACGGGTGCAGAGCCCGGCGCTGCGCATGATCGTGGAGCGCGAGCAGGAAATCGAGGCGTTCAAGCCGCGCGAGTACTGGACGATCGAGGCCGACGTCAGCAAGGAGTCGCAGCCGTTCGTCTCCCGTCTCGTCCGCTATCGCGGCGAGAAGGTCGAGCAGTTCAGTTTCGGCGATGAAGGCGCGGCGCGTGAGGTCGAGCGCACCCTGCTGGATACGGCCGCGGGCAAGCTCACCACCGTCAGCGTCGAGAAGAAGCAGCGCAAGCGCAACCCGGCGGCGCCGTTTACCACTTCCACGCTCCAGCAGGAGGCCTCGCGCAAGCTCGGCTTCAACACGCAACGCACGATGCGCGTCGCGCAGCGTCTCTACGAAGGCATCGAGCTGCCGGGCGAAGGCAACGTCGGTCTCATCACTTACATGCGTACCGACTCGGTCACGCTCGCCTCGGTGGCGGTCGATGAGATCCGCAAGGTGATCCGCGAGCGTTACGGTGCGCACAACGTGCCGGAGACGCCGCCCGAGTACAAGAGCAAGACCAAAAACGCGCAGGAAGCGCACGAGGCGATCCGTCCGACCTCCGCGGCGATCACGCCGGATGCCCTGCAGGGCAAGCTCGAGCCGGACCAGCTCAAGCTGTACACGTTGATCTGGCAGCGTACGATGGCGTCGCAGATGGTACCGGCTGTGTTCGACACCGTAACGCTGGAGTTCGCTCCGGGCGTGCGCGACGTGCACGCGGAGCCGGCACCGGCCGACGATCATCGCCTGCGCGCCACCGGCTCCGTGCTGGTCGAGCCCGGCTTCATTGCGGTGTACCAGGAAGGCCGGGACGACGACGTCGCCGAGGAGATGGACCGGCTGCTGCCGGAAACCGCGGAAGGCGACGTGGTGTCGCTCGACCGCCTGCGCCCGGAGCAGCACTTCACCGAGCCGCCGCCGCGCTACACGGAAGCGAGCCTGGTGAAGGCGCTCGAGGAATACGGCATCGGCCGCCCGTCGACGTATGCGAGCATCATCGCCACGCTGCGCAATCGCGAGTACGTCGAGATGGACGGCAAGCGGTTCATTCCGACGGACATCGGCAGGATCGTGAACGGTTTTCTGACCGAGCACTTCACGCAATACGTCGACTACGATTTCACGGCGCGCCTCGAGGACGATCTCGACGCGGTCTCGCTCGGCGAAAAGGAGCTCGTGCCGCTGCTGCAGGATTTCTGGAAACCGTTCTCGGACCTGGTCGAGGACAAGGAGCAGAGCGTCACGCGCGAACAGGTCGCGCAGGCCCGCGAGCTCGGCACCGACCCGAAATCCGGCAAGCCGGTGACCGTGCGCATGGGCCGCTACGGGCCGTTCGTCCAGATCGGCACCAAGGACGACGAGGAAAAGCCGAAATTCGCGGGACTGCGGCCCGGGCAGAAGATGAACGACATCACGCTCGCGGACGCCCTCGAGCTGTTCAAGCTGCCGCGCAAGCTCGGGGAGACGCCGGATGGCGAGCCGGTGAGCGCCAGCGTCGGCCGCTTCGGGCCGTACGTGCGGTACGGCGACAAGTTCGTCTCGCTGCGCGGCGACGACGACCCGTACACGATCCAGCTCCCGCGCGCGCTCGAGCTCATCGAGCAGAAGAAGATCGCGGATGCGAACCGCATCATCCGGGATTTTCCGGACGCCGGGATCCAGGTGCTGCACGGGCGGTACGGACCGTACATCACCGACAAGGCGCGCAACGCGCGCGTGCCGAAGGACCGCGACCCGGCATCGCTGACGCTGGAGGAATGCCAGGAGCTCTTGGCGGCCGCGCCGGTGCGCCGCGGACGCGGCAAGAAGAAGAAAACCACGGCGCCCGCGGAGGCTCCGGCCAAAGCGGCGGCACAGACGAAGAAAAAGGCCAGAAAGAAGAAGAAAAAGAAGAAGACGGCAGCCCGCAGGCAGACCGCGAAGACGGCGCCGCGAGACGCCGGAGAGCCGTAGGAGCCCGCCGTGCGGGCCACCGGCAGCGCACCGAACGGACGGCGGCCCGTGCGGCGCGCGCACGAGCGTACCGCGCGATGATCCCGTCGATGCCCATCCGCAAGGCCGCTCGCATCCTGCGCGCCGGCGGCGTCATCGCGTACCCGACGGAGGGCGTGTACGGTCTCGGCTGCCTGCCCGGCAACCTCGCGGCGGTGATGCGCGTGCTCGAGATGAAGGGGCGCGACGTGAGCCAGGGGCTGATCCTTATCGCCGCTGACCCGGCGCAGCTCGCACCGTGGGCCCTGCTGCCGCAACGCGCCGAGCTCCCGTCGAGCGCCGAGCGCCCGGTCACGTGGCTGGTGCCGGCGCGGCCGGACGTGCCGCACTGGATCCGCGGCGCTCACGAGCGCATCGCGGTCCGTATCACGGCGCATGCAGTTGCAGCCGCCCTGTGCACCGCCGCAGGCTCCGCGCTCGTTTCCACGAGCGCGAACGTGTCGGGCCGACCGCCGGCCCGCACCGGATACGTGCTGCGGCGTGAGTTCGGACCGCTGGTCGACTACGTCGTGCCCGGCGACTGCGGGCCGGCACAGGGACCTTCCGAGATTCGCGATCTCGAGACCGGCGGCATCGTGAGAGCGGCCCTCGCATGAGTGACATCGCCGAGGCGGCCATCGCGGTTCGCCAATACCTGACCTCGCTCAAGGCGCGCATCGTGGCAGCGCTCGAGCAGAGCGACGGGCGCGCGCGTTTCCGCCACGATGCCTGGCAACGCGAGGCCGGCGGCGGCGGCGAAAGCTCGGTGCTGCGCGACGGCGATCTTTTCGAGCAGGCGGGCATCGGCTGGTCGCGCGTGCACGGCGGCGAGCTGCCGCCGTCGGCGACCCGCGCGCGGCCGGAGCTCGCCGGCGCGCGCTTCGAGGCCATGGGCGTGTCGCTGGTGCTGCACCCTCTGAACCCGCACGTGCCGACGACCCATGCGAACCTGCGCTGGTTCGCGGCCGAGACCGAGGGCGGCGCGGCGGCGTGGTGGTTCGGCGGCGGTTTCGACCTCACGCCGTATTACCCGGTGCACGAGGACGTGCTGCACTGGCACCGCACGGCGCGGGATGCGTGCGCCCCGTTCGGCGCCGACGTCTACGCGCGCTACAAAGAGTGGTGTGACGAGTATTTCTTCCTGCCGCACCGCAAGGAGACGCGCGGCGTCGGCGGACTGTTCTTCGACGACCTGAACGAGTGGGGCTTCGAACGCTGCTTCGAGTTCCTGCGCTCGGTGGGCGAGGCTTTCCTGCCGGCGTACCTGCCGATCGTGGAGGCGCGCCGCGACACGCCGTACGGCGAGCGCGAGCGCGAATTCCAGCTCTACCGTCGCGGGCGCTACGTCGAGTTCAACCTGCTGTACGATCGCGGCACCCTGTTCGGCCTGCAGAGCGGCGGCCGTACCGAATCCATTCTCATGTCGCTGCCGCCGCGCGTCCGCTGGCAGTACGGCTGGACCCCCGAGCCCGGCTCCCCCGAGGCCCGCCTCGCCGACTATCTCCGCCCAGGCGACTGGCTCGCCGAGAGCTGACCCTTCCGTGCAGGAGCGCGCATTGCGCGCGACCGGCCGGAGCGACCGGCGGCGAGGCCGGGTCGCGCGCGATGCGCGCTCCTACACGGGCGCGGAATGTGGTAGCTTGAAGCCAAAACCGCGGCTTACGACGGTTTTTTAGCCGAAAATCGACATAAGACGAGGGGGAGCTCCGGAACTACCGTGTCCTGCGTGCGACTGGTGATCCTCTGCGGCCTCGCGGCGGCCGTGGGCGCGCGCGCGGACGCGCTGCCCGCGAGCTCCGCGGGTGCCAAGGTCTACATCGTGGAGCTGGCGGCGCCCTCGGCCGTCGAGCACCACGCGGCGCAGGCGGCCGCGAGCGGGCTTGCGAAACCGGGCGGCTTCGCCGCGCCGCTGCCGTTCGACAAGACGGCTCCGGAGGTGGAGAGCTACGTCGAGCGCCTCGCCGACGTGCAGGCGAAGGTGCTGGCCCGCGTCCGGCCGGGCGCGCAGCCGATCTACAACTACCGGTACGCGCTGAACGGCTTCGCGGCGGAGATGACGCCGGCGCAGGCGGCCGCCCTCGGGCGCCAGCCGGAAGTGCTGCACGTGTGGCAGGACGAGGTGCGCCCGCTGGCGACGAGCTCCAGCGCGGAGTTCCTCGGCCTGTTCGAGCCGGAGACGGGACTGCGCACGCTCGGGCTCGACGGCGAAGGCGTCATCATCGGCGTGATCGACAGCGGCGTGGCGCCCGATCATCCGGCGCTCTCCGACAAGCGCGAGGCGGATCGCCCGCGCGCGTGCCGGAGCCGCTGGGCGGAGGTGTCGCTGCTCGGCAAATGGCTGTGCCACCGCTACGACCGGCTGGAGGACGAGCTCGTGTTCGACCCGCCGGAGAACTGGAACGGCCTCTGTGAGGCGGGCCCGGAATTCCCCGCCGACACCTGCAACAACAAGCTGATCGGCGCGCGCTATTTCTTCGACGGTGCACAGGCGGGCGGCCCGATCGACGACGGCGAGATCTTCTCGGCGCACGACGTCGACGGCCACGGCACGCATACGGCGACGACGGCCGCCGGCAACCGCGTCCGTGCGTCGATTTTCGGCACCGCGCTGGGGCGCATCGAGGGCATGGCGCCGCGGGCCCGGGTCGCCGTGTACAAGGCGTGCTGGCTCCGGCCGGGCGACCTGCGCGCGACCTGCAACACCTCCGATCTCGCGAACGCGATCGACGCCGCGGTGGCCGACGGCGTCGACATCATCAACTATTCCGTCGGCAGCTCGATCGTGACCGTCACCGCGCCCGACGATGTCGCGCTCATGAATGCCGCCAAGGCAGGCGTTCTGACCGTGGTGGCCGCGGGCAACGAGGGTCCGGGCTTCAACACGATCGGCTCGCCGGCGGGCGCGCCGTGGGTGATCACCGCCGGCGCGTCCAGCCGCGACGGCGAGCACTCGCTCCAGGCGATCGAGATCAGCGCGCCGGAGAGCGTGGCCGGGCGCTACTCGATGCAGGAGGCGAGCTTCACGCCGCCGCTCGCGGAAAGCGATCGCCTGGAGGCCGCGCTCGTGCTCGTCGACGACGGCGACGAGAGCCTGATCGGCAACGGCGACCCGGCCCTGAACGACACTGCCGAGGGCACGACCTTCGACGCCTGTCAGGCGATCGGGAACGCGGCCGAGCTCGACGGCAACATCGCTTTCATTCAGCGCGGCGGCTGCAACTTCGATGTCAAGATCGCGAACGCCGAGGATGCGGGCGCGATCGCCGCCATCGTGTTCAACATCGCGGGCGACCCGATCGTCATGGCCGGCACCGCGGATTCGGTGGACATCCCGGCGGTCATGATCGGACAGGCCGACGCCGACCTGCTGCTGGACGAGATCGACGCGGGCGAGGGCATAGAGGCCGTGCTCGAGCACGGCCTGCTGCTGACGCAGGAGGACACCGGCAATGTCATGGGCGTGTTCTCCTCGCGCGGACCGGGCCCGGTGCCCGACGTGCTGAAGCCCGACGTGACCGCGCCCGGGATCAACATCCTCGCCGGCTTCACCCCGGACGCGGCGAACTCGGTCAAGGGCGAAACGTTCGCGTTCCTGTCCGGCACCTCGATGTCGGCGCCGCACGTCGCGGGCGTTGCGGCGCTCCTGCGCCAGGCGCACCCGGACTGGAGCCCGGCCGCTATCAAATCGGCACTGATGACCACGGCCTACCAGGACGTGCGGCAGCAGGACGGCGAGACGCCCGCCAATCCGTTCGACTTCGGGTCCGGGCACATCGATCCCGACCGCGCGAACGATCCGGGGCTCGTCTACGACGTGACGGCAGACGAGTACGACGCGTTCGCGTGCGGCACGGGCTCGCCCGGCGTGGACGACGCGCGCTGTGATGGACTTGCGGCGGACGGCCCGTCGTTCGAGCCGGCCGACCTCAACCAGCCGTCGATCGCGCTCTCGCGTCTCGCGAAGACCCGCACCGTCACCCGCCGGGTCACGAACGTGAGCGACGCGACCGGTACCTACAGCGTCGCAATCGAGCCGCCGCCCGGCATCAGCGTGCTCGTCTCGCCGTCGACGCTTTCGATTGCGCCCGGTCAGTCGGCGGAATTCGAGGTGACGTTCGGATACGAGAGCGGCCCGCTCGACCTGTGGCGCTTCGGCAGCCTGACCTGGACGGACGACACGCACGCGGTGCGCAGCGTGCTCGCGGTCCGGCCGACGTCGCTCAACGCGCCCGCGGAAATCCTGGCGCACGGCGCGAGCGGGACTTTCAGCTTCCCGGTGGAGTTCGGCTACACCGGCACGTACACCCCGCAGGTGCACGGCCTCGTCCCCGCGTTCCTGTCGCAGGCCACCATCGAGGAGGATCCCGGCCGCACCTTCACCTTCCGCGCCGGCAACGGCGTGAACGTGCACACGCTCGACCTGCCGGCCGGGCAAGCGTACCTGCGCTTCGCGCTGTTCGACGAGTTCACGGACGGCGAGGACGATCTGGACATGTACGTCCGCTACTGCCCGGACCTGAATCACTGCCGGAAGATCGCCGAAAGCGGCGAGCCCACGTCGCGCGAGCAGGTGAACGTGCTGCTGCCCGGCGCCGGCCGCTACGAGGTCTTCATCCATGGCTTCGACACCGACGACGTGGCCGGCGGCCCGGGCGCGCGGTACGAGCTGTTCACCTGGTTCTTCGGGCTCGACGACGATCGCGGCAACCTGACCGCCACCGCTCCCTCGTCCGTGGTGGCCGGCACGACGGCCGACGTCACGATGACCTGGAACGGTCTCGCTCCGGACACCCGCTATCTCGGCGGCATCTCCCACCATACGCCGCAGGGCCTGGTCGCGATCACGATCATCAACGTGCAGAATTGACGGTCCCATGACCGCAGTCGAACGCTTCGCCGGCGTTCTCGCGCCGGTAGTCACTCCGTTCGGGCCCGATCTCGCGCCCGCTGCCGGGCGGCTGCTCGGGCACTGCCGGCGCCTTCTGGGCGAAGGCGTCGGCCTCGCCCCGTTCGGCACGAACAGCGAGGGCAACTCGTTGTCCGTGGAAGAAAAAATCGAGCTGCTCGACCGCCTGGCGGAAGGCGGGATCGACCCCCGGCGGCTCATGCCGGGCACCGGGGCCTGTGCGCTCACGGACTCGGTGCGCCTCACGCGGCACGCCGTCGCGAGAGGCTGCGGCGGCGTCCTCGTGCTGCCGCCGTTCTACTACAAGAACGTCGACGACGACGGCTTGTTCGCGAGCATCGCCGAGCTGATCGAGCGGGTCGGCAGCGACGCGCTGCGCATGTACCTGTATCACATCCCGCCGGTGGCGCAGGTCGGGTTCTCGCTCGAGCTGGTCGAGCGGCTGGTGCGCACCTATCCCGCGGTGGTTGCGGGCATCAAGGACAGCTCGGGCGACTGGAGCCACACGCAGGCGCTCATCGAGCGCGGGTTCGACGATTTCCGCGTGTTCTGCGGCAGCGAGACGTTCCTGCTGCGCACGCTGCGCGCGGGCGGCGCCGGCTGCATCTCGGCGACGGCGAACGTGAACGGCGCCGCCATCGTCGAGCTGTACCGGGAGTGGCGCTCACCGCGCGCCGACGCCCTGCAGTCGGCGCTGGACGAGGTGCGCGCCGCCTACCAGCGCCACCCGATGATCCCCGCCCTGAAAGCCGCGGTCGCCGCCTTCACCGGCGACCCCGAATGGCGCCGCGTGCGCCCGCCTCTCACCCCGCTCGACGACGCCCACCGGTCGGCCCTTCTCGACGACCTGCAGCGCCTCGGCTTCAAAATCCCGCCTTGGCCGCAGGAGCCCGCCATGCGGGCGACCGAACGCAGGCACGTGCAATAAACGAAGGCACGTTATCCCAAAGCATCGTTCACGCATGGCGCCATCGAAGACGGGGCGGAGCCGTGCCACGATCTCGCCCGCACGGCCGTCTCGTACGGGAGTGCGTCAGCGGGCGAGTGCCGCGCAGGCCTTGTGGCGGAAGCAGGAGGTCACGTGGTCGTTGACCATGCCGGTGGCCTGCATGTGCGCGTAGATGATGGTGCTGCCGACGAAGCGGAAGCCGCGCTGCTTGAGGTCTTTCGACAGGGCGTCGGATTCCGCCGACGTGGCGGGGATGTCGGAGTCGGAGCGAAAGCGGTTTTGCTTCGGCTTGCCGTCGACGAACCGCCAGATGTAGTTGCAGAAGCCGTCGAACTCTTCCTGCACGGCGAGGAAGGCGCGGGCATTCTTCACCGCGGACTCGACTTTCAGCCGATTGCGCACGATGCCGGGGTCGCTGAGTATCTTCTCGACGCGCTTTTGCGTGAAGCGCGCGACCTTTTCCGGGTCGAAATCGGCAAACGCTTTGCGGTAGCCGGCGCGCTTGTTCAGGATCGTGGACCAGCTCAGGCCGGCCTGAGCGCCCTCCAGCACCAGGAACTCGAACTGCTTCGAGTCGTCCCACACCGGCACGCCCCACTCCGTGTCGTGATACTCGATGTAGGGCAGGCTGCTGTCGCCCGCCCAGGCGCAACGGCGGATTTTCTCGGCGGCTTTGGCTGGCACGTCATTCACCGGTCGATCAGTTCGCTGGAGTGCGAGGTTAGCAGGGGCGATCCCGCGGCGCAGCGGCCGAACCCCGCGAGAAGCCCGAGTATTGAGCCCGCTTCGGCTCGATCAGATCGGCAGAGCGCTTGCCCCCCCGAGCCGCCGAACGGGCTCGGCACACAAAAAGAAGCCCGCGACCAGGCCGCGGGCTTCGCATTCCGGCAGTCAGGGATTACTGGCTGTCGCCGCCGCACTTGCCCTCGCCGCACTTGCCTTCGGCGCCTTTGTCCTCGGGCATGCTTTCCTTGTCGCCTCCGCAGCTGCCTTCGGCGCCTTTGTCACCCATCTCGTCCTTGGCTTTGTCGCCGCCGCAGCTGCCTTCGGCGCCTTTGTCACCCATCTCGTCCTTGGCCTTGTCGCCGCCGCAGCTGCCTTCGGCGCCTTTCGCGTCCATCTCGCCCTTCGCCTCGTCGCCGCCGCAGCTGCCCTCGGCGCCCTTGGCACCCTTGGCGTGCGCGTCACCGGCGTGCGCTTGCTTGTCGGCGCCGCAGCCGCCTTCGCCCGCACCCAGCATGTAACCGGCGCTCAGGGCGCTCATCGCGAACGGGCTGGCGCCGGTTTCGGCATTCGCCGTACCCGCGATCGCGAACGAGCCGGCGAGCGCCGCGCCGACGGCCAGGGCAACCGGCCGTGCTACTTTCTTGTCGAACATTTGCTGTATCTCCTGATGATGATCTACACGTGTCTCGCGACACTTGCCGAAGACGGCGCACCTGCCCGTCTCCCCCGAATCAGCGCCGCGAGCTCGTCACAAGCTCCACTTCACTGAATCAACTACCCGTTCCCCGACCTCACCCACTTCGGGCATCTGCTCTTCACGTTGCCCGATGATGGCGACGCCGCCGGACTCGGCCGGCAGGATGAATCCGTGCACGCTCTCACCGGAGAGCGGGATCACGTCTTCGACGTTCTCGTCCGGCAGGAGAATCACCGTGATCGGACCCGTGCGGCCCTGCACGACGAGGTGCGGCACGATGTGGCCGTTGATGACGCAGCTCTGGGCGTAGCTGACGATCGGGCCGCCGGTGTCGAACGCGCTCACCTTCGCGTGCAGCACCTCGTCCAGCGCCGTATTGCTGACCGGTATCGTCGTGACGACGCGCGAGGATTGCTCGTGGTCCATGTGCGCCAGCACTTCGCCGGCAAGCTGGTCGTGATACGCGTCCCCGGGGGTGAGGCCACGCAACGCGAAGACCGCCACCAGGGCGAGGCCCGCCGCAAGCGCGAGCCACACGGGCGCGGAGGGCCGGCGACGTCGCGGCGCGAGCTCGACGACTGCACCGCCGGCCGCCATCTCGAGATCCGGCAAGGCGGGCGCGGGCGCGTCGATGGCAAGGGCCCGCGCGATACGCTCGTCGAGCGCGAGGAGCTCTGCGGTCAGCGCCCGGCACGCTGCACATCCGGCGGTGTGCTCCGCGGCGCCCTCGAAGCCGCCGCGCGGGTCGGCGCCGATCGCCTGTCGGTAGGCCTCACAATCCATCGCTCTGTCCCGCGACCGCGGCCAAACCCGCTCCCTGCACGACGGCTTCCCTGAGCCGGTTGCGTGCCCGGTGCAGGCGTGTCAGCACGGCCCCCGGCTTGATTCCCATGATCTCCGCGATCTCGTTGCAGCTGTGTCCCAAAAGCACCTGGAGCAGCAAGGGCTCCCGGTAGCCGTCCTCGAGCTTCATGATCGCCCTGCGGAGATCCTCGAGCTCGACATCGTCTTCCGCCGCCAGCATGGCCTCCTGCGCGGGCGACAGGGCGTGGATGTCCAGAGCGGGAGGCGGATGGCTCGCGAAGTAACGCGCGTTCTCCCGCCGCACGATCGTCAGGAGCCAGGCCTTGGCGGCGTCGTCCTGCTTCAGCCCGTCCAGCGACTTCCACGCCCTGAGCAGCGCTTCCTGGAGCACCACCTCGGCGACGCCGGGGTCCCGGCACAGCCAGGCGGCATAGCGGTACAGGTCGCGGTGGCAGCCACCGACGAGCCGCTCGAAGCGCGCCTTGCGTTCGTCTACCCCGGTTCTCATCTGCACTCGACCCGCGGTCCCGTCATTTTGTTACGTCCCGCCTGCCTTTTTTCCCGGGACCCGCGCCGGAAAAGCTACCGAATCGGCGCGAAAACCCAAATAATAGTCTCGACTAAGGGATTCGGATCGTCTTATGAGTGACTGGGAAGGCGGCCGGTTCCCCGCGACGCGCCTGAGGCGCACCCGCCGCACCGCTGCGCTGCGCCGGCTGGTCGCGGAGACCGTGCTCACGCCCGCGGACCTCGTGTGGCCGGTGTTCGTGCGGGAGGCGGGCCGCCAGGGCCGGGAAATCGCCTCCATGCCGGGGGCGTACCGGCATACGGTCGAGGAGCTGGTGGATGCGGTCGGCCCGGCCGTCGCGGCGGGTATCCCGGCCGTCGCCCTGTTCCCGGTCATCGAGGCGGCCGGGAAAAGCCCGGACGGCGCCGGGTCCGCCGATCCCGAAGGGCTCGTGCAGCGCGCGGTGCGGACCGTCAAGCGCGCGTACCCCGAGCTCGTGGTGATCACCGACGTTGCGCTCGACCCGTACACGACCCACGGCCAGGACGGCATCATCGACGAGTCCGGTTACGTGCAGAACGACGAGACGGTGGCGATGCTGGTGCGCCAGGCACTGTCGCAGGCAGCGGCGGGCGCCGACGTCGTCGCGCCCTCGGATATGATGGACGGCCGCGTCGGTGCGATCCGCAACGCGCTGGAAGAGCACGGCCACCGCAACACGCTGATCCTCGCCTACGCCGCGAAATACGCATCGTCTTTCTACGGCCCGTTCCGCGATGCGCTCGGCTCGGCCGCGAACCTCGGCGGCGCCGGCAAGCACAGCTACCAGATGAATCCGGCCATGAGCGACGAGGCCCTGCGCGAGGTCGCGCTGGATCTCGCCGAAGGCGCCGACATCGTGATGGTCAAGCCGGCGCTCCCCTATCTCGACATCGTGCGGCGCGTGAAGGAACGCTTCGGCGTGCCCGTGTTCGCTTACCAGGTGAGCGGCGAGTACTCGATGCTCAAGGCCGCCGCGGAACGCGGCTGGCTCGACGAGCGCGCGTGCGTGCTGGAAGCGCTGCTCTCGATCAAGCGCGCCGGCGCGAACGCCATCCTGACCTACTACGCGCCCGACGTCGCCCGCTGGCTCGGATCGGGGTGATGAAAAGCGCCGTGGACCGGTATGGCGTCATGGGCTACCCGGTCTCGCACAGCCGGTCGCCGGTGATTCACCGCCTGTTCGCGCTGCAGACGGGACAGAACATCGCCTACGAGCTGCTGCCCGTGGCGCCGGGCGAGCTGCGCGCCGCCGTGCATGAATTCGGCGGGAAAGGCGGCAAGGGCCTCAACATCACGGTGCCGCACAAGAGCGCGGCGGCGGACATTGCGGACCAGCTGAGCGAGCGCGCGACGCGCGCCGGCGCCGTCAACACGCTGGTATTCCAGGACGGCGAGATCTTCGGCGACAACACCGACGGCATCGGCCTCCTGCGCGACCTGACGCGCAATCTCGGCATCGAGCTCGAGGGCATGCACATCCTGGTGCTCGGCGCGGGGGGCGCGACGCGCGGCATCCTCGGACCGCTGCTCGCCGCGAATCCCGCCGGCATCACCATCGCGAACCGCACGGTCGAGAAGGCGCGCGTGCTCGCCGACGATTTCGCGTCCATGGGCGAAGTGAGCGCCTGCCGGTTCCGCGAGGTGCCGGACACACGGCCCTACGGTCTCGTCCTCAACGCGACCTCGGCCGGGCTTACGGGAGAAACCCCGCCGTGGCCGAAGGGAGCCGTCGGCCCGGATACTGTGTGTTACGACCTGTCCTACGGCCTCACGCCGACGCCGTTCAGCCGCTTTGGGCTCGCCTGCGGCGCGCGCGCATCGCTGATGGGCTGGGGGATGCTCGTCGAGCAGGCGGCGGAATCGTTCCACCTGTGGCGCGGCGTCCGACCGGACACGCGCCCGGTGCTGCGCCAGCTCTCGATCAGCGCAGCGTAACGAGCTCTTCCGCGCTCGTCGGGTGAATGGCGACGGTGTCGTCGAAATCGCTTTTCGTCGCGCCCATGCGGATCGCCACGGCGAACCCCTGCAGCATCTCGTCGACGCCGGAGCCGATGATGTGGCAACCGACGACCTTCTCATCGGGCCCGCCGGTGATGAGCTTCATGCGCGTCTGCGGCTTCTTCTCGCCGAGCGCGTAATACATCGGCGTGAACTGCGCTTCGTAGATGCGCACGTCCTCGCCATAGCGCTGCCGCGCCTGTTCCTCCGTCATGCCGATCGTGCCGAGCGGCGGGTGCGAGAAGATGACGGTGGGCACATTGTCGTAATCGAGGCGGCGGTCCCGCATGCCGCCATAGAGCCGGTCGGCAAGGCGCCGCCCGGCGGCGATCGCGACCGGCGTGAGCGCGATGCGGCCCGTCACGTCGCCGAGCGCGAAGATGTGCGGGACGTTGGTCGCCTGGAAATCGTCGACCGGCACGAAGCCGTCCTCGTCGGCCGTGACACCGGCCGCGTCCAGGCCGAGCCGCGCGGTGTTCGGCGCACGCCCCACCGCCCACAGCAGGGCATCGAACGGTCCTGCCGTGCGACCGTCTTGCAGGCTCAGCATGAGCCCTTCCGCCGTGCGCGCGAGCGACTGCGGCAAGACCTGCCGCTCGATGCGGATGCCCGCGTCCTCCATGGCGAGGCCGAGCTCCTCGCCGAGCATGGCGTCGAAGCTCCGCAGCACGCGCTGCCCGCGAATGAACATCGTCACGTCCGAGCCCAGCGCGCGGAATACGCCGCCGAGCTCCACCGAAACGTAGCCGCTGCCGCAGATGGCCACGCGCTGCGGGCGCTCCTCGAGCTCGAAGAAATCGTCGGAGGTGAAGCCGTGCTCCGCACCCGGCAGCGCGGGCACGATCGGGCGGCCGCCGGTCGCGATCACGATGCGCTCGGCCGAGATCAGCCGGCCCTCGACGTCGAGTGTGTGCGGATCGACGAAGCGCGCGTGGCCGCGGATGAGGCCGACGCCGTGGCGGTCGAGGTTGCCGGAGTAGATTTCGTTCAGGCGCGTGACATAAGCATCCCGGTGCTCCTTCAGCCGGCGCCAGTCGTGTCCGTGCACGCTCAGGTCGAAGCCGTAGTCGGCGGCGTGCGCGAAGCCGTGCGCGTGCTCTGCGGCATACCACATGATCTTCTTCGGCACGCAGCCGACGTTCACGCAGGTGCCGCCGAGGCGCCCCGATTCGACGACGACGGCATTCGCGCCGTACCCGGCCGCGCGCTGTGCGTGCGCGAGCCCGCCGCTGCCGCCGCCGACCACGATGAGATCGAAGCTGACGGTCACAGACCGTGCCTCCGCGGAACCGCCCTGTCAGTCGAGCCCCGCGGGGCGTGTGTTACCATTTTCGGGACCTCGTTTGGCTCAGCATTGATTCTCACCAGTTGACGCGATCCATGTCCAATCCGTTGCGGGATACCGGGGCGCTCCCCCGCTTTGCCGAAATCCGGCCGGAGGACGCGCTGCCTGCCGTCACCGGTCTCATCGCCGCGCACCGCGAGCGGCTCGAGGCCCTGCTCGCGGACGACGGCGCGCGTGACTTCGAGAGCTTCGTCGTGCCGCTCGAGGACATGCACCACGAGCTGGCGCGAGTCTGGTCGCCGGTCAGCCATCTCCAGGCCGTGCTCGGCGATCCGGGTTGGCGGGAAGCCTACAACGCATGCCTGCCGCCACTTACCGAACATGGCACCGAACTCGCGCAAAACAAGGACGTGCAGGAACGCATCAGCGCCATCCGGGAGCAGCTTCCGGGCGATACCCCGCCGGCGCGGCGCATGCTGCTCGAAAAGGCGCTGCGGGACTTCCGGCTGGCCGGGGTCGCCTTGCCGGCGGCCGAGAAGGAGCAGTTTCGCAAAGCGATGCAGGAGCTCGCCGCCGCGCAGGCGAAATTCGAGCAGAACCTGCAGGATTCGACCGACAGCTGGCACTACCACACCGAGGATGCGCAGGTGCTGCGCGGCCTGCCCGCGCCGACGCTGGAGCGCGCCCGCGCCGAGGCGGCGCGTTACGGCCAGCCCGGCTGGCGGCTCGCGCTCGACCTGCCGACGTGGCAGGCGGTCATCACCCACGCCGACGACCGACGCTTGCGCGAGCGCTTCTACCGGGCGTGGTCGACGCGCGCATCCGACCAGCAGGGCTTCGAACGCTGGGACAACGGCGGCAACATCGAGACGATCATGGCGCTGCGCTATGGCATCGCCCGCCTCGTCGGTTTCGCGAACTACGCGGAATACTCGCTCGCGACCAAGATGGCCGCGCGGCCCGCGGAGGTGATCGATTTCCTGAACCAGCTCGCCGCGCGCACGCGTACAGCGGCAGCCAAGGAGCTCGCGGCGGTGCAGGAGCTCGCACCGGAGCCGCTCGCTGCGTGGGACATCACGTACTGGCTGGAGCAGCTCAAGCAGCGGCGCTATTCGATCTCCGACGAGGTGCTCAGGCAGTACTTTCCGGCGAACCGCGTGATCGGCGGCCTGTTCGGCCTCGCGGAGCGGCTGTACGGCGTGACCCTGTCGCCCCGCTCGGACGTCCAGGTCTGGCACGACACCGTGCAGTTCTTCGAGGTCGAAAACGAGCAGGGCACGCTCATCGGCGGGTTCTACACGGATCTCTTTGCGCGCAACGGCAAGCGCGGCGGCGCGTGGATCGACGAATGCATCGTGCGCAAAGAGCTGGGCGGCAGCCGCGCGCTGCCGGTCGGGTATCTCGTCTGCAACTTCACGCCGCCGAACGGCGCAGGCGTCTCGCTGCTCACGCACAACGACGTGGTGACGCTGTTCCACGAGTTCGGCCACATGCTGCATCATTTGCTGACGACGGTGGATTACCCGAGCCTCGCGGGCATCAACGGCGTGCCGTGGGATGCGGTCGAGCTGCCGAGCCAGTTCATGGAGAATTACGCGTGGTCCTTCGAGGTGCTGGAGCAGGCGTCGGGGCACTGGCAGACCGGTGAGCCGCTGCCGCGCGAGCTTTTCGAGCGCCTCGAGGCCGGGCGGCATTTCGGCGCGGCCCTCGCGATGCTGCGCCAGCTCGAGCTCGGGCTGTTCGATTTCCGCCTGCACGCGGAATACGATCCGGAGCGCGGAGCGCGGGCGCTCGACATTCTGAAGAGCGTGCGCAGCGACATCGCGCTCGTGCAGCACCCGGATTACAACCGGCTGCCGCACAGCTTCGCGCACATCTTTTCCGGCGGCTATGCAGCCGGCTACTACAGCTACAAGTGGGCGGAAGTCCTGGCCGCCGATGCGTTCGCGGCCTTCGAAGAGGCCGGCATCTTCGATCGCGCAACCGCGCTGCGCTTTCGCTCCGAGATCCTCGAGGTCGGCGGCGGCCGGGACATCATGGACGCGTACGTCGCCTTCCGCGGCCGCAAGCCGACGCTCGATGCCCTGCTCAGGCAGAGCGGCATCGTCGGCAAGGCCGCATGAAGATCGCGAGCTGGAACGTCAATTCGGTCAAGGCCCGCCTGCAGCACGTGCTGGACTGGCTGGGCACTGCGGCGCCGGACGTGCTCGCGCTGCAGGAGATCAAGCAGGTCACCGAGGATTTTCCGATAGAAGCCTTCGCCGAGGCGGGCTATACCGCGATCGCGAGCGGCCAGCGCAGCTACAACGGTGTCGCGACGCTGGCGCGCGGTGCGCTGCTCGATGCGGTCACCGACATCGACGGCTTCCCGGACCCGCAGCGGCGCGTCCTCGCGACGACGTACGACGGCGTGCGCGTCGTGAACGTCTACGTCCCGAACGGCCAGAGCCTCGCATCCGACAAGTACGAGTACAAGCTCGAGTGGCTCGCCGCGACACGCGACTACCTGGCGGCAGAGCTGCGGCAGCACGAGCGCGTGGTGGTGCTCGGTGATTTCAACATTGCCCCGGACGACCGCGACGTGTACGACCCGGTCGCCTACGGCGAGGACATCCACACGAGCGGTCCGGAGCGTGCCGGCCTGCGCGCGATAATGGACCTCGGCCTGATCGATGTCTTCCGCCGGTTCGAGCAGCCGGAAAAGACCTTCAGCTGGTGGGACTATCGCCGCGGCCGCTTCCGCCGCAACGCCGGGCTGCGCATCGACCTCATTCTCGCAAGCGAACCGCTGGCCGCGCGCTGCACGGCGTCCTGTATCGACCGCGCGCCGCGCACCTGGGACCGCCCCTCCGATCACGCCCCCATCGTCGCCGAGTTCGCCATTCCCTGACCGATCACCGCTAAGTCCTTGCGGAATATGTCAAATTGCGTCGCGCAACCACGACGGCGTGTATGATCCGTGGAACGAAACTACACGACCGGCCGATGACCGCCGCCCCGGGCGCCGCCCGCACCTATAAAAAGAACGACAGAGTGATGTCGCCCGACCGCCGCAACGACTACGACGTTACCGATACCGTCCAGGTCTCGAACCCCGCCGCCGTTCGCGCCGCGGTGAAGGATCTCTTCACCGAAACGTTTCCGGGCGCCGCGTTCGATCGCCTGTGGCTTGCCTTCCACGATTTCGAGCGGCTGTTCACCGGCCGATTCCCGGGCTACGGCGCGTGCGACACGACCTATCACGACGTGCAGCACACGCTCGACATGTCGCTGGCGCTGGCGCGGCTCGTGGCCGGCTACGAGCGCAGCGTGGAGCCGGCCGAGCGTCTCGGTCCAAAGCGCGCGCAGCTCGCGCTGGTCACCGCGCTGTTCCACGATTCCGGCTACATCCGTCATCTCGAGCGCGACCGGAATTTCTCGAACGGTGCCGAGTTCACGATGTATCACGTCTCGCGCAGCGCCGATTTCCTGCGGCGCTACCTGCCGGATCTCGGCATGGCCGAAGAGGTCGGCGTGGCGTGCCGCATCGTGCACTTCACCGGTTACGAGCTCGATCTCGACCACATCGAGTTTGACGATCCGCGCGACGCGATCTGCGGCCACCTGCTCGGCACCGCCGACCTGATCGCGCAGATGGCCGACCGCTGCTATCTCGAGAAGTGTCGCGACCGGCTCTACAAGGAATTCGTGCTGGGCGGCGTCGCGGTCGAGCACGCGAGCCCTGGCGAGTACCGCGTGCGCTATGCCTCCGGCATCGACCTGCTCAGTAAAACGCCGACGTTCTACCAGCAGGTGTCACGGAACCGGCTGTGCAGCAAGTTCAATCGCGCGTATCGCTACGTCGAGGTCCTGTACGACGGCGAGAATCCGTACGTCGATGCGATCCGCAACAACATGACCCACCTGCTGCGCATTCTGAAGACCGGAGACTGGAGCCTGCTGCGCCGCAGCCCGGCGTTCCACGTCGGCGACGACGACGCGATCCGGAACATCGAGCAGATGGTGCGCACGCAGCTCGCCGCGATCCCGCGCGGCCAGGTCGTGCCGGTCCCGGGATACGTGCAGGCCTGAGCTGATTCAGAGCGCCAGGAAGCAGCGCGAGAACATCGTCGACGTCCTACCGCCCATGCACCACTGAACAGCTTTGCGCAGAGTCCATGGCCGTCGCAAACGGATCCTGAGTTGCAGCTTGCTTGGCGAACGCGCTCGAAAAAGGGGTCAGCAATAGCGTCGTCGCGGCCGGCGGGCGATCCATCCGGGTCAGCGGCGTGCCCGCGAAAACACCGGCGGTCGCGAGATCACGCCGCCGAGCGGTACACCTCCACGAAATCCCGCACCATCCACGCTCCCGTAGACGGCTCGTTC
>DASVDF010000008.1:0-15124 GCA_036381215.1 Woeseiaceae bacterium | reverse complement strand
CAGGTGCGCGCGGGGCTTCGGCACCAGCGCGGCGAGTTTGGCGATGAAGTCCTCGGGCTCGAAGATCACGTGCGTGGTGCCGTCCCGATATGGCGTCTTCAAGGCACAGCGCACCTGTCCGCCCTCGGTCAGCGACAACTGTTCGGCGACGATTATCTTGACCGGTTGACGACAACTATCTTGGCCGGTTGGCGCCGCCAGCCGGGGGCGCTTGGTGGTAGGGCTTACAGTGCCTCTGCTGGCTTCAATGAGGCCGCGGCGAATTCACCGCGGAAGACCAATGGATTATGCGCACCTTGCGCCGATCCATGCTGCGCTTCAATGAGGCCGCGGCGAATTCACCGCGGAAGACAATGGTCGTGAAGGTGACATCGAAGTCTGTCCCGTCGCTTCAATGAGGCCGCGGCGAATTCACCGCGGAAGACTGCCGAGCTCGGCGTAGTCACCCTCGCGTGCACGCGCGCTTCAATGAGGCCGCGGCGAATTCACCGCGGAAGACGTATCGGCCCGATCTGGGTCGAGGCCCAGCCCTTCAAGCTTCAATGAGGCCGCGGCGAATTCACCGCGGAAGACATGTTCTTCTATCCAGCGTTGCAGATCGACTCGACGGAGCTTCAATGAGGCCGCGGCGAATTCACCGCGGAAGACAGGAGAAGGCGTGGCGGTTCACCCCGGAGGCGGCATGGCTTCAATGAGGCCGCGGCGAATTCACCGCGGAAGACTTGCTCGCCGGTCTAATCGACACCGATGGATCACTCGGGCTTCAATGAGGCCGCGGCGAATTCACCGCGGAAGACGCGAGCTTGGGGTTCTCCGCGATCAACTCCGCCGAGAGGCTTCAATGAGGCCGCGGCGAATTCACCGCGGAAGACTGAGGACGAGAAAACGCCAGATCTACCGCTATAGGCTTCAATGAGGCCGCGGCGAATTCACCGCGGAAGACCGGCAACGCCGTCATCATCGAGCCGGAGCCCGCCAGGCTTCAATGAGGCCGCGGCGAATTCACCGCGGAAGACGGAAGCCCTCACTGCCGTCCTGGTGGGCCGTGCCAAGCTTCAATGAGGCCGCGGCGAATTCACCGCGGAAGACCAGGATGCAGTGCAGCAGGAGTACGGCGCACTTGGTAGCTTCAATGAGGCCGCGGCGAATTCACCGCGGAAGACCAAATCCGGCGTTCGGTGACTTTCAGAACGCGGATGCTTCAATGAGGCCGCGGCGAATTCACCGCGGAAGACGGAAGCGTGCCGATGGACAGCGCCGCGAGCCCGACCGGCTTCAATGAGGCCGCGGCGAATTCACCGCGGAAGACGAGAGGAACCATGTCGAAGATCAGAGAACTGCGCGAGCTTCAATGAGGCCGCGGCGAATTCACCGCGGAAGACCGGCCTCGATTCGGTCGTCGCGGGCCGCGCCGAGTAGCTTCAATGAGGCCGCGGCGAATTCACCGCGGAAGACGGCCTCGACCGCATCGTACCGTTGACCGGCGGTATCGCTTCAATGAGGCCGCGGCGAATTCACCGCGGAAGACGGACCGCTCGCAACCCCACACACCGCCGCGAAAATCGGCCTCGTTTGCGAGCGGTAAGCCGACATGGGCCACTCAACGGCGCGAGACGGTCGAGAGATGCTGGCCGGACAAGCATTTTCTTCCACATTTTTAAAGAGCTAGCCGCGCGCGAGCGCTCCCCCAGGATCCTTGCACCACATCACCGCTCGCATCAGCGCGGCAAAGAGGGACTAAACAATAACGGGCTCCTTGGTCACGACCTGGAAGGTCTCTTTGCCCAGGCTGACCACCCGCGGCGTGACCCCTTCCGCGACTCCAAGGTCGAGGATCAGCACGTGATCTTGCTCATGGTGAATAAGCTGGTCAAGGGTGGCGATCATCTCCGCCAGGCGCTTCCGGCTGAGCCTGCATTGAAAAACGGAAAGCTGCAGCCACTCGCCGTAGCCATTCATAAGGTTGTAAACAGCGCGCCAGCGCTTGTCGCTGCTTATGTCATAAGTGACCAGGTAAAGATGGTCGTCCATGGCAGTTACTTCGTGACGAAATCGGGGAACTCGTTGATGTCTCCGAGCAGGTAACGCCCAAGGAGTCGAGCCTGGAGCTCGAGCACGCGGCGGTAGCTCACCCTGTATCCGAACACCGGGTGCGTGATTTCTTGGCTCATCCGGCGCTCGAACGCGGCGATGAACCGCTTGCGACCGTCATCGGACAGGTTCGCGCGTCCTGGAACGGAAACGAAGTCGGTCGGCTTCACCTCGCCATTGTTGATCGCGTTAATCACGCTCGAGTCGGCGATCAGCGGCCGGAAAGGTTCCATCATGTCCAGGGCGAGCGAAGGTTTCCCGTAGCGGAGCTGATGATAGAACCCGCGATAAGGATCGAAGCCGACGGCTGAAAGAGTTACGGTCCAGCTCCGCAGGAGCAGCGTGTATGCGAACGACAGCATCGCATTGACCGGATCGGTAGGCGGCTGTCTGTTACGTGTTGTGAAATCAAATGCGAAACTCTTCTCGTCGGTGTCGCGCTTGAGCATTTTGCTGAATGATCCGAAGTATCGAGCGGCCGCGGCCCCTTCGATACCGAGAAGCTCTTGCAAGTTTGAAGCACGGGCCGCCTCATCGGCGTCGCGTTTCATGTCGTCGAACAAGACCTCCGGTTTGTCGTCGCCGCGCCAGTTCCGGCGCAGAAGAGTACGTGCATTGAGGATCTTGTTTCGCACGAGAACGCGCGCGATGTGCAGACACCGGCGATCGTCGAAGCTCGCGCGGTACTGTGCCGTGCGAAGCTCGACATTCTTGTGCCCGGTGCCAATGGTGTGCCCGATGAAGCGCCCGCCGTAGGAGTGCCATGTTACCGGGATCTCGCGCCGCATCAGCTCGTGCAGGCAGGGCGTCGTGATGTAGACATTGCCGATCGCCACGACTTCGGACACATCCATCAACCCGCGCGAGGCCACCGGCTGGTCGTCGACGGAGATCTCGAGCAGCTCGCCCTTCTTCGCGACCTTTGCTTGCTTCGCCTGGACGTACACGGGTTGTCCGGTCTCGCGGGCGACAGCGAGCGGTCGCGCCCCTTCCTTCGCACGCTTGAGGAAGTTCACTTCATCGGGGAGGCAAATGCCGACCAGGGAGCAGCGCGGGCATTTCGGGCTGTCTTCGAGCGGCGGCGGCATCTGGCCGCCGGCTGCAACGAATCGCAAGCCATTGACGGCGCGCATCGTCTGCGCTCGAAGCTCGTCGTCGAAGACCACGCGAACCCGCTCCTTGGAGCCCGCGAAGTAGAGTATGCCCTCCGGGCACTGGTAACCGTGCTCCTCGAGCAAGAGACCTTGAGCGCAGACCTGAACCCGCTCGGGATCGTAGGCTCCCTTGGGCACGTGAGGACGCTTGCCTCGCTTGTAGTCGACGGGCGTAACCGTGTTGCCTTCGGCTTCAACGAGATCGATCTTGGCGGTCAAGCCGAGCCTCATGGAGGACAGCGACACGGACCGCGCGTGAATCTTCTCGCCGTCGCCAATGGCACCTGGATCGGGGAGCTCGCCGCTCGGCCGATCCACGCGGCGGTGGACGTGTCGTCCCTCCACCGTATCCGCAGACTCCGCCCATTCGCCCTGCACCCATTCCAAATAGGCGAGTCTAGGGCAGTACTCGTACTCGTTGACCATCCGTACGCCCATCAGCGGCACATCGCCGGAATGCTCCGGAAAGGGCAGGAGGAGGTCGGGTTGGATGTGGGGATTGTCCATCGCTGGTCTCGCTCCGAGTCGCCCGGTTGGCTAAAAGTTGCGAAGGTGATAAAAAGGCCAGTGTAAGAATAAGATTTGGAAGGAAATGTGACGCCGGCCTCATAGGAAGCACTGTTAGAGCGGCTAACGAAGGGAGACTTGCGAAAGCGCGAGCTCGTTCATCCGTGGGGTTCGTGGAGTGTGACATGACGCGCGCCCCAAGCCTTCCGTGCGGATATGATTGCTGGGGCTAAACAAGCGAGGCTTCTCGGAGAGACCGACCTGGACAAGATCGATCACATCTACAAGCTGCACTCCATTCTGCAGGCCCGCCATACCCCCGTTTCGCGCGAGGAGCTTCAGCGCGAGCTGGAGGGCAGGAAGTCGGATGGCTGTTCGCCGGCGACCTTGTATCGCGTCATCAAGACGATGCGCGACCATCTGCATGCGCCCATCGAATGGGACAGGGAGCGCCGGGGGTACTACTACCGGAAGGACGCGCACGGAAAGCAGTACGAGCTTCCGGGCCTCTGGTTCAACGCCCAAGAGCTGCAGGCGTTGTTCGTGTTCGAGCGACTGTTTGCGAGCCTGGAGCCGGGTTTCCTCGCCGAGCACCTTGGTCCCTTGTCGCGCCGCATATCGGAGCTCCTGAAGCACAAGCGCCTCGGCTTGGAGGAAGCGGGGCGCCGCGTTCGTGTGCTCGGCATGGCGGCACGGCCGCCGGGCAAGCATTTTGGCGTGTTGGCTGCCGCGACGTTTCAGCGGCGGCGCGTGCGGCTCGTTTATCACGGCCGTGGCCGAGACGACGAGACCGAACGCACGGTATCGCCGCAACGCCTTGTGCATTATCGCGACAGCTGGTTTCTCGACGCCTACTGTCACCTTCGAGAGGAGCTGCGGACGTTTTCGATCGACCGCGTGCGCGATGTCGAGGAGCTGAAGCAGGCGGCGATTACCATTCCCGACGCCGAGCTCGACGCCCACTTCGCAAGCAGCTACGGAATCTTCGCCGGCAAAGCCGACAAGACCGCGGTGCTGCGCTTTTCCGCTCATCGCGCCCGCTGGGTCGCAGATGAGCGCTGGCATCCCGAGCAGGTGGGGCAGTACCTCACGGACGGCCGCTATGAGCTGCGTTTGCCGTACCGGGACGATCGCGAGCTGGTCATGGATATCCTCCGCCACGGCGGAGAGGTGGAGGTGGTAGGGCCACCGCCTCTGCGGAAGGCGGTCGAGAAGGCGCTGCGCGACGCGCTACGTACCTACCAGGCGTCCGGGGCGGCGCGGCGTCCGCGGAGGGCCGAGCGGAGCGATCGACACGTCTCCGTGACGGCCGAGAGCCGCACTATCAGGAAATGAGAGTGTCGTCTGCGAGACTGGGCCGCAACGGGTCCATGTAGAGGCTCTGCGAAGTATGTCTCAGTGGGGAATCGCGACCCTCATCGTGTTTGCGGTGACGGGCGTCGTTGCGTGGTGGTTGCGGGGTTACGTGGCGGCGGCCGCCGCTCGAGCGCTCCGCGAACGCATCGAAGACCTGGAAAGCCGACTCGCGGACGAGCGGCGCGAGCTCGAGGCTTTGCGTGCCGATCACGCGCGGCTGGCGGAACGGTTGCGCTCGGAGACGGCGCAGCGGGCAGCGGCCGAAGCGTCGCCCGCTCAGGAGCCCGAACGGCGGCGGACGAGAAGCTAGCGGTCGTAAGGCAAGCGGCGGCGGCGCCGCTCGATATGGGCGAAGCGCTTGCCGGGGAAGCGTTGAAGAGCAACAACCAAGCGTTCCTCGCCCTCGCTAACGCCATGCTCGAGGAGTTCCAGGAAGTGCGCGCAACGATCACAGCGCGCGGCAGAAGGCCGTCTACGCGCTCGCGCCCCGGCTGGACGCGAAGGCGCCGCTGTCCGCCTATCTCTCCGCCATGGAGGCGGCGGACGAGACCAATCGCCCTTGCCGCCGGCGCTTGCGCAGGCGGCCTCATTGTCCGGAGATCGTTCCCGGGCGGGACGACAGCCGCCCGACCGTGAACCGTCTCACCCCAACACCCAGGAGGCCCACATGCCCAAGCTCACGTACGATGTCCTGCGCGGCGCCGTGGACGGCGCCGCCATCGCCTTCCGTTCCGTAACCCGGCTGGAGCCGATCGGCGGCCCGGGCGACAAGCTCTTCCCCCCCACGTTCGGGGACGAAGTGTATGTGCCGCCGCCGCTGGATAACCCGGAGCTTGAGATTAACCGACGGACGAAATACGCCGTCGAGTGGCGCCGGGTCGACGGCAAGTCGCGGCTCTGCGTTCTGCTCGACTCCGTGGCCTCCCAGGCCAACCGCATGGAGGAGGCCCTTCTGGACGGCTGGGAGGCCGGCGAGCTCGTGTTCCCGATGGTTCGGCTGGAGTTTACGGACCAGCTCCACGACGACCCGGCGCTGGACCTGTCCACCCTCGGCGGCGATGGCTACCTGACCGTCCTCGAGGTGCCGCATCGCCTGGCGGACGCGCTCCTGCGCGACAGCCTGCTCGATGGTGTGCCGTTCCGCTACTCGGAGATCGGGCGCCGCTTCACGGAGGCGTCGCCCGCCAACGCCGGGGCGCTCTACGAGCTGTGCCCCACCGCACTGGTCTTTGGGCTCTGGGACTCCACGGGCCCCAAGGGTGGGCTGGGCTCGAAGTTCCAGCGCGTGCTCGTCAGCGAGATCGTCGGCATCGGTGCGGAGCTGGGCGTGAAGACGGAGAGCCGGATTGATCCTGCGCAGATCGAAAAGAATGTTGTTGTGTATCAGGCAGCAGACCCTGACGAAGATTGGACACTGGATCCGGAACTCGCGGCGCGGGATAAGGATGGCAGTCCCGTTCTCAAGACCCGCCGCGGCCAGAAGAAGGGCACGCCCTCCGTTATCAACCATGGCAACGTGAAACCCACGGTCGATCCCCTCGCCGGCGGCGTCACCATCGACTACGCCGAGCAGACCACCGTCCTGTCCCTTGCCGCGCTTCGCCGGCTGCGCTTCCCGCGCACGCCGTCGGGAGAGGCCCTGGCCGGTGAGAGGCGCCGGGAAGCGGAGTCAGCGGCCCGCACAGCGCTGGCTGCGCTTGGCCTCGCCGCGATCGCTTACTGCCGCGACAACGGCTACGACCTCCGCTCGCGCTGTGCGCTGCGCCCGCTCCAGGGGCTCGTGCTGGAACTCGTCACGGCCGACGGCGCTGAGCCGGCCGTCTTCTCGCTGGATCGCGCGGGTGCCCGGGAGCTGCTGGCCGAAGCTGCCAAGCGGGCCGCCGATGCCGGGTTGCCCTGGCGCACCGAGCCCATCGACCTCCAGCCGATGCCGAAGCTCGTCGCGCTGATCCGCGAGAGCCGCAAGAAGAGCGTCGCCGAGGAGGAGGTTGCGGCGTCATGATCGCGATCGATGTGGAGTTCCTTACCGGACGCTACATCGCGACGAGCTACAACGACCGATCGCGGGCCGAATGGCCGCCGCACCCTGCACGGTTGTTTTCCGCGCTCGTCGCGGCGTGGGCGGCGGATGACGAGCCGGATGAGGAAACCGCAGCGGGGCTGGATTGGCTCGCCGCTGCCGGGGCACCGGAGATCGTCGCCGATCCCGACAACGCGGTGTCGTGGCGCACCGTCATGAATGTGTACGTGCCGGACATAGGCAGCAGCCTCGTGCCGGCGGTCCACGCTGCGTTCGCGGATGCCGACGAGGCGCACGCTGCCCTCGTGGCGGCTGAGGAGATGGGGAATCCGCGAGCGCTCCGCGCCGCGCAACGAGCAGCGAAGAAGATGGCCGAGCGCGCGCAACGCTTGCTTGCGCGCGATGCCGCGCTGGAGGGCGAGGCCAAGGCTGCGACGATCGGGACTGCGCTGGCGTTGCTCCCTGCGTCACGCGGGCGGCAGCCGCGAACGTTCCCGTCCGTCACCCCAGCCAACCCGCGTGTGACCTTCGTATGGCGGGAAGCGCGCCCAACCGATGCTCAGCGCGCGGCACTCGTCGAGCTCCTGGCCCGCGTGGTGCGCCTGGGCCACTCGTCCAGCCTCGTCTTGTGCACGCTCAAGGACAGTGACCCCGATGAGACCGACGGGCGTGCACGTTGGGTGCCCGACGACGCCGGTGATGTGGTCCTCCGCACGGTCGCGCCCGGGCAGCTCGATCGACTGCGCGCGGCGTATGAGGCCCATCGCGAAATCGAGCCCCGGATCCTTCCGTGTCAGTTCACGCACTACCGGGTTACCGGCTCGAAGCGCCGACCAGCAGCGCCACGCGGCATCTTCGGCCGCGATTGGCTGGTGTTCCGCGAAGTGCCGGACACGTGGGGGCGGCGCATAGGGTTGCGCCTCACGCGCGCTGCCGACGTCGCCCGGGCCTTGCGCGCCACACTCATCCGTTATGCGGATCAACCTCCGCCGGCGATCATCAGCGGGCACACGCCTGATGGCCGCCCCCTCGCCACGCCACACCTCGCGTTCCTGTCGCTGGCGGATGTCGGGACGCGGTGGGCATCGGGCGCGGTGCTCGGCATAGCGTTGGTTCTCCCGCGCGATTGCCCCGCAGAGGACCGACTCGCCGTGCTGCGCGCAATCGGGCGGTGGGAGAACGCCGAAGAGGGCGGGCCGCTCTCGCTGCACCTCGGTCGCACGGGCGTGCTGCGGATCGAGCGGATCTCGGGCGACGATCCACGCACCACGTTGGCTCCGTGGGCATGGTGTGGCCCCGCACGACACTGGGCTTCTGTGACACCGGTCGCGCTGGACGAGAATCCAGGCAACCTGGCGGCGGATGATCCAGTGAAGGCCGCCCAGGCCGCCGACACCGCGCGGGCGATCATCGAGCGCGCGTGCCAGCGCATCGGCCTTCCCGCACCGGCCGTGATCGAGATCATGCAGCGATCGGTCCTGGACGGGTGCCCCGAGGCGCGCCGCTTCATGCCATTCCCAAGAAAGGCCGGCGCCATCCGGCGGGTGTGCATCCACGCAGAGATCATCTTCGAACAGGAGGTCGAAGGGCCAATCCTGCTGGGCGCTGGGCGGTTCCAGGGCCTGGGGCTCTTCCGCCCGGTCCGCGCTGCGAGGAAGGAAGTCGTGTCATGACCGAGTCGGCGCTCGAACCTGCTCATTTTCCCAGATTTTTCTGCGCACTCTGGGGTCGCAACCCGTTCCCCTGGCAGACCCGATTGCTCGAGCACGTGGTCGAGCGCGGCTGGCCTGACACGCTCGATCTGCCCACTGCAGCGGGTAAGACGGCTGTGCTCGACATCGCCGTCTTCGCGCTGGCGCTGGAGGCTGGGCGCCCGCCAGTGGAGCGGCGAGCCCCGCTGCGCACGGTGTTCGTGATCGATCGCCGTGTGGTCGTTGATCAAGCCTTCCGCCGGGCGGACACCCTCGCGACCAAATTGGCAAGGGCGGACAGAGGCATCCTGGCAGAGGTCGCCAACAGCCTGCGCCGGCTGCAGCAGACGAGCGACCGGTCTTCCGGGAGCGACTCGGCTGCGCCAAAGCATGTCGGCAGCGAATCCCGAAAGTTTGGCGCTCCTCCCCTCACCGCGGCGATCCTTCGCGGCGGCATGCCGCGCGAATCCGATTGGGCTCGTACGCCTACGCAGCCGGTGATTGTCGTATCGACCGTGGATCAGGTCGGGTCACGACTGTTGTTCCGGGGTTACGGCGTCAGTGACTCGATGCGTCCGGTCCACGCCGGGCTCCTCGGCGAGGATGTGCTGTACGTGCTGGATGAGGTTCACCTCTCCCGCGCGTTTGAGGATACCCTGGCCGCGATCAGGGACCGATACGCCGCGCGCGCCGCCCAAGCGGTGGCAGGGTTGCCTCATCGCTTTGAGGTTGTGCGCTTGTCGGCGACACCGCGTTCGTCCGCGACCACCGTGTTCCGGCTCGACGATTGCGACCGCCAGCACGACGACCTGTCCCGGCGGATCCGCGCGTCCAAACGTGCCCTGCTTCAGAGCGTCAAGACACCGAAGAGCGAGGAGAAAGCGCGAGAAAAGCTCGCAGCGGCATGCGTCTCGAACGCACGCAAGCTCCTCGAGGCAGACGGCGTCGAGGTCGTGGCTGTCATCGTGAACCGCGTGGACACGGCGCGCCAGGTCGCGATGCTCGCGGAAAAGGAAGCTGAACGCTGCGGCTGGACCGTTCACCTCCTGACCGGCCGCATGCGGCCGCTCGACCGGCGGGAGCTGTTGAGCAGAATCGAGCCAGACGTCATGGTCGGCCGTAACCGCGGATCTGGCCGGCGCGTGCTGCTCGTGTCCACGCAGGCAATCGAGGCCGGTGCCGACTTCGATTTCGATGGGCTGGTCACCGAGTGCGCGAGTCTGGATGCGCTCCGCCAGCGCTTCGGACGGCTCGACCGGCTCGGCAAGCTGGAAATCACGCACGCGGTCATCTTGGCAACTACCGCGCAGACCGACGCAACCGGGGAGGCGTTCCCGGAGGACCCGGTGTACGGCGAAGCCCTCGCACGGACATGGCGCTGGCTGTCGGAGAGGGCAGTGGCGACCGACGCCGGACCGACGATTGACTTCGGCATCGGCGCGATGGAGATGCATCTCGCGTCACTTGACGAGCGACTGCTCGCTCCATCGGTGGCCGCACCGCTGCTGCTGCCGGTCCACGTGGATCTGTTCGCGCAGACATCGCCGCGGCCGGCGGTCGAGCCCGACGTTGCCCTGTTCCTACACGGGCCACAGCGCCGATCCGCCGAGGTGCAGGTCGTCTGGCGCGCCGACGTGGAAGCCGACTGGCTGGCCAGTGCTGCCGCAGGCGGCGATGAAGCGCGGACCTGGACTCGGTTCCTCGTCGAGCTCGTGGGAACCTGTCCGCCGAGCGCCCTGGAGGCGATCGCTGTTCCGCTGGGCGCGGCGCGCGCGTGGCTCGCGCGCGTCGCGGCCCTGCGCGCGGCGGAAACGGGGCGGCCCTCTGCAGAACCGACCGTGCCCATGATCGCGGACGTCGAGGGCGAATCCACAGACGCGCTACCCCGCTATGACACGATCGCACCGGTCCTCGCGTGGCGTGGGGAGGAAAGTGAAGTCATCACCGAGCCGGATGCGCTCCAGCCGGGAGATACACTTGTTGTTCCCTCAGGCTACGGGGGAATCCGGAAGCACAACTGGGACCCGGAAGCCATCGATCCCGTCCTGGACCGCGGTGACGAGGGGCAGCTACTGCACCACGGGCGCGCCATCATCCGCTGGCACCCGGCCGTCATCGCGAGCTGGTGCCCAGGCGCCGACGCGCCCGAGGTCGAGGCCGCCGAGGTGGAAGAGGAGGGCATCGAGGCCGAACGTGCTGCATTCGCGCGGTGGGCCGCGGCTGTATGGCAGACGCTCCCGTCTGACTCCTGGGCATCTGTGGCCCTCGATGCAGTCATGAGCAAAGACAGGCGCTGCCGCGTCTTGCGCACACGGGTACCCGGCGGCAAGGACAATGAACACGTGCTGCGCGCCAGTCTGGCGCCTCGTCGAGTGCCGCGTTCGCGGCTGCGCAGCCTGTGGATCCGCGACCTCGAATCCGAAAGCGAGCCGGCGTTAGTCGCGGTGACCGAAGATGACGCCGGCAGCTTCACGGGCGAGGAAACCCCGCTGGATGCGCACCTCGAGACGGTGGCGCGCCTGGCCGGCGATTTCGCTCGCTCGGCAGGTCTGAGCGAGCCGCTCGTCGACGACATCGTCCTTGCCGCGTCGATGCACGACATCGGCAAGGCGGACCCGCGTTTCCAGCTCATGCTACATGGCGGGGATCCGGTGCGCCATGCGGTCGCGACAGCGTTGCTTGCCAAGTCCGACATCCCGGCCGCCGATCACGCCGCACGTGCCCGCGCCCGCCGCCTCGCACGCTATCCCGAGGGAGCACGCCACGAGGTGCTGTCTGTCGCGCTCGCCGGCACGGCCGCCCGCCTGCGCGAGCAGGCAGCCGACTGGGACCTCGTGCTGCACCTTATCGCATCTCACCACGGCCGCTGCCGCCCGTTCGCCCCGCCAGTACCGGACCCGGAACCGACCGATGTGGAGGTCGTGGTGCAGGGCGAGACACTGCACACCACGACCGCTCACGGGCTCGCGCGGCTGGACTCCGGTGTGTCGGACCGGTTCTGGCGGCTGGTGCGTCACTACGGTTGGTGGCGGCTGGCGTGGCTCGAGGCGATCCTGCGGTTGGCTGATCACCGCGCCAGCGAAGCGCACGGAGGGGAGGCATGAATCCGCAGAACGAGATTCCGCTGCCCGGGCTGGATGGTGGCACGCCGCTGGGTTTCTTGGCCGGGCTTGGCGTGCTCCGGGTCCTCGACCGCCCCGAAGGCCGCCGGCCGGGGGACGAACCGAGGCTCTCGTGGAGGCTGGAGGACCGGTGGCACCCCGTGGTCCACGGCATCGAAGGTGATCTGGAGACGATCGTGCAGCACGTCACGCGCGATGCCGAGGCCTGGGAAAATGCCCCGGTCCTCCGCTTTCGGTACCCGAAGCGCGAGAAGCGCGGCGTGAAGCGCGTTGGCGCGCTGGCGGCGCCTGTCGCCGTTTATCGCGCCTGGCTGAGGAGCCGGTTGGACGCTGGCGATCTAGAAACTCTCGAGTATGCCGCTGCCCTCGCCTTCGAGGCCGCGAACGAGCCCAATAATAAGGAGGGCGTGACCAAGGAGGAGCTGCGTGCCCACGACGTTCTCTATGATGACGCGGCGCCCGTCGACCGCAGCACCCTGCCCACCGCCTTCGATTTCACGAGTCGCAACGCGCAGTTTCTGGAGCAGGTGGAGGAGATCCGGAAAACGCTGGATGCGGGCAGCATTCTCGATACGCTGCGTGATGGGGCGTCTGACCCGCGCGCGGCCAAGACGCTGGACTGGGACCCGGCAGCGGATGCACCCGGCGCGATCTACGCCGGGCGCCTCGTGCGGCTGCGGCCCGCGGCCGAGTGGCTCGCCTTCCGCGGACTGCCTTTTTTTCCCGTTGCCGGGCGAGGGGAGGTGTTGCGCACCACTGCATGCCGCGGACGGAGGAAAGCCGGCAAATTCATCTGGCCGCTGTGGGAAGTGCCGGCCACTTCCGCCACGATCGCCTCGCTGCTGCGGTCACCGGGCATCGACGCGCTCGGCCCGGCAGCGCGCCAGGAGCGTGGAATCGTGCAGGTTTTTCGGTCCCAGCTGACGAAGAAGGCGGATGGCTACTCCGGCATGTTCGCGCCGAGCGAGCCGGTGTAGCCTGCGGTGAGCTTCTACGCGAGCTGCATGGGCCTGCGCTGACTCGGGCGGCGCGTCGCTGCCCGGGCAAACGAGCCCGGGCAGCGCACGCCGCCGCGACCGCATGCCGGACGAGCGCCGAGCCCTGCGAACCGCCTCCTGCGGCGGCCCGATGGGCGGCGCGGCGCGCCGGTCCCAAATGAGCGGGCGTGGGGCGGCAGCGTCATTCCTCGGCCGCAGCCGCCACGCGTTGCGCGCTTGCGCGCTCGAGCTGAGCGATGTTGCGCTCCGGCCCGTCCCATGAGCGCGTCCTGCGTAGCGCCGCCCGGAAGTCGCGCGCGGCGCCCTCCGGATCGCCGGCCAGGGCGCGCAGCACGCCGCGATTGCTCAAGGCGCGCGCGAGCGCGGTGTTGGTGCGCGCGTGCACGCCGCGCGTGGGCTCGCTGCGCCGGGCAAGCGCCACCGCCTCGTTGCACGGGGCCGTGGCTGCTTCGAACTCGCGTCGCACGGTGTGGGCCACGCAGAGATTCGTCGCGGCGACCAGCGCCGTCTCGACGCCGGGCCATCGCACGCGCCGCGAGGCGGCGGTGATCGCCGCGGCGTAGTCGCCCCGCGCGATCTCGGCGCCACCCGGGGGATCGGTGTAGGACGAGAGCTCGTACTCTGCGCCCGCGATCCGGGGCAGCGCGGCAATGGCTATCGCGCAGGCGAGCGCCGACAGCGACGAAGGGTGGTTGCAAGCAGACATCGGAAACCTCCTTGTAACGGTTCGACGAAGCCCTCGTGCGCCGCCGGACACCGCATGCCCCGCCCGGCGCGAGGACCGGCGCACACGGTAGGGCCGACGGATGACGTTCAGGTTGAGGCGCGGCGAAGCTTTTGTGACGGCGCGTCGCGCATCGCGTTCAAGGGATCGGTGGGACGAGACGCACGTGCGCGCGGCTTTACACCGTGCTCCGCGCTGGCCGACGAGCACGCAAAGAAATTGGCCGCCGATCCGGCGGCCGAGGCGGCTGCGGACTGGTTGTCGGTGGGGGGGCGGGGTGACGGTCAGTCCGCCCAGGCGGGCGCCAGCAGGCGGCGCATCTTCGGGTCGGTGATATCGGGGTGCTCGAGAGGCTCCTGCTCGGCAGCGGCCGCCTCCCCGGCTCCGAGCGCCGCGTTCGGCGGCACGAAGGCTGCCACTGGCAGAGGAACCGGCGCGCCGGGATCGGTCGCGGCGACGGCCTCGGGGTCGGGCGCGACCTCGGTCGCGGCCTCGCGGGACGCGTTCTCGGGCCCGACCGCGGCCGAACGCGACGAGACAGGCGGCGCGGGAAGCGGCCGCTGTGAGACGGCCGTCGGTTGACGTTCGGCCGGACGGTTTGGCATCAGACCGTGCAGCTGCGACGCGGAAGTCGCGAACACGTAGGTCCAAATCGCGGCGAGCGGCAACAGAGGTGCGAGATAGCGAAGTCGCATGGCCAGCAGCTCCGTCGGCGCATCGATGACGCGGGCGACGGTAGCACCGCATGGTGACAGCACGATGACACCGGAGTCGCGTTAGCGGATCGTCACGCGCTCCTCATCGCGGCCCGGCAGCTTCCCTCCACCGATGTCGAGACGGAGCGGGAAGACGACGCGAACGGTTCTCCTCGACTGGAGCCGCGTCCTGCCGCCGCCGAGCGCCGCGCCTTAACGACGGCGCAAGATTTTCTCCACGCCGCCGTCACATGGCCACCCGATACTGCCGCGCGGCGGCCGACGAGGCCGACGTCACGAAGCGGCCGCCGACGACGATCAACGCATTCATTCACGGGAGGACTTCGATGAGCAAGCTTTTGCCGACCTGCCTGGCCGGCGTGGTGGCGGCGGCGCTCGCGCACCCGGCCGCCGCGGGCACCGACGTCTTCTTCAACCCGCTGACGCAATCCGCGGCGGTGGCGATTGCAAACCACGTGAACGAGCTCAACTCGCCGTGGCTCGCCCCACCCGGCCTGCGCCAGGTGAACCTCACGAGCCTCTCCGAGGCCGAGGCCGACGTGAACCAGTCGATCGTGCGCGTGCCCGGCACGGGCAACCAGGCGTCGATGTTCGACATGCTGGCGCGGATAGTGCGTATAAGGCGGCCATTATGTCGGCGGCGGAATCGGTCGGGTCGGGTTGAAATCGGGCGGATGACGGCGGACCGAGGCCGCCATCGGGGCGGAGCCGGCCCGACTGCGCGTCGTTCGGGACCGTGAATCCT
>DASVDF010000007.1:0-14822 GCA_036381215.1 Woeseiaceae bacterium | reverse complement strand
GTAGCCCCGAACCTCGCCACCGAACTTGTCCGCCATCACCTTCGTCAACGCCGCCGTCAGCGTCGTCTTCCCGTGATCCACGTGCCCGATCGTGCCTACGTTCACGTGCGGCTTCGTTCGCTCAAACTTTCCTTTCGCCATTGCGCTTCTCTCGTGGCTGTTCGTCTGTCGTTACGTTGCGGTGGCCGGGAGTCGACTGGAGCCCACACCCGGATTTGAACCGGGGACCTCTTCCTTACCAAGGAAGTGCTCTACCCCTGAGCTATGTGGGCGAAGTTCTCGTCTCGAGCCCGCCAAACTGGAGCGGGTGATGGGAATCGAACCCACATCATCAGCTTGGAAGGCTGAGGTTCTACCATTGAACTACACCCGCCCTGGCCCTGCGCCGGGCCGGTTCGCCGGCGCACCCGGTCACGGGCGCGGCACGGCCGACAGTCCCGGCGCCTCGCTGTCCCGTGTCAACGCGATCTAAATTCCCTCGGTGATACCGCCGGGCCCGCAACGCCCGGCGTTTCCGACCCTCGATTTTGCGGCGGAGACACGGAACGCACGGTGGCTTCCGCGCGTGAACAGACCGAGATCTGCCGGTCGCGCCGCCGCAACTCCCCGATGTGGTGGAGGGGGTAGGATTCGAACCTACGTAGGCTAAGCCAGCAGATTTACAGTCTGCCCTCGTTGACCGCTTGAGTACCCCTCCGCCGACGCAAGCCGGGCATTGTCTAATCCCGCTCCGTCCCTGTCAACCGCGCGGAACCGTGGCCGCTTCCCGCCGATTTCGCCGCATTACATCGACCAGTGCCAGGGCTCGTAGATGAACCCCCAGGGGTTGTCGCGGGGGTAAGTCATCGTGAAGCCGAACGCGCCGGCATTCGCGGTGAGCCAGCGAAAGGCGTCCGAATCCTCGAAGTCCTCCGTCAGCGGCCGCCGGCCCGGCGTGGCGATGTCGACCGCCAGCCCGGTATGGTGCTGGCTGAAGCCGGGCGGCGCGTTCACTCTCAATATCTCGGCGATCGTCTGTCCCTGGGCCAGCTTCTTGCGGATCAGCTCGGCCTGGTAGTCGAAGCCCCGGAATCCCGAAACGAGCAGCAGCCGGACCCCCTCCCGTTCGGCACCTAGCGCCATCTCGCGCCAGCGGGCGGCCGCCCGCGGCGCCAGCCGCTGCATGCGGCCCACCAGGTTCGGCCCGACCTCGACCAGCTCCCGCGCTTCCGGGAAGAACGGCAGGCGCCGGTCGGCGGCGTAGTCGGCGGGGATGCCGAGCTCCCTGTGCAGGTTCTGGCAGGTTTCGGTGAGCATCGGCGGGCAGTTTACAACGGCGGCCTCTGCCGTCGAGACCGGCGAGCTTGACTTTCGGCGGCGGGAGGATCATGAATTTCGGTACCGACAGAAATGGACGAAATCGATGAAGCTGACGCCCGCCGTCGAGCGCTACGTGCTGCACTGGGGCGAGATGGGCACCCGCTGGGGGACCAATCGCACCGTCGCCCAGATCCAGGCGCTCCTGTACCTTTCGCCGCGTCCGCTGCGGGCGGACGAGATCGTGGAGCTCTTGTCCGTCGCGCGCTCCAACGTGAGCACCAGCATCCGTGAGCTGCAGAGCTACGGGCTCGTGAAGATGACCCACGTCCTCGGCGACCGCCGCGACTACTTCGAGTCGCTGCACGATGTCTGGGAGCTGTTCCGCGTGATCATCGCGCAACGCAAGCAGCGTGAGCTGAACCCGACCCTGTCGATGCTGCGCAAATGCGCCGAGGACGTCGCGCGCGAGGAGCAGACCGACGACATCACGAAGGAGCGCATCCGCAACATGCTGCAGTTCGTCGAGACGACGAGCGAGTGGTACGAGAAGATCCAGGCCGTGCCGACCTCGACGCTGCAGAAGCTGATGAAGCTCGGCGCCGGCATCACCCGCTTCGTCAGATAGGCGCGTCGCTGCCTGCCGCCCGGCGCCGGCGTCATCCCCGCACGCGGCGCGCGAACCAGGCGATGAGCAGCGCGAACGCGACCAGCCCGGCGAGCTCGACGCTCCACGTCGGCCCCAGCCAGTCCGTGCCGATGCCCTCGGTCCGCCGGCCCTGCACGAACGCCATCGCCGCGATGCCCACGCCGAGCAGGCCCTCGCCGCCGACGAAGCCGCTGCCGAGCAGGATGCCGCGCTCGCGGTACTCGGCGGCCCGCGCCGGATCACCCGCCCGGCGCTCGAACCACGCGCGCAGCAGGCCGCCGACGAACAAAGGCGTCATCGTGGAGACGGGCAGGTACACGCCGACCGCGAACGGCAACGAGGGAATGCGCAACACCTCGCAGGCCAGGGCGATCGCGATGCCGATCGCGACGAAGCCCCAGGGCAGCTCCTGGTCCAGCACGCCGTCGATCACGAGCTTCATCAGCGTGGCCTGCGGCGCCGGCAGCTCGCGCGTGCCGAAACCGAAGGTCTCGGCGAGCAGCAGCACGGAGAGGCAGACGAACGTCGCGGAAGTGAGCGCGCCGATCAGCTCGCCCGTCTGCTGCTTGCGCGGCGTCGCGCCGAGGAGGTAGCCGGTCTTCAGGTCTTGCGACATGTCGCCCGCGATCGAGGCGGCGATCGCCACGACGCAGCCGACCGTGAGCGCCGCGACCTTGCCGGAAAGATCGGTCCAGCCGAGCAGCAGAAACACGCCCGCCGTGCCGAGGAGGGACGCGATCGTCATGCCGCTCGTCGGGTTGCTGGTCACGCCGACCAGGCCGACGATGCGTGACGCGACCGTGACGAAGAAGAACGCGAAGATCACGACACAGACGGCCGCGATCAGCCGCACGAACACCCCGCCGACGTGGCCGAAGATCGGCGGGACGAGCACCATCAGCAGCAGCACCGCAAGCAAGCCCCCCGCCACGACGCCGAGCGGCAGGTCCTGGTCCGTGCGCGGCACGGCCGTGGCGGCCGGGGCAGGGTCGCCCATGCGCTCGCGCAGCCCGGCGGCACCCACGCGAAAGCTCTGCAGCATCACCGGGACGCTGCGCATCAGGGTCACGATGCCGGCGGTGGCGACCGCGCCCGCGCCGATGTAGCGCACGTAGCGCGACCAGATCTCGCCCGGCGACATGTCGCGGATCAGCGCTGCCGTCTCGGGGAATACCGGGGCCGTAAAGTCCGCTCCCCACGCGCCGATCGCCGGGATGATGACCACCCACGCCAGCAGGCCGCCGCCGACCATCACCGCCGCGATCCGCGGGCCGAGGATGTAGCCCACCCCGAACAGCGCCGGCGACAGGTCCATGCCGAGCTCGCCCTTGGGGATGAACGGCAGCCTCGCCGCGAGCGACCCGGGCAGCACCTGCACCCACGAGGTCAGCGCCTTGAAGAACGCGCCCATGCCGAGACCGAAGAAGACGTAGCGCGCGCTCCGGCCGCCGATCTCGCTCGCAACGAGCACTTCCGCGCACGCGGTGCCCTCCGGGTACGGCAGCCGCCCGTGCTCGCCGCGGATCAGCAGGCGCCGCAGCGGGATCATGAACAGCACGCCGATGACGCCGCCGCACATGGCGAGCAGCGTCATCTGCAGCAGGCCGGGCGCCACACCCCACAGAAACAGCGCGGGCAGCGTGAAAATGACGCCGCTCGCGAGCGAGCTCGAGGCGGAGCCGATCGTCTGCGAGATGTTCGCCTCGAGGATGGTTCCGGGCCTGCCGAACGTCCTGAGCGCGCGGAAGGCGGCGACGGTCATGACGGCGACCGGGATGGACGTGCTGATCGTGAGTCCGGCGCGCAGGCCGAGATAGGCGTTGGCCGCGCCGAACACGATCCCGAAAAAAATGCCGAAGAGCGCCGCCTTCAGCGTGAACTCGGCGTCGGTCGAGTCCGCCGGCACGTACGGCGGGTAGTCCTGCCCGGGAGCGAGCGCGACGTACGCGAGCGGCGAGAGCCCGGCGGCGGATGGGTTGTCGTTATTCGGCATCGCAGCCCCCTCCGGCTGGACGGCAGAGCCTGGCACGACCGCCCCGGAAACGGAAATGCCGCCCGGGAGACCCGGGCGGCATGTCATCATGCGGGCCGGAATGACCCGCACCCTTTCTCCGTGCGTACCCCGACCGTCCGTGGCTCACCACGGCGCGCGGGATGCGCACGCCAGGGCGCAGGGCACGAACCCGATGCTACTACATCTTGTGCCGCCGGGTGAACGACGTACAAGATATGCCTGACCCCGATTCCCAGCCGCAACCCGGAGCCCCCCGTGTCCGACAGTTACCCCGTCTCGCGCACCAACAAGGTCCGCCAGCTGCAGAGAAAGGCCCGCTACGACCGCGAGACGGTCGGGCGCATCCTCGCCGCCGGCGTGGTCGCGCACGTCGGCTTCGTGCAGGACGGCGCACCCGTGGTCGTGCCCATGATCTACGGTGTCGACCGCGACACGCTCTACCTGCACGGCGCGCGCAAGGCGCGGGTCATCCGGCTGCTCGAGCATACCGGGCGCGCCTGCGTGAACGTCACGCTCGTCGATGCGCTGGTGCTCGCGCGCTCGAGCTTCAATTCGTCGTTGAACTACCGCTCCGTGACCGTCTTCGGCGCACCGCGCCTCGTCGACTCGCGCGCGGAGCAGCTCGCCGCGTTGCGTTGCATCAGCGAGCACACGATGCCGGGGCGCTGGGACGAGCTGCGGGAGCCGCACGAGCGCGAGCTGAAGATGACCGGCGTGATCGCGCTGGCCGTCGAAACCGCGTCCGCCAAGGTCTCTACGGGCATGCCGGACGATGAGCCGGAGGACTATGCCACGCCGGTGTGGGCCGGCATCCTGCCGCTGGTCGCGAGTTTCGGTACCCTCGTGGACGACGACCGGCTCGTGCCCGGCGTCGCACCCTCGGAAACCGTGCTCGCGCTGCAGCACAGGAGGATTTGAATGAGCGACACCAACCGGCAGATCCGGCTGGCTTCGCGGCCGCAGGGCTGGGTCACGGAGGAAAACTTCCGCATGACGGAAGTGCCGGTGCCGGAGCCCGGCGACGGGCAGGTGCTGGTCCGCAACGTCTACCTGTCCGTGGACCCGTACATGCGCGGGCGCATGAACGACGTGAAGTCGTACGTGCCGCCGTTCGAGCTGGGCGAGGTGCTGAGCGGGGGCGTCGTCGGCCGCGTCGCCGCGAGCCGCAACCCGAATTTCCGCGAAGGCGACTGGGTCAACGGCCTGCTCGGCTGGGAGAGCTACACGCTCACCGGCGGCCAGGGTCTCTACAAGCTGCCGCACCTCGACGTGCCGAAGTCTTACTGGCTCGGCATTCTCGGCACGCCCGGCATGACGGCCTACGTCGGGCTGTTCGAGATCGGCCGCGCCGAGCCGCAGGAGACGGTGTTCGTGTCCGCGGCCTCCGGGGCGGTCGGCAGCGTCGTCGGACAGCTCGCGAAAATCCACGGCTGCCGCGTGACGGGCTGTGCCGGGTCGGACGAGAAGGTGTCGCTGCTCACGACGGAGCTCGGCTTCGACGCCGCCTTCAATTACAGGACCAGCGAGTCGCTGTCGCAGAGCATCCGCAAGCTGTGCCCGAAGGGCATCGACGTGAATTTCGAGAACGTCGGCGGCGGCATGCTCGAAGCGGCCCTGCGCAACATGCGCACCTACGGGCGCATCGTCCTGTGCGGGATGATCGCCAGCTACAACGACCCCGAGAGTGAGCCCGGACCGCGCGGTCTCCCGAGCATGATCGGCAAGCGGCTCACGATGCGCGGCTTCATCGTGACGGACCATCCGGAGACCTGCCGCGAGTATGTCGCGAAGGCCACCCGCTGGCTTGCCGAAGGGCGTCTCAAGTACCACGAGACGATCGTGCAGGGCATCGAGAACGCGCCGTCGGCATTCATCGCCATGCTGAAGGGTGAGAAGCTCGGCAAGCAGGTCGTTAAGCTCGCCGAGGAGAGCTGAAAAAAAGCCCCGCCGGAGGGCGGGGCTTTGCTGCGCAAAATCGCCGTGCCTGCCGGCTATTCCATCCGGTACTGCACTTCGAGCCCCCAGACGCGGCCCTTGTTGAGCGGCGAGAACGTCGCGCCGTCGCCGACCAGATTCACACCGAGAAAGGCGGCGGGAATCGGGAACGCCGGACCGCCCGGGAAGTTCGGCGGCAGCTGCGTGTCGCCGCCGATCGTCGACTCGTCCTTCAGGTTCCTGCCGAACACCGATACCGTCAGCCGGTCTTGCATGAAGCCGAGACTCACGTTCGCGTTGAACATGTCGACCGCACGCAGCCGGCCCTGGTTGTTGTCGGTGTAGAACGAGGGATCGCGCCGGTAGCCGCTGCCCTGCACGGTCAGCGAGCCGAACGGCAGCTCCGTCTGCCAGGTGAGCTGCGCCCCATAGGACCACGGCGCGAGGCGCGGGATCTCGAGGTTCTCGTCCTCGGCGTCCACGACCCCGTCGCCGGAGATGTCGAACAGCACCTCGTCGTAGCTGCCATCGACGTAACCGAGGCTCGTCTGCAGGAACAGCGAGTCGGTCAGCGCGGCGCTGAGCTCCATGTCGACACCCGTAATCGTGGCATCGGCCGTGTTGCGGATGAGCTGCACGACGCCGACGATCGGGTCGGACAGGTTCACCTCGCGCTGCATGTCGTCGATCGTGTTGTAGTACGCCGCTCCGTTGAAGCGCACCCGGCCCTCCGCCAGGTCCTTCTTGATGCCGACCTCCCAGGAAGTCAGCTCTTCCTGGTCGAACGACTCGTTCGGGATGGCCACCGCCGTGTGGCGCATGTTGTAGCCGCCGCTGCGAAAGCCCTTGGTCCAGAACGCGTACATCATCGTCGTCTCGCCCGGCTGCACCTGCAGGCCGATCTTCGGCGTGAACGCGTGCCAGGTGCGCGAGTCGTCCAGGTCGAAGTCCGTGCAGTTGGCGCCGAGCAGGCAGCGGTTGAACGGGATCGCGGAGATCTGCGCTTCCTTCTCCTCGTGATCGTAGCGGGCACCGAGGTTCAGCGTGATCTCGTCGGTGAGCTCGACGTCGGCCTGCGTGAAGACGCCGACCGAGTTCATGTCCTGGAACCCGCCGCCCGTGATGTCGAGGCCGGCCGGCGGGATCAGGCGCTGCTCGAAGTACGCGAGCTCCTGCGTGAGATAGAAGATGCCGCTCGTCAGGTTCACGTTGCCGAGCCGGCCGGAGTAGCGAAGCTCGTTGCTCCACTGGCTCTGGTCCGTCGTGGAGAACGCGTGGAAGAAGAAGGGCGGTAACCCGGGGACGTCCGGAATGCCCGACGCGTCGATGTCGCCCAGCGTGTTGTTGCCGTACTCGCGGTAGCCCAGGATGTTGACGATCTCGCCGTCTCCGAAGCCGATATTCCAGGTGGTCTCGAGGACCGCCTGGTCCCATTCCGCGTCGTAGAAGCCGGGCTCGTCGATTGAGAAGTCGAAGCTGTCCTCGTCGAACAGGCCGCCGTTCTGCGACGCCGGCCCGTCGCCGTCCGATTCGCCGTGCGAGTAGCGCAGGATGGCGTTGAAGAAATCGCTTGGCTCGTACTCGTAGGCGGCATGCACCAGCGTCGTGTCGGAAGCACCGAACTCTTCTCCGTTGAAGAGATTGGTGAACCAGCCGTCGTCGCGGTTGTGGTAGACGGCCAGCTTGCCGCCCGACGCATCGGAGAACGGTCCGGAGACGGTCGCGGAATAGAACTGGTTCAGCCCGGTCTCCGCCGCCACCTTAGCCTTGATCGAGAGCTCGTCCGTGGGCCGCGTGGTGCGAACGAGTACCGCGCCGCCGGTCACGTTGCGGCCGAACAGCAGTCCCTGCGGGCCGCGCAGCACCTCGATGCCCTCGATGTCGAACATGTTGAACATGACGCCCGAGTTGATGCCGACGTACATGCCGTCCACGAACACGCCCACGGCCGGGTCGATCGACGGGATGGAGCTGTTGATGCCGATGCCGCGAATCGAAAAGTTCGCGACGCCGCGCGTCGTGCCGATGTCCTCGAGCTGCACGCTGGGCGCGACGAACCCGAGCGTGGAGAGATCGCGCAGGTGCATCGCGTCGATCTGGTTCTCATTGAACGCGCTGATCGCGACCGGTGCTTCCTGGACATCGATACCACCCGCGCGTTTGGTGCCGGTCACGATGATTTCCTCGAGGAAATCGTCGGCCAGCCCCTGCGCCTGCGCAGTCGGCGAGAGTGCGAGAGCCGTAAGCGCCGCGGGCAGCGTCGCGAGCAACGCGCCGCCGCGCCTCACCGTTCGAATCAACATTGTGAGACCTCCGTCAAAGACGTGGAATGTTTTCGTCGTCCGCCTTGTTGCGATCACAACAACCCCCCGGCGTTCATCGTGCGCACGTGCCTTCGGCAGGCTTTGGCAGTATGGTACTGAAAGCGCATGAATAATGGTACGACTCCCGGTGCTCGTGCGCGGCCTGGAACCGACCTGGAACAGCTGTCGGGAAAAAGTCACAAGCTCTTGCGCCGCGCCGCCGGCCCGCGACGGCCGCCGGTGCCATATGTTAAGGAATCGCCGCGCGTTCCGGCGGTGCCGGAAGCGGCGGGATTACCGCGCGACGTGGGGGAAGCGGCTGTGCTCCATTTCCAGGCGCAGCAGCGCCTCCTTGACGGGCAGGCCACCGCCGAAGCCCGTGAGCTCGCCGCTGGCGCCGATGACCCGGTGGCAGGGGATGATGATCGGGATGGGGTTGCGGCCGTTCGCGGCGCCGACCGCGCGCATCGCCTTCGGCCGGCCGATGCGGCGGGCGATCTCGCCGTAGGAGACCGTCGTGCCGTAGGGGATCTTGCGCAGCTCTTCCAGCACGGCGAGCTGGAACGGGGTACCCGCGGGCGCGAGCTTGAGGTCGAACAGCTTGAGGGTGCCCGCGAAATAAGCGTCGAGCTGCCGGCAGGCCTCGGCGAACGGCTTCTCCGACCAGATCCAATCCGCCTCCGGCTCGCGCCGCCGCTTGCCTTCGGGGAACGCGACGACCCTGAGCGCGTCCTCGTCGCCCGCGAGCAGCAACTCGCCGATCGGCGTGTCCAGGTATCGGTAGTACATGCTCATCCTCCGGAGCCCGGCAGGGCATTCCACAACAGCATAGCCGCGTACGCCCGCCACGGCCGCCACTGCAGGGCGCGTTCGGTGAGCTCCGCGGGACGCAGGCGGCGCGACGGATCCAGCGCCTTCAGCAGGCCGAGATCGGCGGCAGGCCACGCATCCGGGTGTTTCAGCGCGCGCATCGCGACGTACTGCGCCGTCCAGTCGCCGATGCCGCGGATCGCACGGAGCGCGCGGCAGAGCGCGTCGGGATCCTGTCCGGCATCGAAGCGAAGATCGCCCGCGAGCACGCCAGCCGCGACGCGGCGGATCGTCTCGGCGCGGCTCTCGGTCAGGCCGAGGCGGCGAAAGCGCGCGCCCCGCAGGCGCTCGGGCGTCGGAAACGCGTGCGTCAGCCCGCCGGAAGGAATGCCGGGCGCGAGGGCAAGCGGCTCGCCATAGCGGGCGACCACCCGGCCGGCGAGCGTCGTGGCGCCCCTGACCGACACCTGCTGGCCGAGGATCGCGCGCACCGCAAGCTCGAAGCCGCTCCAGGCGCCCGGCACGCGAATGCCCGGAAGCGCGGCGAGCCGCGCGCCGAGCTCGGGGTCGCGGCCGAGTGTGGCGGCGATGTCGGCCACGGGTGCGTCGAGATCGAGCACTTCGCGCGTGCGCTGGATCACCTCGAACAGCCGCTCCGTCGGCATGCCGCGCAAGGTGAGTGCGAGGAAGCCGGGCTTGTTCGCGGGCGCGACCTCGAGAACGGCATGGCAGCCGTCCAGCGAGAGCACGCGCCGGTACGTGTCGCCGGCGACGCATTCGACACCCGGCGTCGCGCGCGGGCCGAAGAACGCGAGCATGGCGCTCCAGTCGAACGGCTCCCGGTACGGCAGGCGGAGCGTGAGCAAGGCGCCGCTCGCGTCAGCCGCCTGCGCGCAGTTCGCCCGCGCCGTTTTCCTCAGCTCGCGCGGCGAGCGCCCATAGGTCTTGCGGAAAGCGTCATTGAAGCGCCGCACGCTGCCATAGCCGGCCGCGACGGCGATGTGCCCCATCGGCAGCTGCGTGTCGTCGATCAGCCGCTTCGCAAAATGCAGGCGCTGCGTGTGCGCGACCGCCAGCGGCGAGGCGCCGAGGTGTTGCGTGAACAGCCGCCGCAGGTGGCGGCTCGTGACCCCGAGGCGCTCCGCGAGGCGCTCCACGCCGCCTTCGTCCAGCGCGCCGGCCGCGATGAGACCGAGACCGCGGCGCACGGTCGTCGACGTGCCGTTCCACGCGGGCGTGCCCGGTGCGCATTCCGGGCGGCAGCGCAGGCACGGGCGGAATCCGGCCTCGGCAGCCGCCGCGGCGGTAGGGAAATAACGCACGTTCGCGCGCTTCGGCGAGACCGCGGGGCAGACCGGCCGGCAATAGATGCCGGTGCTCGTGACGCCGATGTAGAATTGGCCGTCGAAACGCGGGTCACGCGCGAGGCGGGCGCGCTCGCAAATATCCTGGTGCAGCATGGCGGTATCCTTGCGGACCCGCAGTATACGTCCGGTCCCGCGGTAGATTGGCCAGAATCGGACCTGGACGGCGCCCCGCGCGCCGCGCCGTTCTACCGGTCGATGCCGCCGAGGCAGAGATACTTAATGTCGGTGTAATCGTCGAGGCCGTATTTCGAGCCTTCGCGCCCGTGGCCGGATTCCTTGATGCCGCCGAAAGGCGCCATCGGGTTCGAGATGATGCCCTCGTTGATGCCGACGATGCCGTACTCGAGCCCCTCGGCGACGCGCCAGATCCTGCCGACGTCGCGCGAATAGAAATAGCTCGCGAGACCGAACGGCGTGTCGTTCGCGAGCCGCAGCGCCTCCTCCTCGGTAGCGAACCGGAAGAGCGGCGCAACCGGCCCGAAGATCTCCTCGTTGAACACGCGCATATCGGTGCTCACGTCGGTCAGCACCGTCGGGTTCACGAAATGGCTGCCGAGGTCGGAGCGGCCGCCGCCCCAGGCGACGGTAGCGCCGCGGCCGACGGCGTCGTCGACGAAGGCATACACGTCGTTCGCGGCCTTCTCGCTGATCAGCGGGCCGATCTTCACGCCCTCGGCCGCGCCGTTGCCGACTTTCAGCTCCGCGGTGGCGGCCATCAGCTTCTCGGTGAACTCGTCGTACACGCGGTCCTGCACCAGCAGGCGGTTCGCGCACACGCAGGTCTGCCCGGCGTTGCGGAACTTGCAGATGATCGCGCCCTTCACCGCCTCGTCGAGATCCGCGTCGTCGAACACGATGAACGGCGCGTTGCCGCCGAGCTCCATCGACGTGCGTTTCATCGTCTTCGAACACGCGGCGACCAGCATCTTGCCGACCTCGGTCGAGCCGGTGAACGTGAGCTTGCGGACGATCGGGTTCGACGTGAGCTCGTTGCCGATCTCTTCCGTCCTGCCGGCGACGATGTTCACTAGGCCCGCGGGCACGCCGGCGCGCTCGCCGAGCTCCGCGAATGCCATCGCCGAGAGCGGCGTGTAGTTGGCGGGCTTGCAGACGACCGCACAGCCGGCCGCGAGCGCCGGCGCGACCTTGCGCGCCAGCATGGCCGTCGGGAAGTTCCACGGCGTGATGCAGGCGACGACGCCCACCGGCTGCTTGATGACGAGCAGGCGCTTGTCGGCGGAGGGAGCCGGGATCGTATCCCCGTACAGGCGCTTCCCCTCCTCCGCGAACCATTCCAGGTAGCCGGCGGCGTAAGCGATCTCGCCGCGCGATTCCGCGAGCGGCTTGCCCTGTTCGGCGGTCATGAGGCGCGCGAGGTCGTCCTGGTTCTCCATGAGCAGGTCGTGCCACTTGCGCAGGATCGCCGCGCGGCCGGTCGCGGAGACGGCGCGCCAGGAGCGCATCGCCCGTTCCGCGGCCTCGATCGCCCGGCGCGCCTCGGCGGCGCCGCATTTCGCGACGCGCCCGACGACGCTTTCATCGGCGGGATTCGTGACTTCGAAGGTCTCGCCGCTGTCGCTCTCGACCCATTTCCCGTCGATGTACGCGCCCGACTTGAGCAGGCTCTGGTCCGATAACTGGATGCTCACGACTCGCTGGCTCCGCTGATCCGGATGGCAACATGGAAGGCAGGACGAACGTCCTGCCCGCCATGATAGCGCATTGCCGCGGAGCCCGGTGACGGGGGGCGTTCAGGCGGCGTTGCGCTGGCGCTCGCCGAGCCAGGCTTCCAGCTCTTCCGCGCCGCCGATGTGCTCGCCGTTGACGAACACCTGCGGGAAGCTCGCCTTGCCGGCCACGGCGCGTAACGTGCGGTCCGTATAGGCGCGGTTCAGCACCAGCTCCTCGAAGTCGAGCCCGGCGTCGCGCAGCAGCCCGCGCGCCCTGGCGCAGAACGGGCAGCCCTGGCGGGTGAAGATCGTGACGTCGAGCGGCATCGGCGCCTTCGGCGCGAGGTACTTCAGCATCGTGTCGGCATCCGAAACCTCGAACGGATCGCCCGGCTGCTCCGGCTCGATGAACATCTTCTCGATCACGCCGTCGCGCACCAGCATCGAATAGCGCCACGAGCGCTTGCCGAAGCCGAGATCTTCCTTGCCCACCAGCATGCCCATGCCTTCGGTGAACTCGCCGTTGCCGTCCGGCAGGAACGTGATGTCGCCGGCGTGCTGCGACTCCTTCCATTCGTTCATGACGAACGCGTCGTTGACGGAAATGCACACGATCTCGTCGACGCCTTGCTGCTTCAGGGCGTGCGCGAGCTGGTTGAAGCGCGGCACGTGGGAAGACGAGCACGTGGGAGTGAACGCGCCGGGCAGGGAAAATACGACGACCGTCTTCCCCGAGAAGATCTGGTCGCTGGAAACATCGACCCAGTCGTGGTCCCGCCGTGTGCGGAACGTCACATCGGGAACGCGGTGTCCTTCACGATTTTCGAGCATTGCAAACTCCTTCCTGACAAAGCTTGAGCCAGTCGATTGATTCGGGACGGGGCCGGCGCGACACTGCCGCTTCGGCCGCGTACTGCGGCACGCCACTCGACCTTTTCCAGGTCCGCCGCGCTCGCTCCGGCGTGCGGCGAGGCGCCACTGTACGATCGGGCCGATTTAAAGGAAAATAGAATGTTCCTATCGGATCAATCCATTTTTTAGAACTTGCGCTACCCGACCGTCAAACAGCTCCGCTATTTCGTCGCGCTGTGCGAGGCCCGGCATTTCGGCCGTGCGGCACAGGCGTGTTTCGTGTCGCAGTCGGCGTTCAGCACCGCCATCCAGGAGCTGGAGCGGCTCCTCGATACGCCGCTGGTCGACCGCACCAACCGCCGGGTCACCATCACGGCCGCCGGCCAGGAGGTCTGCGCGCAGGCTCGCCGCTGCCTCGCCGATCTCGAGAACCTGGTGGAGACGGCGGGCCAGTGCCGCAACCCGCTGTGCGGCAGTCTCCGCCTCGGCGTCATCCCGACGATTGCGCCGTTCCTGCTGCCGCGCGTGATGCCGAAGCTCCGCAAGGCGTATCCAGAGCTGCGGCTGTACCTGACCGAGGACCGCACCGACCGTATCCACGAGAAGCTGCTCGACGGCGAGCTCGACCTGCTGCTGCTCGCGTTGCCCTACGAGCTGCGCGGCGTCGAGGAGCTGAAACTGTTCCGCGACCGCTTCCTCCTCGCCTACCGCGACGGCACGCAGCGGGTCGACCCCGGCCAGTACCAGTTCGGCCGGCTGGATCCGGCGAGCATCCTCCTGCTCGAGGACGGGCACTGCCTGCGCGAGCACGCCCTCACGGCGTGCAAGATTCGTGACAGCGACAAGGTGAGCCGGTTCGCGGCGACCAGCATCCTGACGCTGGTCGAAATGGTCGATGCCGACCTCGGGATCACTTACCTGCCGGAAATGGCACAAGGCTCCGCGCTGCTGCGCAACAAGAAGGTGAAGCTCGCGCCGATCGGCGATGCGGCCTACCGCACGATCGGCCTCGCCTGGCGCAAGGGCAGCGGGCGTGAGGAGGAGTTCCGGCTGCTCGGCGATTTCCTGGGCCAGCAGGCGGCCGGGTAACGATCAGCGCGTTGCCAAGCGCGGTGCGACGGGCTCCGGGGGGAGGTGCTGGAACGCATCCGCGGCGCGCGGCTCGCCCGGCGCGAACCACGCGAGCTCGCCGGCGAGCGCGGCGGTTTCGCCGACGATCATGAGCGCGGGCGCGGCCACGCCCGCGGCTCTCGCCTTCGGGCCGATGTCCGCGAGCGTGCCGGCGACCACGCGCTGGCGGCTGGTCGTGCCGTTCTCGATGATGGCGGCCGGCGTCGGGGCCGCCGCCCCGTGCCGCACGAGCTGCGCCGCGGTGTCCGCCGCCGACGCGGCGGTCATGTACAGCACCAGCGTATGGCCCGGCCGCGCGAGCGCGGCCCAGTCCGGCTGCGCGCCGCCGTCGAGCCTGGCGGTCGCGAACGTCACCGCGCCGTTCATGCCGCGCTGCGTCAGCGGAATGCCCGCGTAAGCCGCGCAGCCAAGCGCGGCAGTGACGCCCGGCACGATCTCGTACGGCAAACCCGCGGCGGCCAGCGCGAGTGCCTCTTCACCGCCGCGGCCGAACACGAACGGATCGCCGCCCTTCAGCCGGCACACGCGCTTCCCTGCGCGGACGAGGCGCACGAGCAGGTCGTTGATCGCGTGCTGATCGGCGAGCCGCCGCCCGGCCGCCTTGCCGACCGGGATCAGCTCGGCTTCCTTGCGCGCGAAATCGAGCACGGCGCGCGAGACGAGCCGGTCGTGGAGCACCACGTCGGCGCTGCCGATGAGCTGCTGCGCGCGCAAAGTGAGGAGGCCCGGATCGCCCGGGCCCGCGCCGACGATCCACGCTTCGCCCGCGGGCGGCGCCGGGCTCGCGGCGGAATC
>DASVDF010000006.1:0-2178 GCA_036381215.1 Woeseiaceae bacterium | reverse complement strand
GCGAGCGCGCGCCAGGCGCGGCAGACGATGTGCGGCGCGTCGCCGTCCATCGAATCCGGGTCAATCGCCACCGCGATGCTGTGACGTGCGATACAGTCCTCGTGGTCGGCCGACTTCTCCCGGCTCCAGTGCACCGGCTGGCCGGGATTGTGCTTCTCGTTCGAGCGCACCGAGTGACGCGCGATCAGCGCCAAGGCATCGGGGAAGTAGGCGAAGAGGCCGCGGGCAACCGCCACCTCCTTGCGCTCCTCACTCGTGAGGCCGGCAAGCCAGTCGCCGGGGCACACTTTAAAAGACATCGCCGTTTTCTCCTCGTTTTCTGTCCTCGTATTCGTCAACCACGCGGCGGCGGAACTCGTCGATCTGGTCCGCGACGGCACCGCGCATCTCGGCCCAGCGCTGGTAACTCGGCGCGCGGCGCCAGTAGCCGAGCATCAACCGCGTCACGACATACGCGAGCTCACCCGGCGTCTCGATGATCTCGGAAAGCCCAATCAGGAGAGGACGCAGGCGTTCCCGGTCGTCCTGTCGGATGTACGGCATCGGCTACCCCCAGGCGTCCCAGATGAACCCGACGTTGGCGACGGCGTAGCCGGCGAAGGCCAGCATCAGCCCTGGCCGCCCGAGCGACGCCACGTAGTTGTAGGCCATCCACGTGTAGAGCGCGGCCGCAAGAAAGAGCGGCAGGACAGCGGCGAGTTTCATGCCTGAATGTTTCAGGTCGTAGTACATGAACTCATCTCCCCAAAATCACGGCCACCGAGTCGATCGCCTCGTCGAGTGACGCGACGCGAAACGGAATGGCCTCGTGGATCATCGGATGCCCGTCGTGCGGGTTGCCCTCGGGCTCAATCGCCACGACGGCGGGCTTCTGCATCGCATAAGCCCAAGCGAGCTCCATGATCGTGCCGAGCGAGGGCTTCGTAAGGCCGAGCAGGTTCACGAGCAGCGCGTCGCAGCGCTTCACGTCATTGAAGTCGCGCGTCATGATACCGCGGCTGCGGAAGAACGCGCCGTAGTGCTCATAGTCACGAAACGTCGAACTGATGCGCTCTTGACCGGCCAGCACCATCTTGGCGCGCATCGGGTCGAGCGTTTCGATGCCGCGGTCGGCGAGGCTGCGGGCGGCGCGAGCGCGCCAATCTGTCGCATCGAAGCCGGTCAGGCCGGCGATCCCGCCGGCAAGGTACCCGAGCGGCTCCATTTGCACACCACCCGCTCGGGGCTGATCCGCCCCTCGCCCGGGTACTCGGCCACCTGCCCGTTGCAGAGGAGGTAGTAGTCCTCGAACGTCGGGCCGGTGGCGCAGCCGGCGAGGCTAAGCAGCAAGAAAATCAGGACGCCTGTCTTCATCTCGGTACTCCCCATCGATGAGCTCGATGTAGTGCTCGTAGGCCGGCAGGTCGCGCTCGAGCCAGAGGGCGAGGGCGGCGCGCAGCCAGATCACAGCACCCGTTCGAGCTCTTGCAGGTCGCTACCGATGGCGTCCTGCGCCTTCTCGATCCGGCGAAGGGCGCTTTCCAACTGCTGGAAGTACCCATCGGGCGACGGCTGGATCGTACTGGCGTTCTCGCCGACCGGCGGGCGCACCCCAACGGCGCGGTCCAAGGCGCTCTCGATGCGGCGGCCTAGGTCCTCGGCCAGTGCGGCGAGGCGTTCGGCGTGGGAGATGATGTTCACGATGCGGCGCTCTTCGCGCGCCACGGTAAGATCAGTCATTGCGTGTCTCCTCGTTCGGTTAGTGTGTTCAGAATCGGCAGCGCATCCCTAGCCCTCATCACCACCAGCCACTCCTCGCCGTCGGCGCGCATTGCCACTGCCGGGATGCTGCAGTCGCCCTCTTTGCGGTTCGGCAGCGCGTCCACGCACTGCTGCATGAAGCCGTACACGGCGAGGCGCTTGCGCCGCTTCACCTCCCAGAGCACGGGCGGGGTGGGGATGTCGCCGCCACCGTCGCGCGCCTGGCCGAGTAGCCGCTTGGGCTGGCCAAAACCGTGCTCGGCGAGCAGCTTGCAGAACTCTCGTTCTCCAGAGCTGCCTTTCCTGCGCTGGCTAGCACCCACTGTCAGCACCCCATCGATGAGATTTCGTCATCACTCGAGCCCGCAGGAACAGCGCGCGAGCAGCCAGCGGCCATCGGCCCGCCGAGGCGGTTGATGCCGCGCGGCGGCAACGGCA
>DASVDF010000005.1:0-21823 GCA_036381215.1 Woeseiaceae bacterium | reverse complement strand
CGACCGGTTTGCCCGCCTTCTCCAGCGAAAGGACCTGGTTGCGGATGATCTCGGAAGCGAACGCGCTGCCCCCGGGCTGTCGACGCGCAGCACGACCGCCTTCACCGTGTCGTCGTTCCTGGCCCGCCGCAGCAGCTCCGCGGTCGAGTCGCCCCCGATCGTGCCGGGAGGCTGCGTCCCGTCCAGGATCTCGCCGGCCGCAACGATCACCGCGACGTTCTGCTGTTTGGGCGTGACTCCGCGCACGGCGCGCATTTGCGCCAGGTACTGGGCCAGCGGCGCGGCATTGTAATAGTCGGTGCTCTCCGGATCCGAGCCCGCGTATTCGGCCACGCGCTCTCCCACCTCCTCGCGCGTCAGCAGCTCGTCGACCAGCCCGAACTTCAGCGCCACCTGCGCGATGCTGCCGTTCTCCGCACGCACGTGCTCGACGAAGCCGTTCACGAGATCGTCGAGCGCGCCGGGCTCCAGCTCCCGCGCCTCGCCCACATCCTCGCGATACGCCGTCCACAGCGCATCGGTGAGGCGCGTCATCGCCGCCCGGTCCTCGTCCGACATGCTGTTGCGCGTGAATGGCTCGACGGCCGACTTGTACGTGCCGACCCTGAACACGTTCCAGTCGATCTTCAGCTTGTCGATCGCGTCCTTGAAGTAGTTCAGCCAGACGCCGTAGCCCTGCAGCAGCAGCAGGCCCTCCGGATGCATGTACACCTCGTCGGCGTGCGCGGCGATGTAGTAGGCATCCTGTCCGTAATTGTCCGCCGCCGCGATCACCGGCTTGCCCGACTCGCGAAAATCGGCAAGCGCGCTGCCGATGCGCTGCAGCTTGGCGAGGCCGCCGCCGGCCAGACCGTCGAGGTAGATGACCACGGCCTTGATGCGCGGGTCGTCCTTGGCGTAGGCAAGGCCGTCGACGATGTCCTGCACCAGTGTTTCCGGCCGCGCCTCGCCGAACGCCTCGGCCACCGCGCGATCGAACGGATCGCCCTCGAGCTGATCGACCAGGGCGCCCGCCGGCCGGATGACCAGGGCAGCCTGCGCCGGCAGCTTCGGCACCGCTCCGGAAATGGCGGCGATCACCAGCGAGAAGACGAACAGCAGCAGGAGCAGGTGCAGCACCTTGCGGATGCCGTCGACGCCCGTCCATATCGCCCCGAAAATCCGGGCCACCGTACCGCGCTTGCTCATCTCGCCCTCCTCAACCGGCCAGCCACAGCGACAACTCCGGCCAGAACGTAATGACGATCACCGACGCCAGCAGGATCAGCAGGAACGGGAGCGTGGCCCGGCACACCTCGAGGATGGGCCTGTCGAACCGGTAGCTGGCAATGAACAGGTTCAACCCGACCGGCGGCGTCAGGTATCCGAGCTGCATCGCCGCCAGGAACACGATTCCCAAGTGGATCTGGTCGATGCCGTATTGTGCCGCAATCGGCAGGATCAGCGGAACCACCAGGACGATCGCCGAGAAAATGTCGAGCAGCGCACCGAGGATCAAAAGGAAGACCAGGAGCAGCACGAGGAAGGTCGTCGGACTCGAAACGAGCCTCGCCACCGTCTCGAACAGGCGCTGCGGCACCTGGGTGCTGATCATATAGTCCGTCGACGCGAGCGACACGCCGAGGATGATGAGGATCGCCCCCACGAGGAGCATGGACTCGCGCATGATCCGCACGAGGTGCGAAAACGAGATCTCCTTGCGCACGAAGACCTCGACCACCAGCACGTAGACCGCCGTGACGGCTGCCGCCTCGGAGACCGCGAAGAAGCCCGAGTAGATGCCGCCGAGCACCACGACGGGCAGCGGCAGCTCCCACGCGGATTCCTTGAGCGCCGCGCCAAGATTCGCGAACGAGAACTCGTGGGCCGGGGTCCGGTTGCTCCGGTTGACCCACAGGCTCCAACCGCCGAGCAGGAGCAGCATCAGCACGCCCGGGAGCACGCCTGCGCGGAACAGCGAATCGATCGGCACTTCCGCGATCACGCCGTACAGGATGAGCGGCAGCGACGGCGCGAACAGGAGGCCGAGGCTGCCCGAGGTCGTCACCAGGCCGAGGTTGAAGTCGTCCGGATAGCCGTCGTGCTGCAGGGCGGGATAGAGAATGGCGCCGAGCGCGATGATGGTGATGCCGGACGCCCCGGTGAAGGCGGTGAACAGTGCGCAGGCAGCGAGCGCGACCAGCGCAAGGCCGCCCGGAATCCAGCCGATGGTGGCGTTCGTCAGGCGCACGAGCCGTTGCGGTGCGCCGCTCTCGCCCAGCAGATAGCCGGCGAAGGTGAACAGCGGAATCGCGGACAGGAACGGGATCTCGGCCAGGCCCAGGATGTCGATCGCCATGGCGGCCAGGTCGATGCCTTCCCGGTGGTAGCCGAGCATCGCGCTGGCGGCGATCACCGAGAAGAGCGGAGCGCCGATCAGCGCAAGCACCACCAGCAATACGCTGACGATGATCACCCGGCCTCATCCCCGTCACGCCCGAAGAGGGTGGCGAACTCCTTCAGCGAGCACAAAGCGAAGCGATACGCCATGAGGCCGAAGGCCACCGGCAGTATGCCCTGCACCGTCCAGGCCGGAATGCCGAGCAACACGGTCTCGCCGCTTGCGAGCACCAGGTAGCGCGCGGTGTGCCAGGCAATGAAGCCGCAGACGACGGCCGCGAACGCATCGACGGCGAACAACGGCCAGCGTGACAGCCGCTCGGGGAGAAAGTGCGAGAGATCGATGCGCAGGTGCCGGCGATTGCGACTGGTCGCGACCGAGCCGACCATCGCGATCCACAGCACGAGGATCTTCAGGAATTCGTCGGCCCAGATGATGCCGGCATCGAAGAACAGCCGCAGGACGATCTGCGCCGTCGCGAGCACCATCATCGCCCCGAGCAGCAGGACGAGCAGCGCGTTCTCGACGGCGGTGCCCAGGCGCTCCAGCGGTTTCAGGACGCGCCAGGTCAGCCGAGCCATTGCGTCCCGCCGCCCCGCCGCCGCCCGCGCGTCACTGCGCGGGGGCCGCCGAACCGGACCGGTACTCCTCGATGTATCCGCGAATCTCCGCGAGCAGATCCGCCGAGATCACCCCTTCGCTCGCGAGCCTGTCGTTGGCCTTGCGCATCACGCCCTGCAGGCGCGCACGCTCGCCGGGCGCGGGGTCCACCGGCTCCACGCCGGAGTTGATCAGCGCCTCCAGCGCCTCCGCCTCGTCACGCTGGTTGTCGACGTCCCAGCGGGCGTACAGCGCCGACATGATCTCGCGCACCGCCGCCTGGTCTTCCGGCTCAATGCGGTCGAAGGCGCGTTTCTGGATGGCGAGCAGTCCCATCGTGTAGACGATGGGCATGCGCGTGACGTATTGCACCTTGGTGTGCCACTGGAGGACCAGGGCGCCGGCCGGCGGCATGGCGACGATGTCGATCAGCCCCGTCTGCAGCCCGGTCAGCACGTCCGTGACCGGCAGCGTGACCGGCGAAAGCTCGAGCGCGTTCATCGCTTCGTAGCTGATCAGGTCGCCCTCGGGCACCCACACCTTTCGGCCGCGCAGGTCCTCGTGACTGCGCACCGGCACGTTCGACATGATCATCGCGAAGCCCGCGCTGGCGAAACCGAAGCTCACGAAACCCGCTTTCTCGAGCCCGGCGGCGAGCTCGGGATCGACGAAGCGGCGCACGTAACGCGCCTCCTCGGCGGACTCGAACAGGAACGGCAGGCCGTAAACGTTGAGATCGGAGTAGATCTGCTGGAGATCCGTCGGGGTGAATGCGCCTCCCTGCAACTGTCCGATGCGGATCTTGCGCAGCACGGTGTTCGGGTTGCCCTGCACGCCGCCGGAATAGAACTTGAACGAAACGCGGCCTTCCGTGCGCTTGCCGATCTCGGCGGCGGCGGCCCGCATGTCTTTCATCCATTGCGTGTTCTCGGGCAGGACCGTGGCGATCCTGAGATCCGCCGCCCGCGCCCAGGGCGTCGCCGGGCCGAGCAGCACGGCGGCCGTCACGGCGAGAATCCATCTGCGCATCGGCTCTCCTTCGAGAATCAGAAGTAGTCGTCCGCGCTCGCGAGCAGCGCGCGCGCGTCCCGCTGTGCCAGCACGTTCGAGAGCGTGAGGCCCGGGGCCTCCGGATCCGCCGCCAGCACCTCGTGCAGCAGCCGATCGTGCAGCTCGCGATCGTACAGCAGCCGCGCGTAGCTCTGCGCGAACTCGACCTTGGCCGCAAGATCGCGGCCGCCCGAGAGCTCGATCGCGCGCTCGAAATACCTGCGACCCTTCTCGGGCTCGCCGCCCAGCGCGGGCGGCCTGAGGGTAGCAAGAATGCCGAGCCAGGTGTAAACCTGCGCCTGCCCCTCGCTGCCCGGGAGCTCGAGATAGCGGTGGAGCAGCGCTTCCATGTGCGGCAGCTCCGCCAGCGCGTTCCAGTCGCCGCTGTGGGCGCGAATGCTCGCGAGCGAGGCCGCCGCGTAGCTCTTCACCACCGCGGCCTGCCGCGCCTCGAGGCGCGGCAGGGTCGCCGCGAACTCGTCGAACGGCATGCCCGGCCAGTCGCAGCCCGGCGCGAAGGAGAGACACATGGCGCGGCTCGCGTAGTCGCGCGCCCGCTCCGTCAGGCGCGCCGCGCGCTCCGGGTCCTCGGCGAATACCGTGCCGTAGGCGGCGTAGAGATTCGCCGCGGCGGCGAGCAGCTTCGGGTCACCGGGATTGCCCTCGATGAAGCTGTCGAGCAGCAGCATGTAGGCCGGCGCGCCGTCGCGCACGGTCTCGGGATCGTTCTGGTTCTGCACCGCCGCCTCGAGGTCGGCCGCAAGCCCCGAGGCCGCGGACGACATCAGCGACGCGCAGCCGCCGGCGAACAGGACGCTGCACCCGGCCAGCGCGAGCCAGGCGGCGGAACGGCGGAACGGCCGGGTGGGCGATGCGTTCAGCAGTCCGGCCCGGCAGCCGTCAGATTTTTTCCTTGATGCGGGCTGCCTTGCCCGTGCGGTCGCGGAGGTAATACAGCTTCGCGCGCCGCACGTCACCGCGGCGCTTCACCTCGATGGCGGCCACGGTCGGGCTGTAGGTCTGGAAGACGCGCTCCACGCCCTCGCCGTGCGACATCTTGCGCACGGTGAACGAGGAATTGAGGCCGCGATTGCGCTTCGCGATCACGATCCCCTCGAAGGCCTGCAGCCGCTCGCGCTCACCCTCCGTCACCTTCACCTGCACGACCACGGTGTCGCCCGGAGCGAACTCCGGCACCGACCGCTGCATCTGTTCCTGCTCAATGGCGTCGATTACTTTGCTCATGTCGTTTCTACCTGCCGGTTCGCAACCGGTCGCTGCTTGTCCATCGCCGAGCCGGTGCCGTCCGGCCCTTCGTCCCGCAAATATTCCGTGAGCAGCCGCTGCTGCTCCTCGTTCAGCTTCAGCTTGCGCACGAGGTCCGGCCGCTTCAAAAAGCTCCGGCCCAGCGCCTGCTGGTACCGCCAGCGGGCGATGCGCGCGTGATCCCCGGACAGGAGCACCTCCGGCACCCGCCGGCCACCGACCGTCTCCGGCCGCGTGTAATGCGGATGATCGAGCAAGCCCTCCGTGAAGGAATCCCGCTCGGCCGAATCCTCGTCGCCGAGCACGCCCGGCAACAGCCGGGCGACCGCGTCGATGACCGCCATCGCCGCGATCTCCCCGCCGGACAGCACGAAGTCCCCGAGCGAGAGCTCCTCGTCGACCAGGTCCTCGACGATCCGCTCGTCGAAACCCTCGTAGCGCCCCGAGAGCAGGACCAGCCCCGGCAAGGCGGCATAGCGCCGGGCGGTGGCCTGGTCGAAGCGCCGCCCTTGCGGCGTGAGGCACACCACCGGGCAGCCCGGCGGCAACGCCTTTCTCGCGCTCGCGAGCGCAGCCGCAACCGGCTCGTACTTCAACACCATGCCGGGACCCCCGCCGTAGGGCCGGTCGTCGACCGTGCGGTGCGGGTCCCTCGTGTAGTCGCGCGGGTTCTCGAACCCGAGCGTCAGCAGCCCGCGCCCGACCGCGCGCCCCACCACACCGTGCTCGGCCACCGGTCGCACCATTTCCGGGAACAGGGTGACGATCTGTATGCGCATCGAAGCCCTAATCCCATTGCCAATCCACGTCGATGGTGCCCGCGGCGAGATCCACGCCGAGCACGAACTCACCGGGTACGAACGGGATCAGGATCTCGCTGTCGCGCCCTGCTGCTCCCGGCTGCACGACGAGCACGTCGTGAGCGCCGGTCTCGATCAGGCGGTCCACGCGTCCCAGCACGCGGCCGTCCCGGTGGCGCACCTCGAGTCCCTCGAGATCCGCCCAGTAATACTCACCCTCGGCCGGCTCCGGCATTCGCTCCCGCGGGACCGCCACGTCGGCACCCACCAGGCGGGCCGCCGCGTCGCGATCGTCCGTGCCCGCCAGGCGTGCGACCAGGCCCTTGCCGTGCACCTTCGCTTCGGCTACCGGCCGGACCTGCCAGGCATCGCCGCTGCCGACGAGCCACTCCCGGTAATCGAGGAGCGCCTCGCGGGGCTCGGTCCAGGAACGCACGCGCACCCAGCCGCGGACCCCGTACAGGCCGGCGATGCGGCCGAGAACGACGTGCCCGGACGAGCCCGTTTCCGCGTCGCGGCGAGCCATGCGAGAGATTCCCGCCGCTCGCCCGCGGACGCCGCCCGCGACCCGCTCAGCCCGCGGCGGCCGCCTTGCGGGAGGCCTTGATCAGCGCGGCGACCCGCTCGGTGGGCTGTGCGCCGACGCCGAGCCAGTGATCGACCCGCTCGAGGTCGATCCGGAGATTCTGCTCGTGGCTCCGCCCCACCGGGTTGTAGTAGCCGAGGCGCTCGATGTAGCGGCCGTCCCGGCGGTTGCGGCTGTCGCTCACCACCAGGTGATAAAAAGGAGTCTTTTTCGCACCCGCGCGCGAAAGACGAATACTGACCATGACTCTTCCGTCGGATAGGCGGCCGGCGTCTGCGGCCGCGGGTAAACCGCGCATTGTACTGATTTTCCGGGCGGTGTGAAGCGGCCCAGGGCTCGCGCGCGACGCGCGCTCCTGCAGCGGCATTCGGCGGTCCGGGAGCAGCCCCACCGCCCGGGTCGGGGGCGGGGGTCGCGCGCGAGGCGCGCTCCCATAGCGGCATTCGGCGGTCCGGGAGCAGCCCCGCCGCCCGGGTCGGGGCCGACCCGTCAGGGTCGGCGGGGCAGCCGGCCGCCCTGCAGGCCGCGCAGCATGTTCTTCATCCCGCCGCGCGTCATCCTCTTCATCATCTTTTCCATCTGCATGTGCTGCTTCAGAAGCCGATTCACGTCCTGCACCTGCTGGCCGCTGCCCGTGGCGATGCGGCGCTTGCGCGAGCCGTTGATGATCTTCGGGAAGCGCCGCTCGGCGGGGGTCATGGAATCGATGATCGCCATCTGCCGCCGGAGCTGCTGCTCGTTGGCCGCGGCCTTGAGCGCCTCGGGGTTGACATTGCCGGGCAGCGGCAGCTTCTCGAGCATCGCGCCCACACCGCCCATGCCGAGCATCTGCTCGTACTGGTCGCGCAAATCGGCGAGATCGAAACCCTTGCCCTTCTTGAACTTCCTGGCGAGCTTCTCCGCCTTCTCGCGGCTCGTTTTCTGCTCGATCTCCTCGACCAGCGTGAGCACGTCGCCCATGCCGAGGATGCGCGAGGCCATGCGATCCGGGTGGAAGAGCTCGAGCGCCTCCGTCTTCTCCCCGACACCCAGGAAGCGGATCGGCTTGCCCGTCACCTCCGCGACCGACAGCGCGACACCGCCGCGGGCGTCGCCGTCCGCCTTGGTGAGCACCACGCCCGTGAGCGGCAGCCGCGCCTCGAAGGCGCGGGCGGCATTCACCGCGTCCTGGCCGGCCATGGCATCGATCACGAACAGCGTCTCGTGCGGCCGGGCCTCGGCGTGCACCGCGACGACCTCGTCCATCATCGACTCGTCGACGTGCAGGCGTCCGGCCGTGTCCACGATCAGCACGTCGGCCTGGCGCTTGCGGCCTTCCTCCAGCGCGCGCGCCGCGATGCGCTGCGGCGGCTCGGCGGGGTCGCTCGCACACCATAGCGCACCGACTTCTCCCGCCAGCCGCTCCAGCTGCAGGATCGCGGCGGGCCGGTGCACGTCGACGCTCACCAGCATCACCCGCTTCTTTTCCTTCTCGATCAGGCGGCGCGCCAGCTTGGCGGCGGTCGTCGTCTTGCCCGCTCCCTGAAGCCCCGCCAAAAACACCACCACCGGCGGCCGGGCGCGGAGCTCCAGCGGCCGGGTCTCGCCGCCCAGCAGCGTGACCAGCTCGCCGTGAATGATCTTGATCAGCGCCTGGCCGGGCGTCAGGCTCCTGCCCACCTCCTCGCCCAGCGCGCGCGACCGGATGCGCTCGATGAAATCCTTGACGACCGGCAGCGCCACGTCCGCCTCGAGGAGCGCCAGGCGGACCTGCCTGAGCGTGTCCTTGACATTGGCTTCAGTGAGGCGGCCCTTGCCGGTGAGGTTGCGGGCGGCCTGGGTCAGGCGCTCGGAGAGACTGTCGAACATCCGCGCAATTCTACCGAATCTGCTCGCGCAATCGTGGCCGGTTCGGGGCGCGCCGGGGACCCCCGCGTGAGCAGGTCGGGGAGCGGGTTCAGCGGCACCGGCGACGGCGCGTGAGAGGGTACTGCGGCCAGGTTCGGCAGCACCGGTGGCGGCGGGGTGCCTTTGGGGGAATGGCTCCCATGCGGACGTTGCGGAGCAGCCGGAGTGGCGGCGGCAGTTTGCGAGCTCGGCGCCGGCTGCTCCGCAACGTCCTCGGTCCGCTCTATTTCCCCCGAAGGCACCCCGCCGCCACCGGTGCTGCCCTCGTCCCGTGGTTCGCAGGGTTTGCGTTGGTCGCAGGGTTTGCGTTGGTCGCAGGGTTCGCGTCGTGTAGGGGCGCGCATCGCGCGCGATCGAACGGAGACACCGAGGTCGGCCCCTGGAGCGGGGTCCTGCGGGCGGTCAGACGGTGATGACGGTGCCGCGGGACAGCATGCGGATGCGGCGGTCGCCGCTGCCGGCGAGGACCTGGCGCAGGATGCGGTCCTCCTCGCCCGGCTTCATGCCGGTGAGCCAGATGTCCGGATCCTGCTCGAGCCGAGCGAGGTCGCGGCACAGCGTGTTCGGGCAGTAGTGCCCCGCCGTGTTGGCGAGCTCCTCCAGCTCGTTCGGGAAGGAGACCTCGATGAGCAGCACCTTGAGGTCGTCGCAGGCATTCAGCACCGGCCACAGCGTCTTGTTCGTGCGCGTGTCCCCGCTCACCGCGAACACACCGCCCGAGTTCTGCACCGTGTAACCGATCGACGGCACGCTGTGCTCCACGTCGACCGCGTAAAAATCGCGGTGCCCGATGCGGATCGTATCGCCCGGATTGCACTCGACGTAGCGCAGCATCGGATTCTGCTCGTTCGGCAGCTTGGCGAAGTCCGGCCAGATGACCCAGTTGAAGAGATGCTGCTGGATTGCCGCGAGCGTTTCGGCGCGCCCGTACACCGTGACCGGCACGTCGACCGTCTCCGTGAAGATGCTGTCGATGAGCATCGGCAGCCCGGCGATGTGGTCGAGATGCGCGTGCGTCAGGAAGACGTGGCGAATGTTGTGCAGCTCTTCGAGCGGCAGATCCCCGACGCCGGTGCCGGCATCGAGCAGCACGTCGTCATCGATCATCATCGCGGAGGTGCGCGACCCCGCGCCGATGCCGCCGCTACAGCCCAGAATTCTAATGCGCATACCGTCTCTGACGTTGCAGAAGCGATCCGGTGAAGCCACCGACCGTCCGGTCTCCGGCACGCGACCTCCGGGCGTGCTCGCCGTCACGAAAGATCACACACCAGCGAGCCCTCCGCTCCGGGCGCCGACCATCCCGAATCGCTCTATCCTGACCTCGGGGGGTCGTCCTCGCCCGGTCGGGCAGGGTTCTAAAGAACAACACCTTATGGGATGATTCGCCGGAAACCAAGGTAGGCGACGGCCGGTCGGGATTCTGTGTTTCAAATCACAATTCTTTTCTTGTACATAATGGCCGGCGCATCACTCGCCACCAGCCGACTCCCCCGCTTCGCCGACCACGTGAACGCGCTCCTCGTCGTCACCGCCTGCGGCGGCATCGTCGCCGTGCTCGGGCACGCTGCCGTGCTGCAGTCGATGATCCTGGTGCCCGGCGGCATCACGCTCTCGCTCGGCAACGCGGCCTCGTTCATCGGGCTGCTGAGCGGACTCACCGGATTCTGCATCGTCGTCCAGCCCGCCCTGCGGGGCATGGGCGCGGGGCTCATGCTCCTCGCCGGCATCGCGGCTCTCGCCACCGGCTGGCCCGCGGTCTCGCCCGGCGGCACCATGATGAGCTGGCAGCTCGAAGCGCACGTCCTCATCTCTCTCGTCGCCTACGGCATGCTCACGGTCGGCGCCATCGTCGCGGTGTTCGCGATCGTGCAGGACAAGCGGCTGCGAGCGCGCCGCGTCTCCGCGGCGGACAGGCTGTTTGCGCCGCTCGAAATGACTGAGAAGCTGCTCTACGGCATCGCCGCCGCGGGTTTCGTCACGCTCCTGCTCGCGGTGTTCTCGGGCTTCCTGTTCGTCGATGACCTGTTCGCGCAGCACCTGGTGCACAAGACCACGCTATCCCTGCTCGCGCTCGTGCTGTTCGGCGTGCTGCTCGCCGGGCGCTGGCTTGCAGGCTGGCGCGGGCGGCGCGCCGTGTTGCTCTACCTGTGGGGGTTCACGATCCTCTGCCTCGCCTATTTCGGCAGCCGGTTCGTTCTGGAACAGATACTTGGCCGCAGCTGGTCGGCGTGAGCGGCGGCCGGCGACCGGCGGCCGATTCCTTGACAGCGGAAGCGCGTCTTGCTGAACTTGTGACGATACCCCAGCTCACGAGGTGCTCATTCTTTGAGCGACGACGTGCCCCTAGCGGCGCTGCTCGCGCTGCTTCTGGTCCTGCTCCTCCTCTCCGCTTTCTTCTCCGGCTCGGAGACCGCCCTGATGAGCCTCAACCGTTACCGGTTGCGGCACAAGGCCCGTTCCGGGCATCGCGGTGCGCAGCGCGCGGAAGCGCTGCTCAACCGCCCGGACCGGCTGATCGGGCTGATTCTGCTCGGGAACAACCTGGCGAATTTCTCGGCGGCTTCGCTCGTTGCGGTTATCGCACTCGAGCTCGGGGGGCAGCCCGCCGTCGCCGCGGGGACGTTCCTGCTGACCGTCATCGTCCTGATCTTCGCCGAGACGGCGCCGAAGACTTTGGGTGCACTGCGTCCCGAGGCCGTGGGCTTCGCCGCGGCGCACGTCTACTGGCTCGTACTCAAGGTTGCCTACCCGTTCGTGTGGCTGATCAACGCGGCATCGAACGGCGTCCTGCGCCTGTTCCGGATCGATCCGCGCGAGCTGGACGGGCATTCCCTGAGCACGGAGGAGCTCCGCACGATCGTGTTCGAGGCGGGCGCGCGCATATCGCGCAGATACCGCCGCATGTTGCTCAACCTCCTCGATCTCGAGAGCGTCACGGTGGACGACGTGATGGTGCCGCACAACGAGATCGCCGGCATCGACCTCGATGACGATCTGCAGGAGATCACCGCGCTGATTCGCTCGAGCGGGCACACGCGGTTGCCCGTCTATCGCGACAACATCGACAAGGTGATCGGTATCCTGCACGTCCGGCGGCTGGTCAACGCGGCAGGCGCGAGCTTCGGCAAGAAGGATATCGAAAGCCTGCTCGAAGAACCCTATTTCGTACCGGAAGGCACGCCTCTCAGCACGCAGCTCGCGCAGTTCCAGAAAAGCCGACAGCGCTTCGCGCTCGTGGTCGACGAGTATGGCGACATCCAGGGCCTGCTGACGCTGGAAGACATTCTCGAGGAGATCGTCGGCGAGTTCACGACCGTACCGTCCAATGACGAGGAGGAGATCGTGCGCGAAAGCGACGACACCTTCCTGGTGAAAGGCACCGCAAACATCCGCGAGATGAACCGGGTCATGAACTGGAGCCTGCCGACCGACGGGCCGAAGACGCTGAACGGCCTGATTCTCGAATACCTCGAGATGATTCCGGAATCCGGCACCGGACTGAAGATCGACGGCTATCCCATCGAGATTTTGGAGACGAACGGCAACCGCGTGCGCACCGCGCGCATCTACACGCGGCGCAGCGACGCACCGCTCGCGGTCGAATGAACGACCGCGGCGGCTTGCAGCCGGTGCCGCAAGTTTCCGGCCTGCCGCGCAATGCGCGCTCCTACGGGAAACCGGCCTTCAGCGCCTCGGCGAGTGTGCCGATCGCGTGCACCTCGATGCCTTCCGGCGCACGCTTCGGCGCGTTGGCACGCGGCACGATGGCGTGCGTGAAGCCCTGGCGCGCCGCTTCCGCGATCCGTTCGGCGCCGAAGCGCACCGGCCGCACCTCGCCCGCGAGGCCCACCTCGCCGAAGCTCATGAGCCGCGCGCGGCAAGGCTCGTCGCGGCAGCTCGACACCGCCGCGAGCAGCACCGGCAGGTCCGCGGCCGTCTCGCCGATGCGCAGACCGCCCGCCACGTTCGCGAACACGTCCATGCCCGCCAGCGATAGCCCGCCGTGGCGCTGCAGCACTGCGACGAGCAGCGCGAGCCGGTTCTGGTCGAAGCCCTGCGCAAGCCGCTTCGGGTGTCCTCCGGCCGCATCGGCGACCAGCGCCTGGATTTCGACGAGCAACGGACGGCTGCCCTCCCAGGCCACGGTCACCACGCTGCCCGGCGCACCCTCCGCTGCACCGGACAGGAAAATCGCGGACGGGTTCTTCACCTCGCGGAAGCCGCTGCCCGTCATCGCGAACACACCCATCTCGCTTGCGGCGCCGAAGCGGTTCTTCACCGCGCGAATGATGGAGTAACGGCTGCCGGGATCGCTTTCGAAATACAGGACCGTGTCGACCATGTGCTCGACCACGCGCGGGCCGGCGATGGCCCCTTCCTTGGTCACGTGGCCAATGAGAAAGAACGCGACCTCCCGCTGCTTCGCGAACTGCACGACGCGGCCGACGCATTCCCGGAGTTGCGCGACCGAGCCCGGCGCGGACGGCAGGTCGCGCGTCGTCATCGTCTGGATGGAATCGACGACGACCACCCGGGCGCGCGTTTCGGCGGCGCGCCCCAGCACGTTGTCGAGATCGGTATCGGCGAGCAGGCGCAGGCGGCTGTCGCCAAGGCCGAGACGCTGCGCCCGCTGGCCCACCTGCCGCAGCGATTCCTCGCCGGTCGCGTAACAGACCGCAAGACCGCCCGCCAGCGCCGCTGCCACCTGCTGCAACAGGGTGGACTTGCCGACGCCGGGATCTCCCCCGAGCAGGATCACCGCTCCGGGCACGACGCCGCCGCCCAGCACACGGTCGAACTCGGAGAAGCCGGTGGCGTGGCGGAGCTCCGCGTCCGGCATGACCTCGGCGACGTCGACGGGTTGCGCGGCCGCGGCCCCGGGCCGCGCCGGCGCCCGCTCCTCCAGCGTGTTCCAGGCGTCACACTCGGGGCATTGCCCCTGCCATTTGAGGCTCGCCGCCCCGCAGGCGGCGCAGATGTAGGTCGTTTTTCCGGGTTTTGCCATGGATCTCCCCGCTGCTCCGGCCTCGCGGGACGGGCCGCCCGGCGGCGGCGTGCGCGTGCGGGGTCCCCATCCTAGCACCCCGGCGGCCGGGCGCCGGCGCGAAAACTGCCAACCTTATCTCATTAGAAAAGCACGCGGTTTTTTTATACTGCGCGGCGGCCGGGAGGAGGCGGGACCTGGGACCGGGACCGCCCTTCCCCGCCGCTTCCGGCGGAGGTTGCAAGCGCCATCTTGGACAAAGAACGTACAGTACGTCGGGACCGCCTGGTCGCCCTGAGCTTCGTCGGCGTTCTGCTGCTGGTCGCGTACGGACCGGGCGCATCTTGGTTCGTGGCGGCGGATCGCGAGCTGTACGACCAGGTCGCGACGCGCCTGCCGAACGCACCCCTCGACGACGGGCTGATCGTCAGCATCGATCCCGATCGGGTCGCGCCGGGCAAGCTGCAGGCCGTCTACGGAGCCATCATCCAGAAGCTCAAGCTCGCCCAGGTCGCGCGCATCGTCATGCCCAATCCCCCGGCGATCGAGCCCGGCACGGATCTGCCCGGATGGGCCGCGACGCTGTCGAGCGGTCCCCCCGTGTTCGTGCCGCGTGGCCACCGCCTGGACCGCCTGGCGACCTGGAGCGGCTTCGTCCGGCTCGATCCGGACAGCGACGACGTGCTGCGACGCTCGTCGTTGTGGCAGTTCGAAGGGGGCGTGATGTTCCCGTCATTGCCGCTCGCCATCGCGCTGCAGAATCCGCGTTTCGCCGGCACGGAGACGCCGATCCCCGGCACCGATGCCGCCGTCTACCTGTCGAACTACGCCGAGCTGCCGCGGCTCTCCGCGATGCAGCTGCTCGAGCCCGGCTTCGATACGTCCGAGCTCGCCGGGCGCACCGTCTTCGTCGATGCCGATCCGCCGCTCGTTGCGGCCGCGGCCATGCTGCCTTCGGGTCAGTACGTGACGCGCTCGGAGCTCACCGCGGCGCTGCTCGCCGGCATCGAGCAGGACCAGGCGGTGACCGCGCCGGTGCCGGTCGTCGTGCTGCAGTGGCTCGCCCCGGTGCTGCTGGGCTTTGCAGCTGTCGTGTGGCTACCGGGACGCCGCCGGCGCGACATGCTCCTCGCCACCGCCGCCGCCGTCACCCTGCTCGTGCTCATCGAAGCGCTGCTGCTCACCGTCGGCCGCGTACGCCTCGACCTGGGGCGCCCGGTGCTGATCGTGGTGAGCGTGGGACTCTTGAGCTGGTGGCTGGCCGCGAGCGGCAGGAAGGCGGCGGTGCACGCGTTCAAGCGCGGCTCCGATTTCCTGGCGGCGGGCCGCCTCGAGCCGGCATTCGCCGAGTTCCGCCGCTGCGAGCCGACCGAGTCGCTCGCGGCCGTCATGTACAAGCTGTCGCTAGCGTTCGAGGAGCAGGCGAAGCCGGAGCGCGCCGAGGCCGTGCTCCAGTGGATGAAACGGACGCAGGAGCCGCCGCCGCGCGAGAAGCGCAACCTGCTGTCATCCGACGCGAACGGCGTTCCGCAGCGCCTCGGACGCTATGTGATCGAAAAACGCATCGGTCGCGGCGCCATGGGTGCCGTGTACCTGGCGCGCGATCCGCGCATCAACCGGCCGGTGGCGCTCAAGGTGATTCCGATAGAGAAGGAGTTCGAGGACGAGGAGCTCGAGGAAGCCCGGTTGCGCTTCTTCCGCGAGGCCGAATCGGCGGGCCGCCTCACCCACCCGAACATCATCACCGTCTACGATGCCGGCGAGGACAAGCACCTCGCCTACATCGCGATGGAGTACCTGACCGGTCGCCAGCTCACTCAGTATACCGATCCGAAGCGCCTGCTTGCGCCGAAGAAGGCGCTCGAGTTGTGCGCACGCACCGCCGAGGCCCTCGACTACGCCCACAACCAGCAGGTGATCCATCGCGATATCAAGCCGGCCAACCTCATGTGGGACAACCGCGGAGACATTTTGAAGATCACGGACTTCGGCGTCGCCCGGCTGACCGACAACAACCGCACCAAGACCGGCATCGTGCTCGGCACCCCGATGTACATGTCGCCCGAGCAACTCGCCGCCGAGCCGCTCACGGGGCTATCGGACTTGTTTTCGCTTGGTGTTACTCTATACGAGCTCCTGGCTGGCGAAGTGCCGTTCAAGGCGACGAACATCGCGGTGTTGATGACGAAGATTACGTCGGAGGATCCGGTGCCGGTGTCCAGGCGCCGCCCGGGAATCCCCCCGAGCGTCGACGCAGTCCTGTCCAAGGCGCTGGCGAAGCGGCCCGAAGACCGATTCACCAACGGCGGCGAAATGGCCATCGCCCTGCGCAACTGCGCGCGTTACGCGGCCTGAACCCAGAACAAGAAAATACATATGAGCCTCCGCGGAAAGATCAAATTTGCCGAGATCACGGATACCGGCAGGGTCAGGGAGCACAACGAGGATGCGATCGGCTCGGACCCGGACATCGGCCTGATGGTCCTTGCCGACGGCATGGGAGGTTACAACGCCGGAGAAGTCGCGAGCGGGATCGCCGTCCAGACGATCACCGAGCTGGCCACTGAAGGAGCGACCCGCGAAACCCGCAACGAAATCGACCCGATGACCGGGTTGATGCGCCAATCCATCGTGCTGCGCGATGCCGTGGCCAGGGCCAACAAGATCATCTTCCAGACCGCGCAGAGCCAGACACATTGCGAAGGCATGGGGACGACCCTGGTCGCCGCCATGTTCTTCGACAATCGCGTCTCGATCGCCCACGTGGGCGACTCACGCGCCTATCGTCTGCGAGGGGACAAGTTCGAGCAGCTCACCCTCGATCACTCGCTGCTCCAGGAGCTGGTCGATCGCGGCTTCTACTCGGAGGAAGAGGCGCAGCGCTCGACGAATCGCAATTACGTGACCCGGGCTCTCGGCGTCGAGCCGACCGTGGAAGTGGAGGTGCAGGAGGTCGACGCGCAGAAGGGCGACATTTTCCTGCTCTGCTCCGACGGCCTGCCGGACATGGTCGAAGACGAGGATATTCACTTAACGATCAGCACTTTTAATGCTAGTCTTGACGTGGTTGGTCAGCAATTGGTGCAGCTGACCAATGACCATGGCGGGCGAGATAACGTATCCGTGATGCTGGCTCAGGTCATGGAGCCATTCGCGGCAAAAAGGGGGCTCGTTGCCAGGCTTTCGAAGATGTTTCGTTCCTGAACGACTGCCAGGGGACGCACGAGCGCGATGCCCGGCTCGGCGTGAATCGAACTTACAGTAAACGGCACACAACAATATGGCACGTTTAATCCTCAGCCTCGACAGCCAGGTGCTGGCCGAGTACAACATGACGAAGGAGCGCTACACGATCGGGCGGCTGCCGGACAACGACGTCCGCATCGACAATCCGGCCGTGAGCGGACACCACTCCCTCATCATCAACATCCTGAACGATTCATTCCTCGAAGATCTGAACAGCACCAACGGCACCTACGTCAACGGCAAGCTGATCAAGAAGCACGCGCTGCAGCACGGCGACGTGATTACGATCGGTCATCACCAGCTCCGCTTCGCCGATCAGCAGGCGAACGACGTCGAGCAGGACGAGTTCGAGAAGACGATGGTGATTCCCTCGGGGCAGCACAGCGCGGAGCAGCTGCTGCGTGCCGAGAAAGCGGCGGCAGCGGCCGCCAACCGCGCGCGCGGCGAATCTCGCGCTCCGGCGCCCGAGCCGAAGGCGCACACGCAGACGGCAATCGGCATCGACCCGAAGGCGGCGCCGAACGCGCTGCCGCTCGCGAAGCTGCAGGTGCTCTCCGGCGCGTTTGCCGGTCGCGAGCTCGAGCTGACCAAGGCCCTCACCACGCTCGGCCGCCCCGGCGTTCAGGTCGCCGCCATCACGCGGCGCGCGGAGGGTTATTTCATCGTGCACGTCGAAAGCGGCAGGGACGGCGATTACCCGCTGGTGAACGGCCAGCCGATCGGCGCACAGGCGCGCAAGCTCGCCGACAACGACGTCGTGCAGCTCGCGGGCGTCAAGATGGGCTTTTTCACCGGCTGAGCGGCCCCGCACCGCACCGTTCCGTAGGAGCCCGCCATGCGGGCGACCCTGAACTCAGGTCGCGCGCAATGCGCCCTCCCACGGGATCGCCATGCGCTCCGCGTGCACGCCGCACAGCAGCGTGTACGGCACTGTCCCCGCGTGCTGCGCCACCTCCTCCACCGGCAGCTCCTCTCCCCAGAGCGTCACGGGATCGCCGATCGCATCGGCCGCGTCGGGGCCGAGGTCCACCGCGGCGTAATCCATGGATACGCGCCCGGCCAGCGGCACGCGGCGGCCGTTGATGACGACGGGTGCGCCTGACGGCAGGGCACGGCTGTACCCGTCGCCATAGCCCGCGCCGACGATGCCGAGCACCGTATCCTCCGCGGCACGCCATGTGCCGCCGTAGCCGACACGATCGCCCGCGCGGATGCGTTTCACCGCCACGAGCGTGGTCGCGAAGTGCATGACGGGCTCGAGTCCGAGCTCGCGGCCGGCGCTGCCGGGGAACGGTGACACGCCGTACAGCGCGAGCCCGCAGCGCACCCAGCTGTGCGCGGGATCGCAGCCGCAAGCGACGGCCTCGGTCCAGCCCAGCAGCCCCGGCGAGTTCGCGACGCTGAGATCGCAGCCGAAGGTGCCGAGCACCGCCCTGAACCGCGCCAGCTGCAGGTTCGTTTGCGGATCGCGGCGATCGTCGGCATTCGCGAGGTGCGTCATCAGGCGCACCTCGCCGACCGCCGCCGCCGCGCGGGTGCGTGCCAGCACTTCGGCGCAGTCCTCGGGCTCGAAGCCCAGCCGCCGCATGCCCGTATCGATCTCGATCCAGACCACCGCCGCACCGCTTCGCGCGGCCTCCAGCATCTCGAGCTGTGCGCGGCAATGCACGACCGGCTGGATGCCCCGCGCGAGTGCCGTTGCGAGATCGCGGGCACTGTACACGCCGCCGAACAGCACGATCTGCCGGCCGGGCAGCGCCTCGGCGAGCGTGAGCGCATCGGTCAGCCGTGCGACGGCAAACGCATCCGCGTCGGGCAGCGCGCGTGCCACGCCGAGCATGCCGTGCCCATAGGCATCGGCCTTGACGACGGCGACCAGCCGCGACCCGCGCGCGGTCTCGCGCAGCTTTGCGAAATTGTTGCGGAGTGCCTCGAGTCGGATGAGCGCACGCGGCGCGCTCACGGGTAGGGCTCGTGCCCGTAGCTGTCGGGCGCCCAGTTCTCGAACTTGGTGTAGCGGCCCACGAACGTGAGCGGGAACTCGCCGACCGGGCCGTTGCGCTGCTTGGCGATGCTGATGTCGGCCATGCCCTTGCGCGGCGAATCCTGGTTGTAGACCTCGTCGCGATAGATGAACACGATCAGATCCGCATCCTGCTCAATCGCCCCCGATTCTCTCAGATCCGACATAACCGGGCGCTTGTCGGTGCGCTGCTCGACGCTGCGATTGAGCTGCGACAGCGCGATGATGGGCAGTTCGAGCTCCTTCGCGAGCGCCTTCATCGAGCGCGAGATCTCGGAGATTTCGGTCGCGCGGTTCTCGGTCGTGCCCGGCACCTGCATGAGCTGCAGGTAATCGAGCACGATCAGCCCGAGCCCGTGCTCGCGCTTCAGCCGGCGGGAGCGCGCCCGGATCTCCGTGGGCGACAGCGCCGGAGAATCGTCGATGTAGATCGGCGCTTCCGACATCAGCTGCACGGCCGTGTTGATGCGCGACCAGTCTTCGTCCGGGAACTTGCCCGTGCGCAGGTGTGCCTGGTCGACGCGGCCGAGCGACGAGATCATGCGGAACGCTAGCTGCTGCGCCGGCATCTCCATGGAGAAGATGGCCGTCGGCACCCTGGCGCCGATGGCGGCGTTCTCGGCGATGTTGATGGCGAGCGTCGTCTTCCCCATCGACGGGCGCCCGGCAATGATGATCAGCTCGCCGGGCTGCAGGCCCGCGGTCATCTTGTCGAACTCGTTGAAGCCCGTCGATACGCCGGTGACGTCACCGCCGCGCTGGTGCAGAAGATCGATACGATCGACCGTCTCGGGCAGGATCTGCCGCAGCGACCGGAAACCGACGCGCCCGCGCGCGCCCTTGTCCGCGATGTCGAAGACGAGCTGCTCGGCTTCGTCGACCAGCTCGGTCGCGCTGCGGCCGTCCGTGGAATAGGCATTGCCGCTGATGCGATTGCCGGCGTCGATCAGCGAGCGGAGCATCGAGCGCTCGCGCAGGATCAGCGCATAGGCGCGAACGTTCGCCGCGCCGGGCGTCTCGTTCGCGAGCGTGGCCAGGTATTCGAGCCCGCCGGCGGCGTCCAGCTTGCCGCGCTTCTCCAGGAATTCCGAGACGGTGACGACGTCGCAAGGCTGCCCGGTTTCGACGAGCTCCGCGATCGCGGCGAAGATCAGGCGGTGATCCTTGCGGTAATAATCCTCGGCGACGATGAGGTCCGCGATCTTGTCCCAGGCCGAGCCGTCGATCATCAACCCGCCGAGGAGTGACTGCTCGGCTTCGGTGGAATGCGGCGGGACGCGCAGGCGCCGCTCGGTTGCCTCGATCCCGCCGGCGTCGTCCAGTGCTCGAACCATGTTGTTGTAGATCCCCCTGCGGGCCGCCGCTGCCCGCTACGTTATCACTCCTCCGGCACGACCGTGAGGTTCACCTCCACGTTCACGTCGGTGTGCAGATGCACGTGAATCAGGAACTCGCCGGTCTCGTGAATCGGACCGTCCGGCATGCGGATCTCGCTGCGCGCCACCTCGACGCCAACCTTCTCGAAGGCCGACGCGATGTCCACCGGGCCGACCGAGCCGAAAAGCTTGCCTTCGGGACCGACGTTCGCCGGGACCACGAGCCGCATGCCGCGGATCAGGTCGGCGCGCGCCTTCGCGGCCGTGAGCTCCTCGGCCGCGGCACGCTCGAGCTCCGCGCGTCGCGACTCGAACGCGGCGATGTTTTCCGGCGTCGCGAGCGCGGCCTTGCCGACGGGCAGCAGGTAATTGCGGCCGTAGCCCGGCCGGACGGTGACGAGGTCGCCCACGTCACCGAGATTTTCAACACTGTCCAGCAAAATGACCTTCATTTCTGCACCTTTTGAGCATGATCTCCCGCGGTTCCTTCAGCGCGTGCCTTCCCGGAAGCGCCAGCGGAACCAGGCATCGACGTATCCGGCGAGCGCGAGCCCCAGCACCCAGAAGGCCGCGAGCACCGGCATCGATGCGTAAACCAGGACCAGCACCGGCGACGGCAGGCGCCCCGCCGCACGCAGCCAGTGCAGCAACGCGAGACCCTGCAGCCAGAATACCGCAAACGAGACGAATGCGAGACTCCGGACCCAGCCGGCATCCGACACCAGCGACGCGACCGATGCGGCTGCCATGATGATCGCCAGCACCCGCCCGAAATCGAGATCGCGAAAGCGTCCGAATTCACCGTTTTTGCCCGGCAACGCGCAATACGCGGCATAACCGAGCAGCAGCACGACCGCGTATACCGACCACGTCGAGATGACCGCGATCATCGTCATCTGCGGCGCGTACTCCTGGCGCGCCCCGTACAGCAGGTCCGCGTATTCCGCGAATCCCGAATCGCGCAGCTGATCGGCGAACCGCGCGAGCACATCGACCCAGAACGCGACCGGATCGTCGACCGCGGCGAAGAACGCGACGGTCGCCGCCATGGCCACGATCACCAGCACCTGGAGCGTCAGCGTGAGCGAGCGCCAGCGGCGCATCAGCACCGCCATCAGCATCGCGGGCGCCCAGATCACCGCGCCGTTGCCCAGCACCTGCGCCACCGGCGCGCCGACGACCAGCGAGCTCGCGGACAGGATGGCAATCGCGACCGCGCCCTGGAAAGCGGCGGGCAACACGCCCTGCCCCAGCACCAGCAGCGCCATCACCGTGCCGCTCACGAGGTGCGCGAACGGCAGGAGCAGCGTGGCGACCAGCCCGATCACCGCGTTCTGCGGGCGGGCGATCAGCCAGGCGGCGACGGCGCGCACGGCCCCGGTCCGGCCTGGAACGCCTGTCAGTGCCGGTCGGTATACGGCAGCAGCGCGAGATAGCGCGCGCGCTTGACCGCCGTCGAGAGCTGCCGCTGGTAGTGCGCCTTCGTTCCGGTGATCCGGCTCGGGACGATCTTGCCCGTTTCCGTGATATAGGCCTTGAGCAGCGCGAGATCCTTGTAATCGATCTCCTTGATCCCTTCGGCCGTGAACCGGCAGTACTTGCGTCGGCGTGAATATCGGCTC
>DASVDF010000004.1:0-77703 GCA_036381215.1 Woeseiaceae bacterium | reverse complement strand
GGTGCCTTTGGGGGAATGGCGGCCTCTGGGCGCTGCGCGCCCTGACGGTCCGCTTTATTTCCCCCAAAGGCACCCCGCCGCCACCGCTCAGGCCTTGATTCAGTGGTTCACACACTTTGCGACCGAAGCTCGCATTGGATGTGGGTTACGGGACGCCGACGCCGTCGAGGAGGCGCTCGATGATGGAATCCTCCGTGATGCCGTCCGCTTCCGCCTCGAAGGACAGCACTATGCGATGGCGCAGCACGTCGGGTGCCACGTTCTGGATGTCCTCGGGTGCCACGTAATCGCGGCCCGCGAGCCACGCGCGCGCGCGCGCGGTGCGGTCGATGCCCATGCACGCGCGCGGGCTCGCGCCGTACAGCACCTGGCCCGCGAGCGTGCTGTCGACACTGCCGGGATTGCGCGTCGACACGACGAGATTGACGATGTAGCGCTCCAACTCGTCAGCGAGGTACAGATCGAGGATCGCGCGCCGCGCCTCCATCACCGCCGCTTCCGACAGGAGCTCCGGCGGCCGGAAGGGGTCGCGCTTGCCGGCCCGCGCCTCGTCGCGGTTCAGCACCAGGATCCGCCGCTCGTCCTCGATCGCGGGATAGCCGACCTTCACGTGCATCAGGAAGCGATCGAGCTGCGCCTCCGGCAACGGGTACGTGCCTTCCTGCTCGATCGGGTTTTGCGTCGCCATCACCATGAACAGGTTCGAGAGCTGGTAGCTCTTCTCCCCGACCGTGATCTGCCGCTCCTCCATCGCCTCCAGCAGCGCCGATTGCACCTTCGCCGGCGCGCGGTTGATTTCATCGGCAAGGATCAGGTTGTGGAAGAGCGGTCCCTTGCGGAACTCGAACGTGCCGTCCTGCGGCCGGTAGATTTCCGTTCCCGTCAGGTCGGCGGGCAGCAGGTCCGGGGTGAACTGCAGGCGATGGAAATCGCCTTCGATGCTTTCGGCCAGCACCTTGATCGCCCGCGTTTTGGCCAGCCCCGGCGCACCCTCGACCAGCAGGTGCCCGTCGCAGAGGAGCGCGATCAGCATGCGGTTGATCAGGTGCGCCTGTCCGACTATCAGGCGGCTCGCGTGCTCCTCGAGACGCTGGAACTGCAGGGCGAGGGTCATGGGCGACTCCGGTCCAAAAAAGGCTTGTCATTCTAGCGGATGTCCGCGCAACTGCATCCCGCGCTCGTGCCCGGGGAACGAGGTCGAAGCGGTGGTTCGCCCGCGCGCGGTTCCGCCGTTGCTTCAGTGCCTTGGCGGGCTTCGACTGCCGCCGGGCGACAGCGTTCCGCGGGCGCTGCCCGGGCGGAGGCCCGTGCTCGTCGCAGCCGATGCCGCGCAGCGGACGGAGATGCGCAATAATGCGCCCCCATGTCACGATGCGCCGTCCATTCCCGCCGGGCCCCGCTCAGCTTGCTGCTGCTTGCTGCGCTTGCGGCCGGCGCGCGGGCCGATGACGCGGAAGAGCTGTCGCGCTCGTTCGCAAAAGACACGATCGTGATCGAGGGCGAGGCCGATGCGTGTTACCGCTTCGACGTGTGGCTCGCCACGACGCAGGCACAGCAGCGCCGCGGGCTCATGTTCGTGCGCGAGCTGCCGCGCTTCTCGGGCATGCTGTTCCTGTACGGCCAAGACGCCATGCTGTCGATGTGGATGAAGAACACGTACATTCCGCTCGACATCCTGTTCATCCGCGCCGACGGCAGCGTGGCAAACATCGCGAAGAACACCGAGCCGCTGTCGCTCACCTCCATTCCTGCGGCGGAACCCGTGCGCTACGTCCTCGAGCTGAACGCGGGCGTGACGGACGCGCTCGGCATCGAACCGGGCAGCCGCGTCTACCTCCCGTAGGAGCGCGCATTGCGCGCGACTTCGATCGTGCGGTCTGCCCGGTCGCGCGCAATGCGCGGTCCTACAGGACGTTCGCGATCGCGTCCGCCAGATAGCCGACGTTCGCCGGCGTGATGCCGGCGACGTTGATGCGGCTCGAATCGACCATGTAGATGGCGTAATCCCGCTTCAGCCGCTCCACCTGCGCGGGCGCGATGCCGAGGAAGGAGAACATGCCGCGCGCCCGCGTGATGTGCGAGAAGTCGTGCCCCGGCGCGCTGTCGCGCAGCGCGTCGGCGAGCAGCACCCGCATGCCGCGCAGCCGCTCGCGCATCGCGTCGAGCTCCACCTGCCATGCGGATCGCAGCTCCGCGTCCTCGAGGATGCATGCCACGACGGCGCCGCCGTGATCGGGCGGCATCGAGTAGAGCGTGCGCACGATGTTGAACGCCTGGCTCCTGACGACGGCCGTGCCGCCCGCATCGGCCGAAACGACGGACAACGTGCCGACCCGCTCGCGATACAGCCCGAAGTTCTTGGAGCAGGAAGCGCTCACCAGCATCTCGGGCACCAGCCCGAACAGGTGGCGCACGCCGAATGCGTCCTCCTCCAGGCCATCCGCGAAGCCCTGGTAAGCGACGTCCACGAAAGGCACGAGCCCGCGCGTCGCGATGACCTCACCCACGGCGCGCCACTGCTCCGCGGAGAGATCCATGCCGGTGGGATTGTGGCAGCAGCCGTGCAGCAGGACGACGTCGCCCCCCGGCACGCGCTCGAGGGCGGCGAGCATCTCGTCGAAGCGCACGGCCGCGTCACCGGCGCGGTAATACGGGTATTTCTCGAGGCGGACGCCGGCGCCGCCCAAGAGCGGGACGTGATTCCCCCAGGTCGGATCGCTGACCCACACGCGCACGTCGGGACGCGCGCGCAGCAGGAGCCCGGCGGCGACGCGCAACGATCCGGAGCCGCCCGGCGCCTGCAAGGTGAGGATGCGCTCGCCCGCGCCGCCGACGTCGCCGAAAACCAGCGCCTGCATCGCGCGATTGAACGCCGGATTACCGCCCGAGCCGATGTAGGCCTTGCTCGCCTGCTGCGCGACGATCCGCCGCTCGGCTTCCTTGACCGTGGCCAGAATGGGGGTTGCGCCGTTGGCGTCGCGGTACACGCCGATGCCGAGATCGATCTTCTCCCGGCGCGGGTCCTCCTGGTACTCGGCAATCAGGCGCAGGATCGCGTCGGCGGGCAGCGTTTGCAGGTTCTCGAACAAAGGACGGCTCCGTTGACCCTCACGGGCAGACGACGGCCCGTCTCGCGGCGCCGCGATGACACCGCATCGCGCGCGAGACCGGCTCACACTAACAATGGACGGCCGTCAGCTCCCCGCGCGAGCGGAGCCTGCGGCCGGAGAAACAGCGATCAGGCTTTCGGCGCCCAGACCGAGCACCAGCCATTCTGGTTGACCGCCTTGCCGGGGAATATCTGGCACCCCCGCCATTCTCCCTCTTCACCGACGACCATCGCGCAGTTGGCGCAATGCTGCTCTTCCGCCTTCTGCGGCCGCGAGGCGGGATCGACCGTGCTGGCATCATGAGTGTAGTGCAGCGCCTTGGCCTGCGGGTCGTCGGGCGAAAGGTGCGGCAGCTCGCTCTGCGCTTCGGCGCGCTGGCCGGGCCGGATGAAAGCACTTGCCGCCGCCACGGCGGACAACTGGATGAAACGTCGCCTTGGGATCTTGTGCACGGTCGTCTCCTTGGACGGGGCGGTCGGCCTATTCTAGTGTCCCGTCCTGCAAATAACTACGCGAACTGCGACCGGCGCACTCTTCAACCGGGCGCCATGCGACTATGCTCACCACAGGATCTTTGAACGGCATCACGCTCCGCCGGGAAACCCAGCCGCGACCCATGCCCGCTGCCATCCGGACCCCCCTCGCCTGCCTCGCCTTCGGCCTGTGCCTCACGGCCGGGGCCGCGCGCGCGGGCGACGTGCATCGCTACCGGGTCGAGCTCGATGCCGACTTGTCGCGGCTCGAGGTGCAGGCACGCTTCGGGGCACCCGTCGCCGGGGTGACGGCACGCTCCGGCGATGCCGGAGAGCTGCTTGCGGAAGCCTGGGAATGCGGCGCGCGCACGCCGATCCGCATGCGCAACCAGCGCATGCTGCTTCCGGTGGGCGGCGTTCGCTGCATGAACTACACGGTCGATCTCGCAGCAGCCGCGCGCCAGCACGATGCCAACCGCATGCTCGCGCCGGGCAACGTCGTGGTTTCGCCGTCGCTCTGGCTGTGGCAGCCGCCGCTCGACGACGACGACGTCATCGACGTGCAGTTCGTGCTGCCGGAAGGCGTGCAGGTGTCGGTACCGTGGCAGCCGGTGGCGGGCGAGCCGCGGCACTATCTCCTGCGCTCCTCGCCGGAAAGCGCGGACGCCCCGGCGGTGTTCGGCGATTTCGCGCGGCGCGAGGTCGCAGTGCCCGGCGCGGTGCTCGAAGTGGCCGTGCTGAGGTCGCGGGAGCCCGCGCGCCGCGGCGTCGACGTGAGCCAGATCGTCGACTGGGTGCAGGCCGCGGCGACCGACGTGACGCTCGCGTACGGCCGCTTCCCGAATCCCTCGCCGCAGGTCGTCGTCATCCCCGTCGAGGGGCGACGTGGCGGCAGCGCCGTACCGTACGGCGAGGTCATCCGCGACGGCGGCGAGTCGGTCGAGCTCTACGTCGACGAGAGCCGCTCCCTCGATGCACTGCTCGGCGACTGGACCGCCACGCACGAATTCAGTCACCTGATGCTCCCTTACCTCGTGCGCGAGCACCGCTGGGTTTCCGAGGGTTTCGCGCAGTACTACCAGAACGTGCTGCTCGCACGCTCGGGCGCCTACGACGCAGAGCGCGCGTGGCAGGAGCTCTACGCGGGCTTCGAGCGCGGCAGGCTGTCGCGTCCCGAGCTGTCGCCGAACGACGCCGCGGAGCGGGGCGTGCGCACGGCGCGCATGAAGATCTACTGGAGCGGTGCCGCGCTCGCGCTCATGGCGGACGTCAAGCTGCGCGAAGCCTCGGGCGGCGCGCAGACCCTCGACACCGTGCTCGAGCGTTTCCAGGCGTGCTGCCTGCCCTCGCGCCGGGCGTGGACGGCCCCGGAATTCTTCGCAAGGCTCGACGCCCTGGCCGGGCAATCCGTGTTCCTGCCGCTGTACCGCCGCTACGCCGATGCGGCCGGCTTTCCCGACCCGCGGCCGCTGCTGGCGCGCCTCGGCGTGGACGCCGACGGCAAGACCGTGCGCCTGCGCCGCGACGGCGCGCTCGCGCCGGTGCGCTTCGCGATCACCGCCCCCGACCCCGCCGCGGCGCGGGCCCGCGAGCAGCTTGCCGCGAGCCACGCCAGCGCCGGCCCGCACGCCCCCGGATCGCGGTAGGAGGGCGGCATCGGGGATATAATCGGGAGGCCATGGCCGCGGCAGACCCCATGACCGCCAACAGCCTCGCCGTGGACGTCCGGAAGATCGAAGGGGACGTCGCGGTCGCGCGGCGCGACGACGTGGCGGTCGAGGAGCCGCTCGAAATCCAGCTCTGCTCGGGCCGCGCCGAAGGGGCCGCCGCGAAAAGCGTTTCCGTCACCATGCGCACACCGGGCGAGGACGAGGAGCTCGCGCTCGGCTTCCTGTATTCCGAAGGCATCATCACCGCCACGACCCGGATCGCCGGCATCAGCCGGCCGGGCGACCCCGACCCGGCGAGCGGGGAGCGCAACGTGGTGCGCATCGAGCTGCATGCCGACGAGCCGATCGACTTCGTCCGCCTCGAGCGGCACTTCTACACGACCTCGAGCTGCGGCGTCTGCGGAAAGGCCTCGCTCGACGCACTGCGGGTCGCGGGCGCACGCCCGCTGGATGACGTCGCGACCGCGTTCGCCCGCACCGTCATCGGTGAGCTGCCGCAGCGGCTGCGCAGGCGCCAGCGCGTGTTCTCGAAAACCGGCGGGCTGCACGCGGCGGCCGTATTCGACCCAGATGGTGAGATCGTGCTCGTTCGCGAGGACATCGGCCGGCACAATGCGGTGGACAAGGTGATCGGGGCGCTGCTGCTCGCAGGCAAGCTGCCGGCGCACGGCCTGGGGCTCCTCGTCTCCGGCCGCGCGAGCTTCGAGCTGATGCAGAAGGCGCTCGTGGCCGGCATCCCGCTGCTCGCGGCCGTCGGCGCGCCGTCCAGCCTCGCGGTGCAGCTCGCGCAGGAATTCGGCATGACGCTGATCGGGTTCCTGCGGCGCGGGCACTTCAACATTTACGCCGGCGGCGAAAGGGTGGCGTGACGTGGCCGGCAGAGGGGGTGAAGCGATGCCGACGAGATACGACCCGGAGATCGGCGCGGAAATCATCGCGAGCTTCGGCGCAAGACCCGAGATGCTCGTGCAGATCCTGCGCGGCATCTGCGACCGCTATTCCTTTATAAGCGACGCGGCGCTGCGGCAGGTGGCCGAGGCGCTGAACCTGTCGCGCGCCGATGTGCACGGCGTCGTTAGCTTCTATCACGATTTCCGCACGGCCCCGCCGGGACGCAAGGTCGTGAAGATCTGCCAGGCCGAATCCTGCCAGGCGATGGGCGGCCGCGAGCTGACCGCGCACGCGGAGCAGGCGCTCGGCATCGCGCTCCATGAAACTACCGCCGACGGCGAGGTGACGCTCGAGCCGGTCTACTGCCTCGGCAACTGCGCGTGCTCGCCCGCGGTGATGATCGACGAGCGGGTGCACGGCCGGGTCGATGCCGCGAAGCTCGACCGGCTGCTCGGGCGGGGCGCGGCGTGAGCGCGGCGGCGCCGGTCCGCGTCTTCGTGCCGCGCGAGACCGCGGCGGTCTCTCTGGGCGCGGACGAGGTGGCCGCGGCCGTTGCCGTGCAGGCGGGCGGGCAGCCGCTCACGCTCGTGCGCAACGGCTCGCGCGGCGCGAGCTGGCTCGAGCCGCTGGTCGAGGTGGAGGTCGACGGGCAGCGGCTCGCGTACGGGCCGGTCGCGCCGGAGGACGTGCACGGGCTGTTCGCAGCCGGTTTTCTCGAAGGCGGCGCGCACCGGCTGGCGCTCGGCCCCACGGAGGAGATCCCGTACCTCGCGCGCCAGCAGCGCTGGACGTTCGCGCGCTCTGGCCGGATCGACCCGCTGTCGATCGACGATTACCGCGCACATGGCGGACTCGAGGGGCTGGAGCGGGCGTTCGCGCTGGGCCCGGCGGGCGTGCTCGAGCAGCTCAGGATTTCCGGCCTGCGCGGCCGCGGCGGCGCCGGTTTCCCGACGGCAATCAAGTGGCAGACGGTGGCGGATGCCGCGAGCGACGTGAAGTACGTCGCCTGCAACGCCGACGAGGGCGACAGCGGGACGTTCTCCGATCGGCTGCTCATGGAAGGCGATCCGTTCGCGCTCATCGAGGGCATGGCGATCGCGGGTTTCACCACCGGCGCGCAGAAAGGCTACGTATACCTGCGCTCCGAATACCCGCTCGCCCGCCAGGTGTTCGGCAAAGCGCTCGATATCGCGCGCGAGCACGGCTGGCTCGGCCGCGACATCGCAGGCACGGGCTTCGACTTCGACATCGAGCTGCACATCGGCGCCGGCTCCTACGTGTGCGGCGAGGAGACGTCGATGCTGGAGAGCCTCGAGGGGCGCGCGGGGCTCGTCCGCTACCGCCCGCCGCTGCCGGCGATCGCCGGGCTGTTCGGCCGGCCGACCGTGGTGAACAACGTCATCACGCTGGCCTCCACGCCGGAGATCCTGGTGCGCGGTGGCGCGGCCTATGCCGCGCTCGGCACCGGCCGCTCGCGCGGCACCCTGCCGTTCCAGCTCGCGGGCAACATCCGCCGCGGCGGACTCGTGGAGCTGCCGTTCGGCCTGACGCTGCGCGAGCTGATCGAGGATTTCGGCGGCGGCACGTACAGCGGGCGGCCCATCCGCGCGGTGCAGGTCGGCGGGCCGCTCGGGGCGTATTTCCCCGAACACCTGCTCGATACGCCGCTCGATTACGAGGCCTTCGCCGCGCAGGCCGGGCTGATCGGCCACGGCGGCGTGGTGGTGTTCGACGACACGGTGGACATGGCGGCGCAGGCGCGTTTCGCCATGGCCTTCTGCGCCGTGGAATCATGCGGCAAGTGCACGCCCTGCCGCATCGGCTCGGTGCGCGGCGTCGAGGTGATCGACCGGATCATTGCCGGCGAGAAGCGGGCCGCGAACCTCGCCCTTCTCGAGGAGCTGTGCGATACCATGGTCGACGGCTCCCTGTGCGCCATGGGCGGAATGACGCCCTTCCCCGTGCGCAGCGTTCTCAGGCATTTCCGAACGGATTTCGAGCGCGATTCCGCGGTCCAAAAACCAGGTACCGCCGCCCGACCGTCCCCGGCCACTGCAGGAGCGCGCATTGCGCGCGAGCCGGACGCCAGGTCCGCACCGGAGCCCGCAGGAGCGCGCGAGGGCCGCCAGGGCAGCGTCGAAGGAGCAGGCCCATGAGCCTCATGAAAGAAGCCGAGTCCTCCACCCCCACCGGCGCCCGCCGCGCGGGCGACCCGCAGTCGTGGCCCGGCCCGAGCGGCCGGCCGATGAGCCTGATCAAGGAGCGCGACTACGGCACCCCCGCGTCGTCGAGCACGGAGACCGTGTCCGTGGAGATCGACGGCCTGCCGGTCACCGTCCGCGCCGGCAGCACCGTGATGCGCGCCGCGCGCGAGGCCGGGATCGACGTGCCGAAGCTGTGCGCGACCGACAGCCTCCAGCCTTTCGGCTCCTGCCGCCTGTGCGTGGTGCAGATCGAGGGCCGCAAGGGCTATCCCGCGTCCTGCACGACGCCGGTCGAGCCCGGCATGAAGATCCGTACCCAGACGCAAGCGCTCGCGAAGCTGCGCCGCAACGTCATGGAGCTCTACATCTCCGACCATCCGCTCGACTGCCTCACGTGCTCGGCCAATGGCGATTGCGAGCTGCAGGACATGGCCGGCACCGTCGGCCTGCGCGAGGTGCGTTACGGCATGGACGGCGCCAACCACTTCGACGCGCCGCTCGACGAGACGAACCCGTACTTCACTTTCGACCCGACGAAATGCATCGTCTGCTCGCGCTGCGTGCGCGCCTGCAACGAGGTGCAGGGCACGTTCGCGCTCACGATCCAAGGCCGCGGCTTCGATTCGAAGGTCTCGGCGAGCCTGGGGGAGAGCTTCTTCGATTCCGAATGCGTCTCCTGCGGCGCCTGCGTGCAGGCCTGCCCCACCGCGACCCTGATGGAGAAATCCATCATCGAGCACGGCCAGCCGGAGCATAGCGTGATCACCACCTGCGCGTACTGCGGCGTCGGCTGCTCGTTCAAGGCAGAGATGAAGGGCGACCAGGTTGTGCGCATGGTGCCGTACAAGGACGGGCACGCGAACCACGGCCATAGCTGCGTGAAGGGCCGCTTCGCCTGGGGCTATGCGTCGCACAAGGACCGGGTGCTCGACCCCATGATCCGCGACAGCATCGACGAGCCGTGGCGCAAGGTGAGCTGGGACGAAGCGATCCGGTACACCGCGAAGCGCTTCAAGGAAATCCAGGCGCAGCACGGCCGCAAGTCCATCGGCGGCATCACGTCCTCGCGCTGCACGAACGAGGAAGTGTGGCTGGTGCAGAAGCTGGTGCGCGCCGCGTTCGGCAACAACAACGTCGACACCTGCGCCCGCGTCTGCCATTCGCCGACCGGCTACGGCCTGAAGCAGACGGTCGGCACGTCCGCGGGCACGCAGCCGTTCGACAGCGTCATGGATGCGGACGTCATCGTGGTGATCGGTGCGAACCCGACCGAAGCGCACCCGGTGTTCGCCTCGCAGATGAAGCGCCGGCTGCGCCAGGGCGCGAAGCTGATCGTGATCGACCCGCGCCGGATCGGGCTGGTGCGCTCGCCGCACGTCGAAGCCGACTACCACCTGCCGCTCCTCCCCGGCACGAACGTGCCGATGATCAACGCGTTCGCGCACGTCATCGTGAGCGAAGGCATGGTCGACGAGCAGTACGTCCGGGAGCGCTGCGACCTGGAGGCGTTCGAGGCCTGGAAGCAGTTCATCCTGAAGCCGGAGAACTCGCCGGAGGTGGTGAGCCAGAGCACGGGCGTGCCGGCGGAGGACATCCGCGCCGCGGCGCGCCTGTACGGGCAGGCGGAGCGCGGGGCGATCTACTACGGGCTGGGGGTCACCGAGCACAGCCAGGGCTCGACGATGGTCATCGGCATGGCCAACCTCGCCATGGCGACCGGCAACATCGGCTTCACCGGCTGCGGCGTGAACCCGCTGCGCGGCCAGAACAACGTGCAGGGCTCCTGCGACATGGGCTCGTTCCCGCACGAGCTGCCGGATTACCGCCCGATCAAGGACGATGCCGTGCGCGGCACGTTCGAGAAGCACTGGGGGGTCACGCTCGATCCGGTGCCGGGGTATCGGATCCCGAACATGTTCGACGCGGCGATCGCCGGCGATTACAAGGCCATGTACATCCAGGGCGAGGACCTCGCGCAGTCGGATCCGAACACGAAGCACGTCGAGCAGGCGCTCTCGAGTCTCGAGTGCGTCGTGGTGCAGGACCTGTTCCTGAACGAAACCGCGAAGTTCGCGCACGTGTTCCTGCCGGGCACGTCGTTCCTGGAGAAGGACGGCACGTTCATCAACGCCGAGCGTCGCATCAACCGCGTACGGCCGGTGATGAAGCCGCAGCAGGGCAAGGCGGAATGGCTCATCACGCAGGAGCTCGCGCAGGCGATGGGCTATCCCATGAATTACGCGAGCGAAGCCGAGATCATGGACGAGATCGCCGAGCTGACGCCGAGCTTCAGCGGCGTCTCGTTCGAGTTCCTGGACCGGGTCGGCAGCGTGCAGTGGCCCTGCAACGAGAAAGCGCCGATGGGCACGCCGATCATGCACGTCGGTGAGTTCGTGCGCGGCAAGGGCCTGTTCATCGAGACGGCGTACGTACCGACCGAGGAACGTACGACGCGCAAATTCCCGCTGCTTCTGACGACGGGGCGCACGCTGACGCAGTACAACGTCGGCGCGCAGACCCGCCGCACGGACAACGTCCGCTGGTACCACGAGGACCTGCTGGAGATCCACCCTTCCGACGCCGAGCTGCGCGGCATCAGGACCGGCGATCGCGTGTCGCTCACGAGCCGCAAGGGCGAGATCACGCTGGAGGCGAAAGTGACGGAGCGCGTGCCGCCGGGCGTGGTCTACACGACCTTCCACGACCCGGAGACGGGGGCGAACGTGGTGACGACCGAGTACAGCGACTGGGCGACGAACTGCCCCGAGTACAAGGTCACGGCGGTGCAGGTCGCGCCGGCGGTGCACCGCTCGGCCTGGCAGGTGGACTTCGAGAAGCGCCGCAAGGAACAGGAGCGCCTGCTCGAGACGCCCTGAGCGGTCGGACAGAGCTCGCGCCGGATCCCAGCGACTATCTCACGATAGACTCGGGCACGATAGACTCGGGCACGATAGACTCGGGCACGATCGTCCCGCACAGTCCCCAAAAGTACGCGTGATACGGGGAGGAAGCCGGTGGCGGTGTACCGAGGGCAATGTCACTGCGGGGCAATCGGATTCCGGTTTCAGGCCGAAGAACCCCCGTCGCGATGGGCCATACGTGCCTGTCAATGTTCATTCTGCACGGCGCACGGAGCAGCCTGCGTCTCCGATCCATCCGGCTCGGTGTCGTTCACTCATGCCAGGGAATCGGAATTGCAGCGCTACCGCTTCGGGCTGCGCACGGCGGACTTCCTGTTGTGCCGCAATTGCGGCGTCTACATCGGCGCGCTGTTGACGGACGCGGAAGGCGCCTTCGCGACGTTGAACACACGGGCTATGAACCGCCTGAGCCGCGGCACACCTGTGCCACAGCCCGTGGTATATGACCAGGAGACGGCAGTGGACCGCCGAAACCGGCGTATCAGAAGCTGGACGCCGGTGGAACAGGATTTCCAATAGCGCCAGCGCTTCACCCTCTGATCGTACGAGAACTCACGCCCGACCTTCTCGATTCGCACGCGAACTGGGGTCATGAGGCCCACGTTTCCCGGACTAACCGACGAGTGGCCGGCTCACCGCGGCCCGCGGGCCGCTTGCACTCCGGTCGGATTCCGCTGTCGAATTCACCTGCTCCAGAGCGACCAGACAGGAGCCGAGCGAAAGCGTTTGCACACAAGGAGTGGAACAGAAATGCTGAAATTGTACGGAGCACCCCCGACCCGGGCCCTGCGCGTCATGTGGTTGCTGAATGAGCTTGGCCTGGAGTACGAGATGCACCCGGTGAACGTCATGCAAGGCGAGACCCGACAACCGGATTTTCTCGCCCTCAATCCCGCCGCCAAGCTTCCGGTGCTGGTCGACGGCGACGTCGTGCTGACGGAATCGGCCGCAATCCAGCTTTATCTCGCCGAAAAGTATCCCGAGGCGGGACTCATCCCGGCGGCGCTGGAGGACAGAGCCCAGGTGTATCGCTGGATGTTCTTCCTGGTGACCGAGATCGAGCAACCTTTGTGGCGCATCGCTCGCCACACGTTCATCTACCCGGAAGAAAAGCGATTGCCCCGGGATGTCGAGCTGGCGACGCAGGACTGTGTGAGAATGCTGGCAGTCCTCGAGCGTCACATGGAGGACCGCGAGTTCATGGTTGCGGACCGACTCAGCGTCGCCGACTTCAATGCAGCTTATACCCTCGACTGGGCGAACGAAGCCAGGATGCTCGGCAACACGCCGCGTTTGCAGGAGTACGTAAGATCGATGTACGCGCGCTCGACGGCGCCGCCCACTATCGGGGAAGCGATGGCCGCGACCCAATGACTTCCGAACCAGCGGAAGCAGACGTCGCCAACGTCGGACTGGCGCGTCCACCCATCGTCTACCTGGTCGCCATCGTGGCCGGACTGCTGGTGCATTTGTTCCGGCCGGTGCCATGGCTGCCGTCCGCAGTCAACGTGCCGATCGGGATTGCGGGCGTCCTGATCGCCATCGCCCTGTTCATCTCCGCAGTGCGCACGTTCCGCACCGCGGGCACTCCGGTCCCCGGAAACCGCCCCACCACCGCCATCGTGCGCGCAGGACCGTACCGCTACAGCCGCAATCCCGTTTATCTCGCGTTCACGATCTTCCAGGTCGGCGTGGCCGCATGGGTCAACAGTCTCGGCGTTCTGCTCACGCTGGTTCCGGCTGTCGCAACCAATGCATCGACGTGATTTCTTGTTCGCCACCGTGGCAGCGCTTGGAACGTACGGGAGCGCGGCTCGGGCCGGGCGATCCGAAAGTTCGAACGACTTTGCCGAGCGGTTCGAGGCGATCGAACGGCGGGTCGAGGGGCGGCTCGGCGTGACCGTCCTGGAGCCCGCCAGTGGCCGCCGGCTTGGCTGGCGCCCGGACGAGCGCTTTCCCATGTGCAGCACGTTCAAGTGGCTGCTTGCGGCGCAGATCCTTTCGCGGGTCGAGCGTGGCGAGGAGCGCCTCGAGCGACGCGTATCCTACGGAACGGACGATCTGCTCGAGTACGCTCCGGTGACACGCGAGCATGTGAGCGAGGGTGCGATGAGCGTGGCGGCACTGTGTGCGGCGGCCGTCGAATACAGCGACAACACGGCCGCCAACCTGCTGCTGGCCGCCGTCGGAGGCCCGAACGGATTCACCGCTTACCTTCGGAGCCTCGGCGATCGCGTCACGCGGCTCGATCGCCTCGAGCCGGAGCTGAACAGTGCGGTTCCGGGCGACCCTCGCGATACGACGACGCCCGCCGCCATGGCGGAAGACCTGCACCGGGTTTTGTCGGGCGACGAGCTCACCGAAACTTCGCGCGAACGCCTGTTGGGCTGGCTTATGGACAGCAAAACGGGGGCCAGCAAGCTGCGTGCGGGACTGCCCCCGCACTGGCAGGTCGGGGACAAGAGTGGCATGGGTGCGAACGGCGCAACCAACGACGTGGCGATCATCTGGCCGGCGCGCGAGACTCCGGTCCTCGTGGCCGCCTACCTGACCGGATCGGCCGCGTCCGCGGACGAGCGTAACGGCGCGTTGGCCGCGGTCGGAGAGCTCGTCGCCGATTGGGTTCCACGGCAGGAACCCGGGAACGAAGCTTGAGCTCGTGCACGCCGGCGGGTCGTAACCGTCGCGACGGTTTGCGAAGCGATCGCCGAGGGTCCGCCACCTGCCCTGCGCAATCCGTTGGACGAGGTTTTTGTCATTGACCACGAACCGTGACTCCGTCATTGGCTGGCTGCTCGATTCCGATCCCTCGGTGCGCTGGCAGGTCCTGCGCGATCTCACCGCTGCCTCGGCCGGCGAGGTCGCCGCCGAGCGCGCACGGGTCGCGACCGAGGGCGCGGGCGCGCGGCTGCTCGCGCGGCAGGGAGCCCTCGGGTGCTGGGGCGGCACGGCGTGGAACCGTGGGTGGGATTCCACGATGCACGTCCTGCTCCTCCTGCGCGAGATGGGCCTCGACCCGGCGAGCAAAGAGGCGCGGCGTGCTACCTCGCTCGTCAGCGAGCACGTGACCTGGGAAGGTTGCGGTCCGCCGGAAACGCAACAGAACCCCTTCTTTGCCGGCGAAGTCGAGCCCTGCATCAACGGCCAGGTCGCAGCGGTCGGCGCTTACTTCGGCCGGGACATGGGGCGCATAGTCGACCGGCTCCTCTCCGAGCAGCTCCCCGACGGCGGCTGGAACTGCGAAGAGGCGTCGGTACGATCATCGTTCAACACCACGATCTGCGTGCTCGAAGCATTGCTCGAACACGAGCACGCCGTCGGCGGCAGAGCGGACGTGAGCGCGGCGCGGCGCCGCGGCGAAGAGTACCTTCTCGAGCGCCGCCTGTTCCGCCGGAAATCGACGGGCGAGGTCATCGAGCGGGACCGCAAGAGCGGCGCCTCGTGGACGCATTTCGCTTTCCCGACCTGGTGGCATTACGACGTGCTGCGCGGGCTCGACCACCTGCGTCGCGCCGGCGTCGAGCCGGACGAGCGCGCGGCCGAGGCCGTGGAGCTGGTCCTGTCGAAGCGCAATGCCGATGGAACCTGGCCGCTCGATACGCTCTATCCCGGCAGGATGCCGATCGAAACCGGCGAGCAGGAGGGCCGGTCGAGCCGCTGGATCACCTTGCGCGCCTTGCGAGTGCTGGATTGGTATTCAGGCCAGCCCTGCCATGGCAGTGCCGGTGTGCCGAGGTAGAATGCCGCCCCGAACCGAGGCAAATGGATGACGATCGATTCCGAGAACGACGTAGAGGCCCTGAAGCGCATCGGCCGTATTGTCGCGACGGTCTTGCAGCGCATGCTCGAGGCGATGGAACCCGGCATGACGACGCGTGAGCTCGATGCGTTCGGCGCCGCGCTGCTCGAGCGGGAAGGAGCACGCTCCGCGCCGCAGCTCACCTACGATTTCCCCGGCGCCACCTGCATCAGCGTCAACGAGGAAGCCGCGCACGGCGTACCCGGCGACCGTGTGATTCAGGCCGGTGACGTCGTCAACGTCGACGTCTCCGCGGAGCTCGACGGCTATTTCGCGGATACCGGGGGCACCGGCGTCGTGCCGCCCTCCTCCGAGCTCAAGAACCGCCTCTGCCACGCGACTCGCCAGGCCCTCATGGCGGCGATGCAGGTGGCGCGCGCCGGCGCGCCGCTGAACGGCATCGGCGCGGCCATCGAACGCACGGCGAAGCAGCATCGCTTCCGCATCATCGAGAACCTGGGCAGCCACGGCGTCGGGCGCGCACTGCACGAAGCGCCGGACATCCCGGGCTGCCGCGCGCCGCGCGATCGCCGCGTGCTCGAGGAAGGCGCCGTGATCACCATCGAGCCGTTCCTGTCCACGAAGAGCCGTCGCGTCATGGAAGCCGAGGACGGCTGGACGCTGCTCGCGGAGCCCGGCAACCTGTCGGCGCAGTACGAGCACACGCTGATCCTGACGCGCGGCGCGCCGGTCGTGGTGACCGTCGCCTGAGGCGCACCACCAACTCCCGCCGGAGTGCCTCGACTCTCGCAATGCCGCCCGGCCGGTGGCAAGCTGGACTCAAAATGGTCCGGGGGGCGGGCATGGCCTACCTGATCTGGAAGCTGGTGCACGTGGTCTCGGTGATCCTGTTCGTGGGCAACATCGCGACCGGCGTGTTCTGGGCCGCCAACGCGGTCCGCAGCGACGACGCGTCGCTCATCGCCAGGACGTTCGCAGGCATCATCCGCGCCGACCGCTGGTTCACGACGCCCGGGGCCATCGGTCTGACCGTGAGCGGCATCGCCGCCGCCCTGCTGGGTGACTGGCCGATCCTCGGCACCGGCTGGATCGTCTGGGGCATCGTCATGCTGGTGATTTCCGGCGCCGCTTTCGGCATGCGCGTCGCGCCGCTGCAGCGCGAGCTCGCTCGCCTTGCCGGCGATGCCGGTCGCGACGATGCATCACGAGGGCTGTTCCGCGACCGCTACAGAAGCTGGCAGCTGTGGGGCACCCTTGCTCTCCTCGCTCCGCTGATCGCCGTGGCGCTGATGGTGCTGAAGCCGGAGCTCCCGGCACTGTAATGAGCACCCCATCGGCCTCGCGCGAAGGTCCTGCACTGACACGCCGCCGTTTCGTGTGGAGCGGAGTGGCCGCACTGGCAGCGCTGCCCCTTTCGCGCGTGAACGCAAGCGACGGAATCTCCGACGAGCACGCAAGGGCGTCACTACGGCACCCTGCTGCTGCTGTCACCCTTCGTGCCCGGCGGATTCCCGTTCGTGAGCGATGAAACCTGGTATGCAGCCGTGCGACCGCATTTTTCCGGCAACCTGATCGTCGGCCGCGATCTGCTGAACGGATTCCTGAAACGCGGGCCGCAGCGGCTCAGCGGAGAGTCATCCTATCGCCTGTGGAAAGATCTTTGCCTCGGCGCCTACCACCCGATTTATTTTCCCTATGCCGCCATCTCGCCGGAGATCGTCTACCTGACCGGCGGCGGCGGCGAAAATCATCGTCCGTTCTACGCTCAGTTTCCCGGCGCTCCCTCGGCCCGCGGCTTTGTCTCTGCGCGCGCGCGCAATATTCCCCGGCGCGCGGCGCGCGCCGAATTCGAAGCGGCACTCGGGCAGGCGGTCGGCACCATCCTGGAGGGCGCGCCCGAGTGCCCGGATGTGCTGGCCGCGCATTACAGAAACTTCCGAAATCGCTTTCACGCGGGGCGAGAGCCGCAATATGCAGCTACACTGCTTCCTCTGGCCTCCGGACTTCTCGAGAATTGCACGGCGGTGGCCGGAGACCGCCGTTTCCGCACCGGACAGATGCTCTACGACATCATCTTCAATCTGAATCCGGAGTTGCTGGGCATCCCTTTCGACAAGGCACGAAAGCGCCCGAGCCGCAGGGTGCGCCGGAACTTTACGTCGATCGGGCGCCTGGCCGACAGGCCTGCGGGGGCCTGCTTCAGGGGTAAGGCGCCTGCGGCCCCGCGATCGCGGGACGATGCTCCCCGAGCCCTCGATTTTCTGCGCGAGGATTTCGCCCGTGCCAAGGCCGGCTTCGCTGCCGATTTCCTCGGCAGTGCGTACATCCGCCGGGCGCAACGAGCGCTGGACGCGGCCCTGCACATGAAGGGCTTCTCCGGACCCGTCGCCTCGAAAAGAGTGGCAGTGGTTCTGGCAGCCGGTCTCTTCGAGAGCTGAGGGCCTGGTGACAATTGTCAGGGAATGTCCCAACTGCGCTGCCCGGTCGATCCGGCCGGCGGACCTGCTCCTGTCGGACTGCTATTGCCCGCATTGCGGTGCCCTGATCGGCACGCATTGGGCGGCCTCCCTCGGCTGCACCGTCCTGATCTGCGCCGTCACGTCGCTGACGACGCTCATGGTGTTCATGCAATCGGGACTGTACGCAGCGCTGTTGTGGTTGCCGTTTCCGGTCGGATCACTGGGCTATCTCAAAGCCCGCTTTGCACCGCTGGAGACGAAGCAAAAGGCGCGGCGCGTGAAGTGACGGGCACACAGGCGTGCCGTACACTCCGGGCATGCACACGGCGCGGAGGAACCGCCTTGTTCAAGCTGCTGGGCGTGTTTCTTTCAACCTACGTGCTCTATTCCGTCGCCGCCGGCAAGGTGGTCGCCAAATCGGGGCCGTGGGCCCGCGTGGTCATGCGCGACGAGCGACCCCGGTATTTCTGGAGCGTCATCGTCATCTACGGTGCGCTCAGTTTCGCTCTCATCGCGTTCTTCTGAGCAATGCGCAGCTTGCGGGAGTCGCTGCTCGTCGGACTGATCCTGCTCGGGGGCGCCGTTCAGGTCGCGCACGCCCAGGCGGAAGACATCGTGGCAAGCGGCGACGTGCAGCTCGGCGTGATCCTGAAAGATCGCCCGCAGCTCTCCGCGGTGCTGCGCGGTCGCGACGAGCTCAGGCAATGGCTGATCGCGGAGCTCGAGCGCAAGTCCCCCGCGCCGCTGTGGGACCCGGCGGAACCGGTGTCCGGCCGGGCGGCGGAGCACGAGTACCCGTCGCGCGGCGGTGCGGCACCGCTCGGCACGGCGGTGATCCGCGTGAGCTCGCGGGCGTCCGGCTGGGATCAGCTCGCGGGCCTGGTGTTCGAGCTGCACAACGTGCGGCGGAGCGGCCGTTTCGCGGAGATCTACCGTGCCGCAGTGCGCGGCGAGATCGATAAATCGGAGTACGTCCGGAGCTCGCTCGAGGAAGAGTTTGGCGCGCTACGCGCGACGCGGGATTTCCTGGAGGCAAACGTCGGCGCCTTGCCCGAAGCCGCCGAGGGGAGCAGCGCGCTCTATCGCCAGGTCATGCAGACCGGCGACAGCTTCGAGGAGCACCTCGAGCGGCAGGCGGGCCACGGCGAGGGCCTCGCCGCCCATTTCGAACGCCTCTACGAAAAGGAAGTCGTCCCCGAGCGCCGCCGTCTCGATACGGGTCATCCCTGACCGCCGTCCGCGTGCTAGGCTGGCGCGGCGGGAGACGGGACAGCCGACCACGATGAGCGGAGGAATGCCGATGCATCGTCCCGCGAAGCCGTTTTCCGCGCTGCTGGCCGCCGGCCTGTTCGCCGCCTGCGGCGAAACGACGACGCTGCCGATCGAAGCCGGCATGGGCACGGAACCCGTGCTCCCCGAGCCCGACCCCTCGCTCATCCCAACCGTCCACATCGCGGTCGACCTTCCTCGAGAACCTGAGCTCTCCGTTCGGTATGGTGCTGGTCGGCGGCGACTTTTACGTGGCGAACACCGATGCCCTCGTGCGCTTTCCATACGCGAGCGGCGACACGCGCATCGCCGCGCCAGGTACGGAAGTCGCCCCGCTGCCGGCCGGCTCGATCAACCATCACTGGACGAAGAACGTGATCGCGAGCCCGGACGGCTCGCGCCTCTACGTCACCGTCGGCTCGAACAGCAACGTCGCGGAGAACGGCATGGACGCCGAAAGGAACCGCGCGGCCATTCTGGAGATCGATCGGCAGACCGGCCGCACGCGCGTGTTCGCTTCCGGCCTGCGCAACCCCAACGGTCTCGACTGGCAACCGGTCACCGGCGACCTGTGGACGGCGGTCAACGAGCGCGACGAGCTGGGTAACGATCTCGTGCCGGACTACATGACCGCGGTGCGTGAAGGCGGGTTCTACGGTTGGCCCTACAGCTATTACGGCGCGCACGTCGACGAGCGCGTCGAGCCGCAGCGGCCCGAGCTCGTCGGGCAGGCGATCGTCCCGGACTACGCGCTCGGCGCGCACACGGCCTCGCTCGGACTCGTGTTCTACACGGGCGACCTGCTGCCCGCCCATTACCGGGGCGGCGCTTTCGTCGGCCAGCACGGCTCGTGGACTCGCGAGCCGCGAAGCGGCTACCAGGTGATCTTCGTGCGCTTCGAAGACGGCCGGCCAAACCCGAAGTCGTGCTCGACGGCTTCGTGAACGGGGAAGGCGAAGCCCGCGGGCGCCCGGTAGGCATTGCCGTCGCACGCGACGGCGCACTGCTGGTGGCGGACGACGTCGGCAACGTGATCTGGCGCGTCGCGCCGCCCCCGCCGTAGGAGCGCGCAATCGCGCGCGAAAAGGGGTCGAACCAGGTTCGACCCCTTTCGCTGTAGCGTGAGGCGTCGTTGCGATCGAAGTCGCGCGCGATGCGCGCTCCTACGGCGGGGGCGGATACGTGATCTTGAGTCCCTGCACCCGCGCCATCGGGTTCAGCTTGCGCGGCTTCGCGGGGCCGGTGGTCATGATGTCGCGCACCTCGTAGCCGCGCACGATGAGCGCGTCCGCGATCATCGAGCGGTGACAGCGCCAGGGCACCGCCTCGGCGCACATGATCGCCGTGGTCTTCTCCTCCGCGAGCCGAACGAGCTCGTCCAGCGCCGCCCTGAACTCGTCCGTCTGCATGTAATCGGCGTAGCCGCGGAACGATGCGTTGCGCCAGCCCGTGTTGACGGAATCCGGCCGCGCGCGCCGCAAGCCGCCGAGGTCCTGCATGTGCCGGTAGGCGATACGCCGGTTGCGCAGCCCCGGACCGAAGGTGTCGCGGTTGAACTGCGGGTTGGTGCGCGAGCGCGGCACGGTGCGCACGTCCGCCAGCCGCTCGACGCCATGCGCCCGCAGCAGCTCGACCAGCTCATCGAAGCTGCGCGTCGAATGTCCGACCGTGTAGATGACGGCCGGCTGCTTTTCAGCCCTGCGGGCTTTCGCCGGTCGCGCCTTCTTCTTCATCGTCGAACAGCCAGCGGTCGATGTGCGGCTGGATGAACCGGGGGAACAGCAGGTAGAGCGCGCCGAGCGCGACCGTACCGTAAACAGGCGAGAGCTCGATCACGAACACCGGCCAGATGAACGCGAGCACGGTGTTCACCAGCGACTGCACGGCGAAACGGAACAGGAACTCGAAAAATTCCTCGGCCAGGAAGGCGGCCAGGCTGCTGCTCGAGGCCACCTGGCCGACGAACGTCGTCGCCTCCAGCCACAAAAACGTCACGACGAATCCGCACGCGTACAAACCGCCGCCGCGCGCGCGGAACAGGGCGCGCACGAAGCGTTTGAACCGGCGCCCGAGCTCTCCCGGGAGCGAGCGCGGCTGCTCGAAGGCGAGACGGCCCAGCCCGGCCGCGTCGCGGACGCGGTCGCCGGTGCGCTTGACGAAAGATTCCCTTCGCCGCTTCGGTTTCGCTTCGCCTTCGGTCATCTTTCGACGCCTCTCCCGGTCGCGCGATGCGGCTCCTGCGAATGCGGGTCGCGCGCGATGCGCGCTCCTACGGCCGGAGTCAGGTCTTGTCGATCTTCGTGATCTTCGAGCCTTCGAGCGTCAGGTTGTACATGAGGCCCTTCGAACCGAACACGAAGCCGACGACCGGATCCTTGATGTTGGTCGTATCCAGCGATCGGCCCGCGCCGATGTCGATCAGTGCCACCGACCCGTCGACGCCGACCTTCCAGCCCGCGCTGTTCCTGAACTGCTGGAGCGATTCCGGGGTCATGAACGCGATGACGATGGATTTCGCCTGCGCCCCGAGCTGGAACCCGAAGGAGCCGGCGACGGTCCGGTAATAACCGAGCGTCTGCCCCTTGCTGATGAGCGCGCCCTCCCCGGTTTCCCCGCCGATCGCGATCCCGACCTTGATCACGCGCGGAAACACGAGGTAGCCGGCGGCATTGTCGAGGAACACCTTGCCCCCGTCGACCTGCTCCTCGAAGGCATCGAGCGTCTCGCTGACGGCCTGGTCGAGCTCCGCCGCCGTCTCGGCGAACGTGACGAGCGGCAGGAGCAGCGCCGCCGCCAGCAGCCAGTGAACGGTTCTCGTCGTCTGCATAACCCACGTCCCCTGATTCGAGCGCGCCGGAGCGCCAGGCCCCGGGCGAGTGGCTTCGCGCGGGCATGATAAACCCCCGCGGCCGCCCGGGCGACCGTCGGGCGCTTGCGCTTGCACCGCTCCCCTGTCCCCTCGCCTTCCCGGGATGCGTCTGTCCCGTTGGCGCTGCCGAGATCGCGGAGAGGCCCGAAATCGGGTAGCCTCCCGAGCAAAAAGCGTACCCGGGGGAAGCGTTATGGTACGCGCAGCAGCTGTTTCGGCATAAGTCACGGAAACGGTCGTTTCAGGTCGTCTTCTGGGGTACCGTAATACTCAATTTGCGGCGCCCTCGCCTGGTTCCTGGCGCGCGGAGCAGACATGGCCAAGTACCTGATCTCTTTTCCGAGCGCGGCGATGGCCGTGCCCGAAGACGAGTGGGAGGCGGTCGTTCGCGACTCGCATGCCGTGATCGACGAGGCGAAGGCTGCCGGCGTTTATGTCTTTGCCGGCGGCATCGACGAAGACACGGGGCCCGTGCTCGTTTCGGCCGACGGTGCGGTCGTCGAGGGCGGCTATCCCTGGGCGCCCCCGCTCGACGGTGGATTTACCGTGCTCGAGGTACCTTCGCGCGAGGAGGCGATCGCGTGGGCCGCACGCATCGCGAAGGCCTGCCGCTGTGACCAGGAGCTGCGCGTCTTTCAGTTCGACCCGGAGTCTTGATGACCGTCAAGCGCATGGACAACGTCGGTATCGTGGTCGAGAACCTCGATGCCGCCATCGAGTTCTTCACCGAGCTCGGCCTTATCCTGGAAGGCCGCATGCCCATCGAAGGCGAATGGGCCGGCCGCGTCACCGGCGTGCGGGACCAGCGCGTCGAGATTGCCATGCTGCGCACGCCCGACGGCGACAGCCGCCTCGAGCTCTCGCGCTTTCACGCCCCGGCCATCGCCTCCGATCACCGCACAGCCCCCGTGAACTCGTTGGGATACCTGCGCGTCATGTTCGCCGTCGACGATCTCGACGACACCCTCGCCCGGCTCGGCAAGCTCGGTGCGACGGTGGTGGACGAGATCGTCGACTACGAAGGCGTCTACCGGCTCTGCTACATCCGCGGCCCTGAAGGAATTCTCATCGGGCTCGCCCAGCAGCTCGGGCAGCAGACCTCCCGCGAGAATCCCGTGGCAGCGACCTCGGGCTCGCGATAAAGGAGATCGAGCGAGGCAAGGTCATTGCGCTAACCTGGCCAATCACGAGCCTAGACCATCAACTCGCGGAGTGGACGCATGCCCCGTTACGTTGCCCTGCTGCGCGGCGTCAGCCCGATGAATGCGAAAATGGCCGACCTGAAGCGCGCGTTCGAAGCGGCCGGCTTCAGGAACGTGCGCACCGTGCTCGGGAGCGGCAACGTGGCGTTCGATGCACGCTCGATGTCCGAGGACGGCCTGGTGCAGAAGGCGGTCCGCGCGATGGAGGAGCACCTCGGCCGCAGCTTCCCCACGCTCGTGCGTCCCGCGCGCGCCCTCGAAGAGCTCATTGCATCCGACCCGTTCGCACGCCATGCACTGCCCGCGAGGGGCAAGCGGGTGGTAACGTTCCTGCGCAAACCGCACGGCAAGCTCCCATTGCCAATCGAGAGTGACGGCGTGCGCATACTTGCCTCGACCGGTCGCGAGGTCTTCACCGATTACGTCCCGAACCCCCGCGGCCCGGTCTTCATGGCCCTCATCGAGAAGACCTTCGGCAAGGACGTGACCACCCGCACCTGGGCCACGCTCACCAAGTGCGCAAAGGCCTGAAGCGGACGCACATCACGCACGACCGCCGTTTCATTGCCGAGCTCGCGGGTATGCGCCGGCACGGTCGGACGAAAGGGCTCCTACGGGGACGCTTCCCGGTTTCCCGGCGGCATGAGCCAGGGCGGGATCGGCGCGCGGCGGCGCGCGGCTTGCGGCGGATAGTTCGTCGCGAGGTAATCGAGGATCGCCTGCTCGACGGCCGGCTCGAATTCCCGGAGATTCTGCGTCGCCTGCATCCAGCGGATCGTGTCCAGCCAGGTCTGGCGGTCGGCCCGCTGCTGCGTCACGAGGCGGCAGGAATGGCAGCCGCCGCAATTCGCGCGCACCTGCTCCCAGCCGGGCGCGCGCAGGAGGCCGGTGGCGGGATGCCGTTGTTGCGCACGAAGAGCCGCGATGCGGGCGTGACGGTGTCGTCCAGCAGGTGCGCCGGCGTCTCCGCGTTGAGCGGCCGGTCGTTGAGCACGATCAGCCCGCCGGTGCCTTCGATCGCGAACGGCTCGGACGTGTCGGCGAGCGCGGCCGGGATCAGGCCCCCGGGCAGGTAGCGGGCGAACGGGATCGCGGCACCCAGCGCCGCGGACATGGCCGCCAGCCCGCTGCCCCTGAGGAAGCCGCGCCGCGTCACCGGATCCGCTTCGCGCCCCCAGAGCTTGCGGTCCGCGGCCGCGGGATCGGCGGCATACAGCGAGTGCATCCCGGCCGTGCGGTTCCCGGTGCTTCGTTTCATTCGAGCTCCTCCGGTTCCGACTCCGATTCCGATTCCGATTCCGGCTCTTCCGGCGCGCCGAGCGTCGCACCGGCGCGGTATGCCGCGAGCAGTTTCCTGATGGCCCGCGCGAGTTCGTCCGCCCGCGCGGCGTCGTACTCCAGCGTCGCCTCGTTCATGTAAGCCCGCTGCGCGATCTCGAGCTGCACGGCGCAGACACCGTCCCCCGGCTGGCCGTAATGCCGCGTGATCCAGCCGCCCTTGAAGCGGCCGTTCACCACCCACGAGTATGGCAGTGCGCGTGCGGCTTCCGCGAGCCGCTGCTCGACCGCTTGCCAGCAGCTCGCCCCGTCGTTCGTGCCGAAGTTCAGGTCGGGGAGCTCGCCTTCGAACAGCCGCGGCACGCTGCCGCGGATCGAGTGGGCATCCCACAGGAGCGCATAGCCGAATTCCCGGCGCAGCTCCGCGAGCTGCACGGCGATCTGCGCGTGGTACGGCTGCCAGTAGCGCGCCACCCGCTCCGCTCGCTCGCGCGGGTCGACGCCGCCGCCCCCAGTGTAGATGGGCTCGCCGGCGAACGTCTGTGCCGGGCACAAGCCCGTGGACACCTGGCCCGGATACAGCGCATCGTCCTCCGGCGAGCGATTGAGATCGATCACGTAGCGCGAATAGCGCGCGGCGATCACGCTCGCGCCGAGCGATGCCGCAAAATCGTACAGGCGCCTGACGTGCCAGTCGGTATCGGGTATCGCCCGGCCGGCGTCCGTCATGCGCGCCGCGATCTCCGCCGGGATTTCCCGCCCGTCGTGCGGGATGCTGACGAGCAGCGGCGAATCGCCCGCGTGCCAGTCGAAAATCGTGCTCATGAGCCGCTGGGCAGCATTGCGCGCGCGTGCTCGTAGAACAGCCCGGCGTCCAGGCGCCCGGCGAGGGTGCACACGTCGGCCGACAGCGAGCGATCCTCGACGTACGGCTCCGACACGCTGCGTACCTGCTCGAGCGCACGCTCCAGCACGTCCGAGCTCCGCTTCGGGCGGTGGAACTCGATGCCCTGCGCCGCCGCGAGCAGCTCGATCGCGACGATGTGCGCCACGTTGTCGAGCATCGTGTGCAGCCTGAGGGCCGCGGACGTCGCCATGCTGACGTGATCCTCCTGGTTCGCCGACGTCGGGATGCTGTCCACGCTCGCGGGATGCGCGAGCGACTTGTTCTCGGACGCGAGCGCCGCCGCCGTCACCTGCGGCATCATGAACCCGGAATTGAGCCCGCCCTCGCGCACGAGGAATGCCGGCAGCCCGCCGTTCAGGTGCGGGTCGATCAGCAGCGCGATGCGCCGCTCGGCGAGCGAGCCGATTTCCGCGATCGCGAGCGCGAGGTAATCCGCGGCGAGCGCGACCGGCTCCGCGTGGAAGTTGCCGCCGGAGAGCACCGACCGCGTGTCCGTGAAGACCAGCGGGTTGTCGGTGACCGCGTTCGCCTCGGTCTCGAGCACGCGCCCCACGTGCCGCAGCACGTCGAGGCACGCGCCCGCGACCTGCGGCTGGCAGCGGATCGAATACGGGTCCTGCACCCGTTTGCAATCGATGTGCGAGGCGCGGATGGCGCTGCCCGACATGAGGTCGCGCAGCAGCGCCGCGACCGCCGCCTGCCCGGCGTGGCCGCGCGCCTCCTGGATGCGCGCATCGAAGGGCACGTCGCTGCCCTGGATCGCGTCCGTCGACAGGGCTCCGGCGACCAGCGAGGCCGAGAGCAGGTGCTCGGCGCGGTACAGCGCCGTGAGCGCGAGCGCCGTGGAAACCTGCGTGCCGTTCAGGAGCGCGAGGCCTTCTTTCGGCGCGAGCTTGAGCGGCTGCAATCCGGCGCGAGTGAGTGCTTCGAGCGCTTCGGTTTCCTCGCCGTTCACGCGCGCGCTGCCTTCGCCGAGCAGTACCAGCGCGAGGTGCGCGAGCGGCGCGAGGTCGCCGGAAGCGCCGACCGAGCCTTTCGCCGGAATCAGCGGGCAGATGTCGCGATCGACGAGCCCGCAGAGCGCCTCCAGCAGCTCGGGACGGGCGCCGGAGCAACCTTGCGCGAGCGCGGCGATCTTCGTGACGAGAATGAGGCGAACGCATTCGTCCGGCAGCGGCTCGCCCACGCCGACCGCGTGCGAGCGGATCAGGTTTTCCTGCAGGTGCACGAGCTCGGCGTCGCCGATGCGCACCTCGGCGAGCTTGCCGAAGCCGGTGTTGACGCCGTAGACGCTCTTCCCGCTCTTCACGACGTCGGCGATCAGCGCGTTCGCGGCAGCGACGCGGGCGCGTGCGTTCTCGCCGAGCGTCACCGTCACCGGCTGTCGCCAGACCTGCCGCAGCTCGCCGAGCGTGAGCCGCTGTTCGTCGATCGTCAGGTGCATGGCAATGCTCCGTGCCCGCAGGAACGCGCATTGCGCGCGATTGACGATCGCTGGTCGCGCGCGATGCGCGCTCCTGCGGCGTCATAGCCGTGATCGTGGCCTCGTTCACCGGCGGTCATTTGCGCACCATCGGGAGGTCGAGATTGTGCTCGCGGGCGCAGGCGATCGCTTCCTCGTAGCCTGCATCGGCGTGGCGCATGACGCCGGTCGCCGGGTCGTTCCACAGCGTGCGCGCGATGCGTGCGTCCGCGGCTACGCTGCCGTCACACACGATCACGAGCCCGGCGTGCTGCGCGTAGCCCATGCCGACGCCGCCGCCGTGGTGGAACGACACCCAGGTCGCGCCGCTCGCCGTGTTGAGCAGCGCGTTCAGCAGCGGCCAGTCCGACACCGCGTCCGAGCCGTCCCGCATTGCTTCCGTCTCGCGGTTCGGGCTCGCTACCGAGCCCGAATCGAGGTGATCGCGCCCGATGACGACGGGCGCCTCGAGCTCGCCCTTGCGCACCATCTCGTTGAAGGCGAGCCCGAGCCGGTCGCGCTCGCCGAGTCCCACCCAGCAGATGCGCGCCGGCAGGCCCTGGAATTTGATCCTCTCCCGCGCCTGGTCCAGCCAGCGGTGCAGGTGCGCGTCGTCCGGCAGGAGCTCCTTCACCTTCTCGTCCGTGCGGTAGATGTCCTCCGGGTTGCCCGAGAGCGCCGCCCAGCGGAACGGCCCGATGCCGCGGCAGAAGAGGGGGCGCACGTAAGCGGGCACGAACCCGGGGAATGCGAACGCGTCCTTCACGCCCTGGTCGTACGCTACCTGGCGGATGTTGTTGCCATAGTCGAAGGTCGGGATGCCGGCTCTGTGGAAGGCGAGCATCGCCTCGACGTGCACGGCGATCGAACGGCTCGCCGCGGCGGCGACGCCCGCGGGATCCGTGCTTCGCCGCTCGATCCATTCCTCCACGCTCCACCCCTGCGGCAAATAGCCGTTCGCCGGATCGTGCGCGGACGTCTGGTCCGTGACGGCATCCGGTTTCACGCCGCGGCGCAAGAGCTCCGGCAGCACGTCGGCTGCGTTGCCGAGCAGCCCGACCGAAAGCGGCTGCCGCTCGGCGACGGAGCGCTCGATCATCGCGAGCGCATCGTCGAGGCTGTCCGCGCGCGTGTCGAGATACCCGGTCTCGAGGCGCTTCGCGATGCGGTCGGGCTGGCACTCGACGGCGAGCAGCGACGCGCCCGCCATGGTGGCCGCGAGCGGCTGCGCGCCGCCCATGCCGCCGAGCCCGGCGGTGAGTATCCAGCGGCCGGCGAGATCGCCGCCGTAATGCCGGCGGCCCATCTCGACGAAGGTCTCGTGCGTGCCCTGCACGATGCCCTGGCTGCCGATGTAGATCCACGAGCCCGCGGTCATCTGGCCGAACATCATGAGCCCCTTGCGATCGAGCTCGCGGAAGTGCTCCCAGTTCGCCCACGCAGGCACGAGGTTCGAGTTCGCGATCAGCACGCGTGGCGCGTCCGGGTGCGTGCGGAACACGCCGACCGGCTTGCCGGACTGCACGAGCAGCGTCTGGTCGCTCTCGAGGCGCTGTAACGTCGCGACGATCGCGTCGAAGCAGGCCCAGTTGCGCGCCGCCTTGCCGATGCCGCCGTAGACGACGAGCTCATCCGGCCGCTCCGCGACTTGTGGGTCGAGATTGTTCATGAGCATGCGCAGCGGCGCTTCCGTCAGCCAGCTCTTCGCCGAGAGCTCGGTGCCGGTCGGCGCCTGCACGCGGCGCGCAGTGGAGTCGTTCATTGCAGGGGTCCTCCGGATTCGGGTGCGGCGGTGCCGGGCGGTGCGTACACGCCCGTGAGCTCGAAGCGGCTGCCGGGATGCCACAGGCGCGCGTAGCTCACGATGCGGCCGTGCGCCCAGGTGCGGCGGACGACGAGCAGGCAGGGCTCGCCTTCCGGCATCGCCAGGCCGTCGCGCACCCGTTCGTCGGGCATCGCCGCGCGCAGCACGTGCTCGGCCGCCTGCAGCGGCGAGATGCCCGAGAGCCAGGCGCCCGGCGTGGTTTTCGTGAAGTCCTGCCCGAGGCAGTCGGGCGCGAACGACGCGAGCACGTAGCGATCCTCGAGCTGGATCGGCGCGGTGCTCTCCTCGTGCACCACGAGCACGTGGAACACCGGCTCGCCCGCGCGGATCGCGAGCGCCTCCGCGACCTCGGCGCTCGAGCGTTCTTTCGCGACCCGCAGCACGCGCGCGGAATGGCGATGCCCGCGGCGCGCGATCTCGTCGGCGATGTTGCGCACCTCGAGCGGGTGCGACTGCGCCTTGAAATCGGCGACGAACGTGCCGACACCCGCCACACGCGTGACGATGCCCGCGTCGAGGAGCTCGCGCAGCGCCCGGTTCGCCGTCATGCGCGACACGCCGGCCGCGTCCACCAGCTCGTTCTCGGAAGGCACGCGGTCGCGCGGCTTCAGCTCGCCGCGCGAGATCTGCGCGACGATCATGTCCTTGAGCTGCTGGTAGCGAGGTTTCGGCTGCGCCGCCACCGTCAAACACCCCTGGCGAACAGCCGCCGGATGGTGCGCGCGTACTCGCGCTGCGCGTGCTCGGCGGCCGCGTGCCGGCCGTCGGTCACCCGCCACTCGCCCTGCACCATCACGCGGTCGATCGGCAGCGTGAAGCCCGAGAACACGAGCGCATCCAGCAGCGACTCCGGCTCGTGCCCGACGAGCATCGGGCTGTCGTCGTCGAGCACGACCAGATCGGCCGGCGCGCCGCGCGCGAGACCGCGCGTCTGCCAGCCGCCGGCCAGCGCGCCGCCTTCCAGCGCGAGCTCGAACAGGCTGCGGCCGGTGTGCGCCTCGCGGCCGTACCGGGCGACGTTGCGGCTCATCGAGACCAGGCGCTGGCCGTATTCGAGCCAGCGCAGCTCCTCGAACGGATTGATCGACACGTGGCTGTCCGAGCCGATTGCGATGCGGCCGCCGTGCTCCAGGTAACTCGCGAGCGGGAACAGGCCGTCGCCGAGGTTCGCCTCGGTGCTCGGACAGAGGCACGCGACGGCGCCGCTCTTCGCGAGCGCTTCGACCTCCTCGTCGTCCACGTGCGTCGCGTGCACGAGGCACCAGCGCCCGTCGACGTCGTGCTCGCGCAGCAGCCAGCGCACCGGGCGCGCGCCCAGCGCGTCCAGGCACTGCTCCACTTCCAGCTGCTGCTCGGCAACGTGGATGTGCATCGGCACGCCGTCGTCCGCCGCGATTTGCGCGACCCGCGCGAGCGACGCCGCGGACGCGGCACGCAGGCTGTGCACGCCGATCCCTACGCGTACGCCGTCGGCGGTTTCCCAGGCTTCGCGGTAATGCGCCTCGAAAGTCTCGAGCGTGGTCGCAAACCGCCGCTGGTCTTCGTTCGGGCGCGCATCGTCGAAGCCTGCGCGCTCGTACAGTACCGGGATGTACGTCAGGCGGATGCCGCTGTCGGCGGCCGCGGTGGCCAGCGCGCGCAGCATGGCCAGGCCCGAACGGGGGTCACCGGGCTCGGAGAGGAGATAGTGGAACTCGGCGACGCCGGTGTAGCCGGCCGCCACCATTTCGCAATACGCCTCGCGCGCGATCGCCGTGAGCGCGTCCGCGTCGATCCTGTGTGCGAGCGCGTACATGCGGGTGCGCCAGGTCCAGAACGTATCCCTTGCCGCCGGCGCGCGCTCCTCCGTGCGGCCGACCAGCGCGCGCTGGAAGGCGTGGCTGTGGGCGTTGGTGAGCCCGGGGATGACGATGCCGCAGGCGACGTCGCCGTCCCGCGGCTCGGCCGCGGTCTCGACCTCCGCGATGCGTCCCGCCTCGACGCGCAGCCGCGCGGCCTCGGACCAGCCGTCGGTGAGCAGGGCTTTGCGGGCGAACAGGGACGTCATGGCGCGGCAGGTAGTTGTATATACAAGCTAGGCTAGTGCATGCTACGGGCCTTTGCAATCGGGGACGAGCCGATGGCCGACTGGGACCTGCTGCTGACCGACTGCCACGCCGCCACGATGACGGCGGGCGGGGAGCGCTACGGCGCGATTCCCGACGCCGCGGTCGCGATCCAGGGAGGCGCCATTGCCTGGATCGGGCCGGCCGGCGCGCGGCCGGCCGGCACGGCCGCGGAGACGCGCCGCCTCGGTGGCCGCTGGATCACCCCCGCCCTGATCGATTGCCATACCCATCTCGTGTTCGCGGGCGATCGCGCGGGCGAATTCGAGCAACGGCTGGAAGGCGCGTCGTACGAGGACATCGCGAAGGCAGGCGGCGGAATCCTGTCCACCGTGCGCGCGACGCGTGCGGCGTCGGAAGACGAGCTCGCCGCCGCCTCGGCGCCGCGGCTCGCCGCCCTGCGCGCCGAAGGCGTCGCGACGGTCGAGATCAAGTCGGGCTACGGGCTGGATCTCGAGACCGAGCTCCGCATGCTGCGGGTCGCACGCCGGCTCGGCCGCGAGCACGGCGTGACGGTGCGGACCTCGTTTCTCGGCGCGCACGCGCTGCCGCCGGAGTACCGCGACCGGGCCGACGATTACCTCGGGTTCCTGAACGACACCGTGCTGCCGGCCGCGTCCGCGGAAGGGCTGGTGGATGCCGTCGACGCCTACTGCGAGCGCATCGCCTTCTCGGCGCGGCAGGTCGCCGAGCTCTTCACGCGCGCGGGCTCACTCGGGCTGCCCGTCAAGCTGCACGCCGACCAGCTGAGCGACGCGGAAGGGGCGGCGCTCGCTGCGCAGTACGGCGCGCTGTCGGCGGATCACCTCGAATACGCTTCCGACGCGGGACTCGAGGCGCTGGCGGACGCGGGCACGGTGGCGGTGCTCCTGCCCGGCGCCTTCCTGACGCTGCGCGAGACACAGCGGCCGCCGGTCACGCGGCTGCGCTCGTTGGGTATTCCGATCGCGCTCGCGAGCGACTGCAATCCCGGCACCTCGCCGGTATGCTCGCTGCGCGCCACGATGACGCTCGCCACCGCCCTCTTCCGCCTGACGCCGGAGGAATGCCTCGCCGGCGTGACGCGCAACGCGGCACGCGCGCTGGGCCTTGTCGACCGCGGCACGCTCGAGGCCGGCAAGCGCGCGGACATCGCGGTGTGGGACATCGGCCACCCGCGCGAGCTGTCCTACTGGCTGGGACTCAACCCCCTGCACGAATTGCTGGTCGCCCGGGTGTAGGAGCGCGCATCGCGCGCGACCGACCACCCGCCATAGGTCGAACCGATTTTTCGCCGCCGGGAAGCCAACGATGGCCCGGTGGCGGACGGCGAAAAACCGGTTCGAGCCCTTTTACGGGCGCTCGGTGACGATTTCGGTGACCGGCTTGCGGGACTGGGCCGGGGTGACCTTCGCGTAGCCGTACCAGATGAGCGCGACCACGAACTCCTCTTCCGCGTCGATGCCGAGCGTGCGCAGGAAGCGCTCGTCGCGCGTAAGCGCGCCCGTCGACCACTTCGACGCGACGCCCGCGGCGCTGAGATACAGCATGAAATTCTGGATCGCGCAGCAGCAGCTCGCGTAATCCTCGCGCTGCAGCAACTCGTCGTCCGAGCTCCGGCACGTCACGACGACCCAGCCCGGCCGCTCCGCCGCCGCCTGGGCCTTGAAGGCTCCCATCTTCTCGCCCTTGCGCTCGGCCATGACGATGCGTGTGAGCTCCACGGCCTCGCGGATCGCCTCCGGCCCGAGCAGGTAGAAGTGCCAGGGCTCGGTGACGTGGTGGTTCGGCGCCCAGCGGGCCGCCTCGATGGCCTCGAGCACGAGCTCGCGGCTCACCGGCCGCTTCAGGTACAGCTTCACGGTACGCCGCCCGCGGATCACCTCGGCGACCTCCTGCAGGTGCTTGTCGATCGGCGCCGTCTTCACGCCGCCCGCTCGAGAATCATCGCGATACCCTGCCCCACGCCGATGCACATCGTACAGAGCGCATAGCGCGCCCGGCGTCGCCGCAGCTCGTAGGCTGCGGTCGTCACGAGTCGCGCGCCGGACATGCCGAGCGGATGCCCGAGCGCGATCGCGCCGCCGTTCGGGTTCACCTGCTCCGCGTCGTCCGGCAGGCCGAGCTCGCGCAGCACGGCGAGGCCCTGGGCGGCGAACGCCTCGTTCAGCTCGATCACGTCCATGTCGTCCAGCGAAAGGCCGGCGAGGCCGAGCACCTTGCGCGAGGCAGGCACCGGTCCCATGCCCATGACCCGCGGCTCGACGCCGGCCGCCGCCCACGCGACCACCCGCGCGCGAGGCTCGAGCCCGTAGCGCTCGAGCGCGGCATCGGACGCAAGCAGGAGAGCGCAGGCGCCGTCGTTGATTCCGGAGGCATTGCCTGCCGTCACCGTGCCGTCGGCGCGCACGATCGGCTGCAACCTCGCGAGGGCCTCGAGGCTGGTGTCGGCGCGCGGGTGCTCATCCTGCTCCACGAGCACCGGCTCGCCCCTGCGCTGCGGCACCGGCACGGGCACGATCTCCTCGGCGAGGCGGCCAGCCTGCATCGCCGCCGCCGCGCGCTGCTGGCTGCGCAGCGCGAACGCGTCCTGGTCCGCGCGCGATACGCCGAAGTCGGCGGCGACGTTCTCGGCCGTCTCCGCCATCGAGTCGGTGCCGTACTGCGCTTCGAGCGCGCGGTTCACGAAGCGCCAGCCGAGCGTCGTGTCGTACATCTCGGCCCGGCGATCGAACGCCGAGGCGGCCTTGGCGACGACGAACGGCGCGCGCGACATCGATTCGAGCCCGCCCGCGAGCACGAGCTCCGCCTCGCCGGCGCGAATCGCGTGCGCGGCGTTGCCGACGGCGTTCATGCCGGAGCCGCAGAGCCGGTTCACGGTAGCGCCCGGCACCGACGGCGGCAGTCCCGCAAGCAGCAGCGACATGCGCGCGACGTTGCGGTTGTCCTCGCCCGCCTGGTTGGCACAGCCGAGAATTACGTCGTCGATCGCGGCCGGATCGAGGCCCGGATGGCGGCGCAGCAGCTCGGAGAGCGGCAGCGCGCCGAGATCGTCGGCGCGCACGGCGGCGAGCGCACCGCCGTAACGCCCGATGGGCGTACGGATCGCGTCACAGATCCACGCGTTTTGCGTCATGCAGAGTCCTCTCTCCAGCCTCGGCGGGCGCGGGCTCGCGACCGGCGCGATCGTAGCGTCGCCCGAGGAACGCCGCGACGGCGGCCCACGCGAGCGCGATGCAGGCGCCGACCGCGGCAACGGCCCTGGAACCGAGCCCCAGCCCCGTGGTGAGCCCGGTGAAGGCCCAGGCCCATACTGCGTCCCCGCCGCGGTAGATGACGATGTCGATTACGGGCTTGGCGCGGAAGCGCCGGTCGCGGTCGACGATCGTGAACAGCATTTCCCGGCCGGGCCGCGTAATCGCATAGTTGCCGGCCCGACGGGCGATTTCAAGACCGATGACCACGGCCAGGATCGGCGCCGCCGCGACGATCACGAACCCCGCGGCGATGCCCGCCGGCACGAGCGCGAGCGTCTTCGCCATTCCGAGGCGCATCGCAATCCGGCCGGTGACGAACAGTGCCGTGACGACCGAGAGCGTGTTCACAGTGAGGTCGATCAGCGCCCACATCTGGCTGCGGGTCGCCTCTTCGAACGGGCGCATCAGGTCGGCGAGCAGGAAATAGACGAAAGCGCCCATCGAGACGTACAGGAAGATGAACAGCCCGATGCCGAACAGGAACGAATCGCTGAAGAACAGCGTGAAGCCGCGAAACGGGTTGCGGCTCATTACCTGGCGGCGCAGGTCCGCCTGCAGGTCGGCATTGCCGAGCTCGGTGACCTTCAACCGGTTCAGCACGCCGATGATCGGCAGCGGCAGCAGCAGCATGACGGCAGCCACAAGCAGCATCTCGTAGGTGCCGAAGACCTCCGCGAGCCCGATGGTGAGCGCGGGGCCGGTGATCGCGCCGAGGCTCGAGCCGGCGGCGATGAACGCGAAGAGCCGCGGTGCCTGGTGGCGGTTGTAGATGTCGGCCATGAAGCTCCAGAAGACCGACACGTGGAACAGGCTGAACACGCTGACCCAGACGTAGAACGCGGCGTTGAGCCATTCGCGGCTGTCGATCTGTGTAGCGGCCGCGTAGAAAGCGAAAAACGACAGCGTGAAGAAGACGTAAACGCCCGGCACCAGCCAGCGGAACCGGACCCGCGGAATGATGCCGCCGTAGACGGTGACCGCGAGCAGGCTGAAAACGAAAGTACCGGTCCACAGCAGGCTGAGCCCGGTGTCGTCCCAGTTGCTCGCCATGGCGTTGCGCACCGGGCGCAGGATGAAGTACGCCGCCATGAGCAGGAACACGAACAGGAAGGAGAGCAGAACCGCCTTCTGCTCTCCGGGCTCGATGCGCGTCGTCGCCCGGATGATCCGGTCGATGGGGCCGTTGCGGGTCACGCGGACTCCTCCCCTGCCTCAGGCGCGTTAGACTGCCACAAAGCGCCACGCAACACTGTCCGGGTGCCTCCCGTCACCTTGCAAAACGGGCCGCCGCCGCCATACTGAGCGGGAGGACCCGCGAAGTCCTTGTTTTTACTGTGCCCAGGAGAGGCATCGTGAGCCAGACACCGCAAATCATCGTTTCCGAACGAGACGCCGAGCGCCTGGAAGCGCTGCTGGAAAAGCTGCCGGGAGGCTCGTTTCCGGGCAAGGACGCGCTGGAGGCGGAGCTCGAGCGCGCCGAGCTCGTCGCGCCGGAGGACGTTCCACCGGACGTGGTCACGATGAACTCCACGATTCGCTTCCGCGTGGCTTCGACCGACGAGGAGTTCACGCTGCGCCTCGTCTACCCGAAGGACGTGGACGAGAGCGGGGGCACCATTTCCGTGCTGGCGCCGGTCGGCAGCGCCCTGCTGGGCCTGAAGCAGGGCGACGAGATCGAATGGCCGAGGCCGGGCGGCGGCAAGCTGAAAGTGCAGCTCGTCGAAATCCTGTACCAGCCGGAGCGCGCCGGGGAATACCACCGGTAGGAGCGCGCATCGCGCGCGACGGACCCTCGCAGGTCGCGAGCAATGCGCGCGCCTGCGCAGCCCGTCGCCCGGTCAGGTCGCGTGGAGCTTCACCCACGCCGCAAACCGGTCCATCCAGCCCTTCAGGAAGTCGCGGCTCCCGGCGCCGATGCTGCCGTCGGCGTTGATGAGCTCGTCGCTGAACGTGATGTAGACCTCCGGCTGCCCCAGCACGGGCATGTCGAGATACGCCAGCGAATCGCGCAGATGCTGCTGGGCGCACGCGGTGCCGATCTGGCCGGACGAAACGCCCATGATGCCGCAGGGCTTTCCGGCCCACGCGCTGTCGCCGTAGGGCCGCGAGGCGTTGTCGAGCGCGTTCTTCAGCACACCCGGCATCGAGCGGTTGTACTCGGGGGTGACGAACAGGATGCCCTGGCATTCGCGGATCTCGCTCTTCAGCCGCTTGACCGCTTCGGGCTGATCGCGATCGGTGTCCTGGTTGTAGAGCGGCTGATCGCCGATCTCGAGTTCCCGGAAGGCGAATTCCGGCGGGCCGAGCCTGATGACGCCGTTCGCGAGTTTGCGGTTGAAGGATTCGCGGCGCAGGCTGCCGACGACCACGCCGATCTGGTACTGGGTCATGGAGTCCTCCTGGACAGTACACATGCCGGCGTGCTTTCAGCCTAACACTCCGTCACGCCGATCGATAGCCGCGCGCAGGCCCGGTTTTTGACGGACTTCATGGCGATCCGGCGCATGCCGCGCTACATTGGCGGCCTGCAGCGTGCGACGCAGGTGACGAGCATGGCGGACGAATACACGGCGACGATCCGTATCCGCCGACCGGCCAAAATCAAGACGGACGAACGCGGACGGAGCGTCTGGGCCGGCGAGATCGAAACGGCCGAGCTCGAGCTCGTGTCGACCGAGCAGCTCGAGCAGCTGCTCGCCGGAAGCAGCGAGGAGAGCCGCACGGCGATCGAGGCCGCGCTCGCCGGCGACGCCGAGGGCGTGCTCGCGCGCGACCCGACGACCGGACTGTTCCAGATCGTGGCGGAAGAGGAAGTCGCGGCGGCACTCGGCGAGCGCCCTGCCGCGGGCCCGCCGCGCGCCGGTCCGGAGGCAGCGGGCAGCGGCGCCGAGGAGCTGTCGCTCGTCAGCACGCAGGTGCTGCGCCGGCGACTGGACACGGGCCGCTTGCGACCGGAGCGGCCGTCCCCCACGGCGCGGCCGTCGCCCGCTGGCAAACCGAAGCCGAAGCGCGATGACGGCGGCGGCTTCGACCCGTACAACAGCGGCTGAATCCACCGCCGTCACCGCGCCCCGGCAGGGCCCGCCACGCTGGCGCGCCCACACGTCCGCCCCGCACGCACCGCGTCATGCAGCGGGTCCGGCAGCGATGGCCCATTCGCCCCGATCCATATAAAATGATTCGCTCGCCCGCAACCGCAAGCACACACAGGACCTGGAAAAAATGGCGCTCGACATCACCTTCACCCTCAGCGACGAAGACCTGGAGCATTTCCAGGAAATCGTGGACCGCGCCAAGATGGCGATGGAGGACGGCCAGGAATCCGGGCAGATCGAGACCGCCGCCCAGAAGATGATCGACGAGGCGCGGGCGCGGGGGGACCTCCCCGATTTCATTTCCAGCCGCCTATTCAAGCTCGAGACCGTGATCAACATGGTCCGGGACGACGAGTGGAAGCTGAACGAGGAGGAGCGAGCCCGGATCCGCGGCGCCCTCGTCTATTTCACGAACCCGCAGGACCTCATTCCGGACAGCATCCCCGGCATCGGCTTCCTCGACGACGCCATTTACGTCGAGCTCATCCTGCGCGAGCTCAAGAACGAGATCGAGCACTACGAAGAGTTCTGCGTCTTCCGCTCGAACGAGGAGCGCAAGCGCCTCGAGCAGGGACAGGACCCGCACATCAATCGCGAGGACTGGCTCAAAGACAAGCGCGCGCAATTGCACGCGCGCATGCGCCGTTACCGCCGCAAGCGGCTCGGCGACCCGACGATGACCTGGCGTTTTCGCTGGTAACCCTTGCGTTCGCACCCGTGGGAGCGCGCATCGCGCGCGACCGACGATCGCTGGTCGCGCGCGATGCGCGCTCCTACAGCCACTTCTCCGTGGCCGGAGCGGTGTAGCGTTCGTAGGCTTCGATCAGCGCACGCGGATCGTCCGCCACCGTGAGCATCCGCCGGTGCTCCGGCTTCAAGAAGCCTTCCCGCTCGGCGTGCTCCAGGTACGCGACGAGGTGGTTGAAGTAGCCGTCGACGTTGAAGAGTCCACACGGCTTCCCGTGGAAGCGCAGCTGCGCCCAGGTGACGATCTCGATGATCTCCTCGAGCGTTCCGAAACCGCCCGGCATGGCCACGAACCCGTCCGACAGCTTCGCCATCAGCGCCTTGCGCTCGTGCATCGTGTCGACGACGTGCAGTCGCGTGACGCCGGTGTGCGCGATTTCCTTCTGCATCAGCGCGTGCGGGATGACGCCCTGGACTTCCCCGCCCGCGTCGAGCACGGCGTCGGCGATCCGGCCCATGAGGCCCATGGCAGCGCCGCCGTAGACGAGCCCGATGCCGCGCTCCGCGAGGGCGCATCCGAGCGCCTCGGCGGCCTCGGCATACACGTTGCGAAATCCCGGGTTGGATCCGCAATAGACGCAGAGCGCTTTCACGTGCTGCGAATGAGGTCGTAAACGGCCGGCCGGTGGGTCTTCAGCTCCTCGTCGGAGAGGGAATCCAGCTCGTGCGGGAACACCAGCCACTCGGCCGTCTCGCGGACATAGTAGTCCGGGACGATGTCGGTCTCGTTGCGGGACGGCTTGTACCAGGGAACGGCGATGCGCATGTCTTCGGGGGTGTTGCCGCGCGCGCGGCGCCGGATCTCGGCGAGCACGGCCGCAATGGTGTTGCCGGTGTCGAACACGTCATCGACGATCAGCAGGCGGTCGTCGTGGCACACCTTGTCGATGATGTAGTCGAGGCCATGCACGGCGACGGCGCCGCGCTGGTCGACCCCGACGTACGAAGAAGTGCGAATCGCGATGTGATCGGCCGTGACGCCGCAGTACGCGAGGATCTCCTGCACCGCCATGCCGACCGGTGTGCCGCCGCGCCAGATCGCGACGATCAACGTCGGCTCGAAGCCGCTTTCGAGGACTTTCACGCCGAGCCGGAAGGAGTCTTCCAGAAGCTCCCTCGCCGTGAGCACGGTCTTTTCCATGAGTGTCCGCAGTCCGGCGGCCGGACCGGCCGCGTTCGTTATAATGGCGCTCATAGTACAGCACGCGCGACCCACCGAGGCGTTGATGAAGAAGACTTTCGTCGCGGCAGACGACCTGCTGCTGGATTCGTTCCGGTTGGCAGTGGCGGTGCGCGAATCGGGCTTCCGCCCGGATTTCCTGGTCGGCCTGTGGCGCGGCGGCAGCGCCGTTGGCATCGCCGTGCAGGAAGGGCTGGAGCATTTCGGCATAGAGACGGACCACATCGCCGTCCGTACCTCCTACACCGGGCAGCCGGATTACCAGGAGATGGTGCAACGGGCGGACTCGATCCGCGTGCACGGACTCGATTACATCATCCATCGCGTGTGCGCGGAGCACTCGCTCCTGATCGTCGATGACGTGTACAGCACGGGGTCGAGCGTCAACGCCGTGCTCGAGCGCCTGAAGAAGAAGGCGCGCCGCAACCTGCCGCACGACATCCGCGTCGCCTGCGTATGGTATCGGCCGACTGCCGATACCGTCCGCGTCCCGGATTTCTACGTGCACGAAACGTCCGACTGGCTGGTGCTGCCGTACGAGCTGTCGGGGCTCACCATCGACGAGCTCAGGGAGCACAAGCGCGAGATCGCGCCCGTCGTCGCGCAGCTCGCCGCAGTGTGCAACGGAGAGCGCAGGAGACGCTGAAGCGCTCCGCTGTGATCATTTTTGCGGCCGCAAGCCGTGAAGCTGCCCCATGTCCAACCTGTTCGCTGACACCGGATGCCTGCAGCGCATCGAGATTCCTGACGCTGACGTGTGGTGCCGGCCGCGGCTGGAGCTGCACGCATGGCCCGAGGAGGTTATGCGGCAGCTGATTGCCGAGACGCCGTGGCGCAGCGAGGAGATCACGGTCTTCGGCCGCCGGCATCGCCAGCCGCGACTGACTGCCTGGTACGGCGATGCGGAGGCTCGTTACCGGTATTCGGGGCTGGATCTCGCGCCGCTGCCGTGGACGGAGCTGCTCGCGCGAATCCGCCGGGCGGTCGAGGACGCGGCGGGTTGCCCGTTCAACAGCGTGCTGTTGAATTTCTATCGCGACCATCGCGACGCCATGGGCATGCACAGCGACGACGAGCCGGAGCTCGGCTCCGAGCCCGTCATCGCCTCGCTGAGCCTCGGCGCGACCCGGACGTTCACTCTGAAGCACCGCCGGCGGAAGGACCTCGCGCCGATCCGGCTCGTGCTGGAATCGGGGACCGTGCTCGTCATGCGCGGCGCGACGCAGCGCCACTGGAAGCACGGCATTGCCCGGCAGAGCCGCCCCTGCGGTCCGCGAGTCAACCTGACCTTCCGCCGCATATCCCCGGGATGACGCCGCACGCGTTGCTATCATCGACCAGGTGCGACGACCGACCAAAGAAGAGCTGAGCGCTGCCGTCGGGCGGAAGGTGCCGGACGTGATCGCGCCGGGCCTCGATGTGCTGTTCTGCGGCATCAATCCTGGGTTGTACTCCGGCGCGACGGGACATCACTTCGCCCGTCCCGGCAACCGCTTCTGGCCCGCGCTGCACGGCGCCGGGTTCACCGGGCGCCAGCTCCATCCGGCGGAAGAGGGCCTGCTGCTGGAGGCGGGCTGCGGAATCACCAATCTCGTATCGCGCACGACCGCCGCTGCCGCCGAGCTCGGCGACGAGGAGCTCGTCCGCGGACGTCGTGAGCTGGAACGCAAGCTGCGGCGTTACGCGCCGCGCTGGCTCGCCGTGCTGGGTATCGGCGCTTTCCGCACCGCGTTCGGGCAGCGGCGCGCAGGCATCGGCCGGCAGCCGGAGGCGCTGGGTGCGACGGGGGTGTGGGTGCTCCCCAACCCCAGCGGCCTCAACGCGAATTACCAGCTGCCCGAGCTGATCCGGCTGTTCGGCGAGCTGCGGGCTGCGCTGCACGACCCGTAGGAGCGCGCATCGCGCGCGACCACGACGGGCAAGCACGGTTCGACGTTGATCCGGGCCTGGCGTCTGGTCGCGCGCGATGCGCGGCCCTACGGGGCAGGCCGCCGCACGCGCGGTTCGGCGAAGCCGTAATGGCCGCAGGCCGAGCGGGAGGCCAGCCATTCGCGCAGGTAGCTCAAATCCGCAGTGTCGGGGATCCCCGCGAGGCCGCGGTCGCCGGCGCGCAGCGCGCGGAAGGCCGCTTGCAGCGCGCGAATACGCTCCCGGTCGAAGCCGTTGCGGCGCAGGCCGACGGTATTCAGGCGGTAGTGCCGGGGCGGCTCGCCGCCGAGCAGCGCAAACGGGAGCACGTCTTTTCTCAGCGGGACGTAGCCCGCCACCATGCAGTACGCACCGATGCGGATGAACTGGTGAGCCGCCGCGGCGCCGCCCATCACGACTCCGTCGCCCACCTCGACGTGGCCGCCGAGCAGGACGTTGTTCGAGAGCGTCACCCGATCGCCCACGCGGCAGTCGTGTCCGACGTGGGCATACGCCATCAGGAAGCAGCCGGAGCCGATACGGGTCGAGCCGCCGGGCTCGAAGGCACGGTGGATCGTCACGCCTTCGCGGATGAGGTTCGCGTCGCCGATCACCACAAACGTCGGCGAGCCGTCATAACGCGTGTGCTGGGGCTTGCCGCCGATGACGGCGTGTGCGTCAATATCGTTGTCGCGGCCGATGCGGGCATGGCCGCGAATCACCGCGTGGGCACCGATGCGGGTGCCCGATCCCACGTATACATCGCTCTCGATGACGGCATACGGGCCGATGCTCACGCCGTCCTCGATCACGGCGCCGGCCGACACCACGGCCGTTGCGTGTATTCCGCCGCTCATGGACAGCTACGCAGAAGTCGAAATGCGGCGCAGCAAGGCCTCGCGACGGCGCATGTCGCCGGGCCGCCGCTTCGCTCACGCGCTCGGTATCCCGCTGCTGCGCGGCCTGCTGTTCCTGCTGTGCTCGAGCTACCGCATCGAGAAGACCCGGGGTGCAGCCGTCGAGGCCGGCATCGTCGCCGATCGGAACCGCGTATACGCGCCCTGCTTCTGGCACCAGCAGACGATCGTGTGCTCACGGCTGCTCCGCAGCTGGAGCCGCCGCGGCTTCCGTACCTGTTACATCGTCTCGGCGTCCGTGGACGGCGAGATCGCGGCGCGCGTCGCGAAGGCCTGGGGCGCCGAAGTGATTCGCGGCTCGACCACGAGCGCGGGAGCGCTCGTGCTGCGCGATGCGCACGCGATGATGCAGCGCGGCGTATCGATGGCCACGGCACCGGACGGGCCGCTCGGCCCGCGCTTCGAGTTCAAGACGGGCACGCTGCTCATCGCGCGCATCGGCCACGCTCCCCTGGTGCCTGTCGCCTGCGCGGCCGATCGCGCCTGGTACCTGCGGCGCTCGTGGGACCACTTCATGATCCCGAAGCCGTTCGCCCGCATCGCCCTCGCCGTCGGCGACCCGATCGAGGTCCCGCCGAAGCTCTCCCGGGAGCGGCTGGAGGAATTTCGCACGCACATGCAATCCGCGCTCGACGCGCTGGTCACCGAATGCCGGCAGCGGCTCGATACCGTGCATTGATCGCGTGAGCATCACGATGCGCGCGGCGCGGCCACGATGCGGTTGATCAGCGTCGCCGTTTCCAGCGCGTGCATCGCGACGCGGCCATTCGCGAGCGGCGGCGGTCCGCCGGCGACCGAATCGAGGAAGGCTTGCGCCTGCTCCAGCAGGGCGTCGCCAGGGCCAAACGACTCGTTGCGGATTTCCAGGTCCGCCGGCCGGGTAACGGGCCGGGAGGCCTTCGCCAAATAATGCGTCAGGGTCATGTTCCGCAAATCGGCGGAGAGGTAGGAATCCGGCTGGAAGATGCGCAGCGTCCGCTCGGTCTTCGAGCTGATACGGCTGCTCGTGACGTTCGCGACGCATCCGTTCACGAACGTGATTCGCGCATTGGCGACGTCGATATTGTCGGTGAAGACGGCGCGGCCCACGGCATCGACGTGCTGCATCGGCGATTTCACGAAGGTGTGGATCAGGTCGATATCGTGGATCATGAGGTCGAGCACGACGCTCACGTCCAGCGCGCGCTGGGTATACGGGGCGACCCGGACCGATTCGATGAACTGCGGCTGCGAGACGCGGTCGGCCATCGCCAGCACCACGGGATTGAAGCGCTCGAGGTGGCCGACCTGCAGCACGAGCCGCCGGCCGTTCGCCACCTCGACGAGCGCGCGCGCGTGCTCCATCGCGGTGGTCATCGGCTTTTCGATCAGCACGTGAATACCGGCGTCGAGCAGGGAGCGGGCAACCTCGTAATGCGTTGAGGTCGGCGTTGCGACGATCGCCGCGGATACTTCGCCGGGGAGCTCCCGGCAATCGGACAGGGCGGTGACCCCGAGCTCCCCGGCCACCTCGCGGGCGCGCGCCGCATCGATGTCCACGACCGCCACCAGCCGCGAGCCCTGCAAAGCCGCGAGCTTCTGCGCGTGCCGGCGGCCCTGCCGGCCCACCCCGATCACCGCGGTCGCGAGGGGCGCGAGCGGCGGCGCCGCCGTCACGCGGCGCCGGGATCTCGAACGTTCACTGGGCTGGTCGCGCTTCCACATCGTCGCTCCCGCAATCCGGAAACGGAACGGGCGCGAGGGGTTCCGCTCCTGCAAGGGGGAAGGGAACGCAGCGGGCCGGGGGCTCGAGCGCCATCGCGCCTGTAGGACTGGCAGGGGCCGGGTTACGGCCGGCCCGGCACGTGCTGGAACCGGGGCGCCGGGGGCGAATGGAGGGCCGCGAGATCCGGCGCGGATTGGGCATTGTCGCGTGATTTCAGGGGCCGCGCCAGCCTCGCCCGCCGGCCAGCGGCGCGGCGGAACGCTACCTGCCGCCTGTGAAGAACCCGGCGATTGCTGCCACAACCTCGTGCTGCTGCTCGTCGCGGAGCTCCGGATAGAGCGGCAGCGCAAGGCTCGTCCTCGCGGCCGCCTCGGCCACCGGGAGCTCGCCCGCGCGGTAATGGAGGTGCGCGAAACATTCCTGCCGGTGCAGGGGCACGGGATAGTAGATGGCTGTCCCGATTTGCCGTGCGCGCAGGTGGGCCTGCAACCGGTCCCGTTCGGGCGTCTGCACGACGTACTGGTTGAAGACGTGCCGGCCGGCGCCCGGCACGCCGGGCGTATGCAGCGGCACGCCACGCGCCGTGAAGGCCTGCTCATAGCGGCGCGCACGCTCCCGCCGGCGTTCCGTCCAGTCGTCCAGGTGCTCGAGCTTCACGTTCAGCACCGCGGCCTGGAGCTCGTCCAGGCGGAAGTTGCCGCCGACGAGCGGATGGTGCCGGCCGCCCGCGCCGCTGCCGTGCACGCGCAGCAGCCGCAGGCGCAGGGCGAGCTCCGCCGAGCGCGTCACGCACATGCCGGCATCGCCGAAGGCGCCGAGGTTCTTGGTGGGAAAAAAGGAGAGACAGCCGATCCTGCCGATGCTGCCGGCCCGCCGCCCGTCCGGTGCTTCCGCGCCGATCGCCTGCGCGGCGTCCTCGATCAGCACGAGCGCGTGCTCCGCGGCGATTTCGGCAAAGGCGGCCATGTCCGCCATCCGTCCGAACAGGTGCACGGGGATGATCGCCCGGACCGCGGCGCCGGATGCCGCATTCACGGTCCGATCCCTCTCGCGCCGGCAAGCGCGCGCGAGATACGCGCGTACCGCCTGTGGATCCAGGTTCAACGTGTCGGGCTCGATGTCGCAGAACACGGGACGTGCCCCGGCCAGCGCGACCGCACCCGCCGTGGCGAAGAAGGTGAACGCAGGGACGATGACCTCGTCGCCCGCGCCGATCCCGAGCGCCATCAGGGCGGCAAGCAGCGCGTCCGTCCCGGACGAGAGCCCGACGGCGTGCTCGACGCCGCAGTAAGCGGCGATCCCCTCCTCCAGCCTTTGCACCTGCGGCCCGAGGACGAAGCGCTGGCTGTCGCAGACGCCGCGCATCGCGGCTTCGATCGCCGGCCGCAAGGCCCGGTACTGCGGCCCGAGATCCAGCAGGGGCACGGAGAGTCGGATCATGCGCTTCTCGAGGCCACCGATGCTGACTGGAGATTAGCGGTTGGAAACCCGGTTCGCCCGCTGGCGCTGTAAACTCCGGTGGCGACGGAGGCCGGCCACCGGGGAGCCCTGCGAATGAAGCATTTCGTCACCCGCTGCGTGACGCTCTGGACACTTGCCCTGGTGCTCACGGCGCACGCGGCCCCGCCGGAAGCCGCGGCGCCCGAATCGTCGGGAATATCCGCGCAGCGCCTGCAGCGGCTGTCGCGGGAGCTGCAGCACTACGTCGACGAGGGCAGGCTGGCCGGCGCCGTCATCCTCGTTTCGCAACACGGTGAGGTCGTGCTGCACGAAGCCTTCGGCTACCGCGACGTCGCAGCGCTCGCGCCGATGCGGAAAGATACGATCTTCCGCATCGCCTCACAGACGAAGGCGATCGTGAGCGTGGCGACGATGCTGCTCCAGGAAGAGGGCAAGCTGCTGATCTCGGACGCGTTGGGCAAGTACCTGCCGGAGTTCATGGAGACCACCGTCGCCGTCCCGCGGGAAGACGGCGGTTACGACGTCGTCCCGGCCGCCCGCCCGATCACGATTCGCGACCTGCTGACCCATACGTCCGGATTCGGCTACGGCACCGGCGTTGCGAGCGATGCGTGGCAGGAAGCAGGCATCCAGGGCTGGTACTTCGCGGATCGCGAGGAACCGATCCGGGAGACCGTGCGCCGCATGGCCGCGCTGCCCGCCGACGCACAGCCCGGCGAGCAGTGGGTGTACGGCTACAGCATCGACATCCTCGGCGCCCTGGTCGAGCAGGTCGCGGCAGAACCGCTGGACGAGTTCCTGGAGGAGCGCATCTTCCAGCCGCTCGGTATGACGGACACGCATTTCTACCTGCCGGAAGCGCAACGCGAGCGCCTCGCCGTCGTGTATGCGGCCGCCCCCGACGGCATCGTCCGTGCTCCGGAGGACGGCATGAACGGGCAGGGAGCGTATGTCGACGGGCCGGGCGTGAGCTTCTCCGGCGGCGCCGGGCTGTTGTCGACCGCTCTGGACTACGCGCGCTTCCTGCAGATGATGTTGAACGGCGGCGAGCTCGCGGGACAGCGCATCCTCGGTCGCAAATCCGTGGAGCTGATGACCGTGGATCACCTCCGCGACGTTCCCTTTGGCGACGGCGAAGGGTTCGGACTAGGCTTCTCGATAGTCGAGGACCTGGGCGCCCGCGGCAAGCCGGGCTCCGTCGGCGAGTTCGGCTGGGGCGGCGCCTACCACACGAGCTACTGGGTGGATCCTGCCGAGGACCTGGTCGTCGTCTACATGACGCAGCTCATACCGGCCGGCGACATCGACGACGCGGAGAAGGTGCGGGCGCTGGTCTACCAGGCGCTCGAGTAACGAGCTCACGTGCACGAGCGACGGCGGATGCACTCTTCGGAGGGATCGAGATGAGTCAACCGATACCGCAGGCCGAGATCGACGCCGCGATTGCGTACGAATCGCTGATGGTGCCGGCGCTGGTCGGGGCGTGGTCTCCGAAGGTGGCCGACGCCGCCGGGCTCGCGGCCGGGCAGCGCGTCCTCGACGTCGCTTGCGGCACGGGCGTCCTGGCGCGCGAAGCTGCCGACCGGGTCGGCATCTCGGGCGCGGTGACCGGCCTCGACGCCAATGCCGGCATGCTCGAGGTGGCGAGGCGCCTTGCCCCGGACCTCGAATGGCACCAGGGCACCGCCGAGGCGCTGCCGTTCCCGGACGGGAGCTTCGACCGGGTGGTGAGCCAGTTCGGGCTGATGTTCTTCCCGGATCCGGCGGCGGCGATTCGCGAGGCGCTGCGGGTGCTGAGTCCCGGGGGGCGCCTCGTCTTCGCCGTCTGGAACTCCCTGCTGAACAACCCGGCCTATGCGGACGAAGTCGAGCTCCTGGAGCAATACGCAGGCCGTGCCGCGGCCGATGCCGTGCGCGCGCCGTTCGTTCTCGGCGATTCGCGCGAGCTGGCGGAGCTCTTCAGGGCCGCGGGCGCGGCGTCCGTCGCCATCGCCACGGATCGGGAAATGGCGCGTTTCCCGAGCGTTCGCGTCATGCTGGAAGCCGATCTCAGGGGCTGGCTGCCCCTGATGGGCGTGGTGCTGGCGGAGGACCAGATCGCGGAGATCCTCCAGCGGGCCGAGGAAGTCCTGCGGCCGTACGTGGACACGGACGGCACGGCCGCCTTCAACACCTCCGCCCATATCGTGGTGGCACGGCCCGGATCTCAGCCTGGCGCGTGATCGCTACTGCCTGACGAGCGAGGTCGTGAAGATCCACTCGTCACTGTTCATCTGCACGACGAACAGATCCTCGCTGACATTCAGGTCGCCGAGGATGCCGATACCCGAGTATTCCCCATCCACGCCCGCGCCGCAGGAGGAAATCGTCATCGAGAGCGAATAGACGTTGAACCGCGAATCGATGATCGAAGCTTCTCCGTCGAACACGCAGCCGAGGGAATCCTGCACTCCTTCATGACGAGTGCTGTCGAGGTCGGTAAGATGATGCCGGGCTTGGCTCGGGATCGTTGGCATATGGATTACGGCTGTCAGGGCATGGTCGGCAGGCTGCGGCGCGCAATCGTGCGCGCGCCGGACCGTGCGTTCGCGGATGCGGACCCGGAGCAATGGCACTACGCCGGCCGGCCGGATTACGACGCCGCGCTCGCCGAGCACGAGGCGTTCACCGAGATCCTGGAGAAGGCGGGGGTCGAGCTGATCCGGCACGACGCGCCCCTGCCCGGCCTGGCCGACGCGATCTTCACGCATGACTCAGCGCTGGTGACGAACCACGGCAGCATCATCCTGCGCATGGGCAAGAAGCTGCGCGAGGGTGAAGAAGAGGCGATGGCCGGCATCCTCTCGCGGATCGGCGTGCCCGAGCTCGGCCGGCTCAGGGGCGATGCACGGGCCGAGGGCGGGGATCTCCTGTGGCTCGACGAGCAAACGCTGGCGGTGGGCGTGGGCTTCCGCACCAACAGTGCGGGCGCCGACCAGCTCGCGCAGACCCTCGCGCCGATCGGTGTGTTCGTGCTGGCGTACGACCTGCCGTATTACCAGGGACCGGAAGCCTGCCTGCACCTCATGTCGCTGATCAGCCTGCTCGACGACGACCTCGCAGTGGCGTTCCCCCGGCTGATGCCGGCGCGCTTCGTCGCTGATTTACAGAAACGGGGCATTGAGCTGATCGAGGTGCCGGAGGACGAGTTCGTGCACGGGCAGGCGACGAACGTACTGGCCCTCGCGCCGCGCGACGTGCTGCTGCTGGAAGGCAACACCGTCACCGAGCAGCGCCTGCACGAGGCCGGTTGCCGCGTCGCCACCTACCGTGGCCACGAGATCACGCGCAAAGCGGAAGGCGGCGCGACCTGCCTGACCCGTCCCGTGCTGCGCGACGCCACCCGCCGATGATGCCCATCGAAACGTGCTCCGCAGGTCGCTCCGCTCGGCTTTCGCCGATGCTGTCTGCTGCCGGCTGAACCGTTGCACATTGAGAAGAGCCGCGGCGTCGCCCGCCGCTCCTGCGGTACCCTTCGTCGTATGCAGGCCTCCTGTTCCCCGAAGGCGTCGTCATGACTCGTATCGCGATCCTCCTCCTCACGCTCGCCGCCGCGGTCCGCGCACCCGCGGCGGAGCCGGCCATCGACCCCGCGCCGGACACGGCCGAACCGGGCTCGATCGCCGCGATTGCCCGGTTCACGTCGGAGCCGCGTTTCCTGAGCCCATGGGTCGCCTACGTTCCGGCTTCGCCCGATGTCCTGTCCCCGAGCGCGTTTCTGGGCCACGTCGCCGGCGCGCCCGGCGAGCTGACGCAACCGGCAAAAATCGTCGAGTACGCGCAAGCTCTCGCCGCGAGCTCTCCGCGCGTGCACGTGGAGACGCTCGGCGTATCGGAGGAAGGCCGCGACATCGTGCTCCTCGCGATCGCCGATGAGCGGGGGATTCGTGAGCTCGACCGCCTGAAGGCCGCGGCCGCCGCCCTGGCCGATCCGCGCCGCACCAATCCGCAGCGGGCACAGGCGATCATCGCATCCGCGCGGCCCGCCTATTACTTCAACTGCAACCTGCACAGCGACGAGACCGGCAGCGGCGAGATGTGCATGGAGCTCGCCTACCGCGTCGCGGTTTCCGAGCAGCCGATGATCCAGGCGATCCGCAACAACCTTCTGGTGCTCATCAATCCGATCTCCGAACCTGACGGGCGCGCGAAGGTGACCGACTGGTTCTACCGCTACCTCGAAGGCAGGACCGACTACGACACCCTGCCGCGCCAGAGCCCGCCCTATTGGGGCCGCTACGTGTTCGTCGACATCAACCGCGACGCTCACCAGCGGGCTTTCGCCGCCACGCGCGCGGTGCACAAGATGTTCTACGACTACCATCCCGTGGTCGTGCACGACCTGCACGAGGCGATTCCGCTGCTCCTGAGCTGGAATGGCACCGGCCCCTACAACCCGCACCTCGACCCGATCGTCACCTCGCGCTGGCTGGAGATGAGCTTCCACGAGATGACGGCGATGAGCGCGATGGGCATGCCCGGCGTGTGGACCTGGAATTTCGGCGAAGGCTTCGGCCACCACTATCTCGATTCCGTCGCGATCAACCACAACGCGATCGGACGCGGTTACGAGACCTTCGGCAATGCCACGGCGGAGACCGTGACGCGCCGGCTGGACCCCGGCGACCTCACGCGCGAGTGGTACCGCCCGTGGCCTCCGGGCGAGACGTTCCGCTGGTCGATGCGCGACAACGTGAACTACCAGGAGACCGGCGCGCTCGCCATCCTCGACTTCTCCGCCCGGCATGCGCGCGAGATGCTCGAGGACTTCTATCAGACCGGCTACAACTCATGGCGCAAGGGAGTCGAGGAGAAGCCCTACGCGTTCATCATCCCGGCGCGCCAGGCGGACCGGCTGCGCGTCGCCCGGATGATCGACCGGCTGCGCGGCCAGCACATCGAGGTCGGGACGTTGACGGCCGACGTTGCCGTCGCCGAGGGCACGTTCGCTCGCGGCGACTACATCGTGCGCATGGACCAGCCGTACCGCAACTTCGCCATCGACGTGCTCGAGCCGCAGCAGTTTCCGGACGACTACGAGGAACTGCCGTACGACGACGTCTCATGGGCCTATCCGGTGGGCTTCGACGTGACCGCGGTCCGCATCGACGACGAGAAGATCCGGTCGGCGCGGAGCGAGCCGCTCGCGGAATCTCCCTCACCAAAGGGGACCGTCGACGGCGACGGCCCGGTGTACCTGCTGGCGGACCGCGGCCAGGAATCGCTGCTCGCCGCGCGCTACCGACTGGGATCGTTCCGCGTGCGGATCGTTGAGCAGGCGTTCACTGCGGGGGGAAACGAGTTCCCGCCCGGATCCTGGATCGTGTCCGCGGAGGATGAGCAATCCATGACGGCGCTGCGGAACGCCGTTGCCGCGGTCAGCGACGAGCTCGCCCTCGACTTCGAATCGGCCCGCGCCGTACCGGACGTCGCGGGACACGACGTGCCGCTGCCGCGGCTCGGGCTATGGGTGCCGTGGGCGGACACGGACATGATGGGCTGGATCCGCTACGTGCTCGATCGCGAGCAGGTGCCGTACACCTTCCTCCGCGATGAAGACCTGCGCGCGGGCAAGCTGAAGGACAAGGTCGACGTCATCATCTACGGCCCGTTCTCGCGCCTCGATCTTGCGGGCCAGATACACGGCATCGCGGCGACCGACGGACCGATGCCGTTCCGCAGCTCGGAGGAGTTCCCGAGCCTCGGACAGCCGGTCGCCTCCGACGACATCACCGGCGGCCCGGGCTACGCGGGGCTCGCGGAGCTCCAGGCGTTCGTCGAAAGCGGCGGCGTGCTGCTCACGCTCGGCACGGGCACGACGCTGGCGCTGGAAGGCGGCCTCGTGCGCAACGTGCCGCGTGCCCATGTCGATGAAGTATTCACACCCGGTTCGGAGCTGCGCGCCACGTTTGCGCGTACCGGCCACCCGATCGCCTACGGTTACGCGCGCGAGACCGGCGTTTTCCGCACCGACCTGCCGGTCTACGACACCCCGCGCCGCTGGCTGACCCTGGCTTACTGCACCTCCTGCCTTACCGGGCCGGTCGATGACCGTCACGTGGTCATGACCTGGGGCGGCAGCGGCGGCATGGTACTGAGCGGCGGCATGCGTGGCGAGAGCGAGCTGGCGGGCCATCCCGCCATCCTCGCGACGCCGCTCGGCCAGGGACAGGTGGTCAGCTACAACTTCAACGGTATCCACCGCGACATGAATCCCGGCGACTATCGCCTCGTGTGGAATGCCGTGCTCAACTGGAACGCGTTGCCGCGGGACTAGAGCTGCTCGTACGAGGCGCAACCCGGCCACCGATGCCGCGTCAGATTCCGGCGTACCACTCGTATCCGCGGTCTGCCCAGTAGCTGCCCTTACCGTCGCGGATGCGCTCGAAGGATTCCACCAGCTCGATCCGCATGACGTACTTCGCCATCTTGTAGCCGAGCTGCCGTTCGATGCGCATGCGCAACGGCGCGCCGTTCGCGACGGGCACCGGACGGTCGTTGAGCTCGTAGGCGAGCAACGTCTGGGGATGGCAGGCGTCGCCCATGTCGATGCTTTCGTAATATTGCGCGCCGCTCAGCTCGTCCGCGCACCAGATCATGGCATAGCGCGCCGCCGGCGACGGTTTCGCGCGATCGAGCAGCGCGCCGAACCTCGCTCCTTTCCACTTGCCGATCACGCTCCAGCCCTCGACGCAATCGTGGCGCGTGATCTGGGTGCGCGAGGGCAAAGCGCGAACGTCGTCAAGCGACAGGCTGAGCCGATGCTCGACCAGCCCATCGACCACGAGGCGATAATCGCGAAATCCGTTTTCGGCCAGGTTCCGGTAGGCCGCGCTACCGGGATCCGTCGTGCCGTTCGGCCTGAACACCGGTGAGATCGCCGATTCCGGGAACTCCTCGGCCAGTGCGTCGCGCGGCGCCAGCACCCGTTGTGCCGTGCGGGTAAGCGACTCCGCACTCCCGAGGACGCGCGGAAACCAGTCGCTCCGCGACAACGCGTCGCAGCCACCGAGAACGGCGGCCGCTCCGGCCGTCGCCGCCCGTGCCAGGAATCTCCTGCGGTCGATGCGGGTCATGGCTCGCGCTCCTCGCTCCCGATCCGGTATCGGCCGGTGATCATGGAGCGAACGTTGTTGACGGCACCCGTGACGAGCACCTCGAAGATATGCACGAGGAAGAACGCGATGAACGCCATGGCGATGAGAAAGTGCAGCGTGCGAGCGGACTGGCGGCCGCCCACCAGATCGAGCAGCCAGCCGAGCACGCTGTTCATCCGCGGCGACATGCCGAGGCCCATCAGGACGACGAGCGGCCCGAGCGCGAAAATGACGGTCAGGTAGCTGAGCTTCTGCAGCACGTTGTAGCGGGTCGCGGCTTCCCCCGTCGGGTGCCGGAGCAGCGCATGGTCGACGATCGAACGGCCGAGGCCGCGCCAGTCTCGCCGCGTCGGCAGGAGATCGCGTGTCACGTGCCGGCTGAAGGCCGCGTACGCCACGTATGCGAGGCCGTTGATCACGAAGGCCCAGGCGAAAAAGAAATGCCAGCGGCGGCCCATCGCCAGCCAGCGGTTGCGCTGAGCAGCAACAGGAACAGGCAGACGAAATTGATCCAGTGCATGATCCGCACCGGCACGGTGTGCCGGTAGATCGTGCCCTGCCGCTCGACAGATTCCGGACCGGTGCTCGTGGCCACCCTCCCGGGGCCGCCCTTGTACCGATAGTAGCTCGGGCTAAAGGCTACGGCGAGCGATCGAATCGCCCGTGCAGTAAGATGCGACGGGAGCTGAACGACATGCGAATGCTTTTCACGCAACCAATCCGCCCGCGGCAACGCAGCCATCCGGCCACCCGCGCATGCGTATCGCTTGCCGTCCTCGTGCGCCCCGACGCCGATCCGGTATTCGTGCTGTTGCCGTTGCCGGTCTATGAGCGACTGCGCGAGCCCTGGAGCTTGCCGGACCTCCGGCGTGCGGGCGACCTGGAATGACCGACGTAACGACCGCCGTCGGCGGCGGGCCGTCAGCCTGACGCCATGCAAGTCGCGCCTGCGGCAACGGCTTTCCGCGACGCGCTCCAACGGCGCTCGCCGGTTGTGCTCGACGGCGGGCTCGCCACGCAATTGGAAGCGCAGGGCCACAACCTCGGCACGGCGTTGTGGTCGGCTGGCTTGCTGCGCTCCGAGCCGCGGGCAATCGCCCTCGCCCATCGCGCATTTCTCGAGTCCGGCGCCGAATGCATCATCAGTGCTAGCTACCAGGCGAGCCGCCGGGGCTTCATGTCGCTCGGCCTGTCCGCCGCCGAAGCGGACCGGCTCATCGCGAGCGCCGTCGAGATCGCGATCGCGGCTCGCGATGCTTTCCTCAGCGAGCACCGCGATTCGGAAGTAGCGCCGCTCGTCGCCGCGAGTGTCGGCCCCTACGGAGCCGTCCTGCACGACGGCTCCGAATACCGGGGTGATTACGGCATCGGTCGCGAGGCGCTGCGCGCCTTCCACGAGCCGCGGCTGCGCCTGCTCGACGATTGTGGCGCCGATGTGCTCGCCTGCGAGACGATACCCGATCGCGAAGAGGCCGAGGTACTCGGCGGGTTGCTCGAGACCGTGAAGACCCCCGCCTGGATCAGCTTCTCCTGCCGGGACGAGCGCTCGATCAGCGACGGGAACCCGATCGCGGACGTGGCCACCCGGTTTCGCGGTCATCCGACGGTGCTGGCCGTCGGGATCAATTGCACGGCGCCGCGATTCGTGACACCGCTGATCCGCGAGCTGCGCCGGGCCGTGCCCGACAAAGCGGTGGTCGTGTACCCCAATTCGGGCGAACGCTACGACGGCCGCAATCATTCGTGGCATGGCACCGTGACGCCGCTCGACTGCGCCGCCGCGGCGCAGGAGTGGCGGGCGGCCGGCGCAACGCTCATCGGCGGCTGCTGCCGCATGGGCCCGGACCACATCGCCGCAATGCGGGACGCGCTCGGCAAGTAGTCACGTTCAGCGGAATCCCACGGCACCTTCTGCGGCTGGATACAACCGGCTGCGAAGCCGCGTTTGACCTACACTGGTGGATGTCCTGACCTGCCACGGAGACCGAAATGGCCGCGCGAACGAAAGCGATACCCGAAGGCTATGAAGCCGTCACGCCCTATCTGGTCGTCAAGGACGCGGCACGGGCCATCGACTTCTACAAGCAGGCGTTCGGCGCGACGGAGCTGCTGCGTTACGACGACGGCGGCAAGATCGGCCACGCGGAGCTCCGCATCGGCGAGGGCATCGTCATGCTCGCGGACGAATATCCCGAGCGGGGCATCACGGGGCCGCAATCCGGCCACTCGTCCGCCGTGAGCCTGATGATGTACGTCGAGGACGTGGACGACGTGGTCGCCAGGGCCGAGCAGGCCGGCGCGACGGTCGAGCGTCCTGTGGCGGACCAGTTCTACGGTGATCGCGCGGGCGGCATTCTCGACCCGTTCGGGCACCGCTGGCATATCGCCACGCACGTCGAGGACGTGCCGCCCGAGGAGCTGGCCGAGCGCGCGGCGAAGGCGGGCTGACGCTCGATACGAATGCTTCTCGTTCAGGAAACACCTCCGCGGAAGCGCGGCGGCGCCCCCGCGGATCGGGCTCGGCGGCCCTGCGCCGGACGCGGATCGGCGCCTCCGCCGGGCGGCATGCCGAGCAGGCGCCACGCCATCGCTCCCAGCCAGGCGGCACGCTCCCCCTCCCGTTCGGGCGAGCCGCAGCCTCTCGGATCGATGCCAGCGGGGAGCACGGGGCCGGGCCGGGCCGAGATGCGCCCGGAGGTTTCCCAGATGATCTCCGACACCGTCTCGGGGTCGGCGGCATGCAGGCCGTAAAGCCAGCGCCGTATCGCGCGCTCGTCCTGCGCTGAAAACGCATCCGCCGGCGCGAGCCGGGGATGGCTGAACCAGCGGACCTGCGCGGCGTTCACGAGGTAGCCGAAGCAGGCCCGCCTGCCGATCACGACCTGCATCGCGTCCCCGGTGGACGGCCGATCGGTCCAGTTCGGCGCGACCGCAACCAGGACCTGCGTGGCCGCTTCGCGGAACGCGAGCGCGTCGGCTGCCGTGCGCTGGTCCACGTCCAGCGGCACTTCGCCCAGCCGCTTTCCCGCGGCATCACGCAGGACGGCCCGCCGCAACGGCCTGACGGGCGGGACCCCGACAAGACCGGCAGTGGCCGGCGCCCTCATCGGACCGCACCCGGCCGCAGCTTCCAGGCCGCGGGAGCCTTGCCCGGGCGGAATGCCAGGAGCTTTCCGATGCGGACAGAGGACGGAATCCCTCCGCCGAGACGCCGCCCCGCCGGGGTCTCGCCGGGGCCGAGCGGCCACTGGAGGTGATGCCAGCAGCCGGAGTCCGCCCGCCAGCCGGGGAACAGTGAGTTTTCGAGCTGCCGCCGCTCCGCGGGCTCGGGAGCCGCGCTCATGACCGTTCTCATGACATCCACCGCTCTTGCGTGCCGCACCACCATTGGTTGGACGTACTTTCGGCGCCTTCCGTTGGAACGAGCGTGGCAGGAGCCGTGGATTTCTCCGTGGTTCGTTGCTACATCCTCCGCGGCGATTACCAACGCAACGATCACGGCGGTAACGTTCGCGCTGCTCGACAGCGCAGGTTTTGCCGGCGCGGGATGCGGTTCCGTAGTATGTCGCGGAACTCTCGTTCCTTGATGCGTCGACAGCCATGACCGTGCATACCGATATCAACGCCCGTCGTTTCCAGTATCTGGCTTTCTCCTCCACCTTGCTCGCCGCGCTCCCGCTGCTGCTGGCGGTGATGACGCCGGCCTCGGCGCAGGAGCCGGTCGCGTGGGGCCCGGACCTGGAGTTTCACACGTTCTCCATCGTCGCCATCGACCCACGAACCGGCGAATCCGGCGTCGCAGTGACGACCCGGCGCCCTTGCGTAGGCAATGCCGTGCCGTGGGTGCGCGCCGGCGTCGGTGCCGTCGCAACCCAGGGCAGGACGCGTCCGGAATACGGCAACGACCTGCTCGACCTGCTGGAACAGGGCGTGGCGCCGCAGGATGCAATGGACCGCGTCGTGGCCGCCGACGAGGAGCGCGAGCATCGCCAGGTCGGAGTGATCGACCTCGAGGGGCGATCCGCGCAATGGACCGGTGCCGAGCAGTACGGCGCCGAGGCCCGGGGCGATTGGGTCGCCATGCGGACCGGCGAGAACTATGCGGTACAGGGCAACTCCCTCGTTGGCACGAACGTCGTCGACGCGGTGGCAGAAGCGTTCGAAAAAAGCGAGGGCACGCCACGCCACCTTGCCGACCGGCTCATCGAGGCGATCGCGGCCGGACAGGCGCTCGGCGGAGACGGCCGGCACGGGGAAACCCAGTCGGCAGCCGTGCTGGTCGCCGATCCACGTCCGGGCATGACGCGCCGCCCCGACCGGATCGGTGTCGATATCAACGTCTGCGAGCATCCGGAGCCGGTGGGCGAGCTGCGCCGGATCTACGACACCATCTCCGGCACGCTGGGCTACAGGGAGCTCCGGCAGTTCAAGGGGAATGACGTCAAACAGCTCAAGGTCATCCTGCATGCACTCGGCTACCTGTACACCGACTCGCGGGAGCTGTCCCTCGATGCGCCGATGCTGGACATCTATGACGAGAGCGCCATGGCAGCCGTCGACCGGTTCCGCTCGGACCAGGGCTGGGGGACCGATGTGCCCGGTTACGTCGACGCGCGCACGATCGAGCAGCTCTGGAGAAAACTCGAGGAATCCGGGAAGGCACATGAGGTACGCACGCGCCTGATGGAGCTGACCCGGGTCGATCGCTGAGCACGCCGGCGGGGCAATCCGCACACCGTCGATTGAACCGGGAATTTCCCCGTCACGCTATCGAGTGTGCGCCGTTCACTACCGGCCTGTTCTCGAGGTACACCTCTGCAATCGAGCGGTCGTCACCGGTCATGAGCTGCGCAAAGAGTCGCTCCATTGCGCCCGACGCGGTGCTCCGGCGCCGTCGCATGATCGCCGTCGCTGACGGATCCAGGACGATGAAGTCTGCCTCGTTGCCTTTTCGGAAACTCCCGATACGGTCGTCGAGATACAGCGCTTTCGCTGCCCCAAGCGTCGTGAGGTACAAAGCCTCGAACGGGGACAAGGACTGTCCGGCGAGTTGCAGTGCCTTGTAGCCGTCGCTCAGCGCCCGCAGCAGGCTCAGGCTCGTGCCGCCGCCGACATCTGTCCCCACCCCCACACGCACACCGCAGCGGTTCGCCGACACAAGGTCGAACAACCCGCTGCCGAGGAACAGGTTCGACGAAGGGCAGAAGGCCATGGCCGCCCCCTTGCGCGCCATCAGCTGCCGGTCGTGATCGTGCATATGGATGCAGTGCGCGAACACGGAGCGCTCCCGCACGAGATCGCAATGCTCGTACACGTGCAGGTAGCTGCGGCTCCAGGGGAAGAGCTCCGCCACCCGCTGTATCTCCTCCTCGTTCTCGGCGAGATGCGTGTGCAGGTAGACGTCCGGGAATTCCTGGAGCAGGCGGCCGGCCTTGCGCAGCTGCGCCTCGCTCGACGTGATCGCGAACCGCGGCGTGACGGCGTACAGCAGCCGGTCGCGGCCGTGCCATTTCTCGATGAGCGCGCGCGAGTCTGCGTAGCCCGCGGCCGGCGTGTCGCGCAGGTCTTCCGGGCAGTTGCGGTCCATCAGCACCTTGCCGGCGATCAGCCGCATGCCGTGTTTCGCGGCCGCCTCGAAGATCGCGTCAACAGAGTGCGGATGCACGGTGGCGAAGACGCAGGCCGTGGTCGTGCCGTTGCGCAGGAGCTCCTGCACGAAGAACCCGGCCACTTCCCGCGCGTGCGCGGGATCGGCAAAGGCGCGCTCCGCGGGATACGCGTACTTCTCCAGCCAGTCGAGCAGGCGCTCGCCGTAGGACGCGATGATGTCGATCTGCGGGTAGTGGACGTGGCAGTCGATCAGGCCGGGAATGATGAGCTTGTCGCCGTGCTCCACGACGCGCACGTTCGATGGGAGGCGCTCGAGCAGATCCTCGGCGGGCCCGACCTCCTCCACGCACCCGTCGGCGACAACCAGCAGCCCGTCCTCGAAGTACTCCACGCTGCCGGCCGCGATCGGATCGCGATCATCGGAGGGATCGCGCAGGCAGTGCAGGATCGCGGCGCGATGTGCGGTGACCTCGGCCATGCTCAGGGGGCGAGCAGCGTGACGCGCTCGCCCAGGATCACCTGGTCGCAGTTGGCGCCCTCGCCCGCACGGTCGATGACGAGAAACTCCTGTCCCGCCTCCAGAGCGATCAGCGGCATGTGCCAGGTGCCCCGGTGATAGTTGATGCCCTGGCGGCCGTTGCTCACGAACGCATGCAGATTCCCGATCTCCACCGACTCGCCCGGCTCCGCGACGACGACGACGAAGCGCTGCCCGTTCAGCGGCACGAACGCCTGGCTTCCCAGCGGGTGACGCTCGACCATGTCGAAGCGGTACGGCAGCGCCGTGGGTGTGCGGCAGCGCACGACGCTGACGTTGAGGCGGCCGCCGGAGACGTCCACGCGCGCGAGGTCGTCGAAGCGCTCGAAACGCGCTTCATTCATCGCCAGCTCCGCCGCCCTGCCCGCCGCGATCACATCGCCGAAAGGCGCGAACCGCTCCGGCGTCAGCGGCAAAGACTTAAGCTCGATCCCGCTCATATCCCTCTCCCTGGTCGCGCTATGCTATCTCGCTTCGGCGACGATGGCCTCGGCCGCTGGCGATCGCGTTGAGCTACGGCGTCGCGAAGGCGTCGTCCGCTGCATCGATGAAGCGCAATCGCGCATACATGCCGAAGTGATCCGAAGGCCAGGTGCCGGAGGCGTCGGGCTGATCGAGGATGCGCCGGGCTTCGACGGCCTCGAAGCGGGCGCGTTCCGCGAACACGTGATCGACCACGCGCTGCAGCTCCGGCTCGAAGTAGTGCGGGTTCAGCGTCGTGCCTGCGGCAGCGTCCTCGTCGGCACGGTCGAGCACGTCGAACCGGCGCTCGAGGATCGGCTGCAGCTCCGGCGTGTCGGTCGTCGCGTTGCAGTCGCCCAGGAGCAGCGACGGCGTACCGTCATCGCGTGCCGCGACGAGCGACATCAGGTCGCGGACCTGCTGCGCGCGAATGCCGCCGCCTTCCGGCGTGTGGTGCAGGCGCGTCCCGTAGATATCGACGACGTGCCCGCGCACTTCGATTCTCGCGTGCGCGAGCGTGCGCCAGTCGTCCAGCGGCTCGAGCCGGTGTCCCGTCCGCTCCAGGATCCGGCCCAGGAGGCACCCGTAGGAGCGCGCATCGCGCGTGACCCGACGATCGCGAGTGCCTCGACCTGTCGTGGTGAGTTCTTCGCGCGCGATGCGCGCTCCTACGGGGCTCATTTCGACAGTCTGCCGAAGAGGCGGAGGCGGCTGACACCGCCGTCCGGGTAGATCGACAGGCGGACGTGGGATACCGGGCCGGGCTTCTCGAGATCGCTGAACACGTGGATCTCGTCCGGGCCGAGCTTCGACTCGGGGAGGAGCAGCGGCCAGCGGTGGCTCTCGCGCACGACCCTGTCCGTATCGTGCGCACCCTTCGTCACCAGCGCCGCCTGCAGCGATGCGCGGTCCGGGTAGTTGCCCTTGAAGTGCGCCGTGTCGATCTCGACCTGCTCGAGGATCCCCGGATGGCCGAGCTTCAGCACCACCCAGTCGTGCCCCGGCCCGCGGCGGCGAGCCGTCTCCCAGCCGTCGCCCATGTTGACGCCGCGCCCCGGCAGGTTCAGGTGATGCATGCTGCCGAAATGCTCGTCGCTCGCGCGCAGCGCGCGGCCGCCATGCTCGAGTGCGAAGAGATCGATCGCCTCGTCGGCCGCGAAGCGGCGCCAGTCCGGGCGAATCTCGCCGTAGATGCGCAGGCGTGCGACGCCGCCGTCCGGGAAGATGTTGAGGCGCACGTGCGTAACCGCCGGCGCCTGGCGCACCGGCAGGTAATGGTGCGCATTCGGCCCGAGCTCGATGCGCGAGTGCAGCTCACGCCATTCGTTCTCGGCCGGCAGATCCTGGTCGCTCACGGCGCCGTCGATCGAGGCGTGCGGCGGGTAGTTGCCGGTGAAGTGGCGGGTGTCGATGTCGAGCCCGTGCACAATACCGGGCAGCCCCAGCTTCACCACGCACCAGTCGTGGCCCGGCGTGCGCCGGCGGCGCGTTTCCCAGCCGTCCATCCACTTGCCGTGGTCGTCGTACTGGCCGGGGATGAACACGGGCTCGTGCGCGTCGATCAGCCGCTCCTTCGCCCCGAAGAACTCGTCGCTCGCCGCGACCACGCGCGTGCCGAGGCGCGGCTGCTCGAGGCGCACCCACTCTTCGAACGGTTTCTCCGTGTCAATGGCCATCCGTCAGCTCCGAATCGCGCGCAATGCGCGCTCCCGCGATGGCTTCGAGGCGCAGCCGAGCGATCCTGTGAGTCTCGCGGATCGCGGCCGCGAGCTCCGCGTCCCTGTCGTTGCCGAGGCGTTGCTCGAAAGCGTCGAGAATATCGCGCCGGTGCCTGCCGCGCACGGCCATGACGAAAGGGAAACCGAACTTCGCCTTGTACTTACGGTTGAGGAACCGGAAACGCTCGAATTCCTCCGCCGTGCACTGATCGAGTCCGGCGCTCGCCTGCTCGGCGGATGAGGCGGCGGTCAGCCCGCCGGCAATGGCCGCGCGATCGGCGAGGTCGGGATGCGCACGGATCAACGCCAGCTTCGTGTCCTCGTCGGCGGCGTCGACGCAGGCGGCCAGGATGTCGGCGAGGCGGGCGGGGTCGGTCACGTCCCGGGCGGGCTTCCAGGCTTGCTCGGCAACCCACGGGGAATGTTCGTAGATGCCGCCGTAGCGGGCGATGAAGGTGGCCTTGTCCATTGCTTCTGTTGCTCGCGCACTGTTGCGTTTGGTCGCGCGCGATGCGCGCTCCTACAGGGCCGGATCATGACATCCCGCATCGGGCGGGCGGGTTTCGCGCCAGTGGCGGGCGATGTCGATGCGGCGCGCGACCCACACGTCGTCGTGCTCGATGACGTGCTCCAGGAACTCGCGCAGGCCCGCGGTACGCCCCGGGTGACCCGCCAGGCGACAATGCAGGCCGACGGACATCATCTTCGGGGTCTCGGCGCCCTCGCGGTACAGCTCGTCGAAAGTGTCGATGAGGTAATCGCAGAACTGGCGGCCGGTGTTGAAACCCTGCGCCGTCGCGAAGCGCATGTCGTTCACGTCCAGCGTGTAGGGAACCATGAGCTGCGGCGTGCCGTGCGTGTGGTCCCAGTACGGCAGGTCGTCGGCATAGGTGTCGGCGTGGTACGTGAACCCGCCGTACTCCGCGACGAGCCGGTGGGTGTTCGGACTGCAGCGGCCGAGATAGAACCCTTCCGGCGCCGCACCGGTCAGCCGCTCGTGAACCTCGATCGCGCGCTGCATGTGCTCGCGCTCGACGGCCTCCTCCACGAACTGGTAGTCGATCCAGCGCCAGCCGTGGCTCGCGATCTCCCAGCCCGCCGACTGCATCGAGTCGATCACCTCCGGGTTGCGTTCCAGGGCCATCGCGACGGCAAAGACCGTGAGCGGCAGGTCGTACTCGCGGAACAGCCGATACAGGCGCCAATACCCTGCACGCGAGCCGTATTCGTAAAGCGACTCCATGTTCAGGTGGCGGCAGCCGGCGAACGGCTGCGCACCGACGATCTCGGACAGGAAGGCCTCGGAAGCCGCGTCCCCGTGGAGCACGCAGTTCTCCCCGCCCTCCTCGTAGTTGATGACGAACTGCACGGCGATGCGAGCGCCGCCCGGCCAGCGGGCAGCGGGCGGCGACTCGCCGTAACCGTGCAGATTTCTCGGATAGGTATCGTTCACGCCGCTGCAACCTTAGCGCAGAGCCGGTCGGGTGAACATATGCGCCCGGGCGCGGCAGGCCGCCCGGAACTTGACAGCGTCCGATCCCGCCTGTTAGCTGGAGATACGCGCCAGCTGCCACAGGAACCCCGGAAGCCCGGAACCCGGGAAGGCCGACGCGTTGAGCACGACCGCCGACATCCACCCACGCAGCGCTCCGTCACGGAGACGCGCACGCCGCAATCCATGGCTGCCCGCGGCGGTCGGCGGCAGCTTCGTGCTCCTCGTGCTGCTGCTGTACCTCGCCGACGGGGCGTTCCCGACGCTGTTCGCCCGCGACCTCGGCCAGGTCGACCGGGTAGTGGTGCTGAAATCCGAGCGCCGGCTGCTGCTCTACGACGGTGGCGAGCGCGTGGCGAGCTACCGCATCGCGCTCGGGGCGGATCCGACCGGGCACAAGACCTTCCGGGGCGACTCGCGCACGCCCGAGGGCCTCTACACCCTCGACTACCGCAACGAGGACAGCCAGTTCTATCGCTCGATCCACATCTCCTACCCGAATGCAGCGGATCGCGCGGCGGGGCGCGAAGCGGATGTTCCGACGGGCGGCAACGTCATGATCCACGGCTTGCCGAACGGGAAGGGCTGGCTGGGCTCGCTCTACAACCGGCGCGACTGGACGGACGGCTGCGTGGCCGTCAGCAACCGGCAGATGGTGGAGATCTGGCGCGCCGTTCCGGACGGGACGCCGATCGAGATCAAACCGTGAGCCGTGGCGCGCTGCGCCGCGCGACGTTGGATCGTCCCTGAGGCTCTAAGGCTCCTCAGGACGCTTCAGCGCTTCCCAGCGGCGATACCATTCGATGCGCGTCGGATTCGAAGCCTCGCAGCCGTTCAGCCAGAAGTCGAACCACGCGAGGTTGCGCTCAGCCGATTCGCGCTGCAGGGCGGGGTCGACGATGTTGTGTCCGGTTTGTGGGTATATGATGAACTCCGACGGCATGCCGGCGCGCTCCGCCGCCTTCGGGAAACCCAGCATGTAAAGGGCGGACACGTAGGCGCCGGCTTCGAACAGGCTGGCAGTATCGATGCCGGCCATCTGCAGGTCGGCGGATTCCTTCAGGTAGCGCTCGGGATCTTCGTAAAGGCTGGCACCGACGATCGGATCGTGAATCTCCCGGTTCGCATCGCCGCTCATGAGCTCGTACATCACGACGCTGTTCGCCACCCCCTCGGCGAAGGAGCTGGCCTCGAAGATTCCCGAGCGCACCATGGCCAATGGGCCGACGAAAGCCCCGTGGCTGTGTCCGGAAATACCGAGCCGGGACCGATCGGCCATGCCTTCCACGACGAGGTGTCGCACGCCGCTGACGATGTCCTCGATCGGCTCGCTCCCCTGGCTCGCGGCAATGCTCTTGCCATACGTGTGCGTGCCGCGATAGTTGGGGAGGAACACCGCGATGCCGTGCGCCGGGTAGATCTCGAGCGGATACGGCCAATAGTCGAAGTAAGCCGCGAACGCATCCGGGAACGGAAAGGCGGGGCCGCCGTGCACATGCGTGATCATCGGCCAGCCGCCGGCGGGCCGTGTTCCTTCCGGCTCGAGAAGCCAGCCGCTCACGCGCGTGCCATCCGTGCTCGTCCAGCGAACTTCCTTTCGGGAATATCGGAGCTTCCCGGCGATCTCCGTATTGAGGCCCGTCAACCGTTGCGGCGCCTCACCGTTGCGACTGAGGTAGATCTCCGGCGGGCGGCGCAAGCTCTCGTTGACGAACGCCGCGTCCCGATAGTCGTTGCCAAAGCTGAAATCCGAGCTGCTGCCGTCCAGGTCGTCCACTATTTCCGATTTTGCGATACCCTCCGGCGTCAAGACGAAGAGTGAATGCACGCCACGCACGGTGTTGCTGAGGAGAATTTCGGAGGCCGACAGCGGCATGAATTCCAGGCCCGGGTGATAAACCTCGACAGGACGCCAGGTGGGGTCCCCCGCGAGTAGCGGCGCCGATGGGTCCACCACCGCCCAGTCCGGGAAGTCCTCGCTGACCCAGGGATCCCTTTCCGCCACTCGCCGGAGCATCAGGCGACGCTCGCCGGAAATCCACTCGCCACCGCGATACCCGATTGCCGGCTCGCCGGCGCGGGGCGGAACCCACTCCGCGATCACGCGGAATTTGCCCGTCCGGACGTCGAACACTCCGATGCTCGTCCGCTCGCTCCGCATCTGCGATTCCGGAACGTCGCCGGCAATGAACGTCACCGACAGATAGCGCCCGTCAGCGGACCAGAACCAGGCACGGTCCCCATCGTAGGGCTCGCCTGGAACAGGCACCCGCGCCGCCTCGCCGTCGTGCTGCACCCACAAGACGAGCGGCGGTGCTTTCGCGAGCTGGTGCCAGTATGGGTTGAGGAAATCGTGCGAGCTCGTCGTCGCTGGATCGATCAGGATGCTTTCGCGGCCGCTGCGGAACTGGTCGTAGAGCGAAACCCCCTGCCCGGACCGCGCCCGGGTGGTGAACGCCATGGCACTCCCGTCCGGAGCGAACTTGAAGGTTGCCACGGAATTTACGGCGTCCGTAAGTTGCCTCGTCTTTCCATCGACCGCACGCCAGCCAAACACCTGGGTCGTGGCGTCCTGCTTCGCCAGGAACGCGAGCTCGTGCGACCCGGGAATCCAGGCAAAATCCCGGGCGCCGGGCACGTTCTCGATGCGGCGCGCATCGCCGTCCGGCACCGATGCCAGAAACACGTCGCGGACCCGCACCCCTTCGGAATACGAGTCGACCGCGTACAGGAGCAAACGGCCGTCGGGAGAAAGCTCGATCTCAGCGACGGTCTGCAAGTCGAAATAATCGTCAACTGTGAAGCCGCCGCTGGTGCACGCCGGGCCTTCCCGCGCAGCCGCCACCGCGCTCAGGGCAAGAATGAGCGCGAAGGCCGCCGCCGCAATCCTCAACCGGCTCACTTCACTGCCAGGATTTCGTCGCAGTCAACGCCACGAAACGGCCGAGTGGCGTCGCGTTCGTCGAGTCATACCCCGGGTGGGCTATCGGCGAGCCCTGGCTCGCCACGAACGGCGGGTCCCTGTCGAGCAGGTTCTGCACGCTCAGAGAAAGGCTGAGGCCGCTCAGGAAGCCGCCCGCACTGCGATCGAAGTCGTAGCTCAGCTGCGAATCGAGCGTGGTCCACGAGCTGATGTGACTGGCTTCCGCGTCTGTATTCCGGTAGTCATCCATGTAGTTGACGAAAAGCGCGGCGCTCAGGTTTTCGCGATTCCAGACCACCGAGCTTCTGAGCCGCAGATCCATCGGCGCGTTGAGCAGGTTAAGCGCTTCGACCGTCGGTGCTTCCGGAGCGAGCTGCTTGTCGAACGTAGTGATATAGGTCCCGTTCAAGGACATCTCGAACCGGCCGGCGCCGGTTTCGAGAGGGTACCTGACCAGGAAATCGATGCCGCTTTGCTCTTCGACGGCAATGTTGGTCACCGCGACGTCCGCCCAGATATCGACGGTCGACGGCGTGAAGAGCCCGCCGCTGAGGTCGGTGAAAACGGTTGCATCGGCGAGCCGTGCATCCACGAACGAGCTATCCGGATTGAGTACCTGGAACTGGCCGTAGACATCCGGAGAGTTGAAAAATGCCTCGAATCCGCCGTCGAGCGGAGTGCCGATCCGGCCTTCGAACTCGATGTGGTACCACGTCATGCTGAGTGACAGGCCTTCGTCCCGCCCCACGTCAAACCCCAGGGTGTAGCTGCTCGACTCCTCTTCCTTCAGATCCGGCAAGGCCGACTGCGCGCGCAGAAGGATAAGCGGATCGCCGTCGATGGCGAGACCGAAGTCGCTGGCAACGAACGCGAGCAGCGCTTCCGTCCCCGGCGCAAGATCGGTGAGCACCGGCGCCTTGAACGATTCGCCGTAGGTGCCGCGCAAAGCCAGACCTTCGACCGGTGACCAGCGCACACCGACTTTCGGCGTCACGTCGCTGCCGAAATCGCTGTAGTCCTCGTAGCGCGCCGCGAGACTCAGCTCGAGCGCCTCCAGGCCGGGGCGCTTGTTGCGCGGGCCGAACAGCGGGATGAACAGCTCTCCGAACGCGGCCGTGACCTCCCGCTCCGGCAGGGCCTCCGAAAAGACCGGCTGCACGTTTTCCTTGCGGAAGCTGCCGCCTGCGGCCAGCCGCAGACCGCCGCCCGGCAACTCCATGAGGAGCCCTTCGGCCAGCGCATCGAACGACCAGACGTCGGTACCGACGTTCGTTTCCGTCCGGCTCCCGTCCGTGGCCCCGACGGGCGTCTCCAGGCGTGTGGCGTCGAACTGATACTCCGAATAGCTCGTCGAGACATTCAGGTTCCAATTCGTGCTGATCTCGACATCGGTTCCGAGCGAAGCCTGGAACTGGTCGTTATCCGAGCGCTCGTCCACCTGCAAACCCAGAAAAGCGTTCTGATTGAACGCCTCGCGGGTGGAGTACAGAGCGTCCCCCGAAAGCACCACTCGATCCCCCAGCTCCTGACGCAGGTTGGCATAAACGCTGTGCCGATCCTGCTCCGGCAAGAGGCTCCTGGGCGACTCGGACGATTCAGCGAAAGCGCGATCGCCCGCATACAGCGCATCCCGGCTGTGGTACTCGTAGGCCAGCAGGGTGCTGCCGCTGTCCCACTGGGCGCCGAGAGCTTGTGACGCCTGGATGTCAGAGAGGTCGCCATGCGTGACGCTGCCGTAGCGCAGCATCGTCTGGGCCCCCTCGTAGTCGTCACGCAGGATGAAATTGACGACGCCGCCCACGGCGTCCGAGCCGTAGATGGCCGACGCCCCATCCGTCAGCACGTCCACCCGCTCGATTGCCGCCATTGGCAGCATCGAGACATCGATGAAGCGGCCGCCGTTGCCCGCAGGCGCGAGGCGGCGCCCGTTCACGAGCACCAGCGACGAGCCCGGCCCCAGCGCCCGCAGGTTGACGCTGCTGCCGAAGCCGTTGTTGCCGACGGCGGAATCGGTGCCGATCGTGTCCTGGCTGGCGCCGCCTCCGAAGTTCTGGGGAATGCTCTCGATGAACTCATCGAGCGTCGAGAAGCCCGAGCGCATGATGGTGTCACGGTCGAAGCGCAGAACGGGCGAGGCCGTATTCGGTGCGCCGCGGATGTGCGAGCCGGTGACGATGATCTCCTCGATCGGCAACGGCTGCTCCGCCACTTCCGTAACGGTCCCTGTCTCCTGCGCGCCCACGCCGCCGGCAAAAATGCCTGCGAGAAGCGCCACCAGCCCGGATTTTTTCGTCGTTTCCACGTCTCCCCCTCCGTTCGCGGGCGGGTCCGCCGCCGCGATGCTCAACACGATTGCGTTGCGGAACGTCGGGACGAGACCGGTACCTTCGAGCAGGAAGTCGATGCCCTCCTGCAGCGTATACGTGCCGACCAGCTCGTTCGCGAACTTGCCGCGAACCAGCTCTGCCGGGAACACCAGCGTCAGGTCCGCCTGCTCGGCAAACTCCGTGAGCGCGGTGTCCGCCGGCTGTCTCGGGATGTCGAACTCGAAGGTTCGTTCGGTCGCGTTCTGCGCCAGGGCGCCCGTGCTGCCGACGAGAAGCAGCAGGACCAATGACAGGCACGAACAGATCAGCCGGGTTCGTTGCGCTCGTCTGAACGACGACTCACAGCCGGATTTCCATGAACTGCCTGACAATAAAAACATCGAGGGGATGAGTGGCGGAGAACGACCCGCGGCATCAAAGCCTGCTCAGCAGCACGCGGTCCGTACCGTCGTACTCGTAGCCGATGCCGAAGTTTGCGCGCAGCGCGAGCAACAGCGAATCGACGTCGCCCGTCTTGTAGCGCCCGGAAATCAGGCGCCCTCTCAAGCTCTCATCCATGAAGACGAAGTCGATCGTCGTGTAACGCTCGATCTCGGCGATCGCCTGCCCCAAGGGTTCATCACGGAAGATCAGCCGCCCGTCGCGCCACGCCAGCTTGACTTCCATGTCTTCCGGAGTGACCGGCACGACGAGCTCTTCGGATTCCCGGACTATCAGCTCCTCGCCGGCCGACACGATTCTCACCGGCTGGCTCTGGGCGAAGATATCCGAATCGAGACGCACCTTCGCCGGATCGGAGCCGGTCCCGGTCAGCCGCACCCCCACTTTCACTTTGCCTTCCGTGACGACCAGCTCGAGCTCCCGGCCGGCCGTGAGCTCGACCGTGAAGGCCGTGCCCACCGCCTGCACCATCCTGTCGCCGGCGATAACGTCGAAGGGGCGCGCCGGATCCCGCTGCACTGCGACGTGTATCTGCCCGCGGAACAGCTCCAGCCGCCGGCCGGACGCGGAGTAGGCGACACTGATGCGGCTGTCCGTATCCAGATTGACGACCGTACCGTCGCTGAGCGTCACCATCCGCTGCTCGCCGATAGCCGTATCGTAAATCGCTGCTGCCTGCACTTCCGTCCGGTCACGAGAACGCTCATCCGCGTATCGTGCGGGCGCGAGCAGCCACGCAACCACGATGAACACGCACGCGCACGCCGCCGCGGCCAGCAACGCCGTCACCGGCCGGCGTGTCGAGCGAGCCGCAGGGCTCGCGTGCTCGGCCAAAGGCTCGATCGGAAACACATCCGCCAGTCGCGACAGGCAGTCCAGCTTGTCCCAGGCCCGCGCTACCTCGACCAGCTCGGCCGGATTCGCCGGATGCTCGGCGAGCCACACCTCCAGGGCTGCTTCGGCATCGGGCGACAACCCCTCATCCAGGCGCAGGATCCAGCGGGCGGCCGCTTCGAGCCGCTCCTCGTCGCGGGAGATCGGTACCACCGTGGTCATGCGCGTTCCCCTCGGCGCAGCCGCGGCCGATTTACCGCGGAGGGGCGCGTCACTTCACGTGCCCGAAGGTATTTCACGCAGCGCTTCGTGCCGGCGACGATGTGGCTCTCCACGGTCGGCAGCCCGACGCCCATTTCGGCGGCGATTTCCTTCAGCGAGTAGCCGTATACCTTCTTCAGCACGAAGGCGCGGCGGCATTGCTTGGGCAAGTCGCGAACCGCCTCGCAAAAGAGTACGAACTCCTCATCGGTCGCGACGCGCGCATACGTTGCGTCGGAGTCCGGCCCGCATTCCGTGCCGAGAACCGCGTCGAGCTCATCGACGCCCCCTGTCAACCGGGATTCCGAGCGCTTGAGGTAATCGAGCGCCAGGTTCTGCGCCGTCCGGAACAGGAATGACCGCGGCTCGCGGATCGTGGCGCGATGCTCGACCTGGCAGACGCGCACATAGGTTTCCTGGACGATGTCCTCGACTTCCTTGGGCGGCACGATGCCGCGCACGAGCCGCGCCAGGCTGCTGCGCAACGCCATGAAGGTCTCAAAAAGCCGATCCGACTCCCCCATCTGTTATCCCTTTGCGCGCCCCGGAACCTGCCCGATCCGTTACGACGAGCGAATCGCGGAAATCCTTGAATGCGCTCCTGCCGGGCTCATCGGGTACTGCCGCGGTACCAGGCGTCGAGGGTCGCGCGCTCGGCGTCGGTCATGTGGGTGAGGTTGCCGATCGGCATGACCTTGAGCACGACCGCCTGCTGGTGAATGCGCAGGGCCTGCGTGCGAATCTGCTCGGCCGTATCCAGCACGACGCCTGCGGGCGCGGCCGGGAACGCGGCGAAGCTCGGGTCCACCGAGTGGCAGTTCGTGCAGCGGCGCTCAATGATCGGCTGGATGTCCGCGAGGGTGACGGCTTCCGCCGAAGCCGCCTGCGTACGTGGCGCGAGCGCGAAAGCGATGCCGAGGAGAATGACGATCGCCGCGCCGAGCGGCAGCGGCGAGGCACGCCCCTTGTGGCGGGCCACGAACCACACGCGGATCAGGGCGCCGGCGACGGTGAACGCGACGAGGATCAGCCAGTTCCACGCGTGGTTGTAGGTCAGCGCGAAGTGGTTGCTGATCATCACTAACAGCACCGGCAGCGTGAAATAGGTGTTGTGCACCGAGCGCTGCTTGCCGCGCAGGCCGTGCACGAGATCGGGCGCCTCGCCCCGCTCCGCCGCGGCGACCAGCTTCTTCTGCCCCGGGATGATGACGAAGAACACGTTCGCCACCATGATCGTGCCGAGCGTCGCGCCGAAGTGGATGTAGGCGCCGCGGCCGCTGTAGAGCTCGCACAATCCCCACGCGAGCAGCGCGGTGAGGCCCAGCAGCACGGCGGCGAGCGCCGGCTCGTTGCGGCCGAGCGGCGACCGGCACAGCAGGTCGTAGACGATCCAGCCGCCGGCGATGATCGCCACGGCCGCGCCGATCGCGAGCGGCGGTGACAGCTTCGCGACCTGCGGGTCGATGAGATAGATCTCCGCGCCGTACCAGTAGATCAGGGCCAGCAGGAAGACGCCGGACAGCCACGTGCTGTAGGCCTCCCACTTGAACCAGTGCAGCGTCTCCGGCAGCGCCGGCGGCGCCACGCGGTATTTCTGCGCGTGGTAGAAGCCGCCGCCGTGCACGGACCAGAGCTCGCCGCCGACGCCCTTCTCGCCGTCCGCCGCCTGCGCCGGCGGCTGCAGATGATCGTCCAGCCAGATGAAGTAGAACGAGGAGCCGATCCAGGCGATGCCGAAAACGAAATGTGCCCAGCGCGCGAGCAGGTTCAGCCATTCGACGACGTATGCTTCCATCGTTTGTATCGGGCGCCGCGTTACGGGCGGCGGAACACGTGCACGTTGCCGGTATTCCCGGTCGGGCCGGCGTGCCGCGCGCTCGCGGCCGCCTGGATCTTCAGGAGCTCGGCGGCGACCGCGATTGCGATCTCCGCCGGGCGCTTGCCGCCGACGCCTTCGATGCCGATCGGGCAGGTCAGGCGCTGGAGCAGCGCGGGCGGCAGGTCGTCCTTCATGCGGTGCTCGAAACGGCGGCGCTTCGTGCGCGAGCCGATCAGGCCGACATAGGCGAAGTCCTCGCGCCGCAGCGCCGCCGCGCAGATCTCGAAGTCGAGCGGGTGATCGTGCGTCATCACGAGGTAGTACGCGCCCGGCGGCATCGCCGCGATCTCGCGGATCGGCTCCCCGCTTTCTATCATCGTGACGTTGGGGGGAGCGACCGCCGGGAACACGCCGCGGCGGTTGTCGATCCAGCGGATCTCGCAGTTCAGCCCGGCCATCGCGGCCACCACCGCCGAGCCGACGTGTCCGGCGCCGAAGAGCGCAATGGGCATTTCCGGCACACCGAAAGGCTCGAGCAGCACGGGAAGCTTGCTCCCGTCCCGGGCGGTCATGTCGATGCGCCGGGCGGAGCCGCGTTCCGCAAGCAGTCGGCGTGCCGGGTTCGTGATCTCAGTATCGAGCTGGAACGATGCGGTCCCGTAGACACGAAGCCGGTCCGTCGTGACCAAATATTTCGTGCACTGCCCATCGACCGGCGGCTCGGTTGCGATGACCGCCGGCTGGCGCTGTTCGTGACATTCGAGCAGGTCGTGGATCCATTCCTTGCTCGCGTCCACGCTCTCGAACAGGACTTCGACCACGCCGCCGCAGCACTGCCCCATACCGGGGCCGAGCGGGAATTTGTGCGCGAAGACCACCGGGTGTCCGGGCTCCGGCGGGCTCAGGAGAGCGCAAGCGAGCTTCGCACAGCGGTGTTCCAGCACTCCGCCGCCGATAGTGCCGGTGATGCCTTCGCGATCCACCAGCATCTTCGCGCCGGGCTCGCGCGGCGCGGAGCCGCGCACCGACAGGACGGTGACGAGCACGGCGTCACCGGCGGCGGCCGGACGCGTACGGAGGGCTTCGAGCCAGGGGGTCACGTCCGGGATGCCCCGTCGTCCGAACGGGCCTGCCTGCAGGAGCGCGCATTGCGCGCGACCCCGGACCTTCGGGCAGCACCGCCCGTTCCCGAATCCGAACCTGATTCCCGTAGCTGGTCGATGGCGTCGAGGACGTGCTCGGGGGTCGCGGGGGCGTGCAGCAGCGGGGAGATGCGGTAGTCGGCGACGCTCGCGATAGCGTCGCGCAGCGCGTGGAACACCGAGAGCGCGAGCATGAGCGGCGGCTCGCCGACGGCTTTCGAGCGGTGGATCGTCTTCTCGCGGTTCGCCGCCGATTCCATGATCTCCACGCGCCAGTCGACCGGCAGGTCGGAGCAGGTCGGGATCTTGTAGGTCGAAGGCGCGTGCGTCTCGAGCTCGCCGGCTCCGTTCCACCAGAGCTCCTCCGACGTGAGCCAGCCCATGCCCTGGATGAAGCCGCCCTCGATCTGCCCCATGTCGATCGCCGGGTTCAGCGACTTGCCGCAATCGTGCAGGATGTCGACGCGCAGCAGGCGATTCTCGCCGGTCAGTACGTCGACGATCACCTCGGATACCGCCGCGCCGTACGCGTAATAGAAAAACGGACGGCCCGTGAACGTCTTGAGATCGTAGTGGATCTTCGGCGTGCGATAGAAACCGGTTGCCGAAAGCGAGCGGCGCGCGAACCACGCAAGCTGAACCAGCTCCGCAAAGCCGATAACCTGCCGGCCCGCCCTCACGGTGTTGTTGCGGAACTCGATGTCGTCCTCGCCGACGGCGAAATGCTCGGCCGCGAAGCGCGTGAGGCGCTTCCTGATCTTGCGCGCCGCCGCCTGCGCGGCCTTGCCGTTCAGGTCCGAGCCGCTCGAAGCGGCCGTCGCCGAGGCGTTCGGCACCTTGCTGGTGTCCGCTGCGGTGATCTTGATCTGGTCGATGTCGATCTGCAGCTCCTCGGCCACCACCTGCGCGACCTTGGTGAACAGCCCCTGCCCCATCTCCGTGCCGCCGTGGTTCAGGTGCACCGTGCCGTCGGTATAGACATGCAGCAGCGCACCGGCCTGGTTCAGGTGGGTCGCGGTGAAGGAGATGCCGAACTTGACGGGCGTCAGCGCGATGCCGCGCTTGAGATACGGGCTCTGCGCGTTGAACGCGCGGAGCTCCTCGCGGCGACGCGCGTAGTCCGAGCTCGCCTCCAGGCGCGGCACGATTTCGTACAGCAGGTTGTCCGTGACCTTCTGGCGGTACGGCGTGACGTCCCGCTCGCCGACGCCGTAGAAGTTGCGCTTGCGGACCTCCAGCGGATCGCGCCCCAGGAAGCGCGCGATCTCGTCGACCACGTGCTCGATGCCGAACATTCCCTGCGGCCCGCCGAAACCGCGAAACGCCGTGTTCGACACCGTGTTGGTCTTGCAGCGGTGCGAGACGATGGTGACGTGCTCGAGGAAATACGCATTGTCGCTGTGGAACATCGCGCGGTCGTTGATCGCGCCGGAGAGATCGGCCGACCAGCCGCAGCGCGAGGCGAGCGTGAACTCGATGCCTTCGATCCGGCCGTCGGCGTCGAAGCCCACGTCGTAGTCGATGACGAAGTCGTGGCGCTTGCCGGTCATGAGCATGTCGTCGTCGCGGTCGAGCCGCAGCTTGCACGGCCGTTTCGTCTTCCACGCCATCAGGCTCGCGATGCAGGCGATCATCGCCGGCTGGCTTTCCTTGCCGCCGAACGCGCCGCCCATGCGCCGGCAGATCACGACCACGTCCTTCGATTGCCGGCCGAGCGCTGCGGCGACCAGGTGCTGCACTTCGCCGGGGTGCTGGGTCGAGCTGTAGACGACGAGATCGCCGTCCTCCGCCGGCAGCGCCATCGCGATCTGGCCCTCGAGATAGAACTGGTCCTGGCCGCCGACGGTCACGCGGCCTTGCAGGCGATGCGCTGCGCGTTCGATGGCAGCGCGGCTGTCGCCGCGCCGGATGGTTTCCGTCGGCAGCACGAACGACTGCTTTTCGACCGCGGCGAGCGGGTCGAGCAGGGGCTCGAGCTCCTCGTACTCGATCTTCGCTAGTCGTGCTGCGCGGCGCGCCGCCGTGATCGACGTGGCCGCGACCGCGAACACCGCCTGACCGGCGTACTGCACGAGGCCGGGCGCCAGGATCGGGTCGTCGTGCACCGCGGGGCCGCAGTTGTTTTCGCCCGGCACGTCGTTCGCCGTGATGACGTCGACGACGCCGGGCGCCTCGCGGACGGCAGTGAGATCGAGGGAGCGGATGCGTGCGTGCGCGCATGCGCTCATGCCGACCGCCACGTACAGCAGGCCGCGCGGCTCGGGAAGGTCGTCCGTGTAGAGCGCTTCCCCGGAGACGTGCAGGCGGCTGCTGTCGTGCGGGATCGCCTGGCCGACGCCGCCCGCGATCGCGCCGGCCTCGGCGCGGCGTTCAGGCGAGCTTCCGGCGTCCATAACCGTACACCGTGGCCCCGAGCGCCCCGCTCGTCTCGAGCCGGAAGCGACGGAGCAGGTTCGCCGCCACGCGCCGGCGGTAGGCCGCGGAGGAGCGCATGTCCGTGAGCGGCTCGAAGTCCTGCGCGAGGGCCGCCATCGCCTGCTCCACGGCCGCATCGCTCCATTCACCGCCGGCGAGTGCCGCCTCGCAGTGCGCGGCGCGCTGCGGGACCGCGGCCATGCCGCCGTAGGCCGCGCGGAACGCCGCGACCCGCGTGCCGTCGAGCTTCAGGTAAAACGCCGCGCACACCGCCGAGATGTCCTGGTCGAAGCGCTTCGAGACCTTGTAGCTGCGCAGGAGCGTGCCGTCGCGCCGCCGCGGGATGCGCACGGCGACGAGGAATTCGCCGGGCTGCAGTGCGGTCTTGCGGTAGGCGAGGTAGAAATCGGAAAGCGCCAGCTCGCGCATCGCGTTACCCTTGCGCAGCACCAGCGTCGCATGCACCGCGAGGAGCGCCGGCATCGAGTCCCCGATCGGCGAGCCGTTCGCGACGTTGCCGCCGAGCGTGCCCGCGTTGCGGATCGGCGGCGAGGCGAAGCGCAGCAGGAGCTCCTCGAGCTCCGGGTAGTCGGCCAGGATCGGCGGCATCGCGTCGGTGAGCGCGACCGCGGCGCCGATCTCGATGACGTCGCCGGTCACCCGCCATTCGCAGAGCTCCGGGACGCGGCCCGTGTAGATCACCACCGGCAGGTCGCGCAGCGCTTTGGTCACCCAAAGCGCGACGTCGGTGCCGCCCGCGAGCAACGTGGCGTCAGGCCAGGTTGCGACGAGCTCCGCGAGCGCATCGAGCGAGGCCGGCGCGAAAAAGCGGCGGCCCTCGTGCTCGAGTGCGAGCGCTTCCGTGTGCCGGATCGACTCGAGGCGCGCGCGGCGGCGCGCTGCGTCTTCGCGGCCGCGTGCCGAGCCGTGCGGCGCGGACAGCCAGCGATCCTCCGCCTCCGCCGCGCCGAGGCGGTACATCGCCTCCGCCGCGCGCACGATCGGCGCGTAGCCGGTGCAGCGGCAGAGATTGCCGGCGAGCGCTTCGTCGATCTCGCGCCGCGTCGGCGCCGCCGCATTCTTGTACAGAGCGAACATCGACATCACGAAACCCGGCGTACAGAAGCCGCACTGGGAGCCGTGGCACTCCACCATCGCCTGCTGCACCGGATGCAGCCGGCCGTCCGGCGCGCGCAGGCTCTCGACCGTGATGAGCTCTTTGCCGTCGAGCGTCGGCAGGAATTTGATGCAGGAATTGACGGCGCGGACGCGCAGCCCCGCGCCTTCCGGATCCGGCTCGGCGAGCGCCACGGTGCACGCGCCGCAGTCACCTTCCGCGCAGCCCTCCTTCGTGCCGGTGCGGCCGAGGTCCTCGCGCAGGAACTCGAGCACGGTGCGCGTCGGATCGACGTCGAAGAGCTCGATTACCTCGCCGTCCAGCACGAAGCGCAGCCGGCCGGAGTCGGTGGTGGCGTTCAGGGCGTCGGTCTTCATGCGACGGTCCGCGGGCTCAGCTGCCGCGGTAGGTCGAGTAGCTCCAGGGAGAGACGAGCAGCGGCACGTGGTAGTGCTCGTCGTTGCCGAGCGTCACCCGCACGACCACGTCCTGGAGGAACGGCGGGTCGCCGCGCGCGGCATCCTGCGTCGCGAAGTAATCGCCGACGAGGAACTCGAGCTCGTAGCGCCCGGGCCGCCAGGTCTCCGCTTCGAGCAGCGGCTTGTCCGTGCGTCCTTCCGCATTGGTGACCGCGCTCGCGACCAGGTGCCGGCCGCCTTCGAGCGAGAACAGCTTGATCGTGACGCCCGCGCCGGGCCGGCCGTGGGCGGTGTCCAGCACGTGTGTCGTGAGACGCCCCATCCGCCGATTCTAGCAGGCCGCTGCGCCGCTCCACCGCAGGAGCCCGCCATGCGGGCGAACCGGACCGTGGCACCCACTCTTGGGGACCGCATCGTCCACGCACGTTTGCGGTCGGTGGCTGGGCGCGGAGCCGCGACCGGGGGAGCTCCCTCTCGGTGCCGGACACGAGCAGTCGGGTAGCCCCGGGTTGCCCCGGGGCCCCCACAGATCCGGACGTGCGGATTTCCCGCATCCGGCTCCTGAGAGTCAAGGTTTCGCTGCGCATCGGTAAATACTGTGAACGACTCGCGGGGATGGAAGGGGATAACGTTGCAGCAGCCGGTTGAAGCGATCCCACGGCATGGGAGCCCGTTGGGACCGGCGATCCAGCCAGTACTTCCACGCGCGCCCGCTCAGCCGCAAGAGCCGGGCGAGCGCCGGGAGGTTGCCCGTGATCCCGTAATACGCATAGTGACCGCGAAGCTTGCGCCCCAGCCCGAGCTGCTGCTCGCCAATCGGGCGATGCCGATTCACTCGGCACCACTGCCTGATGGCATGCAACGAGCGGCTAAAGCGCTCCGCGGCCGTTTTGCGTTTGACGATCCAGCGCCCTTTCCGTGAGCGTCCCCAGAAGTGGGTAAACCCGAGCATCGTGAAGCCGCGGCGCTGGCCGCCCGAGGGCGGTTCGCGGCGATCCGGCGACCGGAAGTCGATCAGCCGGGTCTTCTCCGGGTGCAGCGACAGCCCGTAGCGGGCGAACCGCCGCGGCAGAACGTCCATCAGCCGCCGAGCCTCTGCTTCGCATTCGAAGCCTAAGACCGCGTCGTCCGCGTAGCGAACCAGAAACGCACGCCCTTTGAGGCGCGGCTTCACGTCCCGCTCGAACCACTGGTCCAGAACTTCGTGCAGGTAGATATTGCTCAGCAGCGGACTGATCACCCCGCCCTGCGGCGTCCCTTCTTCCGGATACCGCACCACGCCTTGCTCCATGACGCCTGCGTTGAGCCACTTGCCGATCACACGCCGTATCACACCATCGCGCACCCGTTGGTCGAGAAAGTCCCGGAGGTGGCTCCAGTCCACCGTGTCGAAGAAGCGCCGGATGTCCAGATCGATCACCCAGCCGCCACCGATCGCCGTCAGGTCCCGCCACAGTGCCTCCAGAGCCCGGTGGGCACTGCGGCCCGGCCGAAAGCCGTAAGAGCAGTCCAGAAAGTCCTGCTCATACACCGGCTCCAGCACCATCAGCACCGCCCGCTGCAGGACCTTGTCCTCCAGCGTCGGGATGCCGATCGGCCGCCTCTGATCGCCCTTTCCCGGCTTCGGTATGTGCACCCGGCGCACCGCCGGCGCCCGGTAGCTCCCCGACTTGAACCGCTCCAGCAGTCCCGTCAGGTTCGCCTCCAACCCGGCTTCGTACTCCGCCGCCGTCACCCCGTCCACACCGCTCGCGCCGTCCTTGCGCGTCCGTCGATACGCTTCCTTCAGCCACTCCAGATCGATGTGGTGAGCCAACGTCGTCAGCACCCTCCCCGGTGCCTCTCTCGCCAGTTGCGCTATCTTCTCTTGTCGCGTTGAGATGGGCTCAAGGCCCGATGTCCTTTCCATCTTTCCCTCGAGAAGTTCCTCGACTCCCGTCCACCGCTTCCCTCCGCCGGGTCCCTCGGGTTCGGTTCCCCGGCCTCACCGGTACTATCAGCAGACTCCGACTTCTCGCACCCCCTCCGGCGTCACTTCGTTGCCTTCGTGCCGCCGTACCTCGCGCGGCGCTGCCTTCGCTCCGACCGCGCGAGCGCCCGCACGCCATCGGCCCGGACTACTTCTTCAACGCCGCCCTCGGCGTCGTCTCTCGCGAGGAGAGTGCGAGACCTCCCAGGTTCCTGGGGGACCCTCATCGACGTGCCATGCTCCCTGACCCCGGCGGACCGCACGCATCAGGCCATTCCGATGCGGCGTTGTTGCCTGTGCCTGAGACGACGGCTTCGGCTCCGCAATGCACCACTTACGAGGCTCTATCACATGGCCCACCGACCCCCTGTGTACGCTTCGCGGCCGGGGTCGCCCCCGCACCACGCAACACTCGGTTCCGGCTGG
>DASVDF010000003.1:0-9938 GCA_036381215.1 Woeseiaceae bacterium | reverse complement strand
AGTCTACCCATCAAGACCCAGGCCGTGTACGCGGTGCTGCTGATGGTGCCGGTCGGCGCGTTCGTGATGCTGTTCATGCGCAACGTGATCGGCATCGAGACCTTCGGCACCTTCATGCCCGTGCTGATCGCGCTCGCGTTCCGCGAAACGCGGCTGATGTCCGGCGTCATCCTGTTCACCGTGCTGGTCGCGCTCGGCCTGAGCATCCGTTTCCTGCTGGAAAAGTTGCGCCTGCTGCTCGTGCCGCGGCTGGCGGCGGTGGTCACCGTGGTGGTGCTGCTCATGCTCGTCATCAGCATCGTGTCGCACCAGCTCGGCATGGTCACCGGGCTCTCGGTGGCGCTCTTCCCGATGGTCATCATCGCGATGACCATTGAGCGCATGTCCGTGATGTGGGAAGAGCGGGGACCCGGGGATGCGATGCGCGCCGGTCTCGGCAGCATGGTGGTGGCCATCCTGGCCTATCTCTCGATGGGCCTGGACTGGCTGGAGCACATCGTGTTCACCTTCCCGGAGCTGCTCCTTGCCCTGCTCGCGGTCATGCTGCTGCTCGGCCGCTACACCGGCTATCGCCTGTCGGAGCTCATGCGGTTCAAGGCGCTGGCGGGGAGCGGGGGGAGCCGGTAGGAAGCCATGTGGCGCCGCCGCCGACTGCTGCGCGAGGCCGGTGTGCTCGGCATCAACGAGCGCAACGCCGAGTACATCATGCGGCTCAATCCGCGCCGCTTCTATCCGCGCGTCGACGACAAGGTGCTGACGAAGCAGCTCGCGCGGGACGCCGGCATGCCCGTGCCGGAGCTCTACGGCGTGATCGCGAGCCAGGCGCAGGTGCGGCGTTTCATGAGCATCGTCGAAGGCCGCGACGCGTTCGTCATCAAGCCGGCGCACGGCAGCGGCGGCGACGGCATCATCGTCATCACGGGCCGCAGCAAGCGCAAGGCGGATACCTTCCGCCTGGCCAACGGGCTGCTCGTAACGACCGCGGAGATCGAGCACCACATCTCGAACGTGGTCGGCGGCCAGTACAGCCTTGGCGGCACACCCGACACCGCGCTCATCGAATACTGCGTGCACTTCGACCCGCTGTTCGCGGACGTGAGCTACCAGGGAGTCCCCGACATTCGCGTGATCGTCTACCGCGGTTATCCCGCGATGTCGATGGTGCGCCTGCCGACCCGCAATTCAGACGGCAAGGCCAACCTGCACCAGGGCGCCGTCGGCGCCGGCGTCGACATCGGCAGCGGGCGCACGCTGACGGGCGTGCTCGGCAACGAAGTCGTCGAGGACCATCCGGATACCGGCCATCCGATCGCCGGCCTGTTCATACCGAAGTGGGACTACATCCTGCAGTCCGCCGCACGCAGCCTCGAGGTGACGGGGCTCGGCTACGTCGGCGTCGACATGGTCATCGACAAGGACCTGGGTCCGCTGATCCTCGAGATGAACGCAAGGCCCGGGCTCAACATACAGATCGCCAACGGCACGGGGCTCTCGCATCGCCTGAAACGCATCGACGAGATCTTCGACGCCCGCGCGGACCCGGTCCTGCGCGCGCGCGTCGCCCGCCGCGAATTTGCCGCCGACCAGCAGACCTCCCTTCCCCTGTAACGTCCTCGTGTCGAACCGGGTACCCGCAGGAGCGTGCACGGGTAGCCACCACCGGAGGACTTGGCTATCATTCCGCGCTTCTGATCGATAGGGTGTGCGGAAGAGTCCCCGTCCTGCACGGGGCGCCGAAGGCGCAACTCGCCCGGAAACGCTCAGGCATAAGGACCGTGCATCCTGATCAGCTCTGGAGAGAGGCCGGTGAGGCGGCCCACCGAAGGGGCAGGCGGCGCTTCCGCCGCGTGATCTCTCAGGTAATTCGGACAGAGGGGCGGCCGGTGCTCGGGCGCGTGCGTCCGTTGCACCGGCCGCCCTTTGCGTCTTCGCAGGCCGGAGAGCCAACGAGATGGGAATGAGAACGCCCCTCTACGACGCCCACGTCGCGGCCGGCGCACGCATCGTCGATTTCGGCGGCTGGGACATGCCGCTGCACTACGGCTCGCAGATCGAGGAGCACCACGCCGTGCGCCGCCGTGCCGGCGTGTTCGACGTTTCGCACATGACCATCGTGGACGTGGAGGGCGAGGACGCGCGCGATTTCCTGCGCACCCTGCTCGCCAACGACGTCGCGAAGCTCGCGGAGTCCGGCAAGGCGATCTACAGCTGCATGCTGAACGACGCGGGCGGCGTCGTCGACGATCTCATCACCTACTACCTCGAGCCCGGCCGTTACCGACTGGTGGTCAATGCCGCGACCCGCGACGAGGACCTCGCCTGGCTCGGCGCCCGGTCGAGCGCTTTCTCCGTCGCTATCCGCGAGCGCGACGATCTCGCGATGCTGGCGGTGCAGGGTCCGGCGGCGCGCGACTTCGCGACGCGTGTGCTCGGGCCGGAGCTTGCCGGCGCGGCGCTTGCGCTGAAGCCGTTCTCTGCCGCCGCGCTCGGGGACCTGTTCGTGGCGCGCACCGGCTACACCGGCGAGGACGGATTCGAGATCGCGCTGCCGGCCGGCGGCGCCCCGGAGCTCTGGCGCCGGCTGCTGGAGGAAGGCGTCGCACCCTGCGGCCTCGGCGCGCGCGACACGCTGCGGCTCGAAGCCGGCATGAACCTGTACGGGTCCGACATGGACGCGACCACCTCGCCGCTCGAGTCCGGCCTCGGCTGGACGGTGGCCTGGGAGCCGGTGGAGCGCCAGTTCATCGGCCGGGCGGCGCTCGAGGCAGAGCGGCGCGCAGGCCGCCTGCGGCGCTTCACGGGCCTGCTGCTGGAAGAGCGCGGTGTGCTGCGCAATCATCAACGGGTCGTGGTCGAAGAACACGACGACGGCGAGATCACGAGCGGCGGCTTCTCGCCGACGATGGGGCGTGCGATCGCGCTCGCCCGCCTGCCCGCGGGCGATTACACGCGCGTGCAGGTCGACGTGCGCGGCAAGCTGCTCGACGCTCGCGTGGTCGATCCGCCGTTCGTGCGCAAGGGGAAGATCTGCGTCGAAGGTTTCAATGGGGAGTAACACGATGAGCGAACTGCCAGGCGATCTGCTCTACACCAGTGAACATGAATGGCTGCGCAAGGAGGAGGACGGCAGCATCACGGTCGGCATCACCGAATACGCACAGGCCCAGCTCGGCGACCTCGTGTACATCGAGCTGCCGGAGGTGGGTGCCGAGGTCGAGGAAGGCGGCGAGATGGCGGTTGTCGAATCGGTCAAGGCGGCCTCGGACGTGTATGCGCCGGTGTCCGGCACCGTCGTCGAGGTCAACGGCGTGCTGGCGGACGACCCCGAAAAGGTGAACTCCGATCCCTACGGCGACGGCTGGATGGTGCGCCTGCAGCCGGAGGACGCCGGCACGGGCGAGGCCATGGATCCCGAAGCCTACCAGGAGCTCCTGGACGAGCTCGAGGCCTGAGGACGGGACGCCGCATGCCGTTCATACCGCACACGGAGGAAGACGTCGCGGCGATGCTCGCGACCATCGGCGTGCCCGACGTCGAGTCGCTGTTCGACGAGATCCCCGCCAGCCTGAAGATCGACGGCCTGGCCGGGGTGCCCGATGGGCTGTCCGAGATGGAGGTCACGCGGCTCATGCGCGCGCGCGCCGCAGAGGACGAGGGGATGCTCTCGTTCCTCGGGGCCGGCGCCTACGCGCACCACATCCCGGCAGTGGTGTGGGAGCTCACCACGCGCGGTGAGTTCTACAGCGCCTACACGCCGTACCAGGCGGAGGCGAGCCAGGGCACGCTGCAGACGATCTACGAATACCAGTCGATGATGACGGCGCTCACCGGGCTCGACGTCAGCAATGCCTCCCTGTACGACGGCGCGTCCGCGCTCGCCGAGGCCTCACTCATGGCAGTGCGCGCGAACCGCGGGACGAAGTCGCGGCGCGTGCTGCTCGCCGCCGGCGTGAACCCGCGCTACGAGCAGGTCGCCCGCGCGATCGCGGGCAACCAGGGACTCGTGTTCGAGCGCCTGCCCCTCGATGCCGAGCGCGGCGTGACGGATCTCGATGCGCTCGAGGGCGCGGGCGAGGCCGTCGCCGTCGTCGTCCAGCAGCCGGCATTCTTCGGCACGCTGGAGCCGGTCGATGCCCTCACGGACTGGGCGAAGCGCCGCGGCGCGCTGCTCATCGCGGTCGTGAATCCCACCTCGCTCGCGCTGCTGGCTCCGCCGGGCGCGTGGGGAGCCGACGGAGCGGACATCGCCTGCGGCGAAGGGCAGCCGCTCGGCATCCCGCTTTCCTCGGGCGGCCCTTACTTCGGCTTCATGACCTGCAAGCAGCCGCTCGTGCGCCAGATGCCGGGACGCATCGTCGGGCGCACCAGCGACGTCGACGGCACGAGCGGGTTCACGCTCACGCTGCAGGCGCGCGAGCAGCACATCCGGCGCTCGAAAGCGACCTCCAACATCTGCACGAACCAGGGCCTCATGGTGACCGCCGCGACCATCTACCTGTCGCTGCTCGGTGCCGGCGGGCTCGCGGCCGTGGCGAGCGCGAGCGCCGCCCGCACGCGCGAGCTCGCGGACCTGTTGACCGCCATCAAGGGCGTGCGCCGCCGCTTCGACGGAGCGCATTTCCACGAGATCACGCTGGAGCTCGACCGGCCCGTCGCGCCCGTGCTCGCGCACCTCGCCGCCTCCGGCATCGTGGGCGGGCTCGATCTGTCGGGCGTGTTCCCCGACCTCGGCCATGCGCTGCTCGTGTGCGCCACCGAGGCCAGGTCGGAAGCCGACCTGCGGCGCTACGCGCGGGCCATGACGGAGGCGATGGGCCGATGACCGCGCAGGAAGGCATGCACGTCCGCGAGCCGCTGATTTTCGAGAAATCCCGCCCCGGACGCCGCGCCACCGCGCAGGCACCGAGCGTCCCCGCGGAGCACGGGCTGCCGGCGCACGTCCTGCGCCAGGACCGGCCGGGGCTGCCCGAGGTCTCGGAGCTCCAGGTCGTGCGGCACTTCACGCGCCTGTCGCAGCTCAACTTCTCGATCGACACGCACTTCTACCCGCTCGGCTCCTGCACGATGAAGTACAACCCGCGGGCCTGCAATACCCTCGCCATGCTGCCGGGCTTCCTCGAGCGGCATCCGCTGTCGCCGGCGGCACACGGGCAAGGTTTCCTGGCCTGCATGTACGAGCTGCAGGAAATGCTGAAAGCGGTGACGGGGATGAAAGCCGTGTCGCTGACGCCGATGGCCGGTGCGCAGGGTGAGTTCGCGGGCGTCGCGATGATCCGGGCCTATCACGTCGCACGCGGCGAGGCCCACCGCAACGAGATCATCGTGCCGGATGCCGCGCACGGCACCAATCCCGCCACCGCCACGATGTGCGGCTGCGTGGTGAAGGAGCTCGCGACGCGCGACGACGGCGACGTGGACGTGGAAGCGCTGCGCTCGGCCGTGGGTCCGAACACCGCCGGCATCATGCTCACGAACCCGTCGACGCTCGGCGTATTCGAGCGTCGCATCCAGGAGGTAGCCGCCGTCGTGCACGACGCCGGCGGCCTGCTGTATTACGACGGCGCGAACCTGAACGCGATTCTCGGCAAGGTACTGCCGGGCGACATGGGCTTCGACGTCATCCACATGAACCTGCACAAGACCTTCTCGACGCCGCACGGCGGCGGCGGCCCGGGTTCGGGCGCGGTCGGCGTCGGCCAGCGTCTCCTGCCGTTCCTGCCCGTGCCGATCGTCGGCCGCGAGGAGCGCGACGGCGAGCCGGGCTACCGCTGGCTGACCGAGGAAGACCTGCCGCAGACGATCGGGCGGCTGTCGGCATTCATGGGCAATGCGGGCGTTCTCCTGCGCGCGTACGTCTACATGCGCATGCTGGGGCGCGAGGGCATGCGGCGGGTGGCCGAGTTCGCGACGCTGAACGCTAATTACCTCGCGGCGCGTCTCGCGCAGGCGGGCTTCACGCTCGCGTTCCCGGAGCGGCGCGCGAGCCACGAGTTCGTCGTCACGTTGAAACGCGAGGCGCGCACCCTGCACGTGACGGCGATGGATTTTGCGAAAGCGCTGCTCGACCGCGGTTTTCACGCGCCCACGACCTACTTCCCCCTGCTGGTGCCCGAGTGCCTCCTGATCGAGCCGACCGAGACGGAAACGAAGGAAACTCTCGACCGTTTCGCGGATGCGATGGTGGCCATCGCGAAGCAGGCCGAAAGCGATCTCGAGCGCGTCCAGGGGGCGCCCTGGACCACCCCGGTGCGCCGCCTGGACGACGTCAAGGCCGCGCGCCGGCTCGATCTCGCCTGGACGGGCGGAGGCGGCGGCAGCGACGCATCCGGCACGGCAGGCGCAGCGAACCTGAAGCCGTCCCCGTGACCGCCGTCGACGATTCACGCGGGCGGACTCCTGCATAATCGCGCGCTTCGGGCTCCGGCTTCGTACGCCGGAGGGAACCGGCGCGCCCGGCCGCAGTCCAGAGACGGAGCCGTCCGGTGCCGGACGCCATAACATCATCAAAGGACAGCATGCTTCCCAGACTCACTCTCGCCGCCATCCTGTCGTGCCTGGCGGCGCCTCTCCTGCACGCCGAGGAGCCGGCGTGGATGGGAACGCTCGAGCGGATCTCGACCGGTGTCGTCTCCATCCGGGTGGACAGCACCCGCTCCTTCGACACCGAGTGGAACGCCTCCAGCCAGGCGACCGGCTTCGTCGTGGACGCGGAGCGGGGCCTGATCCTGACCAACCGCCACGTCGTGACGCCCGGGCCCGTCGTCGCCGAGGCGGTGTTCCTGAACAGCGAGGAGGTGACGCTGACGCCGGTGTACCGCGACCCGGTGCACGACTTCGGCTTCTTCCGCTACGACCCGAAGGACCTCCACTACATCAAGCCCGCCGAGCTGCCGCTCGCACCGGGCGCCGCGGTGGTCGGCCGCGAGATCCGGGTCGTCGGTAACGATGCCGGCGAGAAGCTGTCCATTCTCGCGGGCACCCTGGCGCGCCTCGACCGGGACGCGCCGGATTACGGTCTCGGCGAATACAACGACTTCAACACGTTCTACATCCAGGCGGCCTCGAGCACCTCGGGCGGCTCGTCGGGATCGCCGGTGATCGATATCGCCGGCAACGTGGTCGCCCTGAACGCGGGCGCGAACGGCGCCGCGGCGACCAGCTTCTTCCTGCCGCTCGACCGGGTGCAGCGTGCGCTCAAGCTGATCCGGGACGGACAGCCGATCACGCGCGGGACGCTGCAGGCCGTGTTCGTGCACAAGGCCTACGACGAGCTGCGCCGTCTCGGCCTGAGCGAGCCTTCCGAAGCGCGCGTGCGCGAGGCGCGGCCGAAGGAAACCGGCATGCTCGTCGTGAACGAGGTGGTGCCGCAGTCGCCGGCCGACGGCAAGCTGCAGCCGGGCGACATCCTCCTCGAAGTCGATGGCCAGCTGATCACCGCGTTCGTGCCGCTGGCGGAAATCCTCGACGGTTCGGTCGGAGACACCGTGGCGGTCGAGCTGGAGCGCGGCGGCGAGCACGTGACGGCACGCGTGCCGGTGACCGATCTGCATTCCATCACCCCGCACGCGTACCTCGAGTTCGGCGGCGGCGTGGTCAACGACCTGTCCTACCAGCAGTCCCGCCACTACAACCGGCCGATCAGTGGCGTGTACGTCGCCGATCCCGGTTACATGCTGTCGCGGGCCGGCATACCCCGCGATGCGCTCATCACCGAGATCGACGGCACCCGCGTCCGTAACATCGACGATCTGGCAAAGGCGCTGTCCGGCCTGGCCGACGGCGATCGCGCGACGCTGCGTTACGCCGTCATGAACGATCCGCGCAACACGCTCGTGCACTCGGTGCAGATGGACCGGACCTGGTTCCCGGCGCGGCGCTGCGTGCGTGACGACGAGACCGGCACGTGGCCGTGCACCGACCTGCCGCAGGCGGCGCGCACGGCGGAACGGGAGCACGGCAGCACCGAGTTTCCGACCTACAGCGACAAGCGCATCAACAAGATCGTGCCGTCGCTCGTCATGGTGAATTTCGACCTGCCGTACGCGATCTCCGGCGTCTCGGACCGCCACTATTACGGCACGGGCCTGGTCGTCGACGCGGGCCGCGGCTACGTGCTGGTGGATCGCAACACGGTGCCGGTCGCGATGGGCGACGTGAGCATCACGTTCGCCGGCTCGCTCGAGGTGAAGGGCAGGGTCGAGTACGTGCACCCGCTGCACAACCTCGCGATCGTCTCTTACGATCCGCAAGCCATCGGCGACACCCCGGTCAAATCCGCGGAATTCACGGTGCGGCAGCCGGTGCCGGGTGACCGCGTCTGGGTCGTCGGCCTCAAGGCCGACCACCAGCTGGTGCACCAGGCGACGGTCGTGGCCTCGGTCGATCCGCTGAACCTGCCGCTGTCGCGAACGTTGAGGTTCCGCGACAGCAACCTCGAAGTCATTTCCCTCGTGAACGATCCGATCAATCCGGACGGCGTCCTGATCGACGAGCGCGGGCGCGTGGCGGGCTCCTGGTCCAGTTTCGGTTACCAGACGGACAACGACTCCGGGCAGGTGAGCCTGGGCATCGGCAGCGAGCTGATCAGCGAGTTCGTGAACCAGGTCCGCTCCGGCGAGCCCATCCATTCGCTCGAGGCCGAGCTTGCATACACCCCGCTGTTCGAGGCGCGCGAGTACGGGGTCAGCGAGGAGTGGCTGGACACGCTCGAGGATCACAATCCGCGCGGCCGGCGCGCGTTGCGTGTGACGCGCACGGTAGCGGCCTCATCCGCGGACAAGCTGCTCCGGAGCGGCGACATCCTGCTCGCCGTCGAGGGGCGGCCGGTGTCGAGCTATCGCGAGCTCGAGCGCGCGGTGCAGGAGCCCGAGGTCGAGGCAACCGTCTGGCGCAACGGCAAGGCGCTCGACCTGACCGTCGAGACCGCGGTGCTGGACGGTACCGGCATCGAGCGGGCGGTCTGCTGGGCGGGCGCGCTGCTGCAGAAGCCGCATCGGGCCATGGCGACGCAGCGCGGCATCGATCCGAGCGGTGTCTACGTCGCTTACTTCAGCTATGGCTCGCCCGCGACCCGCTACGGCCTGTACGCCGGGCGGCGTATCGTCGCCGTGGACGGCCACCCCACGGAAAACCTGCAGGAATTCATCGACGCCGTGAGCGGCAAGCAGGACCGCGCGTCGGTGCGTCTCAAGACCATCACCTGGAACGGCGCGGTCGAGGTGATCACGCTCAAGCTCGACAACCAGTACTGGCCGGCTTACGAGATCCGCCGCACGGAGGATGGCTGGAGGCGCGTCGACATCGGCTGAATCCGCGGGGCGCCCCCATGCGCAGCGAACGCGAAAAGATGCTGGCGGGAGAGCTGCTGTACACCCAGGATCCCCACGGCTGGCTGATCTTCGCCCTGCCGCCCGCGGAGCGCCTCGTCAGGCCGCGGATTCGGCGAGCTCGGCGGCCAGCGCGTCCAGGCTTTCGAGCGGCAGTGAGCAGCGGGTTCCGGTGCAGCGATAGGCGAGGGTATGCTCGGGGCGTGCCGCGCGCTCCGCCAGCGCGCCCGGGAGATCCTCTGCATCTTCCGGAATGGCGAACACCAGGCGGCGCGGCGCGTACACGCGCGTCACCGCATCGCGCCACGCGCCTGCTTCCCGCGCCTCGCCGCGCACGATCACGATCTCCGGGGGCGCGAGGTACTCCTCGAGCGCGGTGAGCAGCGACACGTGCGCGTGCGGATATTCGCTGAGCGCGGGCCAGGCGTACTGCAGCGTGCCTTCGGCCGCCGCGAGATAGCGGTTTTCGCCGAGCAGGAAACCGAGCCGCTGCAAGGCGCGCGCGGCGATGCCGTTACCGGACGGCATGGACTCGTCGCCGAGCGGCTTGGGCCGGTGGATGAGCGGCTCGTGATCGTCCGCAGTGAACCAGAAACCGCCGTTCTCCGCGTC
>DASVDF010000002.1:0-25386 GCA_036381215.1 Woeseiaceae bacterium | reverse complement strand
CGCATAATGTCCTTGCACATAGTCGGGCTGAACCATACCACGGCTCCGGTCGAGATACGCGAGCAGGTCGTCTTCGACGGAGCCGACGCGGCGCGGGCCCTGGGGGAGGTGACGAAGCTGCCCGAGGTGGCCGAAGCCGTCATTCTATCCACCTGTAATCGAACGGAATTCTTTGCCTCCGCCTCGCCCGCTGGGGCCTCGGCCCTGCGGGACTGGCTGGTTCGCGACCAGAAGCTCCCGGCGGCCGCGGAGCGGGCGCTGTTCCTGCTCGACGGCGACGCGGCGATCCGGCACCTGTTCCGGCTCGCCTGCGGGCTCGATTCCATGGTGCTCGGCGAGCCGCAGATCCTGGGCCAGCTCAAGGATGCGTGGCGGCTGGCCGAGAAAGCCGGCGCGATCGGCGGCGGGCTCGGCCGCCTGTTCCAGCATACGTTCGCGGTAGCGAAGAAGGTGCGCACGGAAACCGAGATCGGCGCAAGCCCGGTGTCGGTCGCGTATGCGGCGGTGGCGCTCGCGGGGCAGTTCTTCGCCGGTTTCCACAAACACACCGCACTGTTGATCGGTGCCGGCGCGACCATCGAGCTGGTGGCGCGGCATCTGGAGGCCAAACGCGTCGCGCGGCTGTTCGTCGCCAATCGCGACCTCGGGCGTGCCCGTGAGCTCGCGGCGCGTTGCGGCGGCTTCGCGCTGCCGCTCTCGGAGCTCTCCGGGATGCTGCCCGACGCCGACATCGTCGTCAGCTCGACCGCGGCCCGGCAGCCGATCGTCACCGTCGAGCAGATGCGCGAGGCACTGCGCCTGCGCAAGCGTAAACCGGTGTTCGCGGTGGATCTCGCGGTTCCCCGCGACCTCGACCCGGCGATCGCGGAGCTCGCGGACGTGTACCTCTACACGATCGACGACCTGGACAAGGTCGTGCTCGAGGGGCAGAGCGCGCGCGAGGCGGCGGCGGTGGACGCGGTGCGCATGCTCGAGGAGGAGACGGTCCGCTACCTCGAGATCGAGCGCAGCCGCTCCGTGTCGCCGGTGATCGCGGCGCTCCGGGATCACGGGGACGCGCTACGCCAGGAGGTGCTGGCGCAGGCCAGGCGGCGTCTGCACAACGGCGCGGACGCGGAGTCGGTGGTGGAGTACGTCACGGGCGCTCTCTTGAAAAAGCTGCTGCACCGGCCGACGGTGCGCCTGCGGCAGGCGGGCGAGGAAGCCGACCAGGATTTCGTCGACGCGGCGCGGGAGCTGTTCGGCCTCGAGCGCGGCAAAGACGACGGCGACACCTCGCAATGAAAGCCTCGCTGGTCCAAAAGCTCGAAAGCACGCGCGAACGCTTCGAGGAAGTGTCCGCGATGCTTGCCGACCCGGAGGTGATCGGTGAGCAGGCGCGGTTCCGCGACCTGTCGCGCGAGTACGCACGCCTCGAGCCCGTGGTCGCGCTGTTCAGGGAGTGGGAGCGCGTGCGCGCGGACATCGCCGCGGCCGAGGAGATGGCGGCGGATCCGGACCCGGAGCTCAGGCGCATGGGCGAGGAGGAGCTGGGGGCCTTGTCGATGCGCCGCGACGCGCTGCAGCTCGACCTCAGAAAAGCGCTGATACCCGCCGATCCGCACGATCACAGCAACGTGTTTCTCGAGATTCGCGCGGGCACCGGCGGTGACGAGGCGGCGATCTTCGCGGGCGACCTGTTTCGCATGTATGCGAGATACGCCGAGCGGCGCGGCTGGTCGCTCGAGCTCGTCAGCGCGCGCGAAGGCGAGCACGGCGGCTACAAGGAGGTGGTGAGCCGCATTTCAGGCGACGGCATCTACGGTCGCCTGAAATTCGAGTCCGGCGCGCATCGCGTGCAGCGCGTGCCGGCGACGGAATCGCAGGGCCGCATCCACACCTCCGCCTGCACGGTGGCGGTGCTGCCGGAGCCGGAGGAAGTGGAGGAGATCGAGATCAATCCCGCGGACATCCGCACGGATACGTACCGCGCGTCGGGTGCGGGCGGACAGCACGTGAACAAGACGGATTCCGCGGTGCGCATCACGCACCTGCCGACGGGCATCGTCGTGGAGTGCCAGGACGAGCGCTCGCAGCACAAGAACCGGGCGCGCGCTCTGTCGCTGCTCAGGGCCAGGCTGCTCGACGCGGAGTTGAGCCGCCGGGAATCGGAGCAGGCGGAACGCCGCCGCCTGCTGGTCGGCACGGGCGATCGCTCCGAGCGCATCCGCACCTACAACTTCCCGCAGGGCCGGGTCACCGACCACCGCATCAATCTCACGCTCTACAAGCTCGACGAGATCCTCGAAGGCGATCTCGATCCGGTCATCGATCCCCTCCTCGCCGAGCACCAGGCAGACCAGCTCGCCGCCCTGGGCGCCTGAGCCTCGACAAGACGCCGGGGATTATCCGAGGGCCTGGTCGAGGTCGGCGAGGAGGTCGTCGAGATCCTCGAGGCCGACGGAGAGGCGGATCAGCGCATCGTCGATGCCGAGCGCCGCGCGCTTCTCGGCCGGTACCGAGGCGTGGGTCATGATGGCGGGGTGATCGACCAGGCTTTCCACGCCGCCGAGGCTCTCGGCCAGCGCGAACACCCGGCAGCGCTCGAGGAAGGCGCGGGCACGCTCGAGCCCGCCGGCGATGAAGAAGGTGACGATGCCGCCGAAGCCCGCCATCTGTGCACGCGCGAGCGCGTGCTGCGGATGGGTTTCCAGCCCGGGATAGACGACGCGCTCGACGCGCGCATCCCGCGCGAGCCACTCGGCCACGGCCTGGGCGTTCCGGCAATGCCGCTCCATGCGGACGTCGAGCGTCTTCAACCCGCGCAGCGCCAGGAAGGCATCGAACGGGCCGAGCACGGAGCCGACGGAGTTCTGCAGGAAAGCGAGCTTCTCGGCCAGCGCATCGTCGTTCGTCACCGCGATGCCGCCGACCATGTCCGAATGGCCGTTCAGGAATTTCGTGACGGAGTGCATGACGATGTCGCAGCCGGCTTCGAGGGGCCGCTGCAGGTACGGCGTTGCGAACGTGTTGTCGGCGACGACGAGGATTCCGCGCTCGCGCGCGATGCGCACGACGCCGGCGAGGTCGACGAGCTTCAGCAGCGGATTGCTCGGGCTCTCGACCCAGATCATGCGCGTGCCGTCGCGCAACGCACTCTCGAGGTTCTTGAGGTCGCTGAGATCGGCAAACGTGAAGTCGAGCCCGGCGCTGCGCCGGCGCACGCGCTCGAACAGCCGGGTCGTGCCGCCGTAGATGTCGTCCATGGCGACGACGTGATCGCCAGAATCGAGCAGCTCGAGAAGCGTCCCGGTCGCGGCCATGCCCGAAGCAAACGCGAAGCCATGGCGGCCGGATTCGAGATCGGCGATGCACCGTTCGAGCGCCCGGCGCGTCGGGTTGTGCGTGCGCGAGTATTCGTACCCGCGGTGCACGCCCGGGCTCTCCTGCACGTAGGTCGAAGTCGCGTAGATCGGCTGCATGATCGCGCCGGTCGAGGGATCCGGCTCCTGGCCGGCGTGGATCGCGCGCGTGGCGAAGCGCTGCCTGTCGTTTTCGGCCATGGGATCAGCTCTGCTTGCGCAGGTAATTCAGCACGTCGGAGCGCGTGATGAGACCGAGGAACTGCTCGCCGTCCATGACGGCGGCGTACGGCTGCACCTGCAGCATGGCGACGAGATTGTTGATGCTCAAATTCTTCTCCACCTGCAGGAAAGCCGCCTCCATTGCGTCGCTCACCGGGCGGTGCATGAGGTCCGGGTGACCGAAGACGAAGCGGATGATCGCGTCCTCCGTCAGCACCCCGACGAGCTTGCCCTCCTGCATCACCGGAAGCTGCGAGATGCCTGCGTTGCGCAGACGGTTGTGCGCGGTCGTCAACACGTCGGAGGGTCCTACCGTGATGGTCGCGCGCTCGCCGTGCAGGCGGCCGATGAGATCGCGCAGGTCGCCGAAAGTCTCGCGCTGGATGAAGCCCTGATCCTCCATCCAGAAATCGTTGAACAGCTTCGAGAGATACTTGTTGCCGGTGTCGCAGGCGAAGCTCACGACGCGTTTCGGCGCGGATTGCTCGCGGCAGTAGCGCAACGCGGCGGCCACCAGCGTGCCGGTCGAGGAGCCCGCGAGGATGCCCTCCTTCCTGAGCAGCTCGCGCGCGACGCCGAACGACTCGGCATCGCCGATCGAATAGGCCTTGCTGATCCGGCCGAGCTCCGCGATCACCGGGATGAAATCCTCGCCGATCCCTTCCACCAGCCAGCCCCCGCTCTTCTGCGAGAGCACACCGGTGTTCACGTACTCGGCGAGCACCGAGCCCTCCGGATCGGCCAGCACCAGTTCCACCTCCGGAGCGTGCTGCGCGAGCCAGCGGCTGATGCCGGTCACGGTGCCGCTAGAGCCGACGCCGAGCACGATCGCGTCGACCTCGCCATCCATCTGCTCGAAAATCTCCGGCGCGGTCGTGCGCTCGTGCGCGAGCGGATTGTCGGGATTGCCGAACTGGTTGATGAAGTAGCCGCCGCGCTCGTCGGCGATGCGCTGCCCGAGGTCCTGGTAGTACTCCGGGTGCCCTTTTCCCACGTCGGAGCGAGTCAGCACGACCTCGGCACCCATCGCCCGCAGGTTGAAGATCTTCTCCTGGCTCATCTTGTCCGGGAGAACGAGGACGAGGTGATAGCCCTTCTGCGCGGCGGCGAGCGCGAGCCCCAGCCCGGTGTTGCCGGCCGTCGCCTCGACGATCGTGTCGCCGGGCTCGAGATCGCCACGCTGCTCCGCTTCCTCGATCATCGAGATCCCGATGCGGTCCTTGATCGAGCCGCCGGGATTCATGAGCTCGAGCTTGAGGAACAGGCGGCACGGCCCGGTGTCGAGGCGCGTCACCTCGAGCATCGGCGTCCGGCCGACCATTTCCAGCACGTTGGAATAGACGTTCATCGCCTTGAGGAGGCTCGCGTGAAGTGGCTGCCATGGTAGCCCTTTCCCCCGCACCGCTCTAGCATACGCAAACTCATGAGAATCGATACCGCTCTCGCACGCGCGGTCGCGGACCTCGCGGAGGTGAGCGACAGTCCCCGCCTGGACGCCGAGCTCCTGCTCGCCCGAGCGCTCGACGTACCGCGCACTTACCTCTCCGCCCACCCGGAGGACGAGCTGGACGACGCCGCCCGCCGGCGTTTCCTGGAGGCGATCGACCGCCGCGGGCAAGGCGTGCCGCTTGCCTACATCACGGGCACGCGGGAGTTCTGGTCGCTCGAGCTGATGGTCGGCCCCGGGACGCTGGTGCCGCGCCCCGAGACCGAGCTGCTCGTGGAGATCACCCTGGACCTCCTGCCCCGCCGCGGCCCGTGCCGGGTGCTCGATCTCGGCACCGGCAGCGGCGCGATCGCGCTCGCACTCGCGCACGAGCGGCCGGGCTGGGACATCACGGCGATAGACGTGAGCGCCGCCGCGCTCGCCGTCGCACGGGAGAACGCGCGCCAGCTTTCCCTGCCGAACGTCACCTTCCTCGAGGGCGACTGGACGGCGCCGGTCGCCGGCCGCGTCTTCGATCTCGTCGTGTCGAACCCGCCGTACGTGCAAAGCGACGATCCCGCCCTCGCCGCCCTGGCGCACGAGCCCACGCTCGCGCTCACGCCCGGCGAGGACGCGCTCCGCGCTATCCGGATCCTCGCCCGCGAGTGCCTGGCGCTGCTGCGTCCCGGCGGACCGCTGCTCCTCGAGCACGGCGTCGGGCAGGAGCGCGACGTCGCCGGCATTCTCGCGTACCATGGCTGGACCGGCATCGAGAGCTTCGACGACCTGACCGGCCGCCCCCGCGCCGTCCTGGCTCGCCGCGGGACCCTCGGCCACGACGTTCCCCCTACCAGGGAAGGCAGCACGTGATCACGATCGAAACCAGCCATGGCGACATCGTCATCGAGTTGTTCGAGGACAGCGCGCCCCTCACCTGCGAGAACTTCCGACGCTACGCCGAGGAGGGCTTCTACGAGGGCACGGTGTTCCACCGTGTGATACCCGGGTTCATGATCCAGGGTGGCGGCATGGACGCGAGGCTGTCCCGCAAGGCCACGCGCCCGTCCATCGAGAACGAGGCGGACAACGGGCAGAAGAACGAGCGCGGCACGCTGGCGATGGCGCGGACCGGCGACATCCACAGCGCGACCTCGCAGTTCTTCATCAACCTGCGCGACAACCCCTTCCTCGATCACGGCGAGCGGGATTACGGCTATGCGGTGTTCGGTCGTGTGACCGACGGCATGGACGTGGTCGATGCCATCGCCGGCGTGGCGACGGAGAGCCGGGCGGGACACCAGGACGTCCCCGTCGAAGCGGTCACGATCCGCAAGGTCACGCTCTGAAAAGGCGCCAAAAGCGTCGATCCGGCCTATACTCTGACGGCGCAAGCACCGGCCCTCGCCAGCAGGCGCGGCCCGTGGCGGGGAGCAGTGCGTTGATTCACCCGATCGACCGTTTCTTCGGCCGGATGCCTTCCTGGCAACTGGTGCTCTGGTGCACCCTCATGGTCGGGTTCGTCGGCGCGATCGACGGCATCACCGGCAACGAGCTGTCATTGGTGGTCTTCTACCTGCTGCCGGTGTCCGTGGCGGCCTGGTACGGCGGACTCCGGGTCACGTGGGGCATCGCGGTGTCGGCGACGTTCACCTGGCTCGCGATGGAATACCTGGCCGATCGCCAGTACAGCCACCAGTGGATCCTGTTCTGGAACTCGGCCGTGCGCATGACGTCTTTCGGCGTCGTGGCAACGCTCCTCCGCCAGTTGCACGCGCACGTCGACTCCCAGAGCCGGCTCGCGCGCACCGATCCGCTGACCGGCCTACTGAATCGCACGGGTTTTCTCGAACGCTCGGAAGCGCTGGTGAACAGCGCCTCGCGGTACGGGCTGTCCCTGGTGATCGCGTTCATCGATCTCGACGGCTTCAAGAACGTGAACGACAGCCTCGGCCACACGCGGGGTGACGAGCTGCTGCGCGCCGTGGGTGGTGCGCTCGGCGGCTCGATCCGCGAGAGCGACATCGCCGGACGGCTGGGCGGCGACGAGTTCGCCGTGCTCCTGCCGAATACCGATCTCGCCGGCGCCGACGCCTACTTCGCCAAGCTGCACCGCCAGATGCTCGAGGCGATGAGGCGCTGCGGCGGCCCCGAGGTCGGGGTCAGCATCGGCGCCATGGTCTTCGAGCAGGGACCGCCGCACCTGAACGAGGCGCTGCGCATGGCGGACGAGCTCATGTATCGCGCGAAGAAGGGCGGGCGCACGAGCGTCATCGTGGAGACGCCGCCGGCGGCCACGCGGCTGCGCAGCGCCGGCGACGCGGCGTGACGTTTGCTCAGGCGGCGTCCGCGGCCGCCGGATCGTAGCCCAGGTTCGCCGACAGCCAGCGCTCGGCCTCCGCGACCGGAACACCCTTGCGCGCCGCGAGCGACTCGACCTGGTCACGGCCGACCTGGCCGACCGAAAAGTAGCGCGCGTCCGGGTGCGGCAGGTAGAAGCCGCTGACCGCCGCGGTCGGCACCATGGCGTACGATTCGGTGAGCTCGAGCCCGATCGCCGCAGCGACGTCGAGCAGGCGCCACAACTTGCCCTTCTCGGTGTGATCCGGGCAGGCGGGGTAACCCGGCGCCGGGCGGATGCCGCGGTAGCGCTCGTCGATCAGCTCGGAGTTGCTGAGCTTCTCGTCCGGCGCATAACCCCAGTGCTCCCGGCGCACCCGCTCGTGCATGTACTCCGCGCAGGCTTCCGCGAGCCGATCGGCCAGTGCCTTGAGCAGGATGGCGCTGTAATCGTCGTGCTCGCGCTCGAACCGGCGGACGTGCTCGTCGATGCCGATGCCGGCCGTTACCGCGAACGCGCCGATGTAGTCCGCGATGCCGGAGCCGGCCGGCGCCACGTAGTCCGCGAGGCAGTCCTGCGTCTGGCCGGCCGGCTTGCTGCGCTGCTGGCGCAGGTGACAGAGCCGCAACAGCTCCCGGTCGCGCTGCTCGTCCGCGTAGACGGCGATGTCGTCGTCATCCACCGTGTTGGCCGGGAACAACCCGATCACGGCGCGCGCCGTCAGCCAGCGCTCCGTGATGACGCGCTCGAGCAGCGCCCTGGCATCGGCGTACAGGCTGCGCACGGCCTCGCCGACCGTCGCGTCCTCGAGGATGTCCGGGAACTTGCCGTGGAACTCCCACGCATTGAAGAACGGCATCCAGTCGATGTAGTTGCAGAGCACGCGGAGATCCACGTCGTCGAACACTTTGGATCCGAGGAAAGCGGGACGCGGCGGCGTATAGGCGTCCCAGTCGCAGCGATGCTTCTTTTCCCGCGCCTGCGCGAGCGAGAGCTGCGGTGCGAGCCGCGACTTGCCCGCGTGGCGCTCGCGGCGCGCGGCATTCTCGCGCCGCACCTTCGCGACCAGCGCCTCGCGCGAGCCGCGCTCGATCAACGCCTGAGCGATGCCGACCGAGCGCGACGCGTCCTTCACGTAGATCACCGGCCCTTCGTAGTTCGGCTCGATCTTGACCGCGGTGTGCGCCGGTGACGTCGTCGCGCCGCCGATCAAAAGCGGCAGCTCGAACCCCTGCCGCTGCATCTCGCGCGCTACGTGCACCATCTCGTCGAGCGACGGCGTGATGAGGCCCGAAAGGCCGATCATCTGCGCGCCCTCGCGCCGCGCCGTCTCGAGGATCTTCTCGCAGGCGACCATCACGCCGAGGTCGATGACCTCGAAGTTGTTGCACTGGAGCACGACGCCCACGATGTTCTTGCCGATGTCGTGCACGTCGCCCTTGACCGTGGCCATGACGATCTTGCCGTTGGATTCGCGCGCGCCGCCCTTTTCCTGCTCGATGAACGGTACGAGATGGCCGACGGCCTTCTTCATCACCCGGGCGGATTTGACGACCTGCGGCAGGAACATCTTGCCCGAGCCGAACAGGTCGCCTACGACGTTCATGCCGGCCATCAGCGGGCCTTCGATGACGTCGAGCGGCCTCTTGGCCGCGAGCCGCGCCTCCTCGGTGTCCTTGATGATGAACTCGTCGATGCCGGCAACGAGCGCATGCTCCAGGCGCTTCTCGATCGGCAGCTCGCGCCAGGAGAGGTCCTGGCCGCGGGCTTTCTGCCCGACCTGGCCCTTGAACTCCTCGGCCAGCGCAAGCAACCGGTCGGTGGCGTCCTCGCGCCGGTTGAGCACGACGTCCTCTACCGCGTCGCGCAGTCCCGCGGACAGCTCCTCGTAGATCGCGAGCTGGCCCGCGTTCACGATGCCCATATCCATGCCGGCGCGGATCGCGTGGTACAGGAACACGGAATGGATCGCCTCGCGCACCACGTTGTTGCCGCGGAACGAGAACGAAACGTTGCTGACGCCGCCGCTCACCAGCACGTGCGGCAGCTCGGCCTTGATCCGGCGTGTCGCCTCGATGAAGTCGAGCCCGTAGCTCGCGTGCTCCTCGATGCCGGTCGCGATGGCGAAGATGTTCGGGTCGAAGATGATGTCGGCCGGATCGAAGCCGACTTCCTCGGTGAGGATGCGGTAGCAGCGTTTGCAGATCTCGACCTTGCGCTCGACGTTGTCGGCCTGGCCCTGCTCGTCGAACGCCATCACGACCACGGCCGCGCCGTAATCCTTGACGAGCCGCGCGTGGCGCACGAACTCCTCCTCGCCTTCCTTGAGGCTGATGGAGTTGACGACGCACTTGCCCTGCACGCAGCGCAGCCCGGTCTCGATCACCGACCACTTTGACGAGTCGATCATCACCGGCACGCGCGCCACATCGGGCTCGGAAGCAATGAGGCGCAGGTAGGTCTGCATCGCCTGCTCGGAGTCGAGCATGCCCTCGTCCATGTTGACGTCGATCAGCTGCGCGCCGTTGTCGACCTGCTGGCGCGCGATCTGCACGGCCTGCGCGTAATCGCCCGCTTCGATGAGGCGGCGGAAGTGCGCGGAGCCCGTGACGTTGCTGCGCTCGCCGACGTTCACGAACAGGTCGTCCGGCCCGATGGTGAGCGGCTCGAGGCCGGAGAGCCGGCAGCGCACCGGGAGCTGCGGCAGCTTGCGCGGCGCCCTGCCGCGGACCGCTTCGCCGATGGCGCGGATGTGCTCGGGCGTCGTGCCGCAGCAGCCGCCGACGAGATTGACGAGGCCGCTCGCGGCGAACTCGCCGACTATGGCGGCCATGCTCTCCGGCGTCTCGTCGTATTCGCCGAACTCGTTCGGCAGCCCGGCGTTCGGATGCGCGCTCACGCGCGTGTCGGCCACCCGCGCGAGCTCGGCGACGTACGGCCTCAAGTCGGCCGCGCCGAGCGCGCAGTTCAGCCCGATCATGAACGGCTTCGCGTGCCGCACCGAGTTCCAGAACGCTTCGGTCGTCTGCCCGGACAGCGTGCGGCCGGACGCGTCGGTGATCGTGCCGGAGATCATCACGGGCAGCTCGACGCCCTGCGCCTCGAACGCGCGGCGGATCGCGAAGATCGCGGCTTTCGCGTTCAGCGTGTCGAAGATGGTCTCCACCATCAGGAAGTCCGCGCCGCCCTCGATCAGCGCAATCGCCGCCTCGCGGTAGGTCGCTTCGAGCTCGGCAAACGTGATGTTGCGGTAGCCCGGGTCGTTCACGTCGGGCGAGATCGAGGCGGTGCGGTTGGTCGGGCCAAGGATGCCCGCGACGAAGCGCGGCCGGCCGTCGGCGAGCGCGTAGGAATCGGCGACGTTGCGCGCGAGGCGCGCAGCCGTGAGGTTCAGCTCGCCGACCAGGGACTGCATGCCGTAATCGCTCATCGACGGCGCGTTCGAGTTGAAGGTATTGGTCTCGATGATGTCCGCGCCCGCGTCGAGGAAGCCGCGGTGGATGGCCTCGATCACTTCCGGTCGGGTGATCGAGAGGAGATCGTTGTTGCCCTTCAGGTCCCGCTCCCAGTCGCGGAAGCGCGTGCCGCGGTAGTCGTCCTCAGAGAGCCGGTAGCCCTGGATCATGGTGCCCATGGCGCCGTCGAGCAGCAGAATCCGGCTTTCCAGCGCTTCGCAGAGCGCTGCGATGCGGCGTTCCCTTGTTGCAGTCATTGTCGTTCCTTCGGATTCAGGCGGCAGCTTGCTGCGGCCGCAGGCCCAGTGCGTGACAGATGGCGTAAGTCAGCTCGGAGCGGTTGAGCGTGTAGAAGTGGAACTCGTCGATGCCTTCCCTCTGCAGCTCGCGCACCTGCTCGATCGCGACGCTCGCGGCGATGAGGCGGCGGGTCTCGGGATCCTCGTCCAGCCCTTCGAAGCGGCGCCTGAGCCACGCAGGCACCGTCGCGCCGCAGCGCTCCGCGAAGCGCTCGAGCTGCGGAAAGCGCGTAATCGGCAGGATGCCGGGCACGATCGCCGACTCGATGCCCGCGGCGGCACAGCGGTCGCGGAAGCGCAGGTATAAGGAGGTGTCGAAGAAGAACTGGGTGATCGCGCGCGAAGCGCCGGCGTCCAGCTTGCGCTTGAGATTGTCGAGATCGGACGCCGCATCGCGCGCTTCCGGATGCACCTCGGGATAAGCCGCGACCGAGACGTCGAAATCCGCCACCTTCCTCAGCCCGCGCACCAGGTCCTCTGCGTAGGCGTAGCCGTCGCTGCGCGGCACGTAGGGGCCCGAGCCGCGCGGCGGATCGCCGCGCAGGGCGACGAGGTGGCGCACGCCCATGTCCCAGTAGCCGCGTGCGATGTCGTCGATCTCGCCGCGCGAGGCGCCGATGCAGGTGAGATGCGGCGCCGGGGTGAGGCCGGTCTCGGCGAGCACGCGCGATACGGCGGCGTGCGTGCGCTCGCGCGTCGAACCGTCCGCGCCGTACGTGACCGACACGAAACGCGGCGCGAGCACCGCGAGGCGCTCGATCGAGCGCCACAGCGTCGCCTCCATCTCGGGCGTCTGCGGCGGGAAGAACTCGAACGAGACCTGGGCGCGTCCGGCGGACGGTAAATCGGCGATGTGCTGCGGCACGGCTCCCTCCTTGTCGATTCGTTGGCGCTTCAGGCCGCAGCGCTGTGCCGCGCCATCGCCATGGCGACGGCGAGCGACCAGCGCGGCTCGCGCGTGGGCAGGAGCCGCGAGCGTCCGAGGCGCAAGCCCGCGGCGGCGCTCCATTCGGCGAGCGCGCGCTCGAGCGCCGGGTCCGCGCGACCGCGCAGCTCCTCCAGGATCAGCAAACGGCCGCCGTCCGCGAGCAGGCGCCGCGCTTCGAGCAGCCCGTCGACCGGGCGCGCCGCCGCGGCGAGCACGCCGTCCAGCAGCACGGTGTCGAACTCGCCGTCGGCGAACGGCAGGCGGTACATGTCGCCGGCGCGCAGGCTCACGTTCGGCAGCCCGGCGAGCAAGAGCTCCGCGCGGGCCAGCGCTCGTGCCTCGGGATCGATATCCACGCCGACCGCGCGATGCGCGCGGCTGGCGAGCAGCTTGAGCAGGCGCCCGCTGCCGGAGCCCACGTCGAGGAGGTCGCCGAGCGGCGCGGTGATCGTGAGCTCGACGAAGGCGCGATGCAGGGCGCGCTCCGGGCCGTCGGCAGGCTCCGGTGCGGCGGCCGGCGCAGCCGCGACGCCGCGCAGGCGGCGCAGCGCCGCCGCGTCGGCGGCGAGCAGCGGCTCGCCGTCGGGAATGAGCGCGAGCAGGTCGCGCACGCTGCCGCGCGGCACCGCCGGCACGCGGTAAAAGACCCGTTTGCCGTCGCGAAACCGCTCGACGAGACCCGCCTCGACCAGCGGCTTCAGGTGCTGCGAAACGCGCGGCTGGCTCTGGCGCAGCACGGCCGTAAGCTCGGAAACGCTGCACTCGCCCTGCCGGCAGAGCGCGAGCAGGCGCAGCCGCGTCGGGTCGGCGAGCGCCTTGAGGCGCCCCAGCAGGGCTTCCGTGGCAGGTTCCATTAACGTATCAGGATATCTTTATATGACGGAGTCTAACAGTTGGCCGGCGTTCCGGGAAGCCCCGAAAGGACGGTCAAGGGGACGGTCAGTGCAGGATGGCGGACGGGGGCCGGCCGCCGTCGAAGACCCGGGCGAGATCGGCGGCGCCGTAGCGGCGGACGCGGCCGCAGTACTCGCAGGTCACCTCGACCCGGCCCTCGCCGCGGCGGAATGCCCGAGCGTCTCCATGACCGGGCGGCGGCAGGCATGGCCTTCGAGCATGCGCCGCCGGGTGCTCTCGAGCTGGATCAGGGCACCGCGGATCGGCAGGTCCTCGAAGCCGAACGGCGGCACGACGTCGCGCCGGCTCATGCCTGCCCTTCGAGCTCCGCCTTGAGCAGCCGGTTGACCTCCTGCGGGTTTGCCTGGCCGCGGGTCGCTTTCATCACCTGCCCGACGAAGAAGCCGAGCAGCTTGTCCTTGCCGGCGCGGTAATCGGCAGCCTGCGCCGGATGCGCGGCGACGACTTCGCGGACCACGGCGCCGAGCGCTTCCGGGTCGGAGATCTGCGCGAGCCCGCGCGCGGCGATGATCTCGTCGGCGCCGCCCTCCCCGGCCCACATCGCCTCGAACACGTCCTTCGCGATCTTGCCGGAGAGGGTCTCGTCCTCGAGGCGATCGAGCAGCGCGCTCAGGGCCTTCGGTGCGATGCGGCTCCGCTCGATGTCGAGCCCGTCGCGGTTCAGAAAGCTCATGAGGTCGCCGATGATCCAGTTGGCGGCGGTGCGCGGGCCCGCCCGAGTCGCGCGCGCCGTCGCTTCGAAATAATCGGCGAGCGCGGGACTCTGCGCGAGGATGGCGGCATCGGCCGGGCGGAGCTCGTATTCCTGCACGAAGCGCCGGCGCCGCGCGTCCGGCAGCTCGGGCAGCGTGTTGCGCACGGCCTCGATGAAGGCATCGTCGATCTCGATCGGCAGCAGGTCCGGATCCGGGAAGTAGCGGTAATCGTTCGCCTCTTCCTTGGTGCGCATCGCTCGCGTGACCCCGCGCTCCGAATCGAAGAGGCGCGTCTCCTGCACCACGGTCCCGCCGCCCTCGAGCACGTCGATCTGGCGCTCGATCTCGAAAGCGATCGCTTTCTCGACGAAGCGGAACGAGTTCAGATTCTTGATCTCCGTGCGCGTGCCGAGCTTGTCCTCGCCCCGCCGCCGGACCGAGACGTTGGCGTCGCAGCGGAACGAGCCTTCCTGCATGTTGCCGTCCGAGATCCCGAGATAGCGCACGAGGGTGTGGATGCTGCGCATGCAGGCCGCGGCTTCGGCCGGCGAGCGCAGGTCGGGCTCGGAGACGATCTCGAGCAGGGGCGTGCCCGCGCGGTTCAGGTCCACCCCGGTGAACGGCCCGATGCCGTGGATGGACTTGCCGGCGTCCTCCTCGAGGTGCGCGCGGGTGATACGCACGCGCTTCTCGTGGCCTTCGGCATCCTCGATGACGATGGCACCCCGGGCGACGATCGGCAGCTCGTACTGGCTGATCTGGTAGCCCTTCGGCAGGTCCGGGTAGAAGTAGTTCTTGCGCGCCAGGATCGAGCGGCGCGCGATGCTGGCGCCGATCGCGAGGCCGAGCTTGACGGCCATGCGCACGGCGGCCTCGTTCAGCACCGGCAGCACGCCGGGGTAGCCGAGATCGATGAGCGAGGCCTGGGTGTTGGGCGCAGCGCCGTAGGCCGTGGGCGCGCCGGAGAAGATCTTGGCTCGGGTGGCGAGCTGGGTGTGGATCTCCAGCCCGATCACCGGCTCCCAGGATGCGCTCACGCGTAGGCCTCCGGGCAGGCGCGGTGCCAGTCGGTCAGCTGCTGGTAGCGGTGCGCGGCCGCGAGCAGTGTCTCCTCGCCGAAATGCGGCCCGACGAGGTGCAGGCCGACCGGCAGGCCGCCGGCCCGCCCGCAGGGCACGGAGATGCCCGGCAGGCCCGCGAGATTGGCGCCGATCGTGTAGATGTCGTTCAGGTACATCGTGATCGGGTCTTCGGTCTTCTCGCCGAGCGCGAACGCGGGCGTCGGGGTGGTCGGACCGGCGATCACGTCGACCTTCGCGAAGGCATCAAGGAAATCGCGGCTGATGAGCTGGCGGACCTTCTGCGCCCGCAGGTAGTAGGCATCGTAGTAGCCGGCGGAGAGCACGTAGGTGCCGGTCATGATGCGCCGCTTGACCTCGGCGCCGAAGCCCTCGCCGCGGCTCCGGCAGTAGAGATCGAGCAGGTCCTTCGGGTCGTCCGCGCGATGCCCGAACCGCACGCCGTCGAAGCGCGACAGGTTGGACGAGCATTCCGCCGGCGCCACCACGTAGTACGTCGGCACGGAGAGATCGATGTGCGGCAGGTCGACTTCCATGAGCACCGCGCCTTCGTCCTCGAGCGCTCCCAGCGCGGCCCGCACCTCGGCGGCGCACGCGGGATCGAGGCCGGCGTCGAAGTGCTGGCGAACGATGCCGATCCGCAGTCCTTCGACGCCGCGGCCGAGCGCCGCGCGGTAATCCGGCACCGGGTGGTCGAGCGACGTCGAGTCCTTCTCGTCGAAGCCCGCCATTACGCCGAGCAGCAGTGCCGCGTCCTCCGCGCTGCGGGTGATGACCCCCGCCTGGTCGAGGCTCGAGGCGAACGCCACCATGCCGAAGCGCGAGACGCGCCCGTACGTCGGCTTGAGGCCGACGGTGCCGGTGAGCGCCGCGGGCTGGCGGATCGATCCGCCCGTATCCGTGCCGGTGCCGGCGGGCACCACGCGGGCCGCCACGGCCGCGGCCGTGCCGCCCGAGGACCCCCCCGGCGAGCGCGCGGCATCCCATGGGTTGCGCACCGGGCCGAACCAGCTCGTCTCGTTCGACGAGCCCATCGCGAACTCGTCCATGTTGGTCTTGCCGAGCATCACCGCGCCCGCTTCGCGCAGGCGCGCCACCACCGTCGCGTCGTACGGCGAGACGAAGCTCGCGAGCATGCGCGAGCCGCACGTGGTCAGCACGCCCTTGGTGCAGAAGAGGTCCTTGTGCACGATCGGCAGGCCGGAGAGCGGCCGCGCGCGGCCGGCGGCGCGCTCGCGGTCGGCCTCCGCGGCGGCAGCGAGCGCCTCGTCGGCGGTCACCGTGATGAACGCGTTCAGCGCCCCGCCGGTCGCCGCGATGCGCCCGAGCAGGTGCTCCGTCAGCTCGACGGCGGTGAATTCGGCAGCCTCGAGCCCGCGCGCGAGCTCCGTCAGCGTCCGTGCGTGAAGCGCATCCCCGGCCATGTCACTCGATGACTTTCGGCACCAGGTAGAAGCCGTCCTGCACGGCCGGGGCGTTCGCCTGGATCGCCTCGCGATCGATGGATTCGGTCACGCGGTCCGGGCGCAGCCGCTGGGAGGCGTTCAGCGGGTGGGCCATCGGCAGGACGTCGTCCACGGGGGCCGCCTGCAGCTGGTCGACGAACGCGACGATCCGCGACAGCTTGCTCACCACGTCGCTCACTTCGCGCTCTTCGAGCTGCAACCGCGCGAGCATCGCGAGGTGCTCCACCTGGTCTCTGGTCAATGCCACGCAATCGTCCGGAAGGTCGGTCGGGCCGCTTTTCTGCCGGCGGCCGGGTCGCTCGGGACGGCGATAGTGACGCTCATCACACTCCGGAGAAACTCCGGCATTTTCGCCGTGTTGAACAGCGCGCAATGATAACTCGCCGTCTTGCCCAATGTCCTGCGCGTTGCTAGATTACGGCGCTGATTCTCCCCGCGGGGGACGCTCGGGCGTGCTGAAGAACATTCTAGGGTATTTCTCCAACGATTTGTCGATCGATCTAGGCACTGCAAATACCCTCATCTACTCCCGCGGACACGGCATCGTACTGGATGAACCCTCCGTCGTAGCGATCCGGGAGGACACCGGACGCGGCGGCCGTATCGTCGAGGCGGTCGGTACCGAAGCGAAGCACATGCTCGGCCGCACGCCCGGCAACATCACCGCCATCCGGCCCTTGAAAGACGGCGTCATCGCCGACTTCACGGTGACGGAGAAGATGCTGCAGCACTTCATCCGCAAGGCGCACGGCAGCCGCTACTTCCGTCCGAGCCCGCGCGTGCTCGTGTGCGTGCCCTACGGCTCGACGCAGGTGGAGCGGCGCGCGATCCGCGAGTCCGCCGAAGGCGCCGGCGCCCGCAAGGTGCATCTTATTCCCGAGCCGATGGCGGCTGCGATCGGCGCCGGCATGCCGGTGCACGAGGCGCGCGGCTCGATGGTGCTGGACATCGGCGGCGGCACGTCGGAAGTCGCGGTCATCTCGCTGAACGGCATCGTGTACGCGGCGTCGGTGCGCATCGGCGGCGATCGCTTCGACGAGGCGATCACCAACTACGTGCGGCGCAATTACGGCATCCTGATCGGCGAGGCGACCGCGGAGCGGATCAAGCACGAGATCGGCTCGGCGTTCCCTGGCCAGGAAGTGCGCGAGATCTCGGTCAAGGGACGCAACCTGTCCGAAGGCGTGCCGCGCAGCTTCACGTTGAACAGCAACGAGATTCTGGAGGCCTTGCAGGAACCGCTCCAGGGCATCGTCGGCGCCGTCAAGGAGGCGCTCGAGCAGACGCCGCCGGAGCTCGGCGCCGACGTCGCCGAGCGCGGCATCGTGCTCACCGGCGGCGGCGCCATGCTCAGGGACATCGACAAGCTGCTGATGGAGGAAACCGGGCTTCCGGTCATCATCGCCGACGATCCGCTCACCTGTGTCGCACGGGGCGGAGGCCGCGTCATCGAGCTCATCGATGAGCACGGCCCGGCGGTGTTCGGCCTGGAGTGACCTGCCTCGCGAAACCGATGCTCCGGCCGCGGGCCGCGCCGGGAGCATCCTGACCGGGTGCGCTCATGGCCGAACACGCGCAGCGCTCCTTCAGCACCCCGGCCCCGGGGCTCCGGTTCCTGCTGCTCGCGGGGCTCAGCCTCTTCCTGCTGATCGCCGACCAGCGCTCCGACTGGCTCGACACCGCGCGCAAGACGATCGGCGCCGCCGTTTACCCCATGCGGGTCGCCGTGGACGCGCCGATCTCGCTGTGGCGCTGGGTCGGCGAGAGCACCGCGTCGCGCAACGAGCTGCTGCTCGACCTGTCGCGGCTCGAGACCGAGCGCCTGATCACGCAGGCGCGCCTGCAGCGCTACTCGGCGCTGGAAGCGGAGAACGCACGACTGCGCGCGATGCTCGAGGCGCGCAGCCGCATGCGCGAGCGCGTGCAGGTGGCGGAGATCCTGTCGGTCAGCAGCAACCCCTTCCGCCACGTGCTGGTGGTGGACAAAGGGACACGCGACGGCGCGTTCGAGGGGCAGGCGACGATCGACGCGCAGGGTGTGGTCGGGCAGATCATCGAGGCCGGCCTGCTGTCGTCGCAGGTGATGCTGATCAGCGACCCGGATCACGCCCTGCCGGTGCAGGTCAACCGCAGCGGGCTGCGCACGATCGCGGTGGGCACTGGCAAGTACGACCGGCTCGAGCTGCCGTTCCTGCCGAACAATGCCGACATCGAGGAAGGCGACCTGCTCGTCACGTCCGGGCTGGGCGGTGCTTTCCCGCCGGGCTACCCCGTCGGCACCGTCGACTCGGTGACCCGGGTCCCGCAGAACCCGTTTGCGGAGGTAACGGCGAAGCCCGCCGCGGAGCTCGGGCAGGTTCGTGAGGTCATGCTGATCTGGCCGGGCGAGGCAGAGAGCGAGGCCGGACGCCGGGACGCCGCGGCGGCCGAGCCCGACCGGGCTGCGCCCGCCGCTGCGGCAGCAGCGGACGATGAGTAGCCGGCGCGATTCCCGCCTGCCGGTGCTCGGCTGCTTCGTGGCCGCGCTCCTGCTCTCGATCGTGCCCTTGCCGGAATGGGCGGCCCCGTATCGGCCGGATTGGGTGGCGCTGACACTTATATATTGGTCCATCGCGCTGCCGCGCCGGTACAGCGTCGGCACCGCCTGGCTGCTCGGCATCGTGCTGGACATTGCCTACGGCACCCTGCTCGGCCAGCACGCCCTCGCGCTGTCCTTCATTACCTACCTGACGGTGAAGTTTCACCTGCAGCTCAGGGTATTCCCGATCTCGCAGATGACCCTGACGGTGCTCGCGCTGCTCGCCGTCTACCAGTTCATCCTCTTCTGGATCAACGGTGTAGCGGGCATCTATCCCGAGCTCGTGATCTACTGGGGCCCGGTGGCCGCCGGCACGCTCTTGTGGCCGATCGTTTCGCTCGCCCTGAGCGGCGTGCGTTACCGGGTGACGAGCTGACCGTGCAGCTCAGCGCGCCCATCAAGGATCATCACCGCGAGCAGCGCCTGTTCGTGCACCGGGTCGTGTTCGCCGGCGTCTGCGGCGCGCTGCTGCTCGGGCTCGTAGTCACCCGGCTCGTGCAGCTGCAGATCATCGACTACGAGCACTTCGCCGAGCGCTCCCAGGGCAACCGCTTCCGCATCGAGGCGCTGCCGCCGAATCGCGGCCTGATCTACGACCGCAAAGGCCGGGTGCTCGCCGAGAACCTGCCGGCCTACCAGCTGGAGCTCGTGCCCGAGCAGGTGCCCGACATCGACGACACGCTGAACCGGCTGGCCGCGCTCAAGCTCATCGAGCGCGAGGACATCCCGCACTACCAAGAACTGGTCGCGCATGGCCCGCGCTTCAAGCCGGTGACCCTGCGTTTCCGGCTGACGGAGCCCGAGATCTCGCGCTTCGCGATCGAGCGGCCCCGCTTCCCCGGCGTCGACTTCCAGCCGCGCCTGGTGCGCCATTACCCGCAGGGCAAGCTCATAGCGCACGTGATCGGCTACGTGGGCGCGCTCAGCGCGCAGGACCTGGCGCGCCTGGACGCCACGGCCTACGCCGGCACCTCGCACACCGGCAAGACCGGGGTGGAGCGCTCCCGCGAGGCGGTGCTGCACGGAGATCCCGGCTACCGCCAGATCGTCACCAACGCGAGCGGGCGGCAGGTGCCGGCCGATTCGCGCGACATCTCCGACTCGCTGCTCGAGGGCGAGGCGCCGCAGCCGGGCGAAAGCCTCTATCTCAGCCTCGATCTCGACCTGCAGCGCGCGGCGATGGAGGCGCTCGGCGGCCGCCGCGGCGCCGTCGTGGCCATCGACCCGAACAACGGCGAGGTGCTCGCGCTGGTCAGCTCGCCGAGCTTCGATCCGAATGCCTTCGCGCTCGGCATGAGCCCGCGCGAATACGCGGCGCTGCTCGACGACCCGGATCAGCCGCTGTTCAACCGCGCGGTGCGCGGCACGTACCCGCCCGGCTCCACCATCAAGCCGATGCTCGCGCTCGCCGCGCTGGCGACCGGCGCCACGAACCTGACGCGGCGGACGTTCTGCCGCGGCTACTACACGCTGCCGGGCAGCACGCACCGCTACCGGGACTGGAAACAGCACGGCGAAGTCGATCTGCACGACGCCATCGCCCAGTCCTGCGACGTGTATTTCTACGAGATCAGCCGCGAGATCGGCATCGACCGCATGCACGAGTACCTGACGCGGTTCGGCCTGGGAGCGCCGACCGGCATCGACATCCCCGGCGAGAAGGACGGGCTCGTGCCTTCGCGCGAATGGAAGCGCAGCCACTTCAGCGATCATGCGAACCAGGTGTGGTTCCCCGGCGAGACCGTCATCGCTTCGATCGGCCAGGGCTACATGCTCGCCACGCCGCTGCAGCTCGCGCACGCCACCGCCACGCTCGCGATGCGCGGCAAGCGCTTCCGCCCGCACGTGGTCGCGGCGCGCGAAGACCCGGTCACCGGGGAGCGCACGCTGGTCGAGCCCGAGCTGCTGCCGCCGGTCGAGATCGACAACGATTTCTACTGGGAAAGCGTGCTCGAGGCCATGCACGCGGTCATGCAGAGCGAGACCGGCACCGCGCGCCGGGTCGGCCTCGGCGCGCCGTACACGATGGCCGGCAAGAGCGGCACGGCACAGGTGTTTTCGGTCGCGCAGGAGGAAGAGTACGACGCCGAGGAGGTCGCCGAGCGGTTGCGCGATCACGCGCTGTTCATCGCGTTCGCGCCGCTGGAAGCGCCGAAAATCGCGCTCTCGGTCGTGGTGGAGAACGGGCAGAGCGGCAGCACCGTGGCCGCGCCGATCGCACGCGCGGTCATGGACGAGTACCTCGGCCTCGCGGACGAGAACTGAACGTGCTCTTCAGCGACACCCAGCGCCTGTTGGCGCGCCGCAACGCCGGCCTCGGCGACATGGCTCGCCTGCTCAGGCGGTTGCATCTCGACGGGCCGCTGCTCGGCGGCATCCTGCTCCTCTCCGGCCTCGGACTCTTCGTGCTCTACAGCGCCGTCGGGGACAACGTCGACCTGTGGCTCAGCCAGTGCATGCGCCTGGGCTTCGCGCTGATCGTCATGCTGGTCGCGGCCCAGGTCCCGCCCGACCTGATGCGCCGCTGGTCGCCGTGGGCGTACACCGCGGGGCTCCTGCTGCTCGGGTTCGTGCTCACGCACGGGGACGTAAGCCAGGGCGCGCGGCGCTGGCTCGACCTCGGCATCCGCTTCCAGCCCTCCGAGATCATGAAGCTCGCGGTGCCGATGATCGCGGCGTGGTACCTGCACGACCGGCAGCTCCCGCCGGGCAATCGGCAGATCCTCGTGCTGGCGATCATCATCATCATGCCGGCGATCCTGATCGCGAAGCAGCCGGACCTCGGCACGGCGCTGCTGATCGTGGCCGCGGGAGCGCTCGTCGTGGTGCTCGCGGGACTTTCCTTCCGCCTGATACTCGCGCTCGTGGTGTTGTCCGTCCCGGGCGCCTGGGTGCTGTGGCATTTCATGCACGATTACCAGCGGCAGCGCGTGCTGACGTTGCTGAATCCCGACACCGACCCGCTCGGGGCGGGCTACAACATCATCCAGTCGAAGATCGCGATCGGCTCCGGCGGCCTGTTCGGCAAGGGCTGGACGAACGGCAGCCAGGCGCAGCTCGATTTCCTGCCGGAGCGCGACACGGATTTCATTTTCGCCGTGATCGGCGAGGAGCTCGGCCTGCTCGGCGCGCTCGCGCTCATCGGGCTGTACGTGTTCGTCGTGGTGCGCGGCCTGTACATCGCGATCAACGCGCGCGACACCTTCTCGCGCCTCGTGGCGGGCAGCATCAGCCTGACCCTGCTCGTGTACGTGTTCGTCAATACCGCGATGGTCACCGGCCTGGTACCGGTCGTCGGCGTACCCCTGCCGCTCGTGAGCTACGGCGGGACTTCCATGGTGACCCTGATGGCCGGTTTCGGTATCCTCATGTCGATCCACACGCACAGGAAGTTCGTGCCGCACTAGAATGAAGTCGCCAATCGTCAACGCACTTTCCTTTCCGACGATCCTGCTTGTCCTGCTCTGCGCCCCGGCGGCCGCCGGAACGCTCGACGTGCAGCGGCCCGAGGTGCGCGAGTTCATCGAGCGCATGGCCGCCGAGCACGATTACGATCGCGACGCGCTCGAGGGCATGCTCGCAGTGGCGGAAACGAAGCCCGCAATCATCGAGGCGATCAGCCGCCCGGCGGAGAAGACGCTCGCCTGGCACCAGTATCGCGACATCTTCCTGACCGACGAGCGCATCGCCGCCGGCGCGGACTTCTGGCGTACGCACGACGAAGCGCTCGAGCGCATCAGCAAGGAGACCGGCGTCTCCCGCGAGGTGCTGGTCGGCGTCATCGGCGTCGAAACGTACTTCGGGCGCATCACCGGCAAGTACCGCGTGCTCGATTCGCTGACCACGCTGGCTTTCGATTATCCGCCGCGCGCTGCCTTCTTCCGGCGCGAGCTGGAGCAGTTCCTCCTGCTGGTGCGCGAGGAAGGCATGCGGGCCACCGACGCCTTGGGCTCCTATGCCGGGGCCATGGGGGCGCCGCAGTTCATGCCGAGCAGTTACCGGGCGTATGCCGTCGACTCGAGTCGCGACGGCCGGCGCGATATCTGGACCGACTGGCAGGACGTGATCGGCAGCATCGCGAACTATCTCGTCCGCAACGGCTGGCAGCCCGGGACGCCGGTCGCGACCCAGGCGACGCTCGGAGACGGCTTCAGCGGCCAGGCTGATCCGGCAAAAAATACACTCTCGGCGACGGAGACCGTGGCATCGCTGAGCCGCGAAGGGGTGATGTTCGCCACCGACCTGGCGGACGACGAGCCGGGGCAGCTGCTGGTCCTCGAAGGTGACGACGGCAACGAATACTGGGTCGGCTTCCACAACTTCTTCGTCATCACGCGCTACAACCGCAGCGTGATGTACGCGATGGTGGTGCACCAGCTCGGGCGCGAGATCGCCCTGAAGGTGGAGCACGGTGCTTCCTGATCGCGCCGCACGCGCGATCGTGTTGTTCGCGCTCGCAGCGCTCGCCGGCTGCGCCGCACAGCGTCCATCGCCGCAGCCGTCGCCCTTGCCTCGGCCCGCGCCGGCGCCCGGCGAGCCCGCGGCGGAGGCGCGCAGCCCTTGGGGCAACGGGCCCATATACGAGGTGCACGGCCGGCGCTACGTCGTGCTGCCAACGAGCAGCGGTTACCACGAGCAGGGCATCGCCTCATGGTACGGCCGCAAGTTCCATGGCAGGCCGACTTCCAGCCGGGAGCCCTACGACATGTATGCGATGACGGCGGCCCACCGCACGTTGCCCCTGCCATCCTGGGTGCGGGTCACCAACCTGCGCAACGGCAAGAGCGTCGTGGTCCGGATCAACGACCGCGGCCCGTTCGTCGCCAATCGGCTCATCGACCTGTCGTACGCCGCCGCACTGGCGCTCGACATGATCGACGCAGGCACCGTACCGGTGGAGGTCACCGCGCTCGATTATTCTCCGCAACCGGCGACGACCGTCGCCGCGGCCGGCGAGCCGATCGTCGCGCCTCGGGGTGATCCCCGGCTCTTCGTGCAGGTTGGCGCATTCGGCGATGCCGAGAACGCGAAGCGGCGCTACGAGCAGCTCAAGAGCGGCGGTATCGAGCCGGCAAGCGTGCACGAGGACATGAACGCAAGCCCCGCGCTGTACCGCGTACGCGTCGGTCCGATCGCGGACGCCGCGGAATACGACGCCGTCGTCGCGAAGCTGCGTGCACTCGGGATCTCCGAGATGCAGATCGTCACCGAAAGGTAAGGCCACGCGCGATGCCGGCTCCGATCCCGCGGAAGCACTTGCATTCTGCCCTGCTTCCCGTGCTGTTCCTGTGGCTGCCGCTGGCATCCGGCGCGGCCGTCCCGGCGCCGGATGTGCCGATCCCCGCCCCGCCGGAGATCGGTGCGAAGAGCTATTTCGTCGTCGCCGTGCACACGGGCCGCGAGCTCGCATCGAAGGAGCCGGACAAGCGGCTCCCGCCCGCGAGCCTTACCAAGCTCATGACGGCCTATGCCATCTTCAAGGCGCTGGACGAAGGGCAGATCGCCCTCGACGACCAGGTCACGGTGAGCGAAAAGGCGTGGCGGACGCCGGGCTCACGGATGTTCATCGAGGTCGGCACGCGGGTGGCGGTGAGCGACCTCATCATGGGGCTCATCGTCGAGTCCGGGAACGACGCGGCGGTGGCGCTCGCGGAATACGTTGCCGGCAGCGAAGCCGTGTTCGCCGACGTGATGAACCGCTATGCGGGAGCGCTCGGCATGACCGGCTCGCATTTCGTCAATGCCACCGGCCTGCCCGCCGGGAACCACTACTCGACCGCCCGCGACATGGCGACGCTCGCGCGCGCCCTGGTCGAGGAGTTCCCGCAGTACTACCGCTGGTACTCCGTCAAGGAATTCACCTACAACGGCATCACGCAGCGCAATCGCAACAAGCTCCTGTGGCGCGACTCCAGCGTGGACGGCATGAAGACCGGCTATACGGAGGATGCGGGGTATTGCCTCGTCGCCTCCGCGGAACGCGACGGCATGCGCGTGATCTCGGCGGTGCTCGGCACCTCGAGCCCGAGAACCCGCATCGACGGCAGCCAGGCGGTGCTGAACTACGCGTTCCGGTTTTACGAGACCCGGCTGCTCTACCAGGCCGGCGAGGCGATCACGCAGGCGCGCATCTGGAAGGCCGCGGACGAATTCACGGAGCTCGGCCTGCCGGAAGATCTTTACATCACCATCCCGCGCGGCACGTTCGACGAGGTGCAATCGATCCTGAACATGCCGGCCGTGCTCGTCGCGCCGGTGGCGCAGGGCCAGCCGCTCGCGGAGCTCCGGATCTCGCTGGGCGGCGCGAATCTCGTCGAGCAGCCGCTGCGCGCGCTCACCGGGAACCCGCCGGGATCGCTCTGGCAGCGTGCGCGCGATGGTGTCATGCTGTGGTTTGAATGACGGAAAGCCTGCTCGAGTTTCCCTGCGAGTTCCCCATCAAGATGATGGGACGGGATCGGCACGCGTTCCGTACCGCGGCGCTGTCCGTGATCGAGCGGCATGCGGGGCCGATTTCCGGCGACGCCGTGCGGGAAGCGGCGAGCAGCGGCGGCCGCTTCGTGTCGCTCACGGTCACGATCACCGCCACGAGCCGCGAGCAGCTGGACGCGATCTACCGCGACCTGAGCGCGGACGAGCAGGTG
>DASVDF010000001.1:0-3437 GCA_036381215.1 Woeseiaceae bacterium | reverse complement strand
GGTCGCGGTCGCGCGCGATGCGCGCTCCTACAGCCGCGATGTCGATGTCTCCGTTCGCCTGTCTTGTCGCGGCGCGGTCGCGCGCAATGCGCGCTCCTGCGGCCGTGAGGTCGGGATCTCCATCCTGGTACCTGCGTATCGTTCAGGCCGCGAGCTGGAAATCGAGCCGCTGCTCGGCGACGTCGACCTCGATCGTGTCGCCGGGCTTGAAGCGCCCTTTGAGGATTTCCTGTGCCAGCGGGTTCTCGACCTGCTGCTGGATCGCCCGTTTCAAGGGGCGTGCGCCATACACCGGGTCGAAACCGGCCTCCGCCAGCCGGTCGCGCGCGGCGTCGGAAAGCTCGAGCTGCATGTCGCGTTCGGCCAGCCGGCTGCGCAGGTAGCCGAGCTGGATGTCGACGATGCGGCGAATGTGCTCCCTGCCGAGCGGGCGGAACACGACCACGTCGTCGATGCGGTTGACGAACTCGGGCCGGAAATGCCGGCCGACGATCTCCATGACCGCGGTTTTCATCGCCTCGTAATTCTGCTCGCCGGCCATTTCCTGGATCATCTGCGATCCGAGGTTCGAAGTCATAACGATCACGGTGTTGCGGAAATCGACGGTACGGCCCTGGCCGTCCGTCAGGCGGCCGTCGTCCAGCACCTGCAGCAGCACGTTGAACACGTCGGGGTGCGCTTTCTCCACCTCGTCCAGCAGGATCACGGAGTAGGGACGCCGGCGGATCGCTTCCGTGAGGTAGCCGCCCTCCTCGTAGCCGACGTAGCCCGGGGGCGCGCCGATCAGGCGCGCGACCGAGTGCTTTTCCATGAACTCCGACATGTCGATGCGCACCATCGCCTCGTCGGTGTCGAACAGGAAATTCGCCAGCGCCTTCGTGAGCTCGGTCTTGCCGACGCCGGTCGGCCCGAGGAACAGGAACGAGCCGATCGGGCGCCTGGGGTCCGCGAGACCCGCGCGCGAGCGGCGGATCGCGTTCGCGACGACCGTGACCGCTTCGTCCTGCCCGACGACGCGCTGCTCGATGGTCTCTTCCATCCGCAGCAGCTTCTCCTTCTCGCCCTCGAGCATCTTGGCCACGGGAATGCCGGTCCACTGCGAGACGATCTCGGCGATCTCCTCCTCGGTGACGCTGTTGCGCACCAGCGTGGTCTCCTTCGCCTCCGCCTGCATGGCCTCGTTGAGCCGCTTCTCGAGTTCCGGAATGCGTCCGTACTGGAGCTCGGACATGCGCGCGAGATCGCCGGCGCGATGCGCCGTCTCGAGCTCGAGGCGCGCGCGCTCCAGCTCTTCCTTGATGTGCGCCGCGCCCTGCAGGGCGGCTTTTTCCGCCTTCCAGACCTCTTCCAGGTCGGCGTACTGCCTCTCGAGCCCGGCGAGCTGCTCCTCGAGATCCGCGAGGCGCTTGCGCGAGGCCTCGTCCTCCTCCTTGTTGAGCGCCTCGCGCTCGATCTTGAGCTGGATGATGCGGCGATCGAGGCGGTCGAGCGCCTCCGGCTTCGAGTCGATCTCGATGCGGATGCGCGATGCCGCCTCGTCGACGAGATCGATCGCCTTGTCGGGAAGCTGGCGGTCGCTGATGTAGCGGTGCGACAAGGTCGCCGCGGCGACGATCGCGGGGTCGGTGATCTCGACGCCGTGGTGCACCTCGTAACGCTCCTTCAGCCCGCGCAGGATCGCGATGGTGTCCTCGACGGTCGGCTCGCCCACGAACACCTTCTGGAAACGACGTTCCAGCGCGGCATCCTTCTCGATGTCGGTGCGGTACTCGTCCAGCGTCGTCGCACCGATACAGTGCAACTCGCCGCGGGCGAGCGCGGGTTTCAGCAGATTGCTGGCATCCATGGAGCCTTCGGCCCTGCCGGCGCCGACCACGGTGTGCAGCTCGTCGATGAACAGGATGATCTGACCTTCCTGCTTCGAGAGATCGCTCAGCACGGCTTTCAGTCTTTCTTCGAACTCGCCGCGGAACTTGGCGCCGGCGACGAGCGCACCCAGGTCGAGCGACAGGATGCGCCTGCCGCGCAGCCCTTCCGGCACCTCGTTGTTCACGATGCGCTGCGCGAGCCCCTCCACGATCGCGGTCTTGCCGACGCCCGGCTCGCCGATCAGGACGGGGTTGTTCTTGGTGCGGCGCTGCAGGATCTGGATGGTGCGGCGAATCTCGTCGTCGCGGCCGATGATCGGATCGAGCTTGCCCTGCTCGGCACGCTCGGTGAGATCGATGGTGTACTTCTCGAGCGCCTGGCGGGTTTCCTCGGCGTTCGGGTCGTTCACCTGCTGGCCGCCGCGCAGCTCGTCGATCGCACGCTCGATGGCGCCGCGCACCGCGCCGGCCTGCTCCATGACGCGCTTGAGCGGGGACTTGTCGTCCATCGCGGCCAGCACGACGAGCTCGCTCGAGATGTACTGGTCGTTGCGCTTCTGCGCGAGATTGTCGGTGAGGTTCAGGAGCCGCGTCAGGTCGTTGCCGACGTGCACGTCGCCGCCGGTACCCTGCACCTGGGGCAGGCGGTCGAGCGCCTCGCCGAGCTGGGAACGCAGCAGGTTGACGTTGACGCCGGCCTTCGTGAGCAGGCCGCGGACGCTGGATCCCTGCTGGTCCAGCAGGGCCAGCATGAGGTGCACGGGCTCGATGAACTGGTGGTCGCGGCCGACGGCGAGGGACTGCGCCTCGGCCAGTGCCATCTGCAGCTTGCTCGTCAGTTTGTCCATGCGCATGACGTACCCGCCTGTCTGAAGCTTCGTCCGCTGCGAAATCGCAAAAAAAAAGCCGGCTTCGGGACTCGCGAAAAACGCCCTCGGCAACTCCCGCAGAGCCGCGGATTTGCCGCCTTTATTGCGCCTTCACGGCGTGATTTCAAGCTCCTGGGCCGGGTCAGCTCGGTACACGAAGGTGGCCATGCGGCCGCAGGGACCGTCGCGGCGGTAGGAGTAGAACACCTCCGGCTCAGCGAAAGTGCAGCGGCCGCCGCCGCGCACCTTCACGACGCCGAGCCGCGTGAGGCGCCGGCGCGCGAGTCCGTACAGGTCGGCCTGCCAGCGCCCGCGGGCGTTCGCGGCGAAGCAGCGGTCCGCCCCCGGATCGGGCCCGACGAACGCCTGCCGCACCTCGTCGCCCACCTCGAAGGCCGGCTGCGAGATCGCCGGGCCGAGCCACGCGGCGAGCGCCTCGGGTGGCGCGGCGAACCGGGCCACGGTGGCTTCGAGGATGCCGGCCGCGAGGCCGCGCCAGCCGGCGTGCGCCACCCCGACCTCGCTGCCGTCGGCGGCAGCGAGCACCACCGGCAGGCAGTCGGCGGTGAGGACGGCACAGACGAGACCGGCGCGATCCGTGACCAGCGCGTCGGCAGGCGCGCTCTCCGCGTCCTCGGGAGTCGCGACCCGCGTGCCGTGCACCTGCTCGAGCCAGAGCGGCTCGGAGGGCAGGTCACAC